>CAZMBI010000011.1:0-70966 GCA_964564675.1 uncultured Azospirillaceae bacterium
CCGCCGTCAGCGATGTCTTCCCGTGGTCCACGTGACCCACCGTCCCAATGTTGCAATGCGGCTTGTTACGCTCAAATTTCGCCTTCGACATAATTATACATCCTTATATTTATCGCGCGTTATTCACTAAAAAACGCGCTGGGTTTAGCCCAAAAACACGGCGCGAGCAAGGGGAAAATTATCCATGCTGACAGTCATAAAACCGACACATGGATGCGTTAGAGTATAACCATGAATTATATTTTCGCCCTGATGCATTTACATGGCCATGCCGCCGCGCAGATTATTGATCCGGTTACTAAAAAAGTATGGCTAGGCATCGATTTTTACGGCAATGAGCCCCGGACTCCTCAGGTATTTACAGGTGATGGCGCCATAGCGTTTCCGATAACCAAACATAGTGCCGAGGCCTTGCGGGATACGATGGACCAACTCAAACTTACCTATGAAGGCGGCAAGACGCCGCAAAGCGCATTGGAAGACGCGTCGAACGAATTATATCAACTGGCCACACAACATCCGGAAGACGCCCAGGTGTTGCTAAAGACCAGAGAAGACATCCGAGCCCGCATCACCCAGAAAAAAAAATATCACATGACCTTGATAGACGAGGTGACCCCGGTGGCCGTAGCGCTGCGTGCACTGGCTGAGGAGATCAGGCCACGCAACAAGGCGCTGGCCGATGCGATTGCCGACCCGAATAACCCGACTTCTATCGTCAATGATATGTCGGTATCGTTCACGCCCTATTACGACGCGAATCTGAATGTGCACGTAAATAAATATGAACGGGCTGGAAAAAATACGTTGAATTTTACCGGCGCAGAAGAGGCCGGGCTGTACTTACAAACGGAGCGGTTCGAACGACCGGCCGACAGTGTCCCGCTGGTGGGCACCAACTGCCTGCATTTTATTGTTAATGCCGCTCAGCACGTCGCCGGCATTCCGCTGACGCGGATTTCGCAGGAACTGGACAACAGTTTTAATGTCGATGCCTTGGGGGAATTAATCGAAGAAGGGGCAAAGCGTTCACCCGCGCGTGGGCATAGTCATGTCAACAGCCATCTGGAAACGCTGGAAAACGGCACGCCCGTCGCCTATGTGCGTTCTGATTTTACGAACATTGAATTTCCTGAAATATTCGGCAACATCCACGTTAAAGGCCAAGCGCTGCTTGACGTGATGGCAACCAGCCGCCACCCGTTATATGACAGGCAAATCAGCCATGCCGTTATGCAGCGATGATGGAGCGGGTGATGGGAATTGACTCGGGCCTGCTGGCCCTCGCCCTGCGGGCGCCGTCGCTTCGCTCCGGCGTCCAAATCGGCCTCCTGCCGATTTGTGAACCAGCGGCTTGTCCCCCAAATACCAGTCCAGCGCTATAGCACCTGATGGTGCTATAGCGCTGGAGCGGGTGATGGGAATCGAACCCACGTATTCAGCTTGGAAGGCTGATGTTCTACCATTGAACTACACCCGCTGATACGAATCAGGAAATTGGGAATACGGGAATTGAATGCGAGATGCAAGTTTCCCGTATTCCCGCATTCCGTATTCTACTTGAACTGCGCCGCTTCCGTCGAGCCTTCCAGCGCGTTGGTCGAGCTCTCGCCGCGGGTGATCGCCATAGACACCTGATCGAAATAGCCGGTGCCGACTTCGCGCTGATGTTTGGTTGCGGTGAAGCCTTTCTCGGCTGCGGCGAACTCGCGCTCCTGCAATTCGACATAACCGGTCATGCCGTGCTCGCGATATTTGCTGGCCAGATCGAACATACCGTAATTCAGCGCATGGAAGCCGGCAAGCGTGATAAACTGGAACTTATAGCCCATCGCCCCGAGCTCTTTCTGGAACTTGGCGATGGTGATATCATCCAGATTTTTCTTCCAGTTAAACGACGGCGAGCAGTTATAGGCGAGCATCTTATCCGGATACTCCTTGCGCACCGCCTCGGCGAATTGTCTGGCCTCCTTCAGATCGGGGGTTGAGGTCTCGCACCACAGTAAATCGGCATAGGGTGCAAAGGCGATGCCGCGATTGATCGCCGCGTCAATCCCGCCCTGATATTCATAAAACCCTTCCGCCGTACGCTTGTTATCCAGAAACGCCGCGTCGCGTTTGTCCACGTCGCTGGTAATCAGATAGGCGCCGTTGGCATCGGTACGCGCCACGATAATGCTGGGCACGCCATAGATATCGGCGGCCAGCCGCGCCGCCACCAGTTTCTGGATATGTTCGGCGATCGGCACCAGTACTTTGCCGCCCATATGGCCGCATTTTTTGGCGCTGGAGAGCTGGTCCTCCCAGTGCACGCCGGCGGCGCCCGCTTCGATCATCGCTTTCATCAGCTCGAACGCATTGAGATTGCCGCCGAATCCGGCTTCGGCATCGGCCACGATAGGCTGCAGCCAGTCGATGGAATCGTCGCCCTCGGCATGATGCAACTGATCGGCACGCAACAGGCAGCGATTGACGCGCTCCACCACCGCCGGCACCGAATTGACCGGATACAGCGATTGATCGGGATACATATCCCCGGCGAGGTTGGCATCGGCTGCCACCTGCCAGCCCGAGAGGTAAATCGCCTTGAGGCCGGCTTTCACCTGCTGCATGGCCTGATTGCCGGTCAACGCCCCCAGTGCGTTGATATAGGGCTCCTGCTGCAGAGAGTTCCACAGTTTCTCCGCGCCGCGCCGGGCCAAAGTGTGCTCAATCGGCACCGTGCCGCGCAGGCGATCGACTTCGGCGCCGCTATAGGGCCGCTCCACGCCCTTCCAGCGCGGGCTTTGTTCCCATTCTTGTTCCATTTGGGCGATGGTGGGTGCAGGCATGGTTCCTCCAACAGATTAAAGACGTTATCATCCTGTATTAGCTTTTTTTCTTACTTACTCGCCCAACATGGCGAACCGGACGCCGGTTAACGACTAACAGAAAATGATGCTATTTTCCAGTTTCTTATAAATGATAAGGTCAATATATCGCAGATTTCCAGGCGATGCACGGATTTTTTGCGCTGCGGGAAGATGTTAACGCTCTCACCGCCCATGACCGTTACGATGGAAAGGCGGCGCGAGCTGGCGCTCAATCCCTCGCCCCTCAAACCATAACGCGTCGAGTTTTTCGTTAAGGCCTTCTCGGTCGGACACAGCGGAACCGGGCGGCAGCAGCCGTCTTTTGCGATAAGGCACTTTCAGGAAATCCTGCACGCGGTCGGGCATACCATGTTTTTTGTAGGGGCGCTCTCCGAGGATCGCTTCGTAGTCGGCTTGCAGCGCCTCTGCCTGCTCCGTAGTTAATGGCGGCACTCCCTCCGAATGCATCTTATCCTGGATCTCACGACGTGATGTCAATCCATGAGTGTGGGGAGCTATATGCTTCCATTTTTCTGAGTAATCATTCATATCCATCCGCCCATCATATTAATACTTATTAATACCATGGAACACGGCTGTAGTCATGACAATCATATGACATTTTTGCGCCGTAGCAAAAGGCGACAGAAAGCCATTAAAGCGGTAGGTTATCGTGCTTTTTCCACGGATTGTCTAGCTTTTTAGTTTTCAGCATCTCCAGCGTCCGGCATAAGCGCCAGCGGGTATTCTGCGGACGGATGACGTCGTCGAGATAGCCGCGGGAAGCCGCCACGAAGGGCGAGGCAAACTGGTCGCGATAGGCTTCGACATGCGCCGCCTTTTCCTCTTCGCTGTCGATCTTGCCCTTATACAACACTTCCACCGCGCCTTCAGGGCCCATCACGGCGATCTCAGCCGTCGGCCAGGCATAGTTGATATCGCCGCGCAGATGTTTAGAGGCCATCACAATATAGGCCCCGCCATAGGCTTTGCGCGTAATCACCGTGATTTTGGGCACCGTCGCCTCGGCATAGGCATAAAGCAGTTTGGCGCCGTGCTTGATGATGCCGTTATGTTCCTGCGCCGTGCCGGGCAGAAAGCCGGGCACATCGACAAAGGTGACGATCGGGATATTGAACGCGTCGCAAAAACGGATAAAGCGCGCCGCCTTGCGTGAGGCGTCGATATCCAGGCAGCCTGCAATCGTCATCGGTTGGTTGGCGACAAAACCCACCGTCGCGCCTTCCAGCCGGCCGAACCCGACAATGATATTGCTCGCATAATCGGGTGAGAGTTCAAAAAAATCGCCTTCATCGACAATCCGATACAGCAGCTCATACATGTCGTAGGGCTTGGTGGAATGGTCGGGCACCAGCGTATTCAGCGACATCTCGACGCGATCGGCGGGGTCTTCCGTCGGCCAGACGGGCACTTTTTTCTGGTTGTTTAGCGGCATAAAATTGACCAGCCGGCGCACCTGCTGCAGGGCTTCGATGTCGTTGTCAAAGGCGAGATCGGCGACGCCGGTTTCCTTGGAATGCACGTTGGCGCCGCCCAGATCGTCATGGCTGACTTCCTCATGGGTCACAGTTTTCACCACATCCGGCCCGGTGACATACATATAAGACGTGCCGCGCACCATCACCGTGAAATCGGTCAGCGCCGGCGAATAAACCGCCCCGCCCGCGCACGGGCCCATAATCACCGAAATCTGGGGGATGACGCCGGAGGCAAGTACATTACGCTGGAAAATCTCGGCAAACCCGGCAAGCGAATCAACCCCTTCCTGAATCCGCGCCCCGCCGGAATCGTTGATGCCAATCAGCGGCGCGCCCATTTTCAGCGCCATATCCTGAATCTTGCAGATTTTTTTGGCGTTGGTCTCGGAAAGTGAGCCGCCGAACACAGTGAAATCCTGCGAGTAAATAAACACCAGCCGGCCGTTGATCGTACCCTGACCGGTGACCACGCCGTCGCCGGGGATTTTGCGCTCACCCATGCCGAAATGCTGGCAGCGGTGCTCGACAAACATGTCATATTCCTCGAACGAATCGGGATCGACCAGCACCTCAATACGCTCGCGCGCGGTCAGCTTACCGCGTTCGTGCTGCGCGTCGATGCGCTTTTGCCCGCCGCCGAGCCGCGCCTGATCGCGCTGTTTTTCCAGTTCCCGAACAATCGCCTGTGCGTCCATAATGGTATATCCTTTTATCAACGGCCCGGCTGATGCGCCGGTCAATGCCTGCACGGGAAAGCCATTCGGTGGCAATCCGGCACATACGTGGCGGATACTGGATTGTCGCAGAATTTTTGCAAGCAAAAATTCAATGCCCGGCGAATCGGGCCACCAACTCCCGCACATGGGTAAGCGGATGCAGCCGCAACCCCGGTGCCTTTAGCTCACCAAACACGCCAAACGCCGCTTCAAAGCCCAGCTTGGCCGCCTCGCGCAGGCGCAGTTCGGCACGGGCGACGGGGCGGATTTCACCGGACAAGCCGATTTCACCGAAAATCACCCCTTTGGCATCACACGAAGTATCCGCCAGTGCCGACAGCAGCGCGGCGGCAGCCGCCAGATCAGCCCCCGGCTCGTTGATGCGCAGGCCGCCAGCGACATTCAGATAGACTTCCTTGTCGGAAAAGCGTACGCCGCAGCGCGCTTCGAGCACGGCCAGGATCATCGCCAGACGGTTCGTATCCCAACCCACCACGGCGCGGCGCGGGGTGGCCAGCGGCGAGGGCGCTACCAGCGCCTGAATCTCCACCAGCAAAGGGCGTGAGCCCTCGATTCCGGCAAACACCACCGAGCCGCTCACCGGCTGCTCGCGCGGCGATAAAAACAACGACGAGGGGTTGTCCACCGGCTGCAGCCCCTGCTCACCCATGGAAAACACGCCGATTTCATCGGTAGCGCCGAAGCG
Source organism: uncultured Azospirillaceae bacterium (assembly GCA_964564675.1). Lineage (GTDB taxonomy): Bacteria > Pseudomonadota > Alphaproteobacteria > Rickettsiales > UBA3002 > CAZMBI01. The sequence goes on from CAZMBI010000011.1 coordinate 5,774, forward strand.
GTTTTTCACCGCCCGCAAAATGCGGAACGCATGGCCGCGATCGCCTTCGAAATACAGTACGGTGTCAACCATATGCTCCAGCACGCGCGGGCCGGCAATCTGCCCGTCCTTGGTGACGTGGCCGACCAGCCAGACGCTCAGATCGCGGCGCTTGGCCAGTCGGATCAGTTCGTTGGAGACGGCGCGCACCTGCGTCACCGTGCCGGGCGCCGATTCGATTGAGTCGACAAACATGGTCTGCACCGAATCGATGATGGCCACATCCACGCCCGATTCCAGGCTGGTCAGCACCTCGCGCACCGAGTTGGCCGCAGCCAGTTGCACGCCGGGGGTGAGCAGCCCCAGCCGCTGCGCGCGCATTTGAATCTGCGCCACCGATTCCTCGCCCGAAATATATGCCACCCGCGCGCCCTGCCGCGCCAGCAGCGCCGCCGCCTGCAACAGCAGGGTGGATTTGCCGATGCCCGGGTCACCACCGATAAGCACCGCCGAGCCCGGCACGAGGCCGCCGCCGAGCACGCGGTCCAGTTCGCCGATGGTGGTTTCGCGCCGGGGTGGAGCATCGGGCGGCGCATCGAGCGCAGCAAAGGCCAGACCCTTACCCTTTTTACCGGCTTTCAGGCCCTTGGGGGTTTCCTGAATCTGCTCTTCGACCAGCGTGTTCCATTCACCGCATCCCTCGCACTGTCCGACCCATTTGGGATGCACCGCGCCGCAGGACTGACAGATAAAGTGGGTGGAGGTTTTGGCCATTTTTCACATTATGCCTACAACAGCAAGCATTCGACGATTGGTTACAGGCAGCTTTGTCTCACAGAGCAATCAGGCGCAGACTATGACAGATTCATGAAAAATTGAACCGTCATTTGCGTTCTATACAAAAACCGGGAAAAATCATATAATAACTTCAAGAAGAGCATTTCATGGAGCAAGCAGACGCATCCCGGGATTCAGAAAAGTTAACGCTTTATCTTGACAACAATCAGGCCCTTCCGCTTGAGCTTGCCATTATAACTGACAACGGCCAACGCAAACTGGCGATACGTTTTGATGCGCGCGAGCAAACCCTCGGCCGCTCCCCAAACCCGCGTCTGGTCAAGAATATCACGGACCTGCTTGGCATCGGCCAGGAGCGCGTCAGCCCAGGTCACGCACTTCGCCCAAGCGCGGTGGAAACCGGTGTGTATCAGACGATGCTGCCCTTGCCGGATGATAAACAACCGCGCATATTTAACATTACCCTGAACAATCAGCCGATTGCGAAATTCACCGTTGACGATCAAACGATTGCCGAAGATCGCACACGCAACGCCTTTCGTGCATTGGCGGTGAGTGAAACGCGGATGCTAGCCCGAGAAATGACGCCTTATCAGCTCAGTACGCTGCCCTACCCGCGGGATGAACTGGAAAAACTGGATGATAACGCCTTACCGGCCAGCGAGTTGCATACCCATCTGTCCGCACAACTGACCGGCGCCGAATGGTCGGATATTATTACAAACGCCAGCAAACCGGTGTTTTATCCGCTGGATATGCTGGGGCTGATCAAAGCGCAAACCGGCTCAAATTTTGACTTAATTGATTACGTTCATGACCAGGCAGTCACCCGTGACGTCTCATTTAAGCCGGCGGTTGATCTCAACCTGCCGCCGCTTGCCTCGGAACTGCCGATACAACCGGGTGACACCCACCAATGTGTTGATCTGCGGCAATTGGCGCGCAGCAAAGACCCGAACGCTCAGGCATTTTACAAACAGTTTATTGCCCAGTTGAGCATTCCGGTTGACAGCACAATCGGGCCGGAAGAAATGGACACCAAATTTTACCGCTTCCGCAACCCGCTGGAGAAAAACAAGGAACTGCAGGAAGCCAAAATTCTTAAAATCGCTGAAAACCACAGCAAAAAAGGCATTCAGTATGCCGAAATGTCGACCAGCGAGGTACTGAATCCTGACTGGCTGGCATCAGCTACCAAAGCGATTGTCAAAGCAAAGGCGAGGTATCCGGATACGCATATCCGTTTATTGGCCGGCATTCACCGGTTTAAAGCGCCGGAGCTCATTGCTCAGGATATCGAAAAGGTCAAAGTCGCTGCTCATAACCCGTATGTCGTCGGCGTGGATTTTATGGGTTACGAATCGAATAAACCCGAGAGCATCAACTGGGCGTTTCACGAAATGGCGCGCTGGGTGCGGCGGTCACGCGTTAAATACCGAGCCGGCGAAGATGCCCCCTTCACCGATGATTTTGTTATCCGTATTCATGCCGGCGAAACCAGCAAAAATGCCAACAACGTACGCCATGCCATTGAACTGGCCGAGCAGTTTGGCGTAGATATCCGGGTGGGGCACTTAGTGCGCGGCGAAATTACGTCTGCGTTAAAACAAAAAGCCAAAAAGCACGATATCGTGATGGAATTTATACCGGATTCAAATATCGCACTGCAAAATGCGGATTACCCGCAGGATATCCCGATGAAACCGTGGGTCGAAAGCCAGTTCACCTGTGTGGTTAACAGCGATGGCGCCGGCGCCTATCAAACCGATCCCCTGCAACAGGCAAAAACCGCCGTTTATGCAGGGCTCACGGTCGATCAGCTGCGGCATATGCGTCAAAAGGAAACCGCCTATGCGCAACAACGCATTGATTTTTTAAATGAAAAAGAAGCGGCATTTGTAGGAAAATTCTCGTCTTCTGCGGCCCCGTATGGCTCATCTTTTGATGAGGCGATGCTCAGTTTTACCAAGCATTTCGGCACAGAAATCGCGTACCTGAAACCCCGTCCCGACGCGCCAAGAAACGATCTGCCGCTGCCCCGCCGCTATCAGGGAAAGATGCCGATTTTATTAGCGGGTTCGTCCGGCACCAAATGGGATAACACACCGGAAAAAACAAAAACACAAATTCGCCTTGCCGCCCGCATGATGACCAAACTGTTTGATCCGCACCATGTCTTTTTTTGTACCGGGCGGGTCAAGGACCGCGGCGTGGAAAAAGAGCTGGATCATGCGCTGGCCGCTGATGATGAAGAGCACTATAAAACCCGCAGCGGATTCGATATGGTAGCCACTTATGCCGGCGGCTATGAAAACCTGCCGATTGCCAGCGGCGTGAACTGGGTAAACAAAACCGTCGGCAGCCCCGAGCATGTGGCCGATAATGTGGTTGAATTTATGGAGCACAAAGGACGTCAGACCAGTCGTCACGACGGGGAGAAATCAGACGGTGTCAAAAGCTATGCATTATTCATCGGCGGCGGCGACTTCACGCGTGAATATATCGAGGAAACTTATAAACGGGCGCTGCCTTTCGGCATGGTGTTGATCGACGACACACACCGGCGAAACGGCCGCAACCCCGGCGCAACGACGTTTGCGACCACTGACAAGGCGCGCTACATTCCCGAGTCCCATCACATCAAGCAAGAATCCCCCGATAAGCCGCTCGCCCAAACCATCGTGCAACATATGTTACAACATGTGGGTATCGAGCGGCTGCGCGATGAACATGATTATAAAAAAATAGCGCGCACTGATTCTGCAAAATTACTTAAAACCATCTATGAGGAAGCGGAAAAAGAAGAAATGAGAACCACCAAAGATGAACGGAGCGCCAGAAGATCAGCAGCACTTGATAAATGGCGGAATGAGCCTCTCTCTAACGCTACCCCACCTGCGCGGTAATCGGCCCATCGGCGCGTCCGTGCACAAACTGGTCGACATACGCATTCCCGCTGTCGTCAATCTTATCCACCGGTCCGTCCCAGATGATTTTGCCTTCGTAAATCATCGCCACGCGGGTGGCGATCTTGCGCACGCTGACCATATCATGCGTGATGCTCATGGTGGTCAGCTTCTGCTCGCGCGTGCAGGCGATAATCAGATCATTGATCACATCGGCCATAATCGGATCGAGCCCGGTGGTGGGCTCATCGAAAAAGATAATGCTCGGATCGCCGGCGATGGCGCGCGCCAGACCGACGCGTTTTTGCATGCCGCCGGAAAGCTCGGAAGGCATCAACTCGGCCACATCGGCTTTCAGGCCGACCTGCTTCAGTTTTTCCACCGCCAGCTGGCGGGCATCGGCTTTCGTCAGCGCGTCTTCACCCTGCATGCGGGCAAATGCGATATTCTCCCAGACCGACAGGCTGTCAAACAGCGCGCCACCTTGAAACAACATGCCGAACCGCCGCATCAGCTCAAAGCGCCGGCGCCCGTTCAGGCGGGTCACATCCTGGCCGTCCACCTCGATCAGGCCGCGATCGGGCACCACCAGGCCGAGCACGGACTTGATCGTCACCGACTTGCCCGATCCCGAGCCGCCGATAATCACCACCGACTCGCCCTGCGCCACATCAAGCGTCACGCCGCGCAACACCTGCTTCGGGCCGAACGATTTACAGACGTCTTTCATCCGGATCACGGGCGTTGTCATATCCCCTCCTTCATCTCTCCCACTGGGAGAGGCAATATAATCCCCTCATCATATCGCAAAAAACAGTTCGGTCAGCAGATAGTTAAACAGCAAAATCAGGATAGAGGCCGAGACCACCGCATTGGTCGTCGCCTTGCCCACGCCCTGCGCGCCGCCGCGCGAATGATAACCGTGATAACATCCCATCAGCGCGATGATGAAACCAAAGACACTGGCTTTCACCAGTCCGGAAATGACGTCTTCAAGCTCCAGATACGACCAGGTGGTGTTCAGATACGGCCACGGCGCAAAACCCAGCTTTTGAATGCTCACGATATAGCCGCCGAACACGCCGATGATATCGGCCACCAGCACCAGACACGGCAACATGATCGCACCCGCCAGCAGGCGCGGAAACACCAGATATTTAAACGGGTTGGTCGACAGCGTCACTAGTGCGTCAATCTGCTCGGTGACACGCATGGTGCCAATTTCCGCGGCAAACGCCGCGCCGATGCGTCCGGCCACCATCAGCCCGGCCAGCACCGGCCCCAGCTCGCGCGTGATCGACAGCACCACGACAATGGCGATGGAGCTTTCGGCGGAAAAGCGGGCAAAGCCGGTAAAGCTCTGCAGCGCCAGCACGCCGCCGGTAAAAATCGCGGTCAGGCCAATAACGGGCAGGGAAAAATAGCCAATTTCCAGCATCATCCGCCCGACCTGGCGCGGGTAGTACGGCGGGCGGCACGCCGCTGCCAGGCCATGGCCGGTAAACAGCGCCAGCCGACCGACGGCGGCAAGAAAAGCCATAAACACACGACCGATGGCGGCGATGGGATTCATGCGCTTACTCCGGAACCCGCAATGCGTAACTTACCTGACATATTCTCTTCTCACCCTCTGCCCGAGCCGGGAAAACACTTCATAGCCGATGGTCTCGGCCATGGCGGCGATATCGTCCACCGTCTGCTGCGGGCCCAGCACCGTGATGCGCCCGGCCTGCTCAAGCACCTGCTCGGGCACGTCGCTGACATCGAAGCTCAGCATATCCATCGTCACCCGGCCGAGAAGCGGCACGGCATAGTTGTCCACAAAGCCCTGCAGCTTACCGGTTAGCGTGCGGAACACGCCGTCGGCATAGCCCAGCGCCACGGTGGCGATACGCGTGCCTTCCGGGCGCGTGTGGATTGCACCGTAGCCAATGGTCTGCTTCCTGTCCAGCGTGCGTACCTGTAGAATCGGCGCCGACAACTCGGCCACTTGGTGCATGGGATTGGGCCGCGCGGCATTGGGCGTAATGCCATAAAGCGAACAGCCCGGCCGCGCCAGATCGCAATGAAACGAGCGATCAAGAAAAATACCCGATGAATTGACAAAGCTGGTCGGCAGCCCGGCAAAGCGGTCTCTGGCCTCAGCAAACAGCTGTTTCTGCTCGGCGTTTACCGCATGATCGGGATCCGAGGCGCACGCCAGATGCGACATCAGCGCGCTGACCCGGCATTCGGCAACCAGATCCGGCTCCTCCGCCACGGCGTGCCATTCATGCCGTGTCAGCCCCAGCCGCGCCATGGCGGTATCGACATGCAGGATCGACGCCGCCTCCGGATGTTGCGCGCCGATTGGCCGCCAGCGCCTGATCTGCGCCGGCGAATTGAGCACCGGGATTAAACGGTGATTGACAAAGGCCAGCTCTTCGCCCTCACCGACACCATGAAACACGGCGATTTTGCGTTCCGGCAGTACGCGCCGCAGCTGAATTCCCTCCGCCAGCGTGGCCACGAAAAAGGTCTGGCAGCCGGCTTGCGCCAGCGCCGGGGCGACTGCCTCCACCCCTAGCCCATAGGCATTGGCTTTGACCACCGCCGCGCATTCGGCGCCGTGGAACTGCTCGCGCAGCAGGTGATAGTTGGCGGTAATAGCCGAGAGATCAACGGTGAGAGTGGGCGCGGTAAAAGCCATAAGAGGTAGCAGATAGCACTTAGCCGCTCATAAGAAAACTCTTTTTGCAAAAGGCTAGCGACTAACGGCTGGCGGCTACAAAATAAATTTCTCCAGATTCCCCGGTTTGGCCATATCGCCGATATGCGCGTTGACATAATCGGCGGTGACTTCCACCGTGGTGTCGGACTGATCGGAGGCATGGAAGCTGACCTCCTCCAGTAGTTTCTCCATGATGGTATGCAGCCGGCGGGCGCCGATATTCTCGACTTCGGCATTAAAGCGGATGGCAAGCTTGGCCAGCTCATCAAGCCCCTCATCGGTAAAGGTAACGGTCACGTTTTCGGTTGCCATCAACGCTTTGTACTGTTTGGTCAGGCTGGCTTCCGGTTCGGTCAGGATGCGCAGCATATCGGCCTCGGTCAGCGGTTTGAGCTCGACGCGTATCGGCAGACGTCCCTGCAGTTCGGGCAACAGATCCGAGGGTTTGGCCATATGAAACGCGCCGGAGGCGATAAACAGGATGTGATCAGTTTTAATCGAACCGTATTTGGTGGCCACCACCGTACCTTCCAGCAGGGGCAGCAAATCGCGCTGCACGCCTTCGCGGCTGACCTCGCCGCCACGCGCATCCTGACGAGCGGAGACTTTGTCGATCTCGTCCAGAAACACGATACCGTGATTTTCCACCAGCCAGATCGACTGTTTGACGATGCGATCTTCGTCTACCAGCTTATCGGATTCCTCGCGCACCAGCACATCATGGCTTTCGCTGACCGTCATGCGCTTGGCTTTGGTGCGCCCGCCCATTGCCTTGCCGAGCATATCATTGAGGTTAAGCACCCCCATCTGCCCGCCGGGCATGCCGGGAATATCGAAACTGGAAAACCCGGTATTATCCGCATCGGATACCTCGACTTCGATTTCCTTGTCATCAAGATCGCCGCTGCGCAGCTTTTCACGGAATTTGTTGCGCGTGTCGATGCTGGCCGTCTCGCCCACGAGCGCATCAAGCACGCGTTCTTCGGCTTCCATCTCGGCTTTGGTTCGCACTTCCTCACGCATGTCCTCACGCACCATCGACAGCGCGATTTCCATCAGATCGCGCACGATCGATTCAACATCGCGCCCGACATAACCGACCTCGGTAAATTTGGTGGCCTCCACCTTGATAAAGGGCGCTTTGGCAAGCTTGGCCAGCCGCCGCGCAATCTCGGTTTTCCCGCAGCCGGTGGGCCCGATCATCAAAATGTTTTTGGGCACGATTTCATCCTGCAGGCTGCCTTCCACCTGCTGGCGACGCCACCGGTTGCGCAGTGAGATGGCCACCGCCCGTTTGGCATCTGCCTGACCGACTATATGGCGGTCCAGCTCATTGACGATTTCGCGCGGGGTGAGTTCGGTCATATCAATTGTCATTGTCAGCTTCGTAAATCAGGGTTTCCTCAGTGGTTTCAAACACATTGCCGTCACACACGGGCTTATGCCAGTAAGCGCGCATATAGGCGCCGTCGGCCAGGATGCTATATTCGCCGGCCACGCCGCAATCTCCCGGCCCGCGCGCTTTATGATAGGTACGCAGGGTGGCGGTATTCTGGTTAAAGCGCGGCCTTGGAATATAAGGCGAAGCGTGCCAGCCATTAATTGTCATCACCGACACATAAAGCGGCACCCAGCGGCCGTTTTCATTGGCGATAAAGCCGATTGCGCCGGAATTATACGCCGCCTCATAGCACGGCAGCAGCACCAGCCGCGCCTGTTCGTTCAGCCGGTAGGTCGAGCGCGAGACGTTGGGCGCAGCAATCAGATCTTCGCAGAATTGGGTATAAAGCTGGCTTGCCAGCGGTGGCAGCGGGTCCGGTTGGGCTGTCTGGTTGTTCGCATCGGCAGCTGGGGCCTGCCCGGCCCAGGCCGGCGCCCCGATCAAGCAGGCCAATGCGATGAATCCGGCCACCTGTTTGTTCATGCCGCATCCCTTTCGCTGGCGATGGTCTGCACCGTCAATTGCTCGTTGGTAAACACGCAAATCTCGGCGGCGATTTTCATCGCCCGGCGGGCGAGCGTTTCCGCATCCATCTCGCTGTCTATCATAGCGCGCGCGGCGGCCAGCGCATAATTGCCGCCGGAGCCGATGCCGATCAGCCCGTCTTCGGGCTCCAGCACATCGCCGTTACCGGTTAACAGCAGCGAGGTTTGACTGTCCACCACCGCCATCATCGCCTCCAGCCGGCGCAAATAGCGGTCAGTGCGCCAGTCCTTGGCCAGCTCGACACAGGCGCGGGTCAGCTGGCCCGGATGTTTTTCCAGCTTGCCTTCCAGGCGCTCAAACAGCGTGAAGGCATCGGCGGTGGCGCCGGCGAACCCGGCCAGAATCGAGCCGTCACCGATTGTGCGCACTTTTTTGGCGCTGGCCTTGATAATGGAATTGCCGATACTGACCTGCCCGTCCCCGGCAATCACCACCTGATCGCCTTTGCGCACCGACAATATCGTGGTACCGTACCAGGTGTGTTCGGACGTATGCTGCATGAGCAGAAATGTGAGGGAATTTTTCTCGATTTCAAGAGATTTGTGTTTATTTGTCATCCCCCGGCCCGGCATGGCCGCAAGCCCCGGCTGTTACGCGCGAAATGGCAGAGCAAGCGAGGGATATGTTGACAGGATCGGATTATTATAGTGACTAATGAAATGAATCAGAGTGAGAGCCATGCGTACCGCCACCGTTGAACGTAACACAAAAGAAACGCAGATTACCGCCGCGGTGAACCTTGACGGCACCGGGCAGTATGACATAGCCACCGGCATCGGTTTCTTGGATCACATGCTCGAGCAGCTCGCGCGTCACAGCCTGATCGATCTCACCGTCAATGCGCAGGGGGATCTGCATATCGATTATCATCACACCACGGAGGATACCGGCATTGCCATTGGCCAGGCTGTAGCCGAGGCGCTCGGCGATAAAAAAGGCATCGTGCGCTATGCCGACGCGCACTCGCCGATGGATGAAACCCTGACCCGCGTGGCAATCGACCTATCGGGACGGCCTTACACGGTGTGGAAGGTGGAGTTCACCAGACCCAAGCTCGGCGAGATGGATACGGAACTTTTCCGCGAGTGGTTCGTGGCGTTTGCCACCGCCGCCGGGGCCACCTTGCATGTGGAAAATTTATACGGCGTCAATAACCACCATATTGTCGAATCATGTTATAAGGGGCTGGCGCGGGTTTTACGCGCCGCAACCGCGATCGACCCGCGCCGGCCCGACGCGGTGCCCAGCACCAAGGGCGCACTGTAAGGCAGTCGCTTTTTGCTTGTCGGTTAGCCGGTTATTCCCTAAAACCTGTTTGCAAAATGAAACCAGTTTTCGAAATATGGCGTTCTTTTCCACCCTGCATATCTATACCGTTCATGTAAAGCCGGGCAAAAGCGGTCAGCAGGCCGAACAGATCCGCTTTGTCGCAGAGGGATTTAACTGGCTGGCATTTTTATTTTCCACGCTGTGGGCGCTGTATCACCGGCTGTGGCTGATGGCGGGGTTTATCATCGCCGCCAATGTCCTGCTGGCACTAGGTGTGGAGCGCGCCGGATTTGATATACTCAGCCTTTCAGTGCTGCAGCTTGGCTTGCAGGTCTGGGTCGGGTTTCACGGGAATGATTTTCTGCGCACCCGCCTGAAGCGCGACGGCTATGTCACCTATGCCATCGTCTCCGGGGAAAACAAAATGCGTGCCGAACAGCGCTTCTTCGACCAGCACGCCGAATTGCTGGCGCAGGAGTGACATACCGCATATCAGCAATGCAGAACCTGCTATGACCATCCTCATCATCGATTACGGCTCCGGCAATCTGCACTCGGCGGCCAAAGCCTTCCAGAAGGCGGGCGACGAACGCAAGCTGGATGTCGCCGTTACCAGCGACCCGGATCAATTAGCCGGGGCCAGCCATATCGTGCTGCCCGGTGTCGGCGCCTTCGGCGACTGCATGGCCGGGCTTCAGGCCGTCAATGGCATGATCGAGGCGCTCCAGGAGGCGGTATTGAAGCGGGAAACCCCTTTTTTCGGTATTTGCGTGGGCATGCAGATGATGCTGACGCGCGGGCTGGAGCATGGTGAGCATGCGGGCCTGGGGTGGATTGAAGGGGACGTGGTACCCATCACACAGGATTCAGGGCTCAGGGGCCGGGATTTGGGCAATACCCCCCCGAATGCCGAATCCCGCATGCCAATCCCTCTCAAAATCCCTCACATGGGATGGAACGAGCTGGTGCCCAGCCGGCCGGATCATCCGGTGTTTCGCGACCTGCCCGCCGCCCCGCATGCCTATTTTGTGCACAGCTTTCATGCGCAATGCGCCGGGGCAAACGACGTACTGGCCACGGTGGATTACGGCCATGCACTTTCTGCGTGCATTGGCCGGGGCACTATGCTAGGCACCCAGTTCCACCCTGAGAAAAGTCAGGCGGTTGGGTTAAGACTGATTGGCAACTTTTTGGACATGTAGACCAAACTGACATTAATTATTTGGCGTTTGAAGCGCAATCGGCTATGCACCAACTCACGATTTACGAAATACCGGATACCAAATAGTAAATACTGTCCATGGCGCATATCTCCGTAGAAAAAATAACCGAGTTCAAAGGCCCGGACCTGGGCGATATCTCACAGGCGACCGAAGACGCCATTCGCGACGGCATCGGGTTTAACTGGGTCAGCCCGCCCGCGCGCGAAACCGTGGAACAATACTGGAAAGGCGTGCTGATGGTGCCGGAGCGCGTATTGTTCGGCGGCCGGCTGGATGGCCATCTGGTCGCCTCCATCCAGCTGGTCAAACCCAGCAAGAGCAAGGAAACCTCGGCGTTTGCCGCCCGGCTTGAAGGGCATTTCGTCGCCCCCTGGTCGCGCGGGCACGGGCTGGCCAAGGCACTGCTGGAAGCCGCCGAGCGCGAAGCCGCCAATCATGGGTTTTCCACCCTCAAGCTGGATGTACGCGCCACTCAGACCAAAGCGATTACGTTATATCGCGAATGCGGCTATATCGAATGGGGCGTGTTGCCCAATTATGAATTTGTCAGCGGCAGTATGGTCTCCGGTCATTTCTTTTATAAACCGCTGCAGCCGTTAACGGAGCTGGTATGAAGGGAAAGCTTCAGGTGGCCGGGCGCCGATACCGGATGTTGGCACATGCCGGTTTTCCCTGTAGGCTGAAACCCGGAATTTGGAATCTGCTATGATCCTCTACCCCGCCATCGACTTAAAAGACGGTCAGTGCGTACGCCTGCTCAAAGGCAATATGCAGGCGGCCACCACCTTTCCCAACAGTCCGGCCGAACAAGCCGCTATCTTCGCCGGTCAGGGGTTTCAGTGGCTGCACGTAGTCGATCTCAACGGCGCGTTCGAAGGCCATTCGGTGAATCGCGAGGCGGTGATCGCCATCCTGGAAGCGGTGGATATCCCGGTCGAACTCGGCGGCGGTATTCGCACCATGGCCGATATCGAGCAGTGGATACAAGCCGGCATCGCACGCATCATTATTGGCACACAGGCCCTGCGCGAGCCCGGTTTCGTGCGCGAGGCCTGCAAAGCCTATCCGGGACAGATTGCGGTAGGGATTGACGCCAAGGGCGGCCGTGTGGCGGTGGAAGGCTGGGCCAACGTCTCGGAAGTACGCGCTGTGGACCTGGCGCTGCAATATGAAGATGCCGGGGTATGCACCATTATCTACACCGATATCGACCGCGACGGCATCATGCAGGGGCCCAATATTCCCGATACGGTGGCACTCGCCGAGCGCATCTCCACGCCGGTTGTGCTTTCCGGCGGCGTGTCCAACATCCATGACCTGCTATCGATCAAGGCCTTTGCCGCCAGTGGCATCGAAGGCGCTATTATCGGCCGCGCCATGTATGACGGCGCGATTGACCCGGAGCAGGCATTACGGCTGGTGGGGTAATAATATGCAACGACCATCAGCCCTCCCGCTTACTATATTCGTTTTCCTGCCCCATCAGGGGAAAGGGTTAGGGAGGGAGTGTTGCTGAAAACCCGCATCATCCCCTGCCTAGACGTGCATGCCGGTCGCGTCGTTAAAGGCGTCAATTTTATCGACCTGGTCGATGCCGGCGACCCTGTCGAGCAGGCCAAGCTGTATGATGCGCAGGGCGCCGACGAGCTGTGCTTCCTCGATATCACCGCTTCTTCCGATGATCGCGAAACGCTGTATGATATGGTCACGCGTGTTGCCGAGAGCTGCTTCATGCCGCTGACCGTCGGCGGCGGCGTGCGCACGCTGGAGGATATTCGCCGCCTGCTGCTGGCGGGAGCGGATAAGGTCTCCATCAACACCGCCGCCGTGCACCGCCCGGAATTTGTGCGTGAAGCGGCGGAAAAATTCGGTTCGCAGTGCATCGTGGTAGCGATTGATGCCCGGAAACGTTCGCAGTTCAGGGGTCACAGTTCAGAAAAAAAAGACGCGGATACTACTGAACTCTGTACTCTGAACTCTGAACTCTATGAGATATATACCCATGGCGGCCGCAACGCCACCGGCATCGATGCCGTGGCATGGGCACGCCGCATGGTGGCTTGCGGCGCCGGCGAACTGCTTGTGACCTCGATGGACCATGACGGCACCCGGCAGGGGTTTGACCTGCCCATGACCCGCGCCATCGCCGATGCGGTCAGCGTCCCCGTGATCGCCTCCGGCGGTGTCGGGGCGTTGCCCCATTTCGCCGAGGGGGTGCGGGAAGGCCATGCCAGCGCCCTGCTGGCCGCTTCCGTCTTTCACTTCGGCGAGTACAGCATCGCCCAGGTCAAAGACGCCATGGCCGAAGCCGGCGTGCCGGTGCGATTATAACGGACCGTTATGGCAAAAACCTGCCGTCAGCGCGGGGCGGGCGCGGCGCCGGCTGCGCCGGCTGCCCGTATTTTGTCATCAAATCTTCACGCTGCACAGCCTGCTATTTTGCTATCATAAATTTATGATGCGTATGATTTTCTGGATAGCGTTACTGGGCATGGCATTTGCCACCACGGCATGCCGTCCCGGCGATTTATACATGGTCAACCCGCAAGGCCCACCCGAATATCGCCTGGGCTGGGAAGACGGTTGCGACAGTGGCGTCTCCGCGCAGGGCAGCCCGATGTTTAAAGCCATATTTGGCTTTAAGAAACGTCCTGAAATGGGTAATAACGAGCTGTATAAGCAGGCCTGGAACGAAGGATTCACCTACTGCCGCTTTACCACCGGCAACAACAATCAATCGTTTGACAATCTCGGATTCTAAGCGCATAGCCCCCTGCCCTCTCCCACCGAGAGAGGGCAGCACCGCGCGCCATCTCGTCTGAATACCAGTTTCAATTTGATCTTGATCGCGCATGCTGTAGGTTAACGACTATAATTTACGCGTGGCAGCGCCGTAGCGAAAATGTCGGGATTTGAGAACCGCAGCGCAGTGTACTAAGAGGTACATGAGCAGCGGAAGCGCAGAGTTCCGGCATTTGCAGCACGGCGCTGCCTGCAGGGTGAGCCGCGTTAAAACGGCAGTTTCAATTTGATCTTGATCGCGCATGCTGTAGGTTAACGACTATAATTTACGCGTGGCAGCGCCGTAGCGAAAATGTCGGGATTTGAGAACCGCAGCGCAGTGTACTAAGAGGTACATGAGCAGCGGAAGCGCAGAGTTCCGGCATTTGCAGCCCGGCGCTGCCACGCGGCACGGGGGCGTAGCTCAGCGGTTAGAGCAGGGCGCTCATAACGCCTTGGCCGGGGGTTCAAATCCCTCCGCCCCCACCACCCCTGATTGCGGGAACGATAACCTCAATGTCTAAGAAAACAGCCATTATCGGATCGGGCATTTCGGGACTGGGCGCGGCTTATCTGCTGCACCCCAAAGACACCATTACCGTCTACGAAAAAGAATCCTATATCGGCGGGCACAGCCGCACGCTGGAAGCCGACACGCCGATCGGCCCCGTCCCTGTGGATACCGGCTTTATCGTATTCAACTACCGCAATTACCCCTTGCTTACCGGCCTGTTTGCCCATTGCGACGTACCGGTGGAACAAAGCGACATGTCTTTTGCCGCCAGTATCGGCGATGGCTGGCTGGAATATGGCACGCAATCGCTGCGCACGTTATTCGCGCAAAAGCGTAACCTGGCCCGTCCGCGTTACTGGCGCATGCTGCGCGATATTCTCACCTTTAACCGCGAAGGCGTGCGCTATCTTGCATCCCCCGGCAACCTCACACTGGGCGCATTCATTCGCACGCTGGGCCTGAGCGACTGGTTCCGCGATTATTTCATCCTTGCCATCGGCGGCGCCATCTGGAGCTGCCCGCCGCACACCATGCTGAATTTTCCGGCCGCCAGTTTCCTGCGTTTTTTCCAGAATCATGGCCTGCTTACCGTCAATGATCAGCCGCAATGGTATACGGTCAGCGGCGGCAGCCGGGAATATGTCCGCCGCGTCACCGCACCTTTTGCCGATCGTATTTTCACCAACCGCGGTGTGGCGCGCGTCACGCGCGATGAAAGCGGGGTTGAGATCACCGATCAACAGGGCCACAGCGCGCGTTATGACCGGGTCGTCTTCGCCTGCCATGGCGATCAGGCGCTGGCCCTGCTGGCTGATGCGGATGCGCGCGAGCGCGAGATATTAGGCGCCTTTCGCTATCAGACCAATCAGATTATATTACATGGTGACACCAGCTTTATGCCCAAACGCCGGGCCGCCTGGGCCAGCTGGGTGTATTTACTGGAAGGCATGCGCGACGCGCGCCCGGCGATTAGTTTGAGTTACTGGATGAACCGGCTGCAGAATCTGGATGAGCGCGCACCGCTGATTGTCACGCTCAATCCCGGGCGCGAGCCGGATGCCGGCCGGGTGTATAACCGCCACTGGTTCGAACATCCCATCTTTGATGAAGGCGCCATCGCCGCGCAACAGGCACTGCCCGCATTACAAGGGCACCGGCACAGTTATTTCTGCGGCGCGTATACGCGCTACGGCTTTCACGAAGATGGGCTGATGAGCGGGGTACACGTCGCCGAGTTGCTTGGCGCAAAAGTGCCGTGGCGCTAGGATGAGAGGCAAACGCCGCATCGCTACGCGGCAGAGGAAAAACGCATCGCCATGAAGCCAACAGAACCGGCCATACTAAGTGCAAAGGTCATGCATAAGCGACTGATACCCAAGGTCAATCAGTTCGTCTACCGGGTGTATAACCTGGCCATTCCGCTGCAAGCCATCCCGCAACTGGCCGATGGCCGGCGTTTCGGGCTGAACCGGGCGGGTATTATGAGTTTCTGGGAAAAAGACCACGGCCCGCGCGACGGCAGCGATCTGAATACATGGATCCGCAACATACTGCAGGAACACGCGATCGAGCCGGTGGCGCATATCATGCTGGTAACCATGCCGCGCGTATTTGGCTACGGCTTCAATCCGGTCAGCTTCTGGTTGTGTCTGGATGAACGGCACCGGCTGCGCGCCGTACTGTGCGCGGTCAGCAACACGTTCGGCGAGCATCATGATTATCTGTGCGCGCACGCGGACGGCCGTCCGATCACCGCACAGGACTGGCTGGAGGCTGAAAAGGTCTTCCACGTCTCCCCCTTTATCGAACGCGAAGGGTATTACCGTTTCCGTTTCGATTTTCAGCCTGAAAACGACAGGCTGGGCATCTGGATCGATTATTATAATGCCGCCGGTGAGAAATTACTGCTGACCTCGATCGTCGGCTCCTTCAGCCCCTATCACCGCCGCAGCCGCGCCCGCGCCTTCTGGTCGCACCCGCTACTGACGCTGATGGTCATCGGCCGCATTCACTGGCAGGCGATCCGGCTGTTGCGCAAACGCGTCCGCTACATCGTCAAACCAGCTCAGCGCGAGCCGCGTCGGACCTCGTCTTCTACACTTGCCAATTAAACAATTTAGACTATGTTTAAAGAGAATAATTAAATCTTATCCTGCAGGTTATTATGTCGCTAGGCGATTCGCGCGTGGGGCAGCATTTCATCCGGGCGCTGCAAAACGTCACTTTGGGCGAGATCACCGTCACCGCTCCCGACGGCACGCAATATCATGCGCAGGGCACGCAGCCCGGCCCATCGGCGCAACTCATCGTACATGACTGGCGCGCCATTAAGGAGCTCGCCATGCGTGGCGATATCGGCTTTGCCGAAGGCTATCGCGACGGCTTGTGGGACAGTCCCGACCTGGAGGCCGTAATCGCGTTCGGGCTGCAAAACGAGGCGTCACTCAAACGCTACGTCTTCGGCGGCTCGCTGTTTCGCGTGCTGGGGCGGCTGATGCGGCTGAAACGGCCTAACAGCCTGCGCGGCAGCAAGAACAACATCCACGCCCATTACGATCTGGGCAACCACTTTTATGGCCTGTGGCTGGATGAAAGTATGACTTATTCCTCGGCCCTGTTCGCCGGCGAGCACACCGCGCTGGAGGCCGCGCAATATCAAAAATATGACCGTATTATCGAGCGGCTGGGCAGTGGTTCCGGCGATTTGCTGGAGATCGGCTGCGGCTGGGGTGGGTTTGCCGAGCGCGCCTGCGAGCAAAGCAACCTGTCGGTCAAGGGTATCACCATTTCCGGGGCGCAGCATGAATTCGCCCGCCGGCGCCTCGGCGATGAGGCGCGAATCGCGCTTGAGGATTACCGCGAGCAGGAGGGTCGCTACGACCATCTGGTCTCCATCGAAATGTTTGAAGCCGTCGGCGAGCGCTACTGGCCGACTTACTTCAACAAGCTAAAATCGCTGCTCAAAGCGGATGGTAATGCGGTCGTGCAGACCATCACCATCGATGACAGGCATTTCGCCGATTATAAACGCGGCAGCGATGTGATTCGCGAATATATCTTTCCCGGCGGTATGCTGCCCTCGCCGTCCACTTTCAAACGCGCCGCCGAAAAGGCGGGGCTGACCATTACCGATCGCTACGCCTTCGGCCAGGACTACGCCAAAACGCTGCAGGAATGGCTCAACCGCTTCGACGCCAAACGCAAGGATATTCTGGCGCTGGGTTTTGATGAACGCTTCATCCGCTTATGGCGATTTTATCTCGCCGGGTGTATGGCCAGTTTCCGTATCGGTCGCACCGATGTCATGCAACTGGAGTTACATCATGCTTAAATCAATGGCGCATCAATGGCTGAAAAAACCGGCCCGGGCGCGGCTGGCTCCGGCTTTCATCGCTTTGTTTTTGAGCACGGCCAGCCTGGCCGGTGACATTCCGCCGTATGTCAATGCCTATGTACCCGACGCCGAAATCGTCGGCAACGGCCGGCTTACCGTACTGATCTGGGATGCGTATGATGCCACGCTGTTTGCGCCTGACGGCGAATGGGAGCAAGGCGCGCCCTATGCCCTGCGGCTGGGTTATCTGGTCGACTTGAAAGGCGCCGATATTTCCGAACGCTCCAAGGAGGAAATGCAGGAACAAGACGCCGCCAGCCCGCAACAGCTGAATGCTTGGCGTACGCGGATGGATAAAATATTTCCCGATGTCAAAGCGGGCGACAGCATTACCGGCATAGCCACCGACGAGGGCGTGAGCATTTTCTATCACAACAGCGAGGAAATCGGCCGCGTGTCGGACCCGGCGTTCACCCGCGCCTTTTTCAATATCTGGCTGAGTGAGCGCACTTCCGAGCCTGAGTTACGCGCCGAACTGCTGGGGCTTGAATGAGCAACGACGGGCGTATCGGCAGGCGCGCCATCGCAGCCTATGCGGCGCTGGCCATTCCGTTGTCTTTTGCCGGGCTGCCGCTTTATATCTACGCGCCCGATTTTTACGCCACTGAATATGGCCTGTCGCTGTCGCTGCTGGGCGGCGTATTGCTCGTCATCCGCGCCTTTGACGCCGTACAGGATCCGCTCATCGGTTTTCTAAGCGACCACTACGATCACTACCGCAGCCACATGATGCTGGTGGCCATGCTTTTGCTGGGCGGTGGGTTTTTGCTGCTGTTCATCCCACACGAGGCATATGCCCTGCTGTGGTTTATTCTCGGGGTGGTCGCCGCCACCACCGCCTACAGCCTGCTGGCCATCAACCTCAATATGCTGGGCGCCGTCTGGCGGGAAGACGCCCATGACAAAACCCGTATCACCAGCACTCGCGAGGCGTTCGGTCTGCTCGGCCTGCTGCTCGCCGTCAGCCTGCCTACTGCGCTTGGCGCCGATGACAACCGCATGCAGGCCTATCTGGGCATGGCGGCGATCTTATGCGGCCTGCTGGTGATCACCGGCGGGCTGTTTTTCCGTTGGGCGACACGCCATCGCGCTATTTTACAGGCACGTCGCACCGCACCGCTGCGCACTGCCATATGGCGGCTGGCCCTGCGCGATTACCGCTTTTTCGTGCCTTATGGTTTAAGCACGCTGGCCTCCGCCATGCCGGCGGTGCTGGTCATGTTTTTTATCCGCGACCGGCTCGGTGCCGAAACCTATACCGGCCTGTTTCTGCTGCTGTATTTCCTCTCCGGCGCGGCCTCCATGCCGCTGTGGAGCCGCTTGTCCAAACACATGGGCAAAGCGCAGACGTGGATCGCCTCAATGGTGCTGGCCGTCGCCTCTTTCATCTGGGCGTTCTGGTTGGGCGAAGGCGATCTCATCGCCTATGGCATCATCTGCGTAACCTCCGGCATGGCGCTGGGCGCCGAGCTTGCCCTGCCCCCCTCCATCCTGGGCGATCTGATGGAATCGGGCAGCAGTCAAAGCCAGGCGGCGGCGCAGTTCGCAATTCTCGCCTTCCTGGCCAAAGGCGCGCTGGCTCTGGCCACCGGCATCACCCTGCCGGCGATCGAATGGTTTGGCTTCACCCCCGCCGCGGAAAACAGCGAACAGGCCCTGCTCGCCTTGAGCGCAGCGTATGCGCTGATTCCCTCCATCCTAAAATTAGCCTCCGGCCTATTGCTCTGGCGCTGGTTTATCATTCCAACCCAAAAGGGAGTCGCTTATGCCCCGCATTCTTCGTAACCTCACACTGATAGGAGCCACCATGTTACTCATTAGCTGCGGTATGAAACTTGAGCCCTATGGCAATCAGGAACCCGCCATGGACCTGAAGGCATATTTCAACGGGCCGATTAAGGCCTGGGGCATCGTACAGGATTACAGCGGCGAGGTGGTCAGCCGCTTCGATGTCGAAATGGTCGGTGAGTGGGACGGCGATACCGGCACGCTCAAGGAATATTTCACCTATTATGACGGCTCGACCATGGAGCGCACCTGGAACCTGAAAAAAACCGGCCCTAACAGTTTTGAAGGCCATGCCTCGGATATTATCGGAGTAGCCAAAGGCGAGACCCGCGGCAGCGCCGCACGCTGGAATTACACGATGGACCTGCCGGTTAAGGGGACGACCTACCGCGTCAAGTTCGACGACTGGATGTGGCGGATGAATGACGGTGTGCTCGTCAACCGGTCCTTCATCAAGAAGTTCGGGATTACCGTGGCTGAGCTGACCATCTTCATGCAAAAGCAGTAATTACACCCGCTCGAGCATCGGATCGGGCTCGGCGGGAATGTCCTCAAGCTGCGCCTTATCGCTTAACCGGCTGAAGAAAAACAGCGTCACCATAATCCCCGCCACCGGCAGCAGCGAGAAATAAAACGCGGTCTGACCATCAAACGCGCCGAAAATAAAGCCGGTAATCAGCGAGCCGGTGGTGCCGCCCAGCGCCGAGAAAATGACGATCAGCCCGGTCATCGAGGCGTGTTGTGGTTTGGGCAGCGAAGACAGCATAACCGAGTTAATCGCCGGGTAAATCGGCGCCATAAACAGCCCGATCAGCGGAAAGATATAGGCCGCCATCGGCGCCGTCGCCCAGCTAACCGCCGCATCCGGTGCGATATCGCGGGTCAGCGGCAGGCTCAGCAGAATCAGCACGGCAATCGCCAGCAGACAAACATTCAGCGCCGGATACCAGTGGACGTGGGTCAGCACCGCTCCGGCACTTAAGCGCCCGACGGCCAGGCAGGCGGCGAAAATACTGGTGGCCTGCACGCTCATCGCCGCCGGCAGGTGCAGAATCTCATTATTAAAGGTCGGCAGCCAGGTGCCGATGCCCTGTTCGATCAGCACATATAAAAACGCCGAGATGACAAACACGCATACCAGCGGCCGCGCCATCAGTTTGAGCATGGCGATGAAATCCTGCTTTGGCGAACTGGGCTTGTCACTGTGCGCGGCGGATTCATCGAACCGGGTGATCAGCAGCAGGCCGATATTCAGCACGCACAGCCCGGCCAGCAGCCAGTATACGTTGAGCCAGTTGCTGCTTTCGATGAAGAAACTAAACAGCCAGTAGCCGGCCAGCACCCCGACCATGAACAGCCCCTCTATGATGTTCATCGTGCCCGCATGCTGCTTGGTTCCCTCCGAAATCAACCCAACACTGGCATAAACCGCTACCTTAACCAGCGCGAAGGCCGATCCCGCGCAGAAAAACAACAGCTTGGTTGTCCAGAATGCCGGCACCAGCGGCATTAGCAGGCAGGCCAGCGCCACCATCGCCAGCCCCAATATCATGGCGCACTTGAACCCCAGCCGCGGCAGAAACGAGGCAACCAGAAAGGAGACGATGGCAATCGGCAGGTCTTTAAAACCCTCGAGGACGCTGGCAGCTTCCTTGCTCACCTCATACTCGTTGATAACCTGCATGATCACCGTGCCCACCGAATTGAGCAGAATGGCAAACACGATGTAGGTCAGCGATAAGGCAATCAGCACGGGCGTACGGGACATAACATATCCTTTCGATAATACGAATGCGGCGATGAGGCGACCTTATCATTTATTCCCGCCGCATCGCATAATCACCTCAGCGTATTAATAACCCCATTGCATTCGATTGCAACCGCGATAGGATGCGGGCGCCGTCGTCATGCCTGCTTGTGCTGGAGTGACGTGATCTTAAAGAGGACCGCATGCGACCGACCGACCATTCCGCACCTGCCTTGCCCCTTGATGACTGGCATGTGCGCGAGCAGCGCCACAGCGCCGCCGATGCCGCGCTCAACGAAACCCTGTTTGCCCTGGCCAACGGCTTCATCGGCACGCGCGGCACGTTCGAGGAAGGCGGCGCCCACTGCGAGGGAACCTATCTCAACGGCGTATATGTCAAAGCGCCGATCGTGTATGAGGAAAGCGCCTACGGCTTTGCCACCCATAACGACAAAATGATCCCGGTGCCTAACGGTAAAGCGATGCAGCTGTTTGCCGATGGCGAGGCGCTGGAGCCAGCACCCATTCAGCGTCCGGCCCGCAGCGGTGCGGCCATCTTCCCGCACGCATATACGCGCGCCATCGACTTCCGCACGGGCGTATTGACACGACAGGTCAGCTATCAAACCGCCGCCGGCACCTTCACCGTCGAATGGCAGCGGCTGGCCAGCTTCGAGGAGCAGCATGTTCTGGCGATTCAATGCCATATCACGTCACAGGATTTTCGTGGCGAACTGCTGGCCGAGTCGCTGCTTGATGCCGACTACGGCGCGCAGACGGCGCAAGACGCCTATGATCCGCGCGCCGGGCACCTGTCCATTCATACCGCCTTGCAGCTTGAACAGGCCCAAACCGGCGAGCACGCCACCCATATGCTGCACCGCGTGCGCGGTGGGGAGTTTATGGTCGCCACCGCCTGCGATCATCGTGCCGCGGGCTGGCATGCCGCCGGGCTCATCGAGGAAGATAACCGTCTCGGCCAGCGCTTTCTTGCCGAGCTCGCACCGGGCCAGTCCCTGGTTCTGACCAAATTCGTCGCCTATCACGCCGGTACACCGGCGGATGTTACCGTTTTACGAAATCGTTGCCACGAGACGCTGGAACGGGCGGCGGTGGCAGGCTTCAGTTATTACATGGAGCGTCAGGTCGAGCACCTGCAGCGCTTCTGGGAGCATGCCGACGTCGCCATTAGCGGCGATGCGGCAATGCAGCAGGGCATGCGTTTCAACCTGTTTCACCTGTTTCAGTCCGTAGGCCGCGACGGGCAGCGCAACATCGGCGCCAAAGGCATCACCGGGCCGGGCTATGACGGGCATTATTTCTGGGATACAGAAATCTATATGCTGCCGCTGTTTGCCCATACCGCCCCGGGAATCGCCCGCGCCCTGCTCGCGCACCGCTACTCGCTGCTGGATGCCTCGCGCCGCCGCGCGCGCCAAATGGGCCATGCAAGCGGTGCGCTGTATGCCTGGCGTACCATAAGCGGTGATGAATGCTCGGCTTATTTCCCCGCCGGCAGCGCGCAATATCACATCAATGCCGCCATCGCCTACGCCACGCGCTATTATCTGGAAGCCACCGGAGACTGGGAGTTTATCTGGGAAATGGGAGCTGAAATGCTGCTGGAGACGGCCCGCATCTGGATGGAGCTGGGCCATTTTAACCCGCAGCGTGGCGGGCAGTTTACCATTCACGGGGTGACCGGGCCGGACGAATATACCGCCATCGTCGATAATAATTTTTACACCAACGCCATGGCGCGCCAGCATCTGCGCACCGCCGCCATGGTGGCCAAAACCATGCAAACCGAGCGCCCCGCCGAATTCGGCGCCCTGTCGGCGCGCATCGGGCTTGAGGCAGACGAAATCGCCGGCTGGCGGCAGGCGGCCGATCAGATGTATCTGCCGGTGGATGACGCCCTCGGCGTTAACCCGCAGGATGATACCTTTCTCAGCAAACCGCGCTGGGACTTTGAGAGCACCCCCGCCCGGCAATATCCGCTGCTGTTGCATTTCCATCCGCTGGTGATTTATCGCCACCAGGTGCTGAAACAGGCTGATGTAGTGCTCGCCATGGTCCTGCTGTCGGATACCTTCTCCGACAAGCAGAAAGCCCGCAATTATGATTATTACGAGCCGCTGACCACGCATGACTCCACCCTGTCGAGTTGTATCTACAGCATCGCCGCCGCCGAACTGGGCCATGAAGATGCCGCCTACCGCATGTTTGAAGATTCGGCGCGCATGGATATCGATAATCACCACCACAACACGCATTACGGCATTCATACCGCCTGCATGGCTGGCTCGTGGGCCTGCGTCGTGCGCGGGTTCGCGGGGATGCGCATGAGCGAGGGCGCATTATCCTTTGCCCCCTATTTACCCGAACAATGGCAGGGCTATCAGTTTCATCTGGGCTTTCGCGGCCGCCGGCTGAAAGTCGAGGTGAGCGGGCAGGACGTGCGCTATACCCTGCTTGACGGCGAGGCGCTTGAGATCGGCCACGCCGAAGACACCCTGCAGCTGGAACCCGGCAAACCCACAACCGCGGCACCAATTGCCAGGCGAAAAGCGGCCTGAGGCAACGCATTAGGCAACGAATGATTCCGGCGCTCACCGGGCATACACGTGAAAGGAGAGCACATGACCATACGCGGCGCAATCTTTGACCTCGACGGCGTCATTACCGACACCGCCATGCTGCATTTTCAGGCCTGGAAAACACTCGCCGACGAACTCGGCATCGCCTTTGATGAAACGGATAACGAACGCCTTAAAGGCGTCAGCCGCCGCGCCTCGCTCGATATCATCCTTGAGCGCTCGGACACCGCCTACAGCGACGCCGAAAAAGAGGCGATGATGGCCCGCAAAAACGCTGATTACGTGACGCTGATCAACACCCTCACGCCGGCGCATGTCTTTCCCGGCGTGCCGGAAGCCTTCGCCGAACTTAAAGCCCGCGGCATTGGCATTGCGCTGGCCTCGGCCAGCAAAAATGCTGCCGCGATTATCCGGCAGCTGGGCATTGCCTGGCAGTTTGATTATGTCGCCGATGCCGCGCAGGTGGCCAACAGCAAACCGGCACCGGATATTTTTATCGACGCCGCGCAGGGCCTGGGCGCTACCTCCGCCGAGTGTTTCGGGGTGGAAGACGCTATCGCCGGCATTGAGGCCATTCACGCCGCCGGCATGTTCGCCGTGGGGATCGGTCACAGCGAGACACTCTCCGACGCCGATCTGGTGTTTGCCGACATGCAATCATTTGACATTGAACGTATTCTCGCGAAGATAAATTGATCTTGAATTAAGGATGCCATGACCATGAGCAGCGCGGATATCAGCACCGTCGAAACCTTTCTCCTCACGCACGGCCTCGACTGGGGGATCAATATCCTAAGCGCCCTGGCGATTTTCGTCATCGGGAAATGGGTGGCACACCGGCTGGTCAATCTTGCCAAACGCATGATGCAGCGCAGCCGCGTCGATGACACGCTGGTCTCATTCCTCGGCAACGTGTTTTTCGGCCTCGCCCTGGCGCTGGTCGCCATTGCCGCGCTCAGCCAGCTCGGGGTGGAAACCACCTCGCTGGCCGCCGTGTTGGCCGCCGCCGGGCTTGCCATCGGGCTGTCACTGCAAAGCTCGCTGGCCAATCTCGCCGCCGGCGTGATGATCATCACCTTCCGCCCGTTTCGCAAGGGAGATTATGTCGAGGTCGCCGGTACGGCCGGTACGGTCGAGGACGTCAATATCTTTACCACCCATCTGGCCACCCCGGACAATAAAGCCGTTATCGTGCCTAACGGGTCCATCCTCAGCCAGAACATCATCAATTACTCCGCCAAAACCACCCGCCGGGTCGATCTGGTGTTCAGCGTCAGCTATCATGACGATCTGGCCCGGGTAAAGCGCGCGCTGGAAGATATTCTCGCGGCCGATTCCCGCATCTTGAAAGACCCGGCACCAGTAATCGCGGTCTCACAACTGGCGGAAAGCTCGGTCGATCTGGTGGTGCGCCCATGGGTGAACGCGCTGGATTACTGGCCGGTCACCTTCGATCTGCAGGAGCAGGTCAAACAGCGCTTTGATGAGGAAGGCATTTCGATTCCCTACCCGCAGCGCGACGTGTATATGCGCCCGGTTGGCAAGGGCCGCTAAGCCATTCACAGGCTGGACATACATCTTGCAGTCCCCTGCAATTTAAGCTAATACTAATAGAAAATTACACGCATCAAACCGGCAGGCAGAACGCATTTTTTTCACCATTTGTCACAGGGCGCTGCTATGTCGTGCATCAAATCGTTATCGGTCATCGGATTATCGGGCCTGCTGGCCTGCGGGCTGGCATCTCAGGCCGACGCCCGCATGCAACAAAAACGCCCCCCCGTACCCAGCTGGTATCTGGCGCTGGCCGGGTCGGTCAATTTCGTCGAGGATGCCGATCTGGAAACCGACGGCGCGGCGGTGCCGGTTAACGGCACGCTGGAGTTCGACGAGGGCTATGGCATCAGCGGCGCCGTCGGATACCGGCCGCGGCGGACCAATTCGGCGCTTGATCATTTCCGCTTCGAAGCCGAGCTTGCCCTACGTGATAACGAGCTCGACCAGTTCGTCGACAATATAGGCACCACCGTCTTAAACGACGATATTCAGGTGCAAACGGCGATGATCAACATGTATGTCGATTTGAACCTGACCCGGAACTGGCGGCCTTATTTCGGGGCCGGGCTGGGCACGGCGCGCTTTCACGTCGACAGTGAAGGGCTGGGCATTGACGATGAAGACACCACCTTCGCCTATCAGGGCATGCTCGGCCTGTATTATACCCCGCCCGATTTTCCGGTGGCGGAATTCGGGGTTGGCTATCGCTATTTAGGGGCCACGGATGCCACGTTTAACTCGAACCAGCTGGGCGGGACGACCGACATCGAGTATGAATCGCACAGCCTGGAAATCGGCTCACGATTTTATTTCTAGTCACCTGAAAAATATGGTTATTTTACCCCTTCCGGGATGTCACATCGGGGAGTATACTCTTTATCAGATGAGCGCTCATACTGGCTTAGCAACCGATACGGCGGGAGCGGGCAGGTGGCGTTGGGCCGTACCGGCTAGGGGTACATCCGGCCCGCGCCATGCGAAAGATCGTAAGGGGACTGGTACACCAAAGATGCCAGGGTTTAGCCGCCAATCCAAAACGGCGGCCGGCCCCCGGGGGAAAGGAATACAATCGTGCGTAGCGCGGTGAGAAGCATATGCGTCATCCCGAACGCGACGCGTTTCGGGATTTGAGCCAGCCGCTTGAAACCGCGGAACCGAGTGCGGTAGCACGGAGATAAGGCATGACCGAACCACCGTCCACCAGCACCTGCACACAGCTGAAAACGCACCCGCCGCTCAGGCGTATTTCGCGGCGGGCTGCATTTCTTTGCGGATGGCTTCCGGCAGCACGCTACGCAGCATCCAGGCGGCTTTCTCATGCACTTGCGTGCGCTCGACCATCATATCCACGCTGGCCTGATCATCAACCGCTTCCGCCGCATCCATAGCAGTCTTGAGGGTTTTCACCATTTGCAGATTGCTGTCGAACAGATCTTTGACCATGGCGTTTTCATCAAGCGTGTAATCACCCTCTTGAATACTCGCATGTTTGGCAAACCCTTTATAGCTGCCATCCACCTTTTCGCCCAGCGTGCGGATACGCTCGGCAACGTCGTCATTGGCCTCCGCCAGATCTTTATATTGCTCTTCAAAAAGCTCATGCAACTGCTTGAAATGCCTGCCTTCCACATTCCAGTGATAATTCTGTGTTTTCAAATACAGGGTATAGGTATCAGCCAGCACGGCCTGCAGGGCGGGAATGTAATTATTGCTCATGGTATCCTCCTTAGATTAAATTTATTCCAATCAATAGATAGAGTGTAATTATCATAATGCAACCTTTCACAGAACCTGCACGGAATTAATCACTATGCGACAAAGCCAGAAAACGCTGGAAATTTGGGCATAACGCCATATGTATTATATCATGATGCATGCAACCGAAACGGATGTGGTGATTATCGGTGCCGGCCCGGTGGGGCTGTTCGCCGTGTTTGAGCTGGGCCTGCTCAATCTGCGCGCACACGTGGTGGATATTCTCGACCGGCCGGGTGGGCAATGCGCCGAGCTTTACCCCGAAAAGCCGATTTACGACATTCCGGCCCTGCCAGTGGTCACCGGGCAGGAGCTGACCGACCGGCTGATGCAGCAAATCAAGCCGTTTGAGCCCACTTTTCATCTCAGCCAGATGGCCGAATCGATACACAAGCGCGAAGATGGCCGCTGGCAGGTGGGTACCGATGCCGGCACCCAGCTGGTGGCCCCGGTGATTGTCATCGCCGCCGGCGGCGGCTCGTTCACCCCGAAAAAACCCCCGATTCCGGGGATTGAAGCCTATGAAGGTCGTAGCGTGTTTTACGCCGTGCGACAGATGGAACGCTTCCGGGATAAGATGGTGGTGATCGTCGGCGGCGGTGATTCGGCGCTCGACTGGACGCTGAACCTACATTCAATTGCCAAGAACGTAGCCCTGGTTCATCGCCGGGATGAGTTTCGCGCTGCGCCTGATTCAGTAAGAAAAATGAGGGGCTTGGTAGAAGAAAATAAAGTATCGCTTCATATCGGTCAGATCAAGGCCCTGCATGGCGCCAACGGCCAGCTGGCCTCCGTTGTGGTGAACAACCGTTCAGAAAGCACGATTCTGCCCTGTGAAATGCTGCTGCCCTTTTTCGGGCTGACCATGAAGCTCGGCCCCGTGGCTCAGTTCGGGCTGAACCTGCATGAAAACCTGATCCCGGTGGATACCGAAAAATTCGAGACCAGCGAGCCGGGGATTTTCTCCATCGGGGATATCAACCACTATCCCGGCAAACTGAAACTGATCCTCTCCGGCTTCCACGAAGCCGCCCTGATGGCCCAGGCCGCCTTCAGAATCTGCCGGCCGAATGAAAAGTTGCGCTTTCAATACACCACTTCGAGCACGGAACTGCAGAAGAAACTGGGCGTGAGGTAAAGGAATAGACAGCAGGAAATGAGGAAATGGTCAAAAGTTTTAAAGATCTATGGATATGGCAGGACGCTATGGCGCTAACCTGTATCGTATACGATGTGACTGCTTCTTTCCCGCATGAAGAGAAATATCGCCTGACCAGCCAGATGAGGCGCTCTGCCGTATCGATCCCGTATAACATTGCCGAAGGCAATAAACGTCAGCATCGCAAGGAGTATATGACGCTGAAACGCAAACTCCATTCCCGACTCCCCATTCCACTGTAAAAGAACCACTATGAATATCCACATCCTCCACGTCACCGACCGCGCCGGCACCCACCACACATTTGAAGCCATCGAGGGCTGGCGGGTGATGGAAGTCATCCGCGACCATGGATTACCGATCAAGGCCGAATGCGGCGGGGCATGCGCCTGCGCCACCTGCCATGTCTATGTCGATGCCGACTGGCTGGAGCGGCTCGAGCCGCCGCAGGACGAAGAAATCAATATGCTGGATGAGGCCTTTGACGTGGACGATAACTCTAGGCTGTCGTGCCAGATCATCATGAACGAAGCACTGGATGGTCTTACCGTAACCCTGGCGGCTGATGGTACATAGATTCGTATTATTTCAACCGCCTCTTTGTAAACCCCATCTTTTTCCCATATTTTGATTCCAATTTAATTCTGCCGCAGGGTCCGAACTGTTGGTTACTGTAACTGCACCTGATACCGACTTGGCTATCTCAGCAACCTTTGACTCATAGTCATCGTTAGTATCCTTTTGATTTGCTCGCATATCTAATTCTTGATTACCAAGTCTTGTAAACGCTATTGAAGCTCTCATATCTCCATGATTAATCGCATAACGTTCCCTCAACTCATCTTTAATATCACTTATTCGCGCCTGTAATAACTCTTTGTCAGCTCCTGCTGTGTCTAGAAACTCTTTGATTTGTTCAATATCTTTTAAATTATATTGTGTTAATTCTGTCATGCAAACACCTTTTTTTAGTACATAGAAACAGAATAACAAAAAAATGTGACGGTTTAATGAAAATTGTTCACTTTTATTTCCACACTTCGCTCACCTCGTCCAGATCCGGGCGCGGGCGCTCATCGGGTGCTTCGGGATGATAACCGATATAGATAAACCCGGCGACTTTGTCTTTTGCCTCGCCGCCCAGCGCTTTCTTTATCTCATCATCATAAGCGGGCCAGTCGGTCAGCCATTGCGCGCCATAACCCAGCGCAACGGCCGCGTGCAGAATGTTCATACACACACAGCCGGTGGAAAGCTCCTGCTCCCACTCGGGGATTTTGCCCGGCTTGGGCATATAAAGCACCGCCAGCAACAGCGGCGCCCATTGCGGCCGGCGGCGTTCGAAATCGATTTGTTTTTCGCTGGCTCCGGGGTTGAGTTCGGCGAAACGGCGGGCGAAAACCTCGCCCAGCTCACTTTGGCCGTCGGCATGCAGCACCTTGATGCGCCAGGGCGCGAGCTTGCCGTGATCGGGCACGCGGGTGGCGGCGGTGAGTATCAGCGATAGCTCGGCCTTATTGGGGCCGGGATCGCGCAATTCACGGGCTTTGACGGAACGGCGGGTAAGCAGCCAGTGGAGTGGGTCGGACATAAAAAAGGTTTCAGGTTTCGAGGTTCGGGGTTCAGGTTTTTCTGGGATTATACATCATGATTCCTTTTCTGAAACCCGGAACCTGATACCCGGAACCTATTTCCCCAGCAGATAGGCAAAAATCAGCGGCGCCACGATGGTCGCATCGGAATGGATGACAAATTTCGGCGTATCCACCGAGAGCTTATCCCAGGTAATCTTTTCATTGGGCAGCGCGCCGGAATAGCCGCCATAGCTTTCCTGTGCGTCGGTAATCTGCGCGAAATACCCCCAGTGCGGCACGTCCCACCCTAAATCTTGGCGCATCAGCGGCACCGCGCAGATCGGGAAGTCACCCGCGATCCCGCCGCCGATCTGGAAAAACCCGACCGAGTGCTGCGCCGACTCCGCCTGATACCAGTGCATGAGATGGTGCATATAATGCAGGCCGGTTTTGACGCAATCGATTGATACTTCGCCACGTTCATACAGGGAAACCAGGATATTACCGGTTGTCGAATCCTCCCAGCCGGGGACATAAAGCGGCAGTCCGGCCTCGGCGGCAGCGATCACCCAGGAATGCGCGCGCGGAATCTGCAGCATCTCATCCATCTCCGGGGACAGTGCGAGGCGGTAATAATATTCATGCGGAAAGTAGCGTTCTCCCTTTGCGGTGGCGTCCTGCCACATCGGCAGTAACAGCCGTTCAAGCTTGCGAAAGGCTTCTTCTTCCGGGATGCAGGTATCGGTGACGCGATTATAACCGCGCGCCAGAAGCGCCTTTTCATCCTGCGGTGTCAGGTCGCGATAGTCGGGAATCTGCTCATAATGCTCGCGCGCCACGGCGTTATACAGATCCTCCTCCAGATTGGCTCCGGTACAGGTGATGGCATGCACCTTGCCGGCGCGGATCATCTCGGCCAGCGAAATCCCCAGCTCGCCCGAGCTCATGGCTCCGGCCAGCGTGATCATCATCTTCCCGCCTCGGGCCAGATGGGCCTCATAGGCTTCCGCCGCACGCCTGAGCGCCGAGGCATTGAAATGGCGGTAATGGTGGTCGATGAAGTGTTTGATTGCTGTCATGATTTCCTATCTTTTGCTAGATTATCCTACGGCGAAACATTCGCCAGGGCGCCAGCAAAAACGCTCGCCTGCGAGAACAGCAACGCAAGTGTACTTATGGGTACATGCGCAGCGGAAGCGCAGCAAGCAAGCGTTTGCAGCAAGCCCTAATAGAACGTATCAGGCCACTAATCTGGCCTCCGGCTCATGCAGGTCGCCGCCATACATGCTCATCAGCGGCGGATCGTCAACGGCCACCACGTCCTGCATGGCGCCGAAACCGTTAAACCGCGTATTCATGGTGGCACCATATGCGCCCAGCTGCCCGATTTCGATATAATCACCCTCGGCCACATCCTCCGGCAGAAAGAACGGGCCTTTCATGAAATCGAGCGTATCGCAAGTCGGCCCGAAGAAACTGTAGGGCTGCGTGTTATGGCTGACATCGCGCCGCGTTAGTTTCGCCGGAAAGATAAACTGTGGCGTGCCGGCATCAAACAGGCTGCCATAGGTGCCGTCATTGAGATACAGATAATGCCCCTTGCGCAGCTCGACACATACCAGCATAGCGCCCGATTCGGCCACCAGCGCCCGGCCGGGCTCCGCGATCAACTGCGTATGCGACTCAATCGGCCCCTTGTCGAATTCTTCGGCAATGGCGCTGAAATAATGCTCAAGCGCCGACGGAATCATGCCCGGGTAAATGGAGGGGAAACCGCCGCCGACATCGAGAACGTCCACCTTCACCCGCGAGGCGCGCACTACCTGCCAGGCCATGCGCATGGCAATACGATAGGCGTCGGGGTGCATGCACTGCGAGCCAACATGAAAACACACGCCGATCTGGCGGGCTTTTTTATTGGTCGCGCGCAGCAGTTCGACTGCTTCGGCCAGTGGAATCCCGAACTTATCCGACAGGCTGATTTCCGAATAGGAATTGGGAATCGCCAGGCGGACAAACAGCGCCAGATCACGCGCATAACTGGTTTCTTCCAGAATTTTCTGCAATTCCGCATGCGAATCGAGCGAAAACGCCCGCACGCCATAGTCGTGATAGGCCTCGGCAATGGCGCGGCGCGATTTCACCGTATGCATAAAATTGATGGTGACGGCTTCACCGAACAACGCGCGCAGGCGCTCCACTTCCAGCAGGGAAGCAGCATCAAACGTGCGCACACCGGCATCATACAGTGCTTGCAGCACGTAGGGTGCGGGGTTGGTTTTAACGGCGTACATCATGTCGCCGCGGAAATGGCCATGAAATGCCTGCACAGCTGCATTGAGCGCATGCGGGCGAAATACCGGCTGGGGAAGCGTGGGCTTAAGTGCCTCAGTTACGGTACGTACGGAATGGTAGTGCTGCATATCATAAAGCCTCGCAAGATTGTTAACACAATATACCACGCTAAATCTCGCAAGGCCCCCGATGCAGACTACACTTCCTTTACACACCGGGCAGGCGTTGATTTAGCGAGCGTGGACATTAACATATTTGCGCCCATATCAAAGGAAAAATTTTAAGAAACACACGGCGGGCCGCAAGAAGCTGAAAATCCCCGAACTACCGGAGTGCGCCCGCGCGCCGTGCGCAGCATGGTTTACCGTGGCGGCGAGGCGACCGGCGGGGACTGCAGCGGCGGCGCGGTAGCTGAAGGCGGATTGTCCGGGCCGGGCGTGCCGCCCGGCTGCTGCTGTCGGCGCAGGATATCCTGATTGAGGGATGGCCGCTGCCGCGGTTGCGTATTGGGTGACGTGCCGCCCGTGCCCGGTGCCTCACGCGATGGCTGGGTCGCAGACTGCGGCGTGGGCGGTATAGCAGCCGGCGGCTTTACGGAATCAGTCGGTTGTGCGCCCTGCCCCGATGGTGCCGGCTGCTCCGGCTGTACCGGCGTAGCCTGCTGCGTAGGCGATGGGGCGTCCTGCGCAGGCGAAGCGGACTGTTCGCGCACCGCGCCGATGCGATCCGGCGGCGGTGCCGAGCCCACGCCCACGCCCAGGTTCGCACCGGCGCTGAGCACGCCGGCGGCAGAGCCTTCACGCGCGGGCGTGGCAACCGTCCAGCCGCGCTCGAACATGCAGTTACTAAAAAGCGTCACCAGCTTGGCATTGGCCGCGCGCGGGTCAACCGGCGCGTTGGGGTCGATATATTGCGGCAATTGCTGCTCGGAGACACGCTGGCAGTCATTGCGCTCGCTGACATAGCTGGTTTGAATACGGGTATGGTTCGCACACGCCGCCACTAACGGCGCTAAGAGCACACAGGCGCGCGCCAGCCACCTTGCACGACGCATCCGCCGCCGCTCGGATCCGGAAGCCTTATCCGTACAAAAAGTCACGTAACCCGGCTTCATCCAACGCCTGCTGTTCTTTCTTGGCGGCCTTTCTGGCCTCTTCCTGCACATAGCGGTCATAAGCAATTTCATATTTCTTGAGGTCGGTGAAGCGGTTTTGAATCTCAATCATGAGCTCCTGTATGCGCTGTTCCACCTGCACCACGTTCGAAGCCAGCTGTTTCTGCTTGCGCTTAATGGCATCCGAATAATCGCCGAAAAACCCGCGCATATCCGCCAGTTCCTGGGCGGTCTCAATTTCGCGTTTCAGACTCGCCTGCAGCTCTTCCATCATTTTGAGCAATTGACCGCGCTTGGTTTCCTCGTTTGCCAGGTCCTTTCGCAGGCGGTGCAACTCATTTTGCTCGATACGTATCAGTGTTCTCAGGCTTTTCATATACTCAGGCCAGTTAAAGGGTATACGGTATAAGGTAAAGTCAATGGACTACACACCCCATAACCTATTTCCGCATCGGCGGCGCCTGACGCTGCTCCCCGCTCAGGCTCTCGCGCCATTTATCAATGCCCAGCGCGCTGGCCAGCTCATCATAGCCTTGATCGAGCGTGGCGCGTTCATCCTTGCGCTGGCGGATAAAATCCTCAATCCGCGGATAAATTTGAATAGCCTGATCGACTTCACGATCGGAGCCACGGCGATAGGCGCCCAGCCGGATCATCTCGGCCATGTCATTATAGGTGGCGGCAACATTGCGCGCAACCTGCACCAGATTGCTTTCCGCCTCCGAATTGCAATCGGGCATCATGCGCGACACGCTTTTGAGAATATCCACTGAGGGATACCGCCCGCGCTGGGCAATATCGCGGCTTAAGACGATGTGACCATCAAGAATGCCGCGCGCCGCATCGGCGATGGGTTCGTTGGTATCATCGCCTTCCACCAATACCGAAAACAGCCCAGTAATCGCGCCCTGGCCTGGCTTTCCGGGGCCCGCACGTTCCAGCAGCTTGGGCATTTCGGCAAATACGGTGGGCGTGTAGCCCTTGGTGGTCGGCGGTTCACCGGCGGAAAGCCCGATCTCGCGCTGGGCCATGGCAAAGCGTGTGATACTGTCCATCAAACATAAGACCTGCCGGTTCTGATCGCGGAAATACTCGCTTAAGCTCATCGTCAGATACGCCGCCTGCCGCCGCATCAGCGCCGATTCGCTGGAGGTAGCCACGACCACGACCGAGCGTTTCAAGCCCTCCTCGCCCAGATCGTCTTCGATAAATTCCTGCACCTCGCGCGCACGCTCACCGACCAGGCCGATGACGTTGACGTCGGCGGAGGAATAGCGCGCCAGCATCGACAGCAGGATCGATTTACCCACGCCCGAGCCGGAGAAAATTCCCATTCGCTGGCCGCTGCAGCAAGTCAGAAACGTGTTAATGACCTTGATACCCAAATCCAGCTTACCGCCCACGCGCGCGCGGCGATTGGCCAGCGGCGGCGCGTCGCGCAGCAGATAATCATGCTCGCCTCTGGGCAGCGGGCCTTTATCGTCGATCGGCTCGCCCTGCGCGTTGACAACCCGGCCCAGCCAGGCCTCACACGGCTGAATCGCCGAATCGGTGGATTCCAGATAAACCGGGGCGCCGGGACCGATCCCTTCAAGCGAGTGAAACGGCATGAGCAGCGCGCCGCGGTCGGTAAAGCCCACCACTTCGCATGTGATGTTCGACCCGCCCTGTTCATTGGCCACGCGACAGCGCGCGCCGATCTTCAGGCCATGTTCAATACCGGTACATTCCGCCAGCAGTCCTTTCACGCCGCTGATACGCCCGGCCAGCGAAAACGGCCGCATATGGCTAACTTCATTTTGAAATTGCTGAGTAAGCGCTGATTGCATGCCCTGCCTGTTCGTCTGATATTTTTCCCATATTATGCTACTGCATGCTATCTTGTTGATCCAGTCTATTATGCGATTGATTCAAAGCCCACGAATGTGTATGCTAATCGTCAACTAAAAATTGAGCAATCATAGAAACTTCCGCACATCATGCACGTGAAGTCAGATTTTATGATTGTTAATTTTTAATATTAAGATTATATTAAATTTTAAAGGATTAAAAATTCCTTAATCGGGAGTGATGCATGCGCGTATTATTAGTAGAAGACGATCCCTCCACCGCCAAAGCCATCGAGCTGTCGCTGGCCTCCGAGGGCATCATCTGCGACACCGCCGAACTGGGCGAAGAAGGCCTCGAAATCGGCAAGATTTACGATTATGATATTATTATTTTGGATCTGATGCTGCCCGATATTGACGGGTATGAAGTGCTCCGCCGCTTCCGCGCCGCCAAGATCACCACGCCGATTCTCATTCTCTCCGGCCTGTCGGGGCCGGATCAGAAAATCAAGGGCCTGGGATACGGCGCCGACGATTACCTGACCAAACCGTTTAACAAAGGCGAGCTGATCGCGCGGATTCAGGCCGTGGTGCGCCGCTCCAAGGGCCATTCCGAGTCTGTCATCCGTACCGGCAAGCTGGTGGTCAATCTGGATACCCGCCTGGTTGAGGTCGATGGCCGGCCGCTGCATCTGACCAGTAAGGAATATGGCATTTTAGAATTGCTGTCGCTGCGCAAAGGCTCGACGCTGACTAAAGAGATGTTCCTTAATCATTTATATGGCGGCATCGATGAGCCGGAGTTAAAAATTATTGACGTATTCGTCTGTAAGCTGCGGAAAAAGCTGCAGGAAGCCTCTGGCGGCGACAATTATATCGAAACCGTCTGGGGCCGTGGTTATGTCCTGAAAGATCCGGAAGCCGAAACCACAAAAAACACTAAGAAAAAAGCCAAGAAACTCGAAGAAGAAGTGTAATAAGCAATTCATTTGCTTAATCTACGTCTCGTCATCTCGCTAATAGCTTTTTTTCAGGAACCGGCGGCGTACCAGGTGCGCTTAGGCTGGTATCTGGCGATGTAGCACTACGTGGCTTTTTTGTACTATTATCTTGGGGCAATTCTTGTTCAGTGGTCATCCGGGATCTTAACATTTCCAGTAAAGTGTCCGCATGTTCCACACCTGCCTCCTGATATATTTCCCATTTCGCCTCAAGAAACCTGTCAGCTGCCGCCAAAGTTGCAGAAACGGATTTATTCTCTCCACATTGATTATTTAAGGAAACTGACTCGAATGCATGCACTCTTGCATTAACAAACTATTGCGGCATCGTCTTCATAGACATACGCATTACATAGTTTAGGTCAACCTGGCCCGATTGGGCTCTTTCTTCGGCCTTTTTTAAGATGGCTTCCATATCTCCTACATACGCTTCCTGTCGTAAGGGCCGCCCCGATTCCTCTCTGTGCTCGTTGGCCCGCCTAATCGCTTTTGTTTCCAAACAACCCGCTGATTCGGAGTATTGCTTGAGTGCTTCCAAATAGCCCGGGAATTGTATGTAATCAATGCGATGCCACCCACTCTCAACTGATTCATTTTATTTTATCTCACTTTTCCTTATTTTTTCTTCCACGCTTGTTAGAGCAGCCCTTTTTTCAGCATACTGAACATTCCCATAAATATCCGCTGCATGCCCTCCTTCGTGGAGGATTAAGTCTACATATGTCTTTATCTCGTTAGCTGCCATTTTTTTTCGTATATTATTGGTATAATGAAAGTGAATTTCATCTGTATCTGTATTATAAGAGGCCGGACTTCCGCTGCTTCCTAGCGCGCCCGCTTCTTTTATCGTCACCCGACCAGTGCGTGCCTCATTCAATACGATATCGCGCAAAAGCTCCTGTCCATAATCTCGCTTTTCGAGATAATCAAGGGCTTGTTCAACTTTCTGTAATATGTGTTCAGCCGCCGAATGGCGACCCGGTTCAATGGTAAAGACATCCTCCCAGTCAATGTGCGGGTGATTGCCTCCACGGCTGACCTGGAGCCGTTGTTTTAATTCTGCAAACGCAGGATCTGTAGGTGTTTCAGACATTATACAAAAGTAAAACCAGAATTATTAAATATATATTCTATATTATCATTTAAATATGACAGAATTGTGACGGGCTGGAGAAAGACAAAATATTAAAGGCTTAGAAAGATTACTTCAACACATAGACGCCGGATTCATTTTCAAATGGCTTAAAGGGCGTGTCGAGACCGAAAACCGTCTCGGCGCTGCCCAGCACCAGAAAGCCCGGTGGGTTGAGCATGGCGGCCAGGCGGTTGAGCACCGACTGTTTGACCTCTGTATCAAAATAGATCAGCACGTTGCGGCAGAAAATAATATCAAACGTGCCGAAACGGGTGGCGTCATCCAGCAGGTTGTGGCTTTTGAAATGCACCATGCTTTTGATCGTGTCCTTGACACGCCAGCAATTCTCCTCGCCCTGTTCAAAATATTTGATCAGCATCTGAATGGGCAGGCCGCGCTGCACTTCAAACTGCGAATACACGCCCTTGATGGCTTTCTCCACCACCTTCTGTGACAGATCAGACGCCATAATATCGATATCAAAACCGGCCAGCGCCGCCGTTTCCTCTTTCAGAGTCATCGCGATCGTATACGGCTCCTGCCCGGAGGAACACGCCGCACTCCAGATACGAATCTGCTGCCGGCCGGGATGCTGTGCCCGCCAGTGAGGAATGATGCGTTCGCGCAGCTGGGTAAACGGCTTGATGTCGCGGAAGAACATGGTTTCATTCGTGGTCATGGCCTGTACCACCTCATGTTCGACGGGCGGGTTAGGCTTGCGCAGCATATGCTGGATAAAATCCGACAAAGCGCTAAAGCCGTGCGCTCGTGCAATAGGCTGCAGGCGGCTTTCAATCAGGTACATCTTTTCCTTAGTGATCGACAGGCCCGAACGCTGCTTAAGCAGCTCGCTGATCAGTTGGAAATCTTCCGGGTTCATGCTCATCGCATCCCCTTTACCATCATATGATGCAAATAGCCGGCAATTTGGGGCAGCGGCAAGACACCTTTAGCCAGACCGGCATTGGCCACCGCCCCCGGCATACCCCACACCACGCTGGTTTGCTCATCCTGCGCGATGACCGTGCCGCCCTGTTTGACCACCGCTTCGGCCCCATGCAACCCGTCATGCCCCATGCCGGTTAACACCACCGCCAACAAATGCTGTCTATAAGCTTCGGCCAGACTTTTGAACATCGGGTCCGCCGACGGCCGGCAGAAATTGATCGGCGGCTCATGACTTAAATGGATCATCGTGCCGAGATTGTTGCGCTCCACCAGCATGTGATAATCGCCGGGTGCGATATAAATCGTATCGGTGGCTACCACTTCCTGATCTTTGGCTTCCCGGCATTTAAAGCCGGTATCGCGCGCAATATGCTCGGCCAGCATGGTGGTGAATGTCGCCGGCATGTGCTGCGTGATAAAGATGGGGGCTGTCAACTGCGCGCCTTTGATGCCGAGCAACAGCGCCGACAGCGCCTGCGGGCCACCGGTGGACGCGGTAATCCCAATGGCGCGGATGGCCTGTTCGGGATAGGCCTGCGCACTCTCAGGCGGCATTTCCTCAACGCTGGTCTCCTTCTTAACCGCCGGTGCCGCCGCAGAAAAGCCGCAAATCAGCCTATTTTCCCGCGCGGCCAGCCCTAAGGCGGCGACCTTTTGCCGGAGCTCGTCATAAAATTGCTCGGCAGCCTGCGGCCCCTCGCTGCTGGTGGGTTTGGGAATGTAATCGGCCGCCCCGAGGGTTAATGCCTTGATGCTGATTTCCGCGTTGCGCTGCGACAGGGTGGAGACAATCAGAATGGCCGATTTAGGCGAAAGCTCCACCAGTTTGGGCAACGCGGTCAACCCGTCCATCTTGGGCATTTCGATATCCAGCACAATGACATCGACCGCGTGATGCTTAATCACGTCGATCGCCATTTCACCGTCGCTGGCGGTGGCCGCAATATGCAGCTCCGGCTTTTGCTTGAGCGCACGCGACATCAGCCCGCGAATCACCGCCGAGTCATCCACCAGCATGACGGAAATAGGCGCACTATTAGGGGTTTGGCCTTCCATTGGTGACTTCTTGTTATTTACATTAGGCCTAACTGCATGAGTTTGCCCTTGATGATCTCCTCATCAAACGGTTTCATGACATATTCATTTGCCCCTGAGGTAATCGCTTCCTGAATCCGGCTAAAATCCGTTTCGGTCGTACAAAAAATGACGACCGGCTGTTGGCCGTTCGGCAAGGCGCGCAAGGACTTTAAGAATTCCAGCCCGTTCATCACTGGCATGTGCCAGTCGAGCATAATCAGCCCAGGCAGTGTTTTTTGACACTGCTCGAGGGCCACAGCGCCGTCTTCAGCCTCACTAACCTGATAATGCAGCCCCTCGAAAATTCTTCGCGTGACCTGGCGGACAATCTTTGAATCATCCACCACAAGGCATGTTTTTAATTCACTCATAGGGCATCTAATTGGTTGTCACTGATTTCCAGATAATATGATCGATATCGAGAATGACCAGAAGCTGCTGCTTTAACTTAAAGACGCCGGAGGAAACGCTTGACCAGGACTCCGACAGGTTGGAAGGGGCGCGCTCAACAGCATTGACCGGCAGGCTCAGCACATCACCCACGCCGTCCACCATCAGGCTGTAAAGCTCACCCTGGTTCTCTACCACAACATGCATCACCGCATCCCTATTATCGAAGGTCGGCATATCCAGCCGCACCCGCATATCAATCGCGGTGACGATGCGCCCGCGCAGATTGAGCAACCCGGCCACGATATCCGGCGCTAGCGGAATCGCCGTAACTTCCTGACGCCGCAGCACATCCTGCACGTTCATCACGGAGATGCCGAAAAGCTGCCCGCCCAGTTTCATGGTGACATATTCTTTTTCATTCGTTGCATGCAGCAGCGTATTCGCTGACGATGATGCGACCAGACTCTGTGCCATCAGGCCACCTCCTTATCCGCTACCAGCAATTTGGATATCGATTGCACCAGTTCCTCACGGTCGGTTTTAAGGATAAAATCCTGCATACCGATCTCGCGCCCGCGCTCAATGAATTGCTGATTGATCGTCGAGGTGAACGCGATGACGGGGATATCGTCCCACTCCGGATTACTACGCACTTCCTGGGCAAATTCAAACCCGTCCATTTCCGGCATCTCGATATCGGTAACAATCACATCATAAGTCTCTTTGCCTTCCCTGAGGGCCTGCAGCGCGGCTTTGGCATCAGCGAATCCATTCACGTGATGGCCAAGCTTGGATAAAAACGGAATGGTCAGCTTGCGGAAAAAGATACTGTCCTCGACTAGCATCAAACGGTAATTATCCGGCTTGTAAGAAAGCTGTAACGCTTCCAGCGCTTCCTCGTCGATCATCTCGCGCAGCAGATAGCCGACATCGACCACATCCGTCGTGCGGCCGCCGATGACCATGCTGCCGATATAGGCGTCATCCTCGGAGGTCAGCTTCACCTGTAGCGGGGCCTCAACAATATCCATAATTTCATCGACCATTAAACCGGCGATCTTACTGTCATAGGTGAAAACAATGACCTCGCAATCCGGTTTATCCGGAATTTTCTTATCGTGCAGGGCCGTCAGCCGCATCAGGTCATCGCGATACTGAATCA
The DNA here is from genome assembly GCA_964564675.1 of uncultured Azospirillaceae bacterium. GTDB lineage: Bacteria > Pseudomonadota > Alphaproteobacteria > Rickettsiales > UBA3002 > CAZMBI01. The sequence goes on from CAZMBI010000011.1 coordinate 46,469, forward strand.
CCGGCATATCACCGGAATATTCAATGTCCTTAGTCTCAATTTCTTCCAGGCGCGAGACCAGCTCCAGCGGCACGGCCTTGGGCGCACCGCCCTCGGTTTTAAATAGTAAGAAACTAACCAGCCGCTCCTGCTTGTTATGTTGGTCGGTTTTATCCTCTTCCGAACGAGCGGTTGCTTCGGCGTTGCCAAGGTGCCGGGCCAGCCCGTTGGGGTCAAGAATCATGATCACGCGGCCGTCGCCGAGGATGGTATTGCCCGAATAAAACGCAATATGTTTGAGCAGCGAGTTGACCGGTTTCACAACGATTTCCTCGGTATCGAATATGCGATCAACCACGATGCCGAACTGCGTGCCACCGACTTTACAGACCACGATATACTGTTCTTCCAGATCATTATCTCCCAGCTCGATATCCAGCTCGCTGGGCTCGCGCACGACGGGCGGTAAATGCAACGCCTCCGACAAATTCAGCAGGGGGAGCAACTTATCGCGCAAGCGCAGCACCGACGCCTGGTTAATCTGTTCGATCTGATAATCCGAGTCACTGGCCGAGCGCACCAACTCCAACACGTTAATCTGCGGCAGCGCAAACCGTTCGCCGCCGGATTCGACGATAAGTACCGACACAATGGCCAGGGTCAGCGGAATCTTGATATGGAAAGTCGAACCGTAGCCGGGCGTGGAACTCAGCTCTACCGTGCCGCCGATTTTCTCAATATTGGTGCGTACCACATCCATCCCCACCCCGCGGCCGGATACGCTGGTGACTTTTTCGGCGGTGGAAAAGCCGGCGCAGAAAATGAACTGCATGATCTGCTCGTCGCTCATTTTTTCAAGCTCGTCCGGATCTTCCAGACCGTTCTCGATGACTTTGCGCTTGACCCGTTCGATATTTACGCCGCGGCCGTTATCAGCAATCTCGATAATGATATGCCCGCCCTCATGATACGCGCGCAGGGTCACCGTACCCATTTCGGGTTTGCCAGTATCCAACCGCTCGTGCGGCAACTCCAGCCCATGGTCGCAGGAATTGCGCACCATATGGGTGAGCGGGTCCTTGATCAGCTCAAGTAACTGTCGGTCAAGCTCGGTTTCGGCGCCTTCCATATGCAGTTCGATTTTCTTGCCCAGATCATGCGATAAATCGCGTATCAGGCGCGGAAACTTAGCCCAGGCGTTGCCGATCGGCTGCATGCGGGTTTTCATCACGCCTTCCTGCAGCTCGGTCGTAATTTGGCTGAGATGCTGCAGCGGGGTTTTAAGCTCGCTATCGTCGCGGTTGCGCACGATTTGCAGCAACTGGTTGCGGGTAAGCACCAGCTCGCCCACCATCTGCATCAGATTTTCAAGCACGCTGAGATTCACCCGGATGCTTTGATTGGCAAGGTTGCTGCTGCCGCCCCCCTCCTTATCTTTGGCATCCGCCGCCAGTCCTTCCTGAATCGCTTTATCCCTGGCCTTATTCGCTTCCTGACCTGCCGGTCTGGGTTTGGCTGCCGCCGGTGTCTCGGCCGAGGTGGCGGGCTGCTCCACCGGCACCGCTGGCGCTGCGGCTGCTTGGGTCGCTTCTGCCGCCACCTCCGCTTGCGGTGGCGGGACGGCGCCGCCGCCGTCTACGGTGGGGACGGCTTCACGGAAGGCGCGCTCGAGCTCATCGAGCACCTCGCGGTCCAACCCGCCTTCCGTCTCGGGCAGCGACTGCGTTATCTTATCCGCATCCGCGGCGGGCTGAGGCTTGGCTTTCTGCGCCTCAGCCGGCGTCTGCGCCGAAGCGTCGGCCTGTTCGATATAAGCCTGCAGGGTGGCGATCAGTTGTGCATCATCGCCGGCCGGCTCTTCCCCGTGTTCGGCCAGATATTCAATCAGATATTTAATCTGATCAATGGACTGCAGCACGACCGATATCGTATCGGTATCGGCCTCAATTTCACCATCGCGGATTTTGCCCAGTATGTTCTCACCAGAGTGCGCCACCGCCTCCAGCCGGGGAAGCCCTAAAAACCCGCACGTGCCCTTAATGGTGTGCACCAGACGAAAGATATTGCTCAGGATGTTTTTATCGTTCGGATTTTGCTCAAGCTTGACCAGCTCGACGTCAAGCGTCCCCAGGCTTTCCGATGTCTCGGTGATGAATTCGCCGATGAGATCATCCATGAACACACTCCCCGCTTTGTGACTCATTCACTATGACCAGTCACAACCAATCTGGCAACCGTAATGTCGGGAATCACCGGCCCTCCCGGCGACAATCAGGCATAACTGTGTGACGGTTCAACCGCTATCGTGGCTTTTTGTGCCACCGCGATACGAAAGCCGCCCTCGGCCAGTTCAAAGTCCAGCGTGGCATCGATTTCATCGGCCAGCAGCAGTGTCAGCAGCAATTGCGCCGTTTTGGGAGTGAGGGCGGGGTCCGTAACCTTGCGCTGGAGTATACGCAACACGTCATCATCCATCTTAATAACATCGCCCTCCGCCTGAATAGTGACGTGCTTATCGCCCTGTTCATCCTGCGACAGCCGCAGCGCAATCCGCCCGCCTTTGATGAGCGTGCCAGAGGCGATGATCAGCAGATTCAGGACCAGCCGGGCCATGCGCTGGCTGATGGAAATCTTCGCGGCATCGGTATGGCTGTCGGGCCAGTCCAGTATAATCTTGGTGGTCGAGAAAAAATCTTCAACCAGTTGTTTCTTCTGGGCAAGGCATGCCTCGCCCGCGTCATTGATCCGGCCATAGGCCATGCGGTAAAACTGCAGCCGATGCACGGCCTCCGCGGCGCTGCTTAAAATCAGCTGCAGCGCCTCGTTTTCCATCTTAAAGCCTTCTTCTTCCAGAAATTCCGCCCCGTTATTGACGGCCCCGATCGGTCCGGTCAAATCGTGGCACAAGCGGGTGCACAACATTTCCGCCATTTTCAGTTCTGATACCATCAAGCCTCCTGCACCATCCCATTGATTTTATTATGCGATAAACCAGACCAATTTCTATTAAACGCCAAAAAGGTGAAGAAAGGGTAAATAACCCGCGCCCGCCTTCATAAAAAGGCGCGGATGTTGCGATGAAGTGTCACATCGCGGTGGATATAGGCATGCATCAACAGGCCCATGGCCATGCAGCTGGTAAGCAGAAATGTCCCTCCATAGGACAGAAAGGGCAGCGGCACCCCGACCACCGGCAACAATCCCATCACCATGCCGGTATTAATCAGCACATGAATAAATAGCAGCGCCGTCACACCGGTAGCCAGCATCGAAGCGAAGCGGCTCTTGGAGCGCACCATCAGCGCCGTGCCGTAGCCGATGAGAATCGTAAACAGCAACAGCACCATCGACGCGCCCATGAAGCCAAGCTCTTCGGCAACCATGGTGAATATGAAATCGGTTTGTTTTTCGGGCAGAAAATCCAGCTGCGCCTGCGATCCCTGTAAATACCCCTTGCCGGTCAATCCGCCCGAGCCGATCGCAATAATGGACTGCGTAATATTATAGCCCGAACCCAGCGGATCCTGGCTTGGATCCAGAAAAGTCAGCACGCGTTGTTTCTGATAATCTTGCAGAAACTGCCAGCCGACCGGCACGGCCGCCAGCCCTGCGGCAATCACCACGGCAAAATACTGCCAGCGCAGCCCCGCCATAAAGACCATGACAAATCCGATAAAACATAAGATGGTCGCCGTACCCAAATTGGGCTGGCGCAGAATGAGCAGCGCCGGCAGCGCGATCATCACCACAGGCGGAATCACCATCATCACGTGATTGATATCATCCCTGCGCACCATGTGGTAATAGCGCGCCAGCGCCGCAATCAGAGCCAGCTTCATGAATTCCGAAGGCTGCAGATTGAATGTGCCGATACTGATCCAGCGCTGCGCGCCCATGCCGACATAACCGGCCACTTCCACTGCCAGCAACAAGCCCAGACAGGCAAAATAGACCGGATAGGCCAGCCGCATATACAGCCATAACGGCAGCGAAACCATGATAAAAAACACGCCCAGCCCCACAGCGAAGCGGATCAGCTGCGGCTTTGCCCACGGCGTCATGTCGCCACCGGCCGCCGAATATTGCATCAGCACACCGATCCCACCGAGCACCAAAAACCCGATTAGCAGTAACGGATTCATGGCCATCAGGCGCGCCATGGGATGTTGCGGAATCCGATCGCTCTGCATTGGCATTATCTCCTGTAGCGCTGCGGGTTGGCATCGGCCAGCTGCTGCAGCTTCAACAACACATCGCGCGCCACCGGCGCCGCCGCAGAGGCGCCGCCCCCGCCATGCTCGATGACGACACTGGCCACAAAGCGCGGCTCCTCCACCGGCGCATAGCCTACAAACAGGCCGTGGTGACGCAAGCGCCAGGGCAGATCCGACTGGTCCTGTCCGCGCACCGTGAGGCGCCGCACCTGGCTGGTGCCGGTTTTACCCCCAAAATTATAGTTTTCCTGCTTGATCCGCTGATGATAAGCGGTGCCGTTGTCGGCATTAATCACCGCATTCATACCACGCAGCATCAACGCCAGATGAGACGGTTCCACCTCGATACGCGGAGCCGGTTTTGTCTCTTCGTGAAACAGATGCGGGGAGACCGCGCGGCCACCATTGACCAGACGCGCGCCCATAATCGCCAGCTGAATCGGGCTGGTAAGCACAAACCCCTGACCGATACTGGCATTGACCGTATCGCCTTTCACCCAGGGCACGTTATAGGTGCGTTTTTTCCATTCCGGCGTGGGCAGCAGCCCTGCCTTCTCGCCAATCAGACCGAGCCCGCTTGTTTTGCCCAGGCCGAATCGCCGGCTCATGTCGATAATCGGCGTGATGCCCATCTCATGGCCGATGGTATAAAAATAGGTGTCGCACGATTCGGCAATGGCGTCTTTCATGTTCACCGCACCGTGTCCGCCCGGCTTCCAGCAATTAAAGCGATGGCGGCCGAGATAAAAGTGACCCGGACAGTAAATGCTGCGATGCGGATCGGTTACCCCTTCCTTGAGCCCGGCCAGGCCAACCAGCATCTTATAGGTCGAGCCCGGAGGGTAAAGCCCGGAAAGCGCCTTGTTCAGCAGCGGATTTTTTTCATTGGTTTTCAGCGACTGCCAGTAATCGGTGCTGATGCCCTTACTGAACCGGTTAGGGTCAAACGCCGGCATCGACACCAGCGCGATCAGTGCGCCGCTTATCGCATCCATCACCACGATGGCCCCGCTTTCGTTGCCCATCCGCTCGGCGGCATAGGCCTGCAGCTCGCGGTCGATGGTCAGGTTCAGCGTTTCGCCTTTCTCGCCGGGTTGCAATTTCAGCTCGCGCACCGGCAGACCGGATGCGTTCACTTCCACATGCCGGGCGCCGGCTTTGCCGCGCAAACGTTTTTCATACAACAACTCGATGCCGTTCTTGCCGATTTTAGATTCCGGCAGTCGATATAACGGGCTTTGCTTATCGAGCCCTTCCTTTTCCATTTCGCGCTCCGTCACACGGCCGACATAACCGATCAGATGCGACGCCGCCTCGCCGAGCGGATAATGGCGCACCTGGCCCTGCTCGATATAGGTGCCCGGTAAGTCGGGAATATGATATTCCACACGGGTGACCTCAGCCCAGCTCAGATATTCTTTGACCATCAGCGGCTTGCGGTTCAGCCGGCTTTGCAGCGCCTGCTCGATCTCGCTTTGCTGCTTGGGCGCTATTGTGATGAGGCCGGTTAATCGCCGGAAACTTTGCTGCGCCTGTTTGCGCTGCTCGCGCTCGATGAACAGACGGTAATTCACTTTGTTTTCGGCCAGCGGTTCGCCGCTGCGATCGAGGATATCCCCGCGCGCAGGCGCAATCAGCTGGATTTTGATGCGATTGCCTTCGGCCAGCGTGCGGTATTCTTCCGACTTGACGAATTGCAGGTAATACAGTCGCCCCAACAGCGCAAACCCCGCACCGACCTGCAAGCCGGCAAGCAGAAACATGCGGCGGCTGAGTTGTTTTTCCGGGTTAAAGTGTGGCACGACGGGCGATGAACGGGTTGGTGATTGATGACAATTTGTTATAGCATCGACGGCCAGTTGCCGACAACTACGGACTGGCTTGGTCAGCGATGCGTCAGTTTAACCAGATTATATAAACGGTTGCACAGAACATGCACGAGCGGGTAGGCGATCACCGCAATCAACGCCGCATAGCCCGCCTGCCGGAAATCGTCCAGGCGCAGATTCCCCTGCGCCACGCCAAGCGCCAGCGCCATAACGATGACCAGGGCAATGACCAGCACAGCAAAGCCCGCCCACACCACCAGAAAATGCTGTACGCTAATACGCTGGCGAAGCTGCAATATGCTCCAGCGCAACAGCAGGAAACATAACGAGGACACAGCGAGCGGAAAGCCCAGCGCGATATCCTGCAGCAAGCCGGCAAGGGCCAGCGTCAGATAGCCCAGGCGGGCGGGCATAAACAGCGACCAGTAATAGATATATGGCCAGGACAGCAGCAGCGGCGGTAACGGCAGATCGCCCCGCATGGACCAGGCGCCGACTCCCAGAATCAGCATAAACAACAAAACGGGCGGTATTGCCCCCAGCAGACCGGTTTGCACATGACGGCCGACCGAGTCCATCGTTACGGATTGGTGGTTGGCAGCGGGTTTGCCGTCCCGGTGGCGATCACCTGCACATAACGCACCGTAGCCAGATCAACAAACGGGCGCACCTGCCATTGCCCGTCATCCTCGGCGAACAGCTTGCCCACCGGCAGGCCGGCGGGGAACAAATCGCCGTCGGCAGAGGTTACGACGAGATCTCCCAGTTGCGGTTTAGTGCGTAAGCTGACAAATGCCAGATGCGGCAACTCCGAGCGGTTGCCGGCGAGAATGGAGCGCACGCCGGTGGGCTCGGTAATCACGGGAATACGCGAGTTCATATCGGTGATCAGCATAATCTCGGCGCTGTGTTTGCCCGCCGTAATGACCCGCCCGATCAGCCCTTCTTTTGTCATCACCGCGTGATGCACCTGCACGCCCTGCGCCGTTCCGGCATTGATCATCAGGCGCTGCGACATGCTGTTGGCGGTATGCCCGACCACCTTGGCCGTCACATAGGAACGGCCCTGCTGCGGCTGATAATGCAGCAAGCTGCGCAGTCCTTCATTTTCCGCGACCAGCTTGAGGGCGGTGGACTGCCATTCGAGCAGGCGCTGATTTTCCAGCCGCAGGCGCTCATTATCGGCATAGACAGTAAAGTAGTCATTGATCTGGGCGGTCAGTTCGTTGAAGGCGGTAACCGGCTTCGACAGGGCATGCATCACCGGCATGACGCCGTCCATCAGCGTCGCCCGCGCCGATTGCACCATGGCGTTCTGGTTGCGGCCAGCAAACAGCATGACCAGGCATAGCGTGACCAGTGCAACCAGCAGCGCCCGCTGCAATAACGGCTTAACCGGAATCGCAACATCGCTGGCAATGGTTCGTGAGCGCACCCGTTTCATTCCTTAATAATAGGGTAACTTGGTGTAAAAATTATTAAAGTGGATCGTAGCACATTGACGGATAAGCCGAAACGGGAAACTCATCATCTTGTGTATAGTTGCGGCGGAAGCGATGCCAAACTACCACAGTTAGTCGTTCGCGGTAGCAGTCAGCTAGCGGCTAACGATTGACCGCTATTGATGCTTGAACAGTACATGCTTGAATTTATCGGGATGCTCAAGCACCTCACCGGTACCAATGGCCACGCATGACAGCGGGTCTTCGGCGCGGAACACGGGAAGCCCGGTCGCCTCGGACAGTACCAAATCGAGATGATGCAGCAACGACCCGCCGCCGGTCAGGACGACGCCCTTATCCACGATATCCGAGGATAATTCCGGCGGCGTGCATTCAAGCGCCACTTTGACCGCTTCTATAATCTGGCTGACCGGCTCCATCAGACTTTCGGCAATCTGATACTCGCTCAGGGTGAGTTCTTTGGGGACCCCGTTCATCAGATCGCGCCCCTTGATCTCGATGATTTTGCCCTCGCCGGATTCCGGCGCGCAGGCCGCACCGATTTCCTTTTTGATGCGCTCGGCGGTGGTTTCGCCGATCAACAGATTGTGATAGCGGCGGATATAGGAGGTAATCGCCTCGTCCATCTTATCGCCGCCGATACGCGCCGAGCGCGAATAGACAATCCCGCCCAGGGAGAGAACCGCCACTTCGGTGGTGCCGCCGCCGATATCGACGATCATCGAGCCGGTGGGCTCGGTCACCGGCAGGCCGCCGCCGATGGCCGCCGCCATCGGTTCCTCGATCAGGAATACTTCACGCGCACCGGCATTTTCCGCCGCTTCCTGGATGGCGCGGCGCTCCACCGGCGTGGAGCCCGAAGGCACGCAGATGATGATCAGCGGGCCGGTAAAGGTCCGGCGGTTGTGCACGCGCTGAATGAAATGTTTGATCATTTCTTCGGCGGTGCGGAAATCGGCGATCACCCCGTCTTTCAGCGGGCGGATGGCTTCGATTTTCTCCGGCGTGCGGCCCAGCATCAGTTTGGCCTGGTTGCCGAAGGCATAGGGCACGAGCTGCCCCTTTTCCTCTTTCATGGCCACCACTGACGGCTCATTAAGCACGATCCCACGACCTTTGACATAGACCAGCGTATTGGCTGTGCCCAGATCAATAGCCATATCTTCGGAAAGCAGTCCTAATAGTCGCCCAAGCATATCACTCCCCGCACTCTTCCCGTTTCGTTCTTTTTTAATACACCATCCCGGCGGGGATAGCCATTATGATACCACCTGCTGCGTGTCGTTGTGCACCGCATCATTTTGCTGCGCAAAATGGGTGACGGCTTTTTTCTCCATCATCTCCAGCTTACACAACCCATTAATATAGGCAAGTGCCGAGGCGACCAGCGTGTCGACATCGGCGCCAAGGCCGTTGACGATGCGGCCATTTTTCTCCAGCCGCACGGTGACTTCGGCCTGGGCATCGGTGCCCTGGGTGACGGCATGGACCTGGTACAGCTTCAGGTGGGCTTCCCCGGCTTCGGGGATGAGCGCTTTGATGGCTTTAAAAATAGCATCCACCGGGCCATTGCCTTCCATCTTGATCATCCGCGGCCGGCCCTCGACCAGCAGTTGCAGGCGGGCGATCTGCGGGCCTTGCGTCCCGCACTCGATCTGCAGCCCGTTAAAGCGGATGCGCTGATCGCGCTCCATAGCATCGGAATCCACCAGCGTGATAATATCTTCGTCGTAAATTTCTTTCTTTTTATCGGCCAGCGTCTTGAACCGGCTAAAAGCCTCTTCCAGCGCGTTGTCTCCGAGCGTGATGCCGAGCTCTTTAAGCTTGTCTTTGAAGGCGTGGCGGCCGGAATGTTTGCCCATCACCAGGTTGGATTTGGTAAGCCCCACCGACTCCGGCGTCATGATCTCATAGGTGCCGCGATGTTTGAGCATACCGTCTTGGTGGATACCCGATTCATGGGCAAAGGCATTGGCCCCGACAATGGCTTTGTTGACCTGCACCGCCTGTCCGGTCACCGACTGCACGAGGCGTGAGGCGCGCATGATATGGGTGGTGTCGATGCCGGTGATAAAACCCAGCGAATCCTTGCGGGTGTGCAGGCTCATCACCACTTCTTCGAGCGAGGTGTTGCCGGCGCGCTCGCCGATACCGTTGATGGTCACCTCCGCCTGCCGCGCGCCGGCGCGCATCGCCGCCAGCGTATTGGCGGTGGCCAGCCCCAGATCGTTCTGACCGTGGAAGGAAAAGACGGCCTTGTCCGCATTCGGCACACGCTGGATGACATCGGTGAACATGGCGGCAATATCATCCGGCGTGCCGTAACCCACTGTATCGGGCAGGTTGACCGTGGTGGCCCCGGCGGCGATGGCGGCTTCCACCGCCCGGCAAAGATAATCCGGATCGGAACGGGTGGCATCCATCGCCGACCATTCGACATCATCGGTGAAACGCCGCGCCAACCCCACCGTCTGGGTGATAATGTCCAGCACCTGCTCGCGGGTAAGCTTGAACTGATATTCGAGGTGGATATCGCTGGTGGAAATAAAGGTGTGAATGCGCTGCCGCCTGGCGGGCTTAATCGCTTCGGCGGCGCGTTCGATATCGGCCGGCTTGGCGCGCGCCAGCGAGCAGATAACCGCCTGCCCCGCGGTCTCGGCAATGGCTTTGACACTCTCGAAATCGCCCTGACTGGCCATTGCGAAACCGGCCTCAATGACGTCTACCCCCATGCTGTCAAGCACTTCGGCAACGAGGAGCTTTTCCTCGCGCGTCATCGACATACCCGGCGATTGCTCGCCGTCGCGCAGGGTAGTATCAAAAATGATAATGCGATCAGTCATATATCATATCTATAGTGGCAAAACCGGCGTGCCGCAAGAAATGATGCGCGCTTAACCCTATCAACGCCTCTCTTATTCCGTCCTTTCCTGGTTGCAATCATATTGTCGATTAACTTTGTTAATCGACAATGAAGCCCGCTCGCAAGAGCGGGATTCCGCCGCGTAGCGGGCGTCTTTATGCGAAGCATAAAGTCAGTTAGCTATAGATGAGAAGTGCCGGACCTCCTGCCGGCGTCTGAGGGATGAGGCTACATCATTTCGCCAGCACCGCACCGGAACGAAGCATCTGCGGCAATCCTACCGGAGCCCTCACCTGTGCTCGGGATGACCGGTTCATAAGGCGGCGGTGCAGACTCACTCACCCCCGTCAGTTCTTCGCTTTATCAACCAGCTTGCCGGCGGAGATCCACGGCATCATGCCGCGCAGCCTGGCGCCGGTTTCCTCGATGGGATGTTTCGCCTGCGCCTCACGGAATTGTTCCAGCGTGTGGGCGCCCTGCGTTTGCCGATCAGCGATAAATTCACGCGCGAATTTGCCGGATTGAATATCGGCCAGAATGGCTTTCATCGCCTGCTTGGTCTCTTCCGTAATCACCCGCGGGCCGCTGACATAGTCGCCGTATTCGGCTGTGTTTGAAATCGAATAGCGCATGTTGGCCAACCCGCCTTCATACATCAAATCGACGATCAGCTTGGTCTCGTGCAGGCATTCAAAATAGGCCATCTCCGGCGGATAGCCGGCTTCCACCAGGGTTTCGTATCCGGCCATGATCAGATGCGACAGACCGCCGCATAACACGGCCTGCTCGCCGAAAAGGTCGGTTTCGCATTCGTCTTTAAAGGTGGTTTCGATAATGCCCGAGCGGCCGCCGCCGATGGCAGAGGCATAAGACAGCGCCACATCAAGCGCGCTGCCGGAGGGGTTCTCTCCCACCGCGACCAGGCACGGCACGCCGCCGCCTTTGACATATTCACCACGCACGGTGTGTCCCGGCCCTTTGGGCGCCACCATGAACACGTCGAGGTCGGCGCGCGGGCGGATAAATTCAAAATGATAGTTAAAGCCATGCGCGAAGGCCAGCGCCGCCCCCTGCTTGATCTGGCTTTCGATGGCATTGTAGATATCGGCCTGATTCTCATCGGGCGCGAGCATCATCACCACATCGGCATCGGCGACGACTTCCTCGGGCGTGGAAACTTCAAACCCGGCCTTTTTCGCCTTGTCGATGGAGGAAGAGCCGAAGCGCAGCCCGACTTTGACATGCTTGCAGCCCGCATCGCGCAGATTGGCCGCGTGGGCGTGACCCTGGCTGCCATACCCGATGACGGCGATGGTTTTGGATTTGATGAGGTTACTGTCGCAATCGGCATCGTAATAGACGCGCATGGCCGCTCTCCTTTTCTCTACGTTCGCTTTAAGCTGTGCTTTTAGCGCCGGAGTCAGGAGATTTCAAGCTTTTATCGTGATTGACCGGCGCCAGGGCGGGAATAACCGGCGGCTTTTTCCTCCGGCTCGCACCAGGTCAGCGACGCCGGGCAGGGCAGCGAGGCAATCCGCTCGCCTTCCCGGCAGCCCTGCTTGACGCTCACCGGCATCACCCGCTGTTCCTTCATCGCATGCACCGAGGCACGGCAACAGGCACGGCCGCCCTTGCCCTCGCAACTGGCATAAAGCTGCTCATAGGGCAAATCGTCCTGCATATAGACTGCATTCGGATCACTGGACAGCATCGTCCATAACGCCACAATTGCAATCATACCCCCCGCCATGATGTTTCTCCTTTATGTTTAACATCCCTATCACGTAAAGTGTTCCGTAGTGGATTATAGCATAAAAGCCAAGCCACTAAAATATCAGTATTTTATGGGATTTTAGGCAAATGCCGACTATTCGGTCTGTCATCAGCTACATCTGTCCCGCGCTTATTTGGGCTGTGCTGTTACCCAAGGTAGCGCTCACTGAAGGTGACGGCTTGTATGTTTCCGATTTTATCGCTTATTTTACCGCATCTGAGATACTGGCCAGCGAACAAGTCGTTTATGATCACAGCCGACAAAAACGGACGCAATCCAGGCTGCTTGATAGTTATCTAGAAACTGATGCCACACAAAAAGAGCTCCTGCCCTATTTATATCCGCCCGCCTCGTTGATGATGGTACATAGCTTGCACCTTCTGGACCTTGAGACATCGTATCTGGCGTGGCAGACACTCAATCTGATTTTATTTCTGATCTGCGTACGACTGCTGCTCCATGCCGGCTGGCAAGACCTGCCGCCAGTTATATTTACGGCTTTCTTGGTCTGCGCCAGCATTGCCTGGTATAAAAGCTTTCTCCTCGCGCAACTCTCGCCATTATTGCTATTGGCTGTATGGTATGCCGCACCATTTCAGCGCGCTGTTCATCCTGCCGCTTATCTGCCGATCGCCGCTGGCATGGCGCTGAAACCCCACCTGATGCTTTATCCTTTCATTGCGGCCCTCTCCCGACGACGCGGTCTCGGTTTATTATCAGCTGCCGGCATATTATGGCTGAGCAGTCTGATGCTTTATGGCACAGACAGCTATCTGGCCTACGCGGAATTTATGCTGTCAACCCTCACGTCGCCCAATCAAACCTTCCATTTCGGGCGCATGCTCAATCTACACGGGTTATTGACCCTGTTTACCCCTTCACCCCTGGCGGAATCTGAAAATGTGCCAGCTATCGGATTCATCATTCTGACCGTTTATCTGGCGGGCGGCGCGCTGATTTATTATCTGTGGCGACAGGTTGAGGCCGATAAGCTTTCCGGAGAACGTGCCTGGGCGTGGACGCTGATACTCACCTGCCTGCTCAGCCCCTGGCAGCATCAGCATGATAATATGCTGTTACTGCTTCCGCTGTTACATATCTGCCGGCATCACCGCGTGAGCGATCGGCCATGGATCGTGCCCGGTCTTTGTTTATATGGCGCGTTATTCATGTTTGAGGTGGCAGGCGCCTTGAAGTTACTGGTGTATCCGCTGCTGACCATAGGTGTATGGCGGTGCCGGTCTGAGTGACTTATTCGGGCTCCGCCGGGGCATTCGGGTCATACTGACACCAGTCATAACTGGAGGGGCAGCGCAGCGAGGCGCGGCGGAAACCGGGCGGGCAGTTTCGCCCGGTGGTCGAAAATTGCGCCTGGCGCTTGCGCATTTCGCGCACCGACGCCAGACAGCACGCCGTATTGGTGGCGCTTTCGCATCCCTCGCGCAGCTTATCGTAATATTCGCCGAGTGGATCCTCCCCAATAATCGGCGCGCTAGCCAGAAATGCCGCCAGTAGTGCGGTGGTCAGCATCATACACTCTACCCCCCGTACATGTATTATACGAGATTTTATTACAGAATCAAAATGTTAAATGCCTTTTTTGCCGCGCGCCATGGCGGCCGCGCCGGTGCGGGCAACCTCAACCATACCCAGCGGCTTCATGAGATTGATAAAGGCATCCACCTTGGCGGAGTTGCCGGTGATTTCGAATATAAAGGATTCGGTGGTGGCATCCACCGACCGCGCGCGGAAGATATCGGCGATGCGCAGCGCCTCAACGCGCTCCTCGCCTTTGCTGGAAACTTTGATCAGCGCCAGTTCGCGTTCGACATGCGGGCCTTCGACCGACAGATCATGCACTTTGTGTACCGGTACCATGCGCTCGAGCAGATGCATGATCTGCACGATGGTCTGCGCCGAACCGCTGGTGACGATGGTGATGCGCGACAGTCCTTTTTTGGGGTCCACCTCGGCGACGGTCAGCGCCTCGATATTGTAACCGCGCGCCGAAAAAAGCCCGACCACACGGTTGAGCACACCGAATTCGTTATCCACCAGTGCAGCGAGAATATGCCGCGCCTCTTCCGGCTTTTCGTCGGAGATGTCATACACAATGTCGAGTGATTCGGACATAAGGGCATTTGTTGTTTAGTATCTGGTATTCAGCATTAAATACATCACCAGCCACCGATTACCAAACACTAAATGCCAGGTATTTCGGCTTTATCTGAAGATCACACCTGATTGACATCAAGCTCGCCGCTCACTTCCTCGGGGCCGAGCACCAGCTCATGGTGGGCGGCGCCGGCAGGGATCATGGGATAGACATTCTCGTCGCGGTCCACCCAGACATCGCAGATCACCGGGCCTTTGTGCGCCATCATCTCGTTGATGCGGTCATCGAGTTCGCCCGGCTTTTTGCAGCGCATCGCTTTCATGCCGTAGGCTTCGGCGAGCTTCACGAAATCGGGCAGCGAATCCATGTAGGATTCGGAATAGCGGTTGCCGTGGAACATCTCCTGCCACTGGCGCACCATGCCCATATAATGGTTATTGAGAATAAAGATTTTCACCGGCAGGCGATATTGCACGGCCGTGGAGAGCTCCTGAATATTCATCAGAAACGAGGCCTCGCCGGTGACGCAGACCACCGTTTTATTCGGATGCGCCACCTGCACGCCGATGGCGGCCGGAAAGCCATAGCCCATGGTGCCAAGCCCGCCCGAGCTCATCCAGCGGTTAGGCTTGTCATACAGGATATGCTGCGCCGCCCACATCTGGTGCTGGCCGACATCGGTGGTGATGAAAAAATCCTTGCGCCGGATGGCGACATACAGATGGCGCAGGGCTTTTTGCGGCTTGATGATATCGCCCGAATCCTTAAAGCCGAAACTGTCGCGCGCTCGCCATTCGTCAATCTGCTTCCACCATTTGGCCAGCGCCACCTGGTTGGGCGTTGTTTTCTTTTTCTTCCACAGCGCGATCATCATCTCGATTACCTCGCCGACATCGCCGACAATCGGCACATCGGCACGCACCACCTTGTTGATGGACGAGGCATCGATATCGACATGAATCTTTTTCGAGCCCTGCGAAAACCCGTCCAGCCGGCCGGTGACGCGGTCATCGAAGCGCGCGCCGAGATTGATCATCACGTCGCACTCGGCCATCGCCATATTGGCTTCAAGCGAGCCGTGCATGCCGGGCATGCCAAGAAACTGCTTGTCCGAACCCGGAAAGGCGCCAAGCCCCATCAGCGTGGTGGTGCAGGGAAAACCCGTCATATGCACGAGCTTGGTCAGGCTGTCTGAAGCGCCCGCATTGACCGCGCCGCCGCCAACATAAAATATCGGTCGCCGGGCTTTGGCCATCAGCGCCACGCCCGCTTCAACGGCTTTCTGGCTGGGTTTTCGCACCGGCTTATAGGAATGACGTTTGACCGTCGCCTTGCCGCGATAGGTGCCGGTGGCGTTTAAGATATCCTTGGGGATATCGACCAGCACCGGTCCCGGCCGGCCCGTTGCCGCCACGTGAAAGGCTTCGTTAACGATGCGGCCAACATCGTTGACATCCTTGACGAGGTAGTTGTGTTTGGTGCAGGGCCGCGTGATACCGGTGACATCGGCCTCCTGAAAGGCGTCGGTGCCGATCAGGTGGCTGGGCACCTGGCCGGACACACACACCAGCGGAATGGAATCCATCAACGCATCAGTCAGTGCGGTGACGGTATTGGTCGCGCCCGGCCCTGAGGTCACCAGCATCGCCCCTACCTTGCCGGTGGAGCGGGCATAGCCCTCGGCGGCGTGGCCCGCGCCCTGCTCGTGGCGGACGAGAATATGGCGCAGCCGGTTCTGCTTGAACAGCGCGTCATAAATCGGCAGCACCGCGCCGCCGGGATAACCGAACACCACATCGGTGCCGTTATCCAGCATGGCTTTAATCACCATCTCGGCCCCGGTCATCTGGCTGGTTTCATATTCGGTCATACTATCCTCGTTTCATCCGCGTCATTGGCATGTCTTTTGTATAATGCGCCATAAGATGGATTGCCGCGTCTCTTCGTGCGTGCACACCTTGCCATGGCGAAGCCAAGACTACAGGTTAGACTACCTGCCATTTTCCGCAAGATCAACGGCTTTCAGCGCCGCTTTATGGTCATCATAGGGCACCGCTTCGGCCCGCGGTATCTGGTGACGCAGCCAGGTTTCCTGCCGCTTGGCATAGTGGCGGGTATTTTGCTGCGCCTTGGCAATGGCATCTTCCAACGACATCTCCCCATGCAGGTAGGCCATCAGCTCCGGCAGGCCGTGAGCTTTGAGGATGGGATATTGGGATGATGGGATACTTGGATGATCGGGGTTTTTAGTCAGCTTTTTGTCGAGCATATCGCAGCTATCCCATTGGCCATCAACCTTCTCCATCAGCGCCCGCACCTCCTTTAGTGCACCCATTTCCATCATGCTGTCAAACCGCGCATTAATCCGCGCATAAAGCACCTCGCGCGGGATGGCGACCTTGAAGCAGCGGAAGCGCTGCGGCTCGAATGGCGGCGGCGTGCGTTCCGCCTGCCATTCGGCGAGGCTGCGGCCGGTTTGCTCCATTACCTCCAGCGCGCGGATAATCCGCTGCGTATCGCCGGGTTTCAGCCGCGCCGCCATCACCGGGTCGATGCGCCGGAGGTATGAAAAAAGCCCCCTCTCCTTGAGGGAGGGGGTTGGGGGTGGGATTGCCTCAGCATATGCTAGCGCTTGCACTTTCCTGCGCACCGCCGACGAAATCTCCGGCACCGGAGCGATGCCTTCCATCAGGGTTTTGATATACATGCCGGTGCCACCAACCAGTATCGGCGTGCGCCCGGCGGCCAGCACGTCGTGAATCGCTTGCGTGGCCAGCTCGCACCAGGCAGCGGCGTGACCGTGAAAATCCCACGGCCAGATGCCATACAGACGATGCGGCACCTGCGCCATCTCCTCATCGCCCGGTCGCGCGGTGATAATCTGCAAATCCTGATAACATTGCATCGCATCGGCATTGATGATGACAGCATTCAGCTTTTGCGCTAAATGAAGGCCAATCGCCGATTTGCCGCTCGCGGTCGGCCCCATCAGTACGATAATGGGAGATTCGTTCATATGGCATACGTTACCACGGTGATCGCGCCTTTTGGTACCAAAAAACTGGATGAGTCCGTGCTCGCGCCATTGGTCGAGATGCTGCACGCCAGCCCGCAGTGGCTAAGCGAGCGGGAAGCCTGTGATTTTTATCATGATGCCCCCCTTCTAACCTCCCCCCGTAAACGGGAGGAGGGACAAGAAGCCCCCTCCCCCATTGATGGGGTTGATGCGCGAAAAAACGATGGATACCCATCGTTTTTTCTGGAGCAAGGGATGGGGTGGGGGCTCATCGAAGGCTGCGACATCATCACCCAGCCCACCGCCCATCGCCGCAAGCGGCTGCTGGTCTGTGATATGGACTCCACACTGATTGAGCAGGAATGCATCGATGAACTGGCCGATTATCTGGGACTGAAAGACCAGGTGGCGGCCATCACCGAGCGCGCCATGAACGGTGAGCTGGAATTCAAGGCCGCCCTGCGCGCGCGCGTCGCCCTACTCAAAGGCCTGCCCGAGCACGCCCTGCAGGTGGTCTATGACAGCCGCATCACGCTGATGCCCGGCGGGCGCGAACTGGCAGCCACCATGCAAGCGCATGGCGGCTATTGCCTGCTGGTCTCCGGCGGGTTTACGTTTTTCACCGAACGCGTGCGCGCGGCGCTGGGTTTTGACGCCGATCAAGCCAATGATCTGGAAATCCGCAACGGCACACTCACCGGCCGGGTGATGGAGCCGATTCTGGACAAGCACAGCAAACATGAGGCGCTGCAGCACGCCATCGCGCAGCTGGGAATTGCGCCGGCCGAATCGATGGCCATCGGCGACGGCGCCAACGATCTGCCTATGTTGCAGGCGGCGGGCCTCGGGGTGGCCTATCACGCCAAGCCGGTGGTACGCGATGGGGCGCACGCGGCGATTACGCATGCCGATTTACGCGCGGCGTTATATGTGCAGGGCTATACGGACGAGCAAATCAGCGGATAAGGGAACAAGAGAAAGTGCCGCGCATCCAGCGATCTAGCGCACCGGAATCGTGACGAACAGCATGGTGCCGCTACGGCTGATACGCAACAGGGCGTGGTTTTTTTCGTCGTCGCGCGCCGCCTCAATCGCATCGCGCAGATCGTCTACCGACTCCACCGCGCGCTGATTGGCCTGCACGATAATATCATAGCGCCGCAGGCCGGATTCATCCCCCGCCGTGCCCGGCTCAACGCCCAGCACCATAACCCCTTCCCGGGGCTGCTCGATATTGAACTCCTTGCGGATACTGCGGGTAAGTGTGACGACCTTCAGGCCGAGATAATCCTCTGCACGCGAGGATTGCTCATCGCCGCGATCCCCTTTCTCGCCTGCCGCCACCTGCGGCGTTTCTTCTTCCATTTCGCCGACGGTGATATCAAGCGTTTCTTCATCACCCTCGCGCCAGACCACGATTTCCACCTCGGTATCGGCTTTGGTTCCGGCGACCATGCGCGGCAATTCGCGCATCTCCTCAACCGGCTGACCAGCATAGCGGAGAATCACATCACCGGCCTTAAGGCCGCCCGCTTTAGCCGGACTGTCGGGATTAACCGCCAACACGAGCGCTCCGCGCGGCTCCTCAAGTCCCAGACTATCGGCGATTTCTTCCGTTACGTGCTGGATTTTGACACCAAGCCAGCCGCGAAAGGTGCGACCATATTCCCGCAACTGCTCAAGCACCGGCTCGGCCAGCGCCGCGGGGATCGAAAACCCAATACCGATATTGCCGCCCGAAGGCGAGAAAATAGCCGAGTTGACGCCGATGACCTCGCCGTCGATGTTAAACAGCGGACCACCGGAATTACCGCGGTTGATCGCCGCATCGGTCTGAATGAAATCATCGAACGGGCCAGCATTGATGTTGCGCGAGCGCGCCGAAATAATCCCGGCCGAGACCGAACCGCCCAGGCCGAACGGGTTGCCGATGGCGATCACCCAGTCGCCCACGCGCGCCTCGTCCGAATCACCGAAGGAGACATGCGGCAGTTCGTTATCGGTTTCGATTTTGATCAGGGCTAAATCGGTTTTCGGATCACGGCCAACCACCTTGGCTTCATATTTACTATCATCCTGAAAGGTGACGGTGACTTCCTCTGCCTGCTCGACCACGTGATTATTGGTAACAATGTAGCCTTCCGGGTCGATCACAAAGCCCGATCCCAGTGAGGTGACGTTGCGCTCACGTGGGAACAGACCGCCACCGTCATCGCCGAAACGTTCGTAAAACCGCTCGAAGAATTCACGGAACGGCTCATATTCCTCACCGCCAGGCAGCCCATGAAATTCCAGGCGCGGGCCGTTGCTTTCCAGTTTCTGCGAAGTGGAAATATTGACCACCGCCGGCGATAACTCCTCCACCATGTCGGCGAAGCTTGCCGGCATCTCGCGGGCAATTGCCGGGTGCGCGGCGGCGATGGTGATCAGACAAAGCGCGATAAACGAACGAAACATAAGGTACCTGAATGGTTGCCGGATGGCGGCGCGATCGTCGCCGCGCTCTTAATCCATCTGATTTAAAAATTGACTCTCAGGCGATAAGATAAGGGTCGTATCGCTGCCGCGCAAGGCCTTGCGATAGGCCTGCATAGCCCGATAAAACTCGAAGAAGGTGGGATCGCGGTTAAACGCCTCGGCATAAATTTTGGCGGATTTTCCATCGCCCTGACCGCGCAAGGTCTCAGCTTCTTTACGCGCCTGGGCCACAATTTCCACCCGTTCACGATCAGCCGCCGAACGGATTCTCAGCGCCTGTTCCTCCCCTTCGGCGCGGAATTTCTGCGCTTCCTTGGTGAAGTTTTTGCGCATACGCTCATAGGTTGCCTGGCTGATATCCGGCGGCAGATCGGCACGCATAATACGCACATCCACCACTTCGATCCCAAAACCCTGACGCTTGCGTCGTTTGGGATTGTTCTCATCCGCCTGATACCGCTCAAACTCCTCGACCGTTTCACTGGTAGCCTGTTGATTCACCGCCTGTTCGATTTCTTCCATGATTTCGGATCTTCTCTCCGAAAGCAGATCATTCAGGGAATTACTGGCAATGATGCGGCGCATATTGGCGAGTGCAATACTGCCCAGTCGGCTTTCGAGGTTCGACTGATTACGCACCGCCTGATAATACCGTACGGGATTGACGATACGGTAACGCACGAAGGCATCGATCACCACGCGCTCTTCCACATCGGCTTCGCGATCTTTCGTAATAAATTCCTGCGGCCGCGCACTGAACTCAAGCAGACGCTTATCGTAATACACAACATTATCGACAAATGGCGCCTTAAACTTCATGCCCGGCTCTTTTTCCACCTGCTGAATATCCCCGAAACGTATGACCAGCGCCTGCTGGGTCTGGTCCACGATAAACACGGACTGATACAGCAATACGGCGACAAACGCGGCAATAATAGCTAGTATGGTGTATTTCTGCATAACATTAGCCTAATTGTTGGTGTTGGTGGTGCGCGCCCGCAGCTCCTGCAACGGCAGATAGGGCAACACGCCCTGACCGGCCTCACCGTCGATAATGACCTTTTGCATATCGGCCATCACCTCTTCCATCGTCTCGAAATAGATGCGCTTGCGGGTCACATCTTTAGCTTGTCGATATTCATCATACACCGAGAGAAACCGCGCGACATTACCCTCGGCATCCGCTACCACACGATTTTTGTAGGCGGTGGCTTGCTGCACCATCTGCACCGCTTCCCCCCGAGCTTTCGGAAGCACTTCGTTGCGATAGCCTTCGGCAACACTTTCCGCGGTTTCTTTATCCTGCTCAGCGCGTTTGACGTCTTGGAATTCGTCAATCACCGGCGAGGGCACGTCCGGCCGGCTCAGGTTCACCGCCACGATTTCCACCCCGGCACCGTACGAATCCAGCATGTCCTGCATGATCTGTTTGGTATCGATAGCGATGACCGACTGCGCAATGGTCAGAATGTCATCCAGCGTATTCCGCGCAATCACCTCGCGCATGGCGCTTTCCGCCACCGGTTTGATAATGCCGGAGGTATTGCGCACGTTAAACAGATAGTTCTGCGGCACCGCAGCATCAATTTTCCACTGCACTTCAAAATCGATGTCCACAATGTTGCGATCACCGGTGAGCATCAGGCTTTCTTCGTCAAAGCCGATATTGCGGTTGCTTTCATTGAGCCCGGTGCGAAACCCGACTTCTACCTTGTTAATACTGGTGACGCTGGGAATCAGCACACGTTCAATGGGATACGGCAAATGATAGTTCAGCCCCGGATCGGTCTTGCGGTGATATTCGCCGAAACGCAGCACCACACCCAGCTCGTCGGGTTCAACGCGATAAATTCCGGAACTCATCCACAGCAGCAACACCACAAGCACGGCAATCAACCCGCTGCGTTTGCTGAACCCGAAGCCACCACCGGAGCCCGAGCCATTTGCGCCGCCTCCGGAATTGCCGCCCCGGCCGCCGCCGAGAATGCCCTTAAGCGATTCCTGCCCACGCCGGATCAAATCTTCCAGATCAGCCTGCGGCGGCTCCGGACGTTGGCCGCCACCACCGCCGCTTGATCCCTGGCCCCACGGGCCGCGATTACCATTACCCCATGTCATATTCAGCGCGCTCCTGTTGCTTGTGGCTGCATGTTCTGTAGATCGATCGGCTTGCCGCTGGCGTCCGTGAACTGGCACTCCGAGGCCACTTTCCGGCCCAGCTCCATGGCTTCCTGCATCTTGATGGTGCGACGCTCCTGCAGGCGAATCAGCGCATCGACGGTTCCCTCACTGTAATGACAATCTCCGCGCGAGCCGTCCGGATTGACCATACGCACATGGCACCGGCCCTTCTCCCGCCCCTCAATGCGTACATCCGTCGGGCGCCCCTGTTCATCGCTGCCGCTACAGGTATAGCCAGCCTGACAGCGGCGCAGCTTGCTTTCATCGCAGTTATGATTATTCCACCCGGTTTGATTCGACAGGTCGATTTCCTGATTCTGCATCATCTGCTGCATCATGCGCCGGCCTTCCGGGGATTGCAGCGATTGCTGCATCTGGCGCATCATGGGATCCATGTTCGGTGACGGCTGCGCCTGTACCGACGTAGCGGCGCCTATCAGCACTGTCAAAAAAACTATAAAATGTTTGCGCATGCAATTGCCTTACATATGAGCGGTCTTATATATAAACGGACTGTTAGCAAGGTTCAACCAAAGAATATAATGGATTATGATCGCTCCCGAACAACGTAAGCCGGCGCAGTGGAATCGTGAACCGCTGCCGCATGTGCGCCGCGTCGTTGCGCTGGCCTCCGGCAAAGGCGGCGTCGGCAAATCCACCACCACCGTTAATATAGCGCACGCGCTGCATGCGACCGGCCAGTCGGTGGGAATACTCGATGCCGATATTCACGGCCCCTCAATCCCGCGCATGCTGGGCATTCAGCATTCCGGCCAGCCGGAAACCAAAGACGGCCTGATGATGCCGATCCCCGGGCACGGGCTGCGCGCCCTGTCGATGGGTAATCTCAGCAAGGATAAGGCGGCCATCTGGCGCGGACCGATGGTTACCAAGGCGCTGGTTCAGATGCTGCGTGCAGCGCGCTGGGGAAGCGAAGAGCAACCGCTTGATTGGCTGCTGATTGATATGCCGCCGGGCACCGGCGACACGCACATTTCACTCGTCCAGCAGACGCCGCTGCACGGCGCGATCATCATCACCACGCCGCAGGAGGTAGCCACCATCGATGCCGAAAAATGCCTCGGTCTGTTCACACGCGTCGAGGTGCCGGTGCTGGGCATCATCGAGAATATGAGTTATTTTGCCGATCCTTCTGGCGCGCGCCACGCCATCTTCGGCGAGGGCGGCGGCGAGCGGCTGGCGCGCCGGCACGGCGTGCCCTTTTTGGGCCAGATCCCGCTGGATGCGACGATTCGTGAAGCGGCGGACGAAGGTGGCAAAAACCGGACCGGCCATTACGATCAGCTCGCGCGCGCGCTTGCTTCGTCATTACCGCTTTCGCGCGAATGATGGTACGGACAGGGCCTGTTGTGACACTAAGGCTGGCGCCTGTTGACACTAAATCCCCAGCTTGCTTACCAGCTCATCCCATTCACGCCGGGTGAGGCCGCTTTCTTCCTGGCTCACCTGCTCGCCGTTAATCATGCGCCTGACCACCTCGACACCGGTTTTAGAAAGCTGTGCGCCGCCCATGCGGTATTCCATAAACGCGTCATAGGCAAACGGCACCCATCGGCGCACGATATCGAGCATGGCATCGGCATAGGCGCGGATTTCATACTGCGCGTGGCTGTCCGCCCGCAGCATCAGAAAATGCAGCAGGTTATGCAGATCGATCTTCCAATACCATTGCGTATAATAATTGAGCGTCAGATTCATGCGCGCCAGCTCACGGGCAATGCCCTGGCTCTCAGGCTCTTCGCCCAGCAATTCCTCATAATGCGCATAGACCTGTTCGGCGTCGCCGCGCAGAATCTCCATCACCCGCGCCGCTTCGAATGCCGACAGCCTGTCTTCGCCGCGCCCCTGATGATTTTTGGCCGATTGCGGCGACAGATACTCCGGCGCGGGAATATAAAATTCCTTATCAAGGATCGAATAGCGCGCCGAATATTCATTGACGTTAGCGGTGCGATGGCGAATCCATTGCCGCGCCACGAAAATCGGCAGCTTGATGTGGAACTTGATTTCACACATCTCAAACGGTGTGGTGTGCCAGTGGCGCATGAGATAGTTAATCAGTCCGCGGTCCTGGCTGACTTTCTTGGTGCCGCGCCCATAAGAGACGCGCGCCGCCTGCACGATCGCCGCATCGTCGCCCATATAATCGACCACGCGCACAAAGCCGTGATCGAGTACGGGAATCGGTTGATACAGCACCGCCTCCAGCTCGGGCGCGATGACACGATAGGTGTCGTTGAGCTCGGCGCGGGCGGCGGCGACTTCCTGTTGCTGTTCGGCGTTAAGAGGCATAGTGCAAAACTACTGCACGCCGGGGCGGGTTGTCTATGGCAATGCGCGGTGCTGTGGAGAAGCAGGCGGCCGGTCTAGACCATCCGGCGCATCTCTTCTGTTGCCTTGTCCAGCGTATACCCGCCCGTGAGGCTTGTTGGCAACGCCTCGCTGGGGGCCGGCGTATGGCCTGCTGGCTGATGCTCACCGCCCCATACGCCGACAGCTGCAAATTCTGCCCGTAAAGAACGAGGACATGCCTGATCTTTTGCTCCGTGAACGGCGTGGTGGAT
>CAZMBI010000012.1:0-4474 GCA_964564675.1 uncultured Azospirillaceae bacterium
CGATGAGCGGCAGCCACTAGAGCACACCATCGCCGCGCTGGGCGTTGCCGGCTGGTCGCAGGTTAAAGACCGCGTCGCGCTCGATCTGCCCCATCCGGCGCGGCTAAGTCTGCCGGCGATCTGGCAGCTTGACGCGGTGGTCAGCCTTCCCCATATATGGTATGATTCTACATTGAGTGCCTACATTCCGGTTATCACCACGTTTCAGCCGGCAAAAACGCTTGAGGAATCACCATTTTACGCTATACCTGATAGCCTGATTGAATAGGATTGATTGATGCCATCTGCAGGAAAAAACATGCTGATCTGGCTGGGCATATTGCTCGGCGTGTTGTTTTTATACAAACTCTTTGAAGGCGGGATGCAACAGACCGCCTATACCCAGCTGGTATATTCCGATTTTCTGCAAAAAGTGCAAAACGGTGAAATCTCCGATGTGGTGATTCGCCAGTCCCCTGAAGAAGGGACGCAAATCACCGGTCATTTCAGTAACGGTCAGGCGTTTAAAACGCAGGGCCTGCAGGATCCTGATCTGGTGCGCATGCTCAACGAGCATAATGTGAAAATCGCGGCCGCGCCCGGTAACAGTTCCGGCACGTTCTGGAGCATCTTCCTCACCTCATGGCTGCCGTTTTTATTACTGATCGGGGTGTATATTTTCTTTATGCGGCAGATGCAAAGCGGGGGCCGCGGCGGCGGCGCCATGGGCTTTGGCAAATCGCGCGCGCGGATGCTCACCGAAATGAGCCAGAAAGTCACCTTCGACGATGTCGCCGGCATCGACGAAGCCAAGGAAGAATTGCACGAAATTGTGGATTTCCTGAAAGATCCGCAAAAGTTCCAGCGGCTGGGCGGAAAAATTCCCAAAGGCTGCCTGCTCGTCGGCCCCCCCGGCACCGGTAAGACCCTGCTGGCGCGCGCCATTGCCGGTGAGGCGGGTGTGCCATTTTTCACCATCTCCGGTTCGGATTTTGTGGAAATGTTCGTCGGCGTCGGAGCCTCGCGGGTGCGCGACATGTTTGAACAGGGCAAAAAAAACGCGCCGTGCATCATCTTTATCGACGAGTTGGACGCGGTCGGCCGCCATCGTGGGGCCGGTATGGGCGGCGGCAACGACGAACGCGAGCAGACGCTGAACCAGTTGCTGGTGGAAATGGACGGGTTTGAGTCGAATGAAGGTGTCATCCTGATCGCCGCCACCAACCGGCCCGACGTGCTCGATCCGGCGCTGCTGCGCCCGGGCCGCTTTGACCGACAGATCGTGGTGCCCAATCCCGATATTGAAGGCCGCACCAAAATCCTTAAAGTCCATCTGAAAAAAGTGCCGCTGGCGCCGGATGTCGATCCTTCGGTGATTGCCCGCGGCACGCCCGGCTTTTCCGGCGCCGATCTGGCCAACCTGGTGAATGAAGCCGCTTTGCTCGCCGCGCGCAAAAACAAAAAAGTGGTGACCATGCGAGAACTAGAAGACGCCAAGGACAAGGTGATGATGGGTGCTGAACGCAAATCGATGGTGATGAGCGAAGACGAAAAAGAAATGACCGCATTTCACGAGGCGGGCCACGCGCTGGTGGGGCTGCACTCGCCGGCCTCCGATCCCATCCATAAAGCCACCATTATCCCACGCGGCCGCGCGCTGGGCATGGTGATGCGCCTGCCCGAGGCTGACAAAATATCGTATAAGCGTGAGAAAATGTATGCCGACCTGGCGGTCGCCATGGGCGGCCGGGTAGCCGAGGAACTGGTATTCGGCTATGACAAAGTCTCCAGCGGCGCTTCATCCGATATTCAATACGCCACCAAACTGGCGCGCGCCATGGTCGCGGAGTGGGGGATGAGCGAAAAGCTCGGCCCGGTCCATTACGCCGATGAAACTGCCGAGCCCTTCCTCGGTCAGGCGCTGGGCACCCGCTCGAGCAATGTATCTCCCGACACGGTCAAACTGATCGATGAGGAGGTGAAACGCATTCTCGATGAATCGCACCGCCTGGCAACCGACATTCTGACCGAACACCACGAGGAGTTGGATACCATCGCCCATGCACTGCTTGAATATGAAACCCTTAGCGGGGATGAAATTGAGGGCCTGCTGCGCGGCGAACAACCGCAGCGCCAGACGCCGACGGATACCAAAGTCACCCCGATTAAATCCTCCCTGCCCTCCTCACGCCGTGAACGGAAGAAAAAATCCGACGGCTCCGGGGATGAAGCACAGGCGTGAGCAAGTCATGACCCGGCGTTACTTCGGTACAGACGGCATTCGCGGCGAGTCCAACGCCGAGCCGATGACGGCCGAGCTGGCGCTTAAAGTCGGTATGGCCGCCGGCCGCGAATTCAATCGCGGGGCGCACCGCCATCGCGTCGTCATCGCCAAGGATACCCGCCTGTCCGGTTATATGATCGAAACCGCGCTGGCCTCGGGCTTTTTGTCGGTGGGGATGAATGTCTATATGGTCGGCCCACTGCCTACCCCCGGCGTGGGCATGCTCACGCGTTCGATGCGTGCCGATCTGGGCGTGATGATCTCCGCCTCGCACAACGCCTATCAGGATAACGGTATCAAGCTGTTCGGCCCCGACGGATACAAGCTCTCCGACGCCATCGAACTGGCCATCGAGCAGCGTATGGAAAACGGCCTGCGCGAATGCCTCGCCGCACCGGAAACAATCGGCCGCGCCAAGCGCATCGATGACGCGCAGGGCCGTTATATTGAATATGTCAAACGCACCTTTCCGAAAGAGTTCAGCCTCGAAGGCCTGAAGATCGTGATCGACTGCGCCAACGGCGCTGGTTATGTCGTCGGTCCGATCATCCTGTGGGAGTTGGGCGCCGAAGTCATTCCCATGGGAGTGGAACCCAACGGCTTTAATATCAATAAGAATTGCGGCTCAACCCACCCGCAGGCGCTTGCCGAACGCGTGATCGCCGAGGGGGCGGATCTCGGGCTGGCCCTCGACGGCGATGCCGACCGGCTGGTGATGTGCGATGAAAAAGGCCGGCTGGTTGACGGCGATCAGATGATGGCGATGATCGCCAAACGCTGGGCGGCCATCGGCGCATTAAAAGGCGACGGCATTGTCAGCACGCATATGGCCAATCTCGGGCTCGAGCATTACATGCGCTCGCTCGGACTTAAGCTGCACCGCACCCAGGTGGGTGACCGTTATGTGGTGGAAGCCATGCGCACCTGGGGTTTCAATGTCGGCGGCGAGCCCTCCGGACATATTATTCTGGGCGATTACTCGACCACCGGCGACGGCCTGCTGGCTGCCCTGCAGATGCTGGCGGTACTAATCGAGGACGGCCGGCCCCTGAGTGAAGCCGGCACCGTGTTTAGCCCGGTGCCGCAGATTCTGAAAAATGTCCGTTATAACGGACACGATCCACTCGAAATCGAGGCGGTCAAGTCCGCTATCGCCGAAGCCGAAGCGACACTGGGTGCATCCGGCCGGGTGATTATCCGCAAATCCGGGACCGAGCCGCTGATTCGCATCATGGTCGAAGGCGAAGATGAGAGGCGTATCAGAACCATGGCGGATGAGCTGGCGGGTGTGATCGCGGCTTAGGGCGTCGCCACCAGCACAGGCCGCTAACGGCTAACGGTTAACAAATAACTGCTATGTTGCCACGTATCCTCATTATCGCCGGCTCCGATTCCTCCGGCGGCGCCGGCATTCAGGCCGACATCAAAACCGTGACCATGCGCGGCGGCTATGCGATGACGGCGATCACCGCGCTGACCGCGCAAAACACTCAGAGCGTGCAGGCCGTACACGCGGTGCCGGCGGCATTCGTGGCGCAGCAGATTCATTCCTGCATCGAGGATATCGGCGTCGATGCCATCAAGCTCGGCATGCTGCTCAATGCCGACATTATCGAGGCGGTAGCGGATAGTCTGGCCTGCCTTCTCCCGGCCTCCCCCGTTGACGCGGGAAGCTCAGGCCAGCGGCGTTCCATCCCCGTCATTCTCGATCCCGTGATGGTAGCGACTTCGGGCGCCGCCTTATTGGAGAACGAAGCCGTCAGCGCCCTGCGCACGCGGCTTTTTCCGCTGGCCAGTCTGATCACCCCGAATATTCCGGAAGCTGAATGGCTCACCGGCATGACAATAGACACCCGCGAGGAAATGGAGCAGGCGGCGGTAACCATCGCCGCCGCCGGACCCGCCATCCTGCTTAAAGGCGGGCACCGGGCGGGCACTCGGGTGGAAGACCTGCTCCTGCAGGACGGCCGGTCTCAGTGGTTTGAATCCGACCGGCTCGACTCGGCGCATACCCACGGCACTGGCTGCACGCTGGCCTCAGCCATCGCCACCGAGCTCGGCCATGGCCGCCCGCTGAAAGAGGCAATCAGTGCCGCACGCGCCTATGTGCATACGGCGATTGCCAGCGCTCCCGGCTTCGGGCAGGGCTGCGGGCCGCTTAACCATCTGCATCTACGCAACCCTTAATCTTCATGAAGCTGTCATCCCGTT
>CAZMBI010000012.1:4574-45849 GCA_964564675.1 uncultured Azospirillaceae bacterium
GCCACGTTTTATCCGCAAATCGCCGCCCTGGTTCAGCGATGGCAGGCATGCTGTGATGAAACAGCCCTGACGCATGCATTATCGCGACAGCTATCCAACGCCATATTCGCATTTCATAACCTACGCTTACGTCCCGATGCGGCGTGGCGTGACGCATGGTATGAGGTAAGCGCGCAACGTTTAGCCAACGGGAACGCCCAACACTACGCCAACAGTATTTTTGCCCTGGCCACCTTGTCCCTGGTGCCACCGGATAAATGGCTGCAACGGTGGGACGAGGGGTTTAAGGAGATAATGAGAGACGAAAAATGCACAGCGCGGGACTTTGCCAATAGTTTATATGCCATTGCCGCATTGCATGCCTGTGGTGCCCAGGGATGTCAGACGATTGCACAAAACATATTAGAGGAGCTAACAGCATTTCTCATAACGCACGAGTCAACCCCGCGCCATGGTGCTTCACCATCCGCTGCTGACGAATATCGCTTAACCGGTCGCAATAAACGACAAATATTCCAGTCTTGCCAAGCCTTTGGATTTGACGTGCCTGAGGGTGTGTTAGAGCACGACGGAACAATAAAATATGAAACAGTGAAAAATAAAGACAACCCATCAAAAGGCGAACAAGTCCTGAAAACAATTCTCAGAAACGATGGATATCAACCTGATCCTCCCAGCGAGCATCCTGCCACCTTAACGAGGGTGGATCTAAGTTGTACGATGAAGCCCACAGTGGTAAAGGCAGGCACTTTGAATCCAGTTGAAGGGGCGGAGCAACGCAAAGTCCTGTTGCAATATGATGGTCCTTCGCATTACCTCTTCGACTTACAAGGCAAATTTGCGCGCGATACGCAAAATAACTTAATTGAAAACGGCGCCACTCGACTGAATAGCTTTCTTATTCGCCAATATGAAGCCTCTCCTGCGGGAAGTAACGCATTGTTGGTGCGTATACCATTTACTTTATTTGAGCCGTATATCCAACAAATAGATAAGAACTGGGATATACCCCACGAACTAACAAACGCCGTCTTCAAATCCATCGGCCAGGCGGCGCTGGCGGAACAGCAGGCCCGGGAGGCAGGCACCGGCGCACCGTCGCCGCAGTGTGCACCTGACGGCCTGCCTAAGCGGCTTACGGGTCCATCTCCAGCACGTGCCGCAGATGACGCATCCGCCAGCCCGCAATCACCATTAAATCACAGCGCACATCATAATCAGCGTAGCGCGGGTGGCGGGCGATCCAGCCATTAACCGCCTGCAGCATGCGCCGCTGCTGCGCCGGTTTGAGGGCATAAAGCCCCGCCTCCAGCGTGCGCCGCGCCTTCACCTCGATAAAAAGCAGCGTGCGCCCGCGCCGGGCAATCAGATCAATCTCGCCCACCGGCAGGCGCACCCGACGGCCAAGCAGGCGATGCCCGGTGGCCAGCAGATACGCAATACACAGGCTCTCGGCGCGCAGCCCGTAGCGATAGGCCTGTAAGCGCGCTTTCATTGCTCACCGTCCGCACCGCCCCAGCTGCGTGGCTGCCGGATGGTGGCTTTGCCCTTGAGTTCCAGCGCCCGTTGATACAGCCGGCTGCGGCTGGCGCCGGTGGCCGCCGAGACCTCCGCCGCCGCCTGTTTAACGCTCATCTGGGCAAGCGCCGCCTGCAACAGCGTGTCAAGCTCGGCCTCGCCGGGTTGCGCCGGGGCCGCAGCCGGCGGGCCGATCACCACCACAATCTCGCCTTTCACCTGCGTCTGCGCCGCATAATAGGCGTGCAACTCGCTTAAGACGCCGCGGCGCACTGTCTCATATCGTTTGGTCAGCTCGCGCGCCACCACCGCCTCACGCGCACCCAGCCCCGCCGCCAGATCGGCAAGCGCCGACTTCAGCCGTTGCGGTGATTCAAGCAGCACCAGCGTGCTTGGGAATGTTGCGATCTCGCCAATTCGTTGCCGCCGCGCAGAAGCTTTAGCCGGCAGAAACCCGACGAACGTAAACGGCTCCACCGCCAGCCCGCTGGCCGAAAGCGCCGCCATCACTGCGGACGGGCCGGGAATCGGCACAACAGTAATACCAGCTGCCCATGCGGCCTGCACCAGCTGCAGCCCGGGATCGGAAATCAGCGGCGTGCCGGCATCACTGACCAAAGCCACGTCATCTCCCCGCTGCAGAAGCGCCAGTAATTCGGGGCGCATCCGCGCATCGTTTTGCTCACGATAGCTCACCGTTTCGGTATGGATATCAAAATGGGTGAGCAATTTGCGGGTGACGCGGGTATCTTCGCAGGCAATCAGCGCCACCTGTTTTAACGTTTCCACGGCGCGCAGCGTGATATCGCCCAGATTGCCAATCGGGGTGGCGACGATATATAAGCAGCCGCAAGACGATTTACTTTTACTATCGGCTGACTTATTGTGCAGTGACATAAAAAACAGCCTTAGCAGGGAGAGGTATATGGTGCAAGTATTCGCCTTGATGCGTTGGGCAATGCTCGCGTGGCTGGCCCTGGCGGTCGCCGCCTGCCAGACTTCGCGCGAACCGTTTGATTATCCTGAGCAAGAGCGCAGCCGCCCGGCGGCCCAAGCCTATGGCGCGCCTACTCCTCCCCCGCCGCCACCTCAGCAGCCACAGCCTGGCGCCTATGACATCACGCCTAGCCGGGTGGTGAAAGTCGGCCTGTTGCTGCCGCTGACCGGCCAGTCGGAAACCCTTGGCAAGGCCCTACAGGATGCCGCGGTAATGGCTTTGTTCGATAAATACGCCACACTCAAAGGCCCCATGGCGTCTACCCGTGTCGAACTCGTGCCCGAAGATACCAAAGGCACCGCTGACGGCGCGCGTCAGGCAGCGGCCGATGCGGTTAATGCCGGTGCGGAACTGATCATCGGGCCGCTGTATGCGCAGGAGGTTCATGCCATCAAACCGCTGGCGGCCACCGGCAAAGTCTCACTGCTGAGCTTTTCCAACAACCCCGGCGTCGCCGGTGAAGGGGTTTTCACACTGGGGTTTAACCCGGATGCGCAAACCCAGCGCGTCATGCGCTATGCCTTCACGCAGGGCAAGGTTGGGCGGCTGGCGGTGCTTGCTCCCAATAACACCTATGGTCGCAAAGTGGTCGATGCCGCGCGCGAAGAAGCCGCGCTGTTCGGCGTTGAGGTCAGCCCGATTATCCGCTATGCGCCCGGCAGCGGCGCCCTGCCACAGGATATCAAGCAGCTGGTGGCCGAAGGATCCACCGGCGCGCGTTTTGATTTCGATGCCCTGTTTTTACCCGAAGGCGGCGCCGTGCTCGGCCCCATGCTGGACGAACTCGCCAAAAACCACGTCAACCCGCAAACCGTGCAGTTTCTCGGCACCGGCCTGTGGGACAGCCGCGAGCTGATCGAGCAGTATAATTTAAGCGGGGCCTGGTTTGCCAGCGGGCCGCCGCGTTTTTACGATGCGTTCGAGCAGCGTTTCATGGCCTCGTATGATTATAAACCACCGCGTATTGCAACCCTGGCCTATGATGCGGTGGCGCTGGCCGGGACGCTGGCGACCACCGGTGCCGGTTTCAGCCGCGATGTGCTGACCGACTCCAGCGGCTATAGCGGGCCGGCCAACGGTATATTTCGCCTGAACGATAATGGCCGGATCGAGCGCGGTATGGCGGTGATCGAAATTGACGGCAATCAGTTTGAGGTGATCGATCCGGCGCCGGTGCAGTTTGAATAACCGGCGAGTCACCAGCACAGGCTTCATCAAATCTTCATATTTCACAAAAGTTCAATATGCTACACTTCAGATTAAATAAATACATATAAATAGGTATATGATTATGGCTAGAGATTCGGCAATTGAAGACTTTAAAACGCAGCGGCGTATGGAAAGTGGCTTACTTTCAACGTCTAATGCGCTCACTTTCCTGCTGTCAACGGCGGCACTGGCTGCCGGTGCATTCTTTGGTGTAGTTGGCCTGGGATATGAGTTTGGTATGTTAGGTGAAAGTGGAGGTGGATTAACCAGTACGATAATTAAAGGTATCGGAGAAGCAGGCGCCTTGGCGACCGCGGCAGTCAGCTCAACACTGGGATTGATTGGTATGGGTCATGTCTTTCAGAATAACCAGCAAATTGACAGAATTGAACAACGAATTGACGCGGTTGAACGGCAGGAGGCGCTGGCAAAAGACTTATCGCGGGGTCATGGCCGTTCGCCGCAACTCACTGTTCAATCACACCCGGCCGCCGATCGATCGGACGATTATTGGCGTTCACGCGTGGCGAATGAGAATGAACAAACGATGGGCGTGCAACGTTAACCCGCCCGGTCTAATAATTCGATAATCACCTGATTGAGCAGCAACTGACCGCGCGGTGTGGCGCGCAGATAATCCTCTCCTGGCTCAAGCATCCCGTAAGACTGCAACCTGGCGATTGCCGCCGCGTCAATGATGGCTGTCATCGCGTCGTCGCAGGCGATGCCCTCGCGCAGGCGCAGGCCCATCATCAGCCGCTCTTGGGCGCGTTCAGCATCTGTAAGCGGGGTGTAAGACTCCACCCCGTGGCCGTCGGCCAGCGTGCGTTCCAGCCAGCGCTCCGGGCTTTTCAGCGTCTGCGTGGCCACCCACTCGCCCGCGCGGCGGATGCGCCCGTGCGCGCCCGGCCCCACACCGAGATAGGCCCGTCCCTGCCAGTAGGCAAGGTTATGGCGGCTCTCCTGCCCGATTCTGGCATGGTTGGAGATTTCATACATCGGCAGGTCGGCCTCCGCCATCACCGCCTGCGTTACCTCGAACAGCGCGGCGGCGTTGTCTTCCGGCGGCAGGGCAAAGGCTTGCTGATGGTAATAGGCGTGATGAAACGCGGTATTGGGCTCGATGGTCAGCTGATACAGCGAGAGATGCCCGTCGGCGTAAGCGAGGGCTTCGCGCAGTTCGGCCTCCCACTGGCTTACGGTCTGCTGCGGGCGGGCATAGATTAAATCAAAACTGTAACGCTCAAAGGTCGCCGCGGCCAGCTCCACCGCTCGCAGCGCCTCGCTCGCGCCGTGGGTGCGCCCCAAGAACCGCAACTGGTCATCGCGCAATGACTGCACGCCCAGCGACAGCCGGTTAACGCCGGCCGCCCGGAAATCGGCAAAACGGCTGGCTTCAGCGGTCGTCGGGTTGGCTTCGAGCGTGATCTCCGGCGGCTCGGCCACGGGAAACAGGCGGCAGGCCCGCTCAATCAGCGCCCCGGCCGTCGCCGGGGGCATCAGCGAGGGCGTGCCGCCGCCAAAGAAGATGCTGCCAAGCGTTTTGCCCGGCATCCAGGCGGCCATATGCTCAAGCTCGGCAAGCAGGGCCTGCTGCCACGCCGCCTCGTCGACCTCGGCGCGCACATGCGAGTTGAAGTCGCAATAGGGGCATTTTGAGGCGCAAAACGGCCAGTGAATATAAAGCGCGAGCATCGGTTTAAGGTTTTCGGTTTTCGTGTTTCACGATACTATTCTAAAAACTGAAACCCAAACAGCCAAAACCCTTATGTCCGACAAGCAATCCCTGATTCCCGTAATGAACGGGCAATATGAGCAAATCGCCGCCATCGAGAGCCAATGGGTTATCCGCTTGAAAGAAGGCGATATGCGCCCGCGCATCGAGTATTTTCACGACGCGGTGCGGGCGCTGGTCTCCGGTGAGGCCAGCCTGTATGAGAAAAACAGCCGCCTGTCTGTGGAATATCTGGCCTATGACCTGTCGCAGCTGCGCATGATTCAGGGCAACCCTGCCGGCACGCTGCATCGCGGCACGCAGGGTAGCACCCGGACCGATCTGGCACCCGCCGGCCAGCCGGCCAGCCGGCGCAGCTCTCCCGACAGTGCCACCCGCCGCGAGCTGGCCCAACTGTATAAAGATTACACTGTCCTGTTTGCGGCACTTTTTGCCGAGATTGCGGATATGAACTTTCAGTCACGGGCCGATCAGGTCGATCAGGCGGTCCAGGATATCACCAATATCGATTCCATACTCAAGCAGTTACGCAGCGGCAAGATGCGCCGTGATCAGGCCCTGGCCTTACTGGAAGAAGTCGAGCAGGACCATCTGCGCCAGCGTATCCAGCAGGCCCTCGGCGGGCAGGCCTTAAGCGCCGGGCAGTATGACCAGCTCGCAGGCCAGCTGCAACAGTTCGAACAGCAGCTGGAAAGCGAGAAACAAAAAGCCGACAAGGCGCATACCGCCTATCGCACCAGCCAGCTGGCGGTCTATGAGGAATCGCGCGAGACCGTCAAGCGACTGGCCGGGCAGGGCATGAATCTGGCCGGCAAATTCGTTGAGGCCGCCATCAGCCAGGCCGCCGGCCGTGGGCGGGAAATGTAAATTAACCACCTGAGATGTCATAAAAGTGACATGTTGCCGCGCTATACTGTAGAATGAAATGATATTTATCGGAGGATCATGTCCGCAGGATTTAAACTCTATCCCTACGAAGACCGCCATTATCATCGGGAACGGCGAAGGCTGGGTTATGGCGGCTATGCCGATGATTATGGCCCGGTCCCCGGCCACTATCCCAATATCTATAGCGGGCATCGCCATCGTTTCGATCTCGATCATTTCGGTCCCGGAAATATCCCCGGGATCATTGGTGGAATTGTCGGAGAAATCGGCCGGCATGCCCCGGCTCATCGCTTTGACGGCTCGCGCGCGCACGGCGAGTGGGACGGCTGCCGTGGCAATGGCGAGCACGTCTTCGGCGACGCCTTCGACGATCGCTGCGATGATGACCATCGGCCACGGAGGTATGGGCGGCGCGAAGCCCATCCCGCGCGCCACGCACCAGATGATACGCGACGCGGTGGCAGGCCTGACGCGCGCAGCGAGGGGGAAACAGCCGACGCCGCACCGGCTTCCTCTGACACGGAGGGGCCTGATTATGGTTATTCAGCCAGAAGTGAGCGAACTTTCTTGGGGGTACTTGTCGCCTGGGCCGGGCAGTTTATGCACTATCTGCGCTCCATTGTAGACGGTGTATACAATAATCAGTTCGACTCCAGCGGGCCGACCCTGGTAGGACGTCTACTCAACGCATTGGGCAATTTGCTTTATGAAGGTGCTGATAGTATTGATCAGTTATATGCGGATCATTTCTCAGGCAAAGCTCATGCGGCGGAGCGGGAGACCCATACTCCCGGAGACGGCCGTGATGAACCGGCTGCCAGCCCGAGCCCCGCAACAGTTGCCAATCGGCTTGCAGCCTGCTTGGGCGACCTGCATGACGGAGACGGCGGCAGAAATGACCACGAAGCTTTAGGCTGCATTGCAAGCATCATGGCTAACACCAGAGATCTCAAAGCCAGAGCAATGGCCCGGGCCATTAATAGTCAATTGGATGGTGAATCAGTGGTATTTCGCACCAGCGATTCCGATATCAGTGATCAATTACAACGCACTCAGAGCATGATACGCGATTTTACTACTGATGGCGCATTGGATCGGGCTGAAGGTGAAGCCATTGTTGACGAAATTGAGCAAATGAATTTACCCGACCACATCGTGGCAACCCGCTCACGTGCGCGTTAATTAATTGACCTTGCCTTAGCCAGCCGACTGACTACGCCACCACCCACATGCCGATGCGGGATTTGCCATAGACGCGATCGGTATGCAGCGTGGTGGCAGGCAGATCGGGCATGGCTTCCTTGGCGCCCTGCTCGGCGGCGATCACGGTGCCTGCCATGAGCCAGCCCTGCGCCTGCAGCGACTCATAAGCCAGCAACAGCAGCCCCGAATGATAGGGCGCGTCAATCAGCACCAGCGCCACCGGTTCATGCGCCGCGGGCAAGCGCTGCACATCGGACTGGATAAACCGGCTGCGCGCGGTTTCTCTGAGGCGCGCGGCGTTATGCTGGGCCAGTTGCAGCGACTGACGTTTGCTGTCGACAAAAATGGCCTGCGCCGCCCCGCGTGAGAGCGCCTCAAGCCCAAGCGCCCCGCTGCCGCAGCATAAATCGAGCACGGTCTGGTCAATCACCGGCGAGGGATCAAACGGCCCGTGCAGCAACAGGTTGAAAAATGCCTCACGCGTGCGCTCGCCCGTCGGGCGGATCGAGCGATCCGGCGGCGAGTCCAGCGTGCGGCCCTTGTGGATTCCGGCGATGATACGCATAAAAAAATGGTATAAGGGATGTCGTTCAGGGTATAGAATTTTTTATATCCTATCCCGCATGGGTTCGCTCACGAACCCGCCGGGCGAATGACAACCACGTGACCGCCGCAAAGACCCCGCCGATTACCGCCGCCAACGGCGTATCGGGAATATCCGCTGGCCAGAGTGGCTGCAATAATAATTCAATGTAAGACGGCGGCAAGCCATACACGCCCATCGCCTGCAGCACCCGCCAGTGATAGTCGGTCAGGATGCAATAACCCGGATGGCCCACATACAGCCCCAGCGCAGCCCATGACACCCAGATGGCAATCAGCACGGCGCGGTGGATGATCAGCAGCGGCCGCCACAGCCAGCCGACCAATACAAAAGTGATCATGCCTGTATGCAGTCCATGCAGCAGCACGTTAAGCAGTCCGTGCCAGGCCGCGTCGGCGGGCACCAGTGTTTGCAACCATTCCATATATGACAACCGCTGGCGGTTAGCCGCTAGCGGTTAGCCGTCAGCGGTTAGCCGCTTACTATCTGCTAATCGCTAACGGCTTACTTCCCGTGACCACCTCCGCCACCTGGCGCGGCGGCAGATCACCCAGCTCATGCGGCCCGTAGGCGGTGCGGATCAGACGGTTCACGGGATAGCCCAGATGCTCAAACACATGGCGAATCTCCCGGTTCTTACCTTCGCGTAAATGCACCTGCAGCCAGTAATTGCTACCGCCTGTGTGATGCGGCTCCAGCGATGCATGTATGCCGCGATAGGCCACGCCCTCAATGGTGATACCGTCCTGCAGGCGCCGCAGCGCTTTGGCTTCGGGTTTGCCGCGCACGCGCACGCGATAGCGCCGCAACATTCCCGTCGCGGGGTGCTCCAGGTGCCGCGCCAGCTCGCCGCTGGTGGTCAGCAACAGCAGGCCTTCACTGTTGATATCCAGCCGGCCAACCGAGACCACGCGCGGCATGTCCGCCGGCAGCCGGGAAAAAACAGTAGGCCGCTCTTCGGGATCGCGGTGCGTGGTCACCAGCCCGATCGGCTTATGATAACGCCACAGCCGCGGGCGTGACGGCGCCGGCAGCGCTTCGCCGTCGACGTGCACCGTATCCGCCGGTAAAACCGTCAGCGCCGGCGTTGTGATGACGTCGCCGTTTACCGCCACGCGCCCCTGGTCTATCAGGCGCTCCGCCTCCCGGCGCGAGCATAGCCCGGCATCGGCCACGCGTTTGGCGATGCGGATGGGTTTGGAAGATGTCATCGTTTTCCTCTGTGTTATCCCGGACAAGCGAATGGTTTCGCGAACAGGCGTCTCTCTCATTAGCAGAGGACATGGTGCGCGCGGGCGCGTATAAACCCGATCAACGGGATAACATGCCTGTTATTTTTTTGCATCCGAATACGTTCGCGCCGCCGCCACGAATGATTGGAAGATCGACGTATCGGCCGGTGTGACCTGATATTCAGGGTGCCACTGCACTCCAAGGCAGAACGGATGCTCGGGATGCTCAATCCCCTCGATGACGCCATCGGGCGCAGTGGCATTGACTACGCACCCCGGCGCCGCCGTCGCCGCCGCCTGATGGTGGGCACTGTTGACACCGATTTCATCCTGACCGACGATACGATGCAGGAGCGACTGTGGCGCAATCGCTACGGTATGGCCGATTTCGTTACGCGGGTTGGGCTGTTCATGCGCCAATGCGTTGGGTACGCTGTCAGGAATATGCTGAATCAGCGTGCCGCCGAGCACAACATTGAGCAATTGCTGGCCGCCGCAAATGCCAAGGATCGGCATGCGCCGGGCAAATGCCTCGCGTGTGATGGCCCATTCAAATGCCGTACGGTTATCCTTGGTCGTCACTTTTTCATGCACCGCCGATTCCCCGTACATCTCGGGGGGCACGTCAAAATCGCCGCCGATAATCACCAGCCCGTTAATGATGCCCAGATAGTCCTCCAGCTGCTCCATGGCATAGGGCAGGGCCAGCGGCACGGCACCATGCGGTGTGACCGAAAAGACATAATTCTCACGAATCGCATACCAGGGCAGTTTGGAATAGGTCGGCGTGGTCTCGTAATCGAGCGTAAAACCGATAACCGGCGGTTTGTTGGGCGTCATCGTCACGTGATAGGTTCTTGCCTTTTCCTAGGCGTTAGGCCATTATGGTAACAATAAAAAAGCGGTCTGACCAATAAGAAACCGCTTATCACGGAAACAGGGAGTTTCATATGTCGCTAGCCGCCCTCTTTGGCACGATCATCGGGATATTGCTATTTACCAGCGCGATGTGGCTCAGCACCGATAATATGCTGATCTATATTGATCTGGCGAGTTTGCTGATGGTTTTCGGCGGCACCATCGCCACTGCTTTTATGAGCTTTCACCATCGTTATGTGCTGATCGGCTTTAAAGCCATCTGGTGGATGTTGAAAAAACCCAAATCAACGCGCGAAGGGCTCAATGAGGAAATCGGCCGCCTTATCAAATGGGCGTATCTGGTGCAGCAAAAAGGCCTGCCCGCGCTGGAGAATGAAATCAAATCGGTCAAACCCAATGATCCGATCGTACGCTATTGTCTGGAGCTGGTCGCCACCGCCCATAAACCGGAAGATTTGCGCGTGATGATGGAAACCGCGGTCGAGTCCGAATATGAACGTCAGACCATTCCTGTGGAAGTGCTGAAAAACATGGGCGCCACCTCGCCGGCGTTTGGCATGCTCGGCACCCTGGTCGGGTTGATTGCCATGCTGCAGGGACTCGGTGTGAACGCCGAAGATGTCATGGAAGTGGTCGGCAAAGGAATGGCGCTGGCCCTGATCACCACGCTGTACGGCGTACTGTTCGCGCGGATGATGTTCCTGCCGGCGGCCTTTAAACTCCAGCAAAAAGAAGAAATCGAGCGGTTCCGGAATTTGATGGTGATCGAGGGATTGATCATGCTGTCCGAAAAGAAAAGCCCGCGTCTGATGCAGGATCGCCTCAACAGCTTCCTTGATCCCGATATTCACTTTAATATCGATACGCAGATAAGATCATCGTAAAGGATTATGGCCGCACGCACACCACAGCCAGAGCCGCCGAAAAAGCCGCAGAATATCAAGTCGTTTAAAAGCCAGAAGCGGCGCTACGAGGCTGGTCTGGATGACTGGTTGATCACCTATGCCGACATGGTGACGCTGGTGTTGACCTTTTTTGTGCTGCTGTTTACCGTCTCCGAACCCAAACCCGATAATTTCAAGAAAATCTCAGAAGCGTTCCTGGCCACCGTCGGCAAGGCCGAGGGCAAGTCATCCGAAGACGCCTTCGAGATGATGAAAGAGGAAACGGAAATCCTGATCGAAAACCAGAGCCTGGAGCAGGATATTTCCGTTGAGATGACCGATGACGGTATTCAGCTGGAGTTGTCGAGTTCCTCGTTTTACCATTCCGGCTCGGCCAAATTCCGCCGCGAGGCGGTGCCAATTCTGCAATCGGTCGCCGATATCCTGCGCGACTTTGATTACGATGCCTATGAGATCATTGTCGACGGCCATACCGACGACGTGCCGATCCGCTCCGATACCTACCCTTCCAACTGGGAGCTCTCCGCAGCCCGGGCGACGAATGTGGTGCGCTTTTTCATTGCTGACGGCCTGAAACGCGAACTGATGCATGCCAGTGGCTACGCCGATACCAGGCCCAAGGTTCCAAACCGGGATGCACAGGATAACCCCATTCCGGCTAATCAGGAGCTTAACCGGCGGGTCGTCGTCCGCGTCGAACGGGTGGAATAAATCACATCCGGCATCATCACCCCCTTGAGCCGGGTGCCTTTACAACGGTAATAACGGCGACCAGGCGGGGTCAGACGCATCGGTCGGCGTCACCACTTCACGCAGATTGTGCCCCGTGACATCAATCGAGAACAGACGCGAGTCTCCCGGCTGATTGCCGCGGCTGCGATATTGACGGGTAAACAACAAAACGCGGCCGTTCGGTGCCCAGGTCGGTCCCTCATCGAGCCAGCTTTGCGTCAGCAGCCGTTCGCCGGAACCGTCCGGGCGCATCACCCCGATATGAAACTGCCCGCCATACATTTTGGTAAATGCGATCAGATCACCGCGCGGAGACCATACCGGCGTGGCGTAGCGGCCTTCACCGAACGAAATGCGGCGAGCGCCGGAGCCATCGGCGTTCATAACATAAATCTGCTGCGAGCCCCCGCGGTCCGACTCGAAGGTAATGCGCTTGCCATCCGGCGAATAAGAGGGCGAAGTATCGATCCCCGGTGATTGCGTCAGCCGCCGCATGCGTCGCGTACGCAAATCCATCTCGTAAATCTCGGTATTGCCGTCTTTGGCGATCGACATCAGCATGCGCCTCCCGTCGTGATTAAAACGCGGCGCAAACGACATGCCCTCAAAGGTGCCCAGCGATTCCTCACGGCCGGTCTGCAAATCGCGCAGATAAACCCGCGGCACCTTACGCTTGTACGACATATACAGAATTTCCTGCGTGCTGGGCGAAAAGCGTGGCGTCAGCACCAGCGCGCTGCCGTCGGTGAGGAATTTATGGTTTTCGCCGTCCTGATCCATGATCGCCAGACGCTTCACCCGGCGTTTGGCCGGGCCGGTCTCGGAAACATAGACGATGCGCGAGTCGAAATACCCCTTCTCGCCGGTTAGGCGCTTATAAATTTCATCCGAGACCAGATGTGCCAGGCGCCGCCAGTTGCGGGCAAAGGTGTTAAATTCCTTGCCGGCGATTTGTTCTTCCACCGTATTATCCCACAGCCGGAAACTGACCCGGATCTTGTCGGCGGCAGTTGCGGTGACGGTACCGGTCACCAGCGCCTGGGCATTGATCTGCCGCCAGTCGCCAAAGCGCGGCATGGCATCGCCGTTGGTGATAGTCTGGATGAACGCCCGCTGTTCAATCGGACGGAACAGGCCGGAGCGTTCCAGATTGGCCGCCACCACGCGTGCGATATCCTTACCAACGCGCGCGCTGTTATCGGCCGAGGTAAAATCGGTAACAGCAATCGGCAGGGGTTCAAGATTGCCCTTGGTGATGTCTATCTTCAGCTGAGCCTGTGCCAGACCGGGCGCAAGCAGTAACAATATGGCCAGTAAGAAAGCTGAGGCACGGGATGAGGGGCGGGCTCCCTGCATCCTGATCCTCGCCCTTTCCGGGTTAGGGAATGCGGCGCATCGCGCCGTCGCAAGGGGATGTTCTGCTTGCCCTTCTTCTCCTGTCATTCCACGTCCCATTCTCAATTCCTGGCTGTTTGGCATTGTCAATCTCCCGGCTAATATAACATTTCACGCGGATCAAAATTGAGTTCCATGTCTTTCCATGTCTCATATTTATTGGGCGGCAGATTCTCAAGCGGGCTGCATTGATGCACGGCGCGGATCGCCGAATCCGCCGCCGCCCGAAAAAATCTGTCCGATTGATACCGTGCGCGCTGCTCGGGCACAAGCCCTACTTGCGAGACGCTGCCGTCGGGCTTGACAAGCACCCGCAATCGTACCGCCATCGTATAATCATCCTTGGCGCCGGCCGGCATCCGCCAGCATTTAACAAACTGGCTGCGGATTGCGTCTTTCTCGCTGATGGAAAGCGGAATCGTCGGTGAATAGGTATCCGAGCGGCTGGTGGTACGATCCGGCGCTGGTTCCGCGTTGTTGTCTTCTTCCTCCGCCAGTTCCTCCTGCTGCAGCTTGCTCATGAGCACCGCGAAATCATCCGACTTTTCTTGCTTTGCTTCCGGCTTGGGCTCGTCTTCGGGCTCGGGCTCGTCTTCGGGCTCGGGCTTTTTTTCCGGCTCCGCTTCCTGCGGCTCCTCTTTAGGAAGCGGGAGCGGCGCTTCTTTTGGCTTCGGCTTGGGTTCGGGCTTAGCCTCAGGCTTAGCCTCAGGCCTAGGCTCAGGCCTAGGCTCGGGCGGTTTGGTTTTGGGAACCGGCTTTTTCACCTTGGGTTTGCTGGAAGGGGCCGGTTTTTCCTTGCGCACTGGTTTTTTTTCGGTGGGCAGATTGGTGATCTGTTTAATCGGCACCACCTCGACCGTCAGCGCGGTGGGTTCATACTCCTTGTCCCGGTCAAACAATATCGGAAAGCCGAAAGCCACCACCAGCAATATGCCAATATGCAGTAGCAGCGATAAGCTTATGCCCCGTAGCACCCGTTCGTTCCTCTTACTGCTCGGCGTTAAGGGCTTCGGTGATTAGCGCTACCTTGCTGAAACCCGCCGCGTTGATTTCGCCGATAACACGCATGACCGTACCATAATTAATCTTGGTGTCCCCCCGAACGAAAATCCGCGTATCCCGGTTTTCGCCGACAATGGCCTGCAGCTTCGGCACCAGCTCCTGCAGCGTGGTTTCGGTCTCCTGGATAAACACCGTGCCATCGGCGGTGACCGTCACCGCCAGCGGTTCGTCGCTGCCTTGTACAGGCTTGGCAGAAGATTCCGGCAGGTCCACCGCCACGCCGGCGGTCAGCATCGGCGCGGTAATCATGAAGATCACCAGTAGAACCAGCATCACATCGACAAAGGGCGTCACATTGATTTCGTTAAACTGTTGCCGGCGATAGCCGCGTCCCCGGCCGCCGGGTGAGATTTTGGCACCCATGGATCCTCCTTATCAGCCCGATACTCAGCCCACCTGCCGGCTGAGCAGCGTCGTGAATTCCGTTGAGAAGTCGTCAAGCCGTCCGCCGAAGCGCAGTAAATCCTGCGAGAATTTATTATACGCAATCACCGCCGGGATGGCGACAAACAGGCCCAGCGCTGTGGCGAACAGCGCTTCGGCAATGCCCGGCGCGACCACCGCCAGCGAAGTATTATTGGCGCCAGCAATCGCGGTGAAGCTGTTCATAATCCCCACCACTGTGCCGAACAGGCCGATGAATGGCGCCGACGAACCGGCGCTGGCG
This sequence comes from uncultured Azospirillaceae bacterium, assembly GCA_964564675.1. GTDB lineage: Bacteria > Pseudomonadota > Alphaproteobacteria > Rickettsiales > UBA3002 > CAZMBI01. The sequence continues at coordinate 19,601 of CAZMBI010000012.1, forward strand.
AGAAACGACAGCCCCTTTTCGATATGATCAAGCTCGCGATTACGCGTCACCGACATCATCTGCCCCATGCGCTCTTTCACCCCTTCGGCCAGCTCGCCACCGGAAGGGCGGCGTTCATGGCCGCGGGCGCGCGTCCATTCCTCCATCGCCGCCGCAAACACCGCCGCCATCGGATGCAGAGTTTTGCGCTTTTTTATTTTTTCGTAAAACTGATCAAGCGCCTCGGCGGCCCAGAAATCCTGCTCGAAGCGGCTGGCTTTCACCGTCAGCGTTTTAAAGGTGAAGACCTTATCAATGATAATCCCCCAGGAAATAATCGACATCACAATCAACAGGATCATGACGAACATGACGATGGGATCGGCATTGAGGAATAGTCCCGTCAGCGACATATCATGCGCGGCCGGCGCCGCGCTGCCGGCGATTTCAGTGGTTTGTACTGGGGTGACGGCGGTATCAGCGGCCATATCGTTTTCTCCGTAAATTATCCTGGCTGGCGTTACGGAGCCGTTGAGAACATCCTCACGCCTGATCTTTCATGGTTTTTAATGCATCCACTATCGCCTCCGGAATGGTGAAGGGACGCCCCGTGGCGTCGATGGCGGCCAGCGCCACCACCAATTCCGCCAGTAATTCCGTCTCGCGATAGATACGCTGCTGCATAGACATACGCACTTTTCGCACGTGCCGCAATAGCGTTTGCACGGTGATCACATCATCAAGCCGCGCCGGGCGATGATAGTCGATTTCCACCCGCGTGACGACGAACGCCAGCCCCTGCATTTCCCGCAGGTGCGACTGATGAAACCCCAGCTCGCGCAACGCATCGGTGCGCGCGCGTTCAGCGAATTTTAAATAATTGGCGTAATAGACGATCCCGCCGGCATCGGTATCTTCATAATAAACGCGGTAGGTGGCCTGCATCAGCGTGCTGTTTCTTCGGATTGAATCAATGCTTTAGCGGGTTTGCAACATCGGATTCTTGAATGGCTTTTTCAAGCAATAAATAAAACAAAGGCGCAGCAATTGCTGCGATTAAACCTGAAAGCACGCCAATACTCAACTGCCGTTTCCATCCGTATGAATTTTTAAATATTTTGATTTCTTCTGCTGTTTGGTTATCACGTTCATCTTCAAGTGATTTCTGATATTTCAATATAAAGGAAGCCGATAGTTCTCGCGCCTTCTTGATATAATTTTCAAGCTTTGGGTCTTCACTGTTGGTTACGCACCAATCTTCCACACGGCGAGTAATTTCTTCATCCGTCACTCCACGGCGCCGTAAGCTGATTTTTTCTTCTTTTTTATCCGATTTAAACAATGCATAGGCAATCAGCCCATCTATGTCATTGTGGCTGCCGGCAAAACGTTCGATGAAGAAAAAGGAATGACTGGTGTCGTCGTTACGATTCCGCTCTGCTGGCGACGTGCCCATGACGTTGGCTCCCGATTAATGGCTGCCTATCCTGCTCGTTAAGCATATCCTCAACCATATTCCATGCCTTGTCAATGCGGTCGCGCTGGGCGGGCGTCAATGGCTTGGTAATGAACTGACCAGTTGACGCTGTACGCGGTATGTTAGAAAAATTTTTCATATTTAAATAAAGTATCATACAGGCTGCTAAACGGCAAGCATGGCAACCCACTGTTATTCAAGCAACTCTGTTTGCTCTGACTGCAGCATTTTGGGTGCATTCAGGCCGAGATGGTGATAAGCGGTTAGCGTCAGCATGCGCCCGCGCGGGGTGCGGGCGATAAAGCCCTGCTGGATGAGGAACGGCTCGATGGTTTCTTCCAGGGCGTCGCGCTGTTCGGACAGGCCGGCAGCGATGGTCTCGATACCCACCGGCCCGCCGGCATAATGCTCGGCGATGAAACGCAGATAGCGGCGGTCTGATGCATCAAGCCCCAGCGCATCGACATCCAGCCGCAACAGCGCATGGTCGGCAAGTGTGCGGCTGATTTCCGCCGCCGCATCGGCCTGAGCGAAATCGCGCACGCGGCGTAACAGGCGTACAGCAATCCGCGGCGTGCCGCGTGAGCGCCGGGCGATTTCTTCGGCGCCTTCGCCGGCTATCGGCATCGCCAGCACCGCGGCGGCGCGGTTAATTACGCGGCATAAATCCCCGACATGATAAAAATTGAGCTTTACCGGAATCCCGAACCGATCGCGCAGCGGGTTAGAAAGCAGCCCCAGCCGGGTGGTCGCGCCCACCAGCGTGAAACGCGGCAGGTCAATCCGCACGGTGCGCGCCGCCGGGCCTTCGCCGATGATCAGATCAAGCGTGAAATCCTCCATCGCCGGATAGAGCACTTCTTCGACGGCGGCATTAAGGCGGTGGATTTCATCGATAAACAGTACGTCGCCGGAATTGAGATTGGTGAGAATGGCCGCCAGATCACCCGCTTTGGTCAATAGCGGCCCCGAGGTGGCACGGAAATTCACCCCCATCTCGCGGGCAATGATCTGCGCCAGCGTCGTTTTGCCAAGCCCCGGCGGTCCGTAAAGCAAGACATGATCAAGCGCCTCGTCGCGCTCCCTGGCCGCACCGATAAAGACCCGCAGATTCTCACAGGCTTCCTGCTGACCGGTAAAATCGCCAAGCGTCTGCGGGCGAAGCGTTGCTTCGCCGGCGTCTTCGTCCTGGGCGTGCGGGGTGGTGAGTGGTGATGTCATCATCGGGTGCTTCGTATTTCGTATTTCGTGTTCAGCATGGGCGTCATCTTACCTGCCACTTCTGACATCCCTTTATGCCGCCAGCTCCTTCAACCCGGCTTTAATCAACCCATCCAGCGCCTCGATATTCTCTTTCTGCGCCGCGCGCGCCAGAGCGCTGTAAGCCTCGGCACGGCCATATCCCAGATGCACAAGCGCTGAGAGCGCATCTTCCATGGAACCGGGCGTGCCCGCCACCGCCAGCGCGGCGGCCGGTTTGCCGATGCTCATCTCGCCTTCGGGCAGCGCGCCGACTTTGCTTTTCAGCTCCGAGACCACGCGTTGCGCCAGTTTCGGGCCCACGCCGGGGGTGGCGGTCAGGGCTTGTTTATCCTGCGCGGCGATGATCGTGTGCAACTGCTCCGGCGTAAACAGGCCGAGCATGGCCATGCCCATGCGCGCGCCCACGCCCTGGACACCGGTCAACAGGCGGAACCAGTCGCGCTCGGCGGCGCTGAGAAATCCATACAAATGAATATGATCCTCGCGGACATGGGTTTCGATGACCAGTTCGGCGGCGGCGCCCGGCTGCAGTCCAGCCAGCGCGCGGGTGTGACAAAAGACGATATAGCCAACGCCGCCGACATCCAGGATGCAACTGGTCTCGTCGCTGCTGTCCACTCGGCCTTTGAGTTTTCCGATCATGGGGTAGCCATTTGCCGTTAATCCTTAGCTGCTAGCATAAAGGAGATTTTACGATTAGCAAGCTAACGGCTGGCAGCCGCCGGCTGATTGCTGAACCGGGCATGGCACAAAGCCACTGCCAGCGCATCGAGCGCATCCTCTCCGACATCCTCCAGCTTTGCGCGGGCCTGAGGGAGTAACGTGCGTACCATCATGCCGATCTGGCCCTTTTCGGCGCGACCTACGCCGGTGATGGTTTTTTTCACCTGGGTAGCGGCATATTCGGCAACCGGCAGCCCGGCCAGCGACAGCGACAGGATCAGCGCCCCGCGCGCCTGTCCGAGCTTCAGCGTTGAAGCGCCATTGGCGGTGACAAACGTTTCTTCAATCGCCGCCTGTTGCGGCCGATAGGTCTGTATTACGCGTTCTAATTCCTTGTTGAGAGCGCCCAGCCGCTCCGCCAGCGGGGCTTTAGCCGCTGGTTTGATGGTGCCACACGCCACATATTTCAAGCTATTGTGATGGCTGATAATAATGCCCCATCCGGTCTTTTGCAGGCCGGGATCAATCCCGAGGATGCGATGAGGAGACGAAGAGGCGATGAGGCGATCGGCCATGTGCTATTCTCGTCTCATCGCATTATCTTGCATCGCATGGCTGCTATTAGGCACTCAGCACTTTCAGCACCGCGTCGTCGACTTCAAAATTAGCGGTGACCTGCTGCACGTCGTCATTGTCTTCGAGCGCATCGATCAGCTTCATCAGGGTTTGCGCCTGCTCTTCATCTATCGGCGTGGTGGTCACCGGTTCCCAGGCAAGTCTGGCGGTTTTCGCTTCGCCGAACGAGGCCTCCAGCGACTCACGCACCGGGCCGAACTGCTCCTGCGCGCAGGTGATGGTATGGCCGTATTCGTCGCTTTCGCAATTCTCGGCGCCGGCTTCAATCGCCGCTTCCAGCATGGCTTCCTCACCGGCGACTTCTGGCGGATAGGTGATCATCCCGACATGGTTGAACATAAAGGCCACGCTACCGCTCTCGCCGAGATTGCCTCCGTGTTTGGAGAAGGCGGCGCGCACTTCCGAGGCCGTGCGGTTCTTGTTATCGGTTAAGGCCTCCACCAGAATCGCCACACCGCCGGGGCCATAGCCTTCATAGCGCATGGCTTCATAGTTATCGCCGCCGGTATTGCCCGCGCCCTTATTGATGGCGTTTTCGATGCGGTCTTTGGGCATGTTTTCGGCGCGCGCGTTCTGCACCGCCAGCCGCAGGCGCGGATTGCTCGCCGGGTCGGGACCGCCGTCGCGGGCGGCAACGATGATTTCGCGCGAGATGCGGTTAAAAACTTTGGCGCGCTTTTTGTCCTGCGCGCCCTTGCGATGCATGATGTTTTTAAACTGGGAATGGCCAGCCATAGTGAGTTACCAGTTATCGGTTATGAGTACGGGTTAGTATCGTTTATAATCATGTCACGCGTTGCCCGCAACCCGGAACTAGGGCTACTAGCGACCGCGCGCGCCCGCATCACTGGTGGCGGCGAAACGGTTCCAGCGTTCATTCGCCTTACGCTTTTTCTTGGTGATGCGGTTGCGGATTTTGTGAACTTTTTCGCTCCACACTTCATCTTCCTCTTCGCGCTGACGGCGGGTTTTTTCATCTGGACGTTCGGGGTTGAGCCGCTCCTGCTCTTCGGCGATGATGCGCTCATGTTCGGCCTTATGTTCCCGGGCATGCTGAAAGATGCGCTGATGCTTCTTGTTACGCGCAAGGATGATTTTCTTTTTAAGCTTGGGATCCACGATTTATGCGCCTGCCTTGGAATTGGGCGCTTTGCGGCGGCGCAGATTGCGGCGCAGGGCCTCGGCTTCCCGCGCCCGACGCGCGGCCGAGGCAGCGGGCCGCTCAGGCATGTCAGCAGGGGGTTTTTGCTTGCGTTTTTCTGTCATAGCCGGCCCGGGGCAGGGTTTTGTTTATTTCGATAAAGGTAGCACAAATCCGCACTTGCTATCAAGCCGGGGCTGTGGCATATCAATCGCGTTTGTGCCGGAGTAGCTCAGTGGTAGAGCACGTCATTGGTAATGACGGGGTCGGAAGTTCAATTCTTCTCTCCGGCACCACTGTTTTGGGGATGATCATGCCCCAATTATTTGCACTCGCATTATCGTTGACCGATAGCCGACTTTTCGCGCTGCATCATGACGCCCGCCGACGCCAGCGTCACCCCGCCGGCGTTTTTTCATAATGCCGGGCCAGCTCCCTGATACGCCGGACCATGGCAAAAAACCCGTTGCTGCGGTTGGGGCTCAAATGCTGTTTGAGTCCGAGCGTGGCAAAAAAGGACTGCACATCAATGGCGGTGATCTCCGCCGGCGTTTTACCGGAATAGATACGCAGCAACAGTGCGATCAGCCCGCGTACGATATGGGCGTCACTGTCGGCGGCCAGATGCAACCGCTTATCGTCTGCCGGCTCGGCCACAAACCAGACCTGGCTGGCACAACCATGCACCTTGTTTTCGGGAACTTTGGCCGCTTCCGGCAGCGGCGGCAGGCGTTTGCCCAGATCGATCAAGTAGGCATAACGTTCCTCCCAGTCGTCAAACAGGGCGAAATCCTCGATCATTTCCTGCATTTCCGGGGTCTTGGTTTGTGTCGTCATAAATAGTACTGTATGGGTCCTATTGACATGCGTTTCATGTTATACTAATTATAATGATGTAATCAGTACCAAGATAGTCCTAATTAAAGGAAGCTGCAAGGATGATTCGTTTAAGCCGCCTGGCCGATTATGCCGTCGTGCTCATGTGTGAAATGGCCCGGGCACCTGGTGCCGGGACGTTCAGCGCACGGCAACTGCACGAGCAGACCCATATCAGCCAGCCGGCGATTATGAAACTGTTGAAAATGCTGGCCGGCGCCGGGCTGGTGCGCTCCACCCGCGGGGCCAGCGGCGGCTATGCCCTGGCGTATGCGCCCGAAGATATCAGTATGTTTGATATCGTCAAAGCCATCGACGGGCCGGTTGCTATCACCATGTGCAGTCACGAGGCGGGTGAGCCATGCGCTTTTGAGGCCCATTGCACGGCGCGCAGCGGCTGGCGCGTGGTTAATCGTGCGTTGCAGAATACGCTGGCACAATTTAGTATCGCCGACTTTATGCACGCACATCAAGATCATAACACAACAACACAGACGATTGAAAAGGACACAGTATGTATACCGCAAGCGATTCCCTAGAGCCTGCTGCCCAACCCGTGCCCAGTGCCTATAGCGACGGCCCGTCTGCCGAAGATGTGGTGCAGCGCGAATATAAGCACGGCTTTGTCACCCGCGTAGAATCGGACAAGGCCCCCAAGGGCTTAAACGAGGAGACCGTGCGCTTTATCTCCGCCAAGAAGGGTGAGCCGGAATGGCTGCTCGAATGGCGGCTAAAAGCCTATCGCCTGTTTATGCAGCAACTGGAAACCCAGCAGGTGCCGACCTGGGCCAATGTCGATTATCCCGATATCGACTACCAGAATTATCATTATTTCTCGGCGCCCAAAACCAAGGAGAAGCCGCAAAGCCTCGACGAGGTGGACCCGGAGATTCTGCGCACCTATGAAAAGCTCGGCATTCCCCTGCAGGAGCAAAAGGCGCTGGCCGGCGTGGCGGTGGATGCCGTGTTCGATTCGGTCTCGGTGGGCACCACCTTCAAAGAGGAGCTGACCAAGGCCGGAGTTGTGTTCTGCCCGATCTCCGAAGCGGTGCACAGCCATCCGGAACTGGTGAAAAAATATCTGGGTAGCGTCGTGCCTTATTCTGATAATTTCTTTGCCACGCTCAATTCGGCAGTTTTTTCCGACGGATCGTTCGTTTATATCCCCGAAGGCGTCGAATGTCCGCTGGAGCTGTCCACCTATTTCCGCATTAACGAGGCGGAAACCGGCCAGTTCGAACGCACATTGATTATCGCCGACAAAGGCAGCAAGGTAAGCTATCTAGAAGGCTGCACCGCTCCCATGCGCGATGAAAATCAACTACATGCGGCAGTGGTCGAGCTGGTGGCGCTGGATGATGCGCAAATCAAATATTCCACCGTGCAAAACTGGTATCCGGGCGATGCCGAAGGCAAAGGCGGGATTTATAACTTCGTCACCAAGCGCGGCGCCTGCCGGGGCAAGCGCTCGAAGATCTCGTGGACGCAGCTGGAAACCGGCTCGGCCATCACCTGGAAATATCCCAGCTGCATTCTGCAGGGCGATGATTCGGTGGGCGAGTTTTATTCGGTCGCCGTGACCAATGCCCGCCAGCAAGCCGACACCGGCACCAAGATGATTCATCTGGGCAAAAACACCCGCAGCACGATTATCTCTAAGGGGATCTCAGCCGGGCACAGCGCCAATACTTATCGCGGGCTGGTGCGCATTCAGCCCGGCGCCGACAACGCCCGCAATTTCACCCAGTGCGATTCGCTGCTGATCGGCAGCCATTGCGGGGCAAGCACCGTACCGTATATCGAGACCAAGAACCAGACCGCACATGTGGGACATGAGGCCACGACCTCTAAAATCAGCGAAGACCAGCTGTATTATTGCCTGCAGCGCGGGATAAGCGAGGAGGATGCGATTTCCACCATCGTCAACGGATTCTGCAAGGACGTACTAAACGAGCTGCCGATGGAATTCGCCGTGGAGGCGAAGGCGCTGCTCAGCGTCAGCCTGGAAGGCGCTGTCGGTTAATCATTCACACCAGTGAGGGACACATCTATGTTAGAGATTAAAAACGCACATTGCGCCGTTGATCAAAAAGACATCCTGCAGGGGCTCGATTTGGATATTAAACCTGGCGAGGTGCACGCCATTATGGGGCCAAACGGTACCGGTAAGAGCACCCTGTCGCACCTGTTGGCCGGACGCGAAGGTTATGTGCTCAGCGAAGGCTCCATCCGTTTCGAGCAGCAGGACCTGACCGCCATGAGCACGGATGAACGCGCCCGCGCCGGCATTTTTCTCGCTTTTCAATATCCGGTGGAAATTCCCGGCGTCTCGTCGATGAATTTTCTGAAATCGGCGGTGAATGCCGTGCGCCGGGCCCGCGGCGAAGAAGAGCTTGACGGCGTGGCGTTTCTCAAGCAGGTGCGCGAAAAGGCGCGGATTCTCAATCTCGATGAAGCGATGCTCAAACGCTCGGTCAATCAGGGCTTTTCCGGCGGTGAGAAAAAGCGCTTCGAGATGTTGCAAATGATGCTGATGGAGCCCAAGTTCACCATTCTTGACGAGGTGGATTCCGGCCTGGATATTGATGCGCTGAAAACCGTCGCCGATGCGATCAATGCCGCGCGTGACCCCGGGCACGCATTTTTGATTATCACCCACTATCAGCGCCTGCTCAGCTATGTCACCCCGGATGTGGTGCATATTCTCAATCAGGGGCGCATTGTGATGTCCGGCGGGCCGCAGGTCGCCGAACAGCTGGAGCGGGAAGGATATAAAGCGTTTGGAATTGAAGACAAAGCGGATGTCGCCTGATGCAAGCTACCGTATTACAACACAAAGCCCATAGCCCGGCCGATCGCAACGACGACTGGCAGGCGGTGCGGGCAATTGCCGCGCAATGCTTTGCCACCCACGGCTTTCCGAGTAAAAAGCTGGAACCGTGGAAATATACCAGCCTGAAACTGGCGGACGCCGCGCTTATTCCCGCCGCGCCGACATTTCAGGCGGACGCACAAGAGGCGCTGGCGGGCCATTATGTGATGACGCTGGTTGACGGCCGGGTGGACAGTGCGCGCAGTCGGCTGCCTTCCGCGCTTTCCGTCGTCTCGCTGAGCGATGGGCAGGACGCCGCCGGTATGGCCGTTATCCGCCGGCTATATCGGGAAGCCTATGTCACGGATCCGGCCGCCATGACGCTGACCCTAAACATCGCCCGCGCCGAAGAAGCGCTGGTGCTGCATCTGCCGGCCGGTGCCTCGCTCGACGCACCGCTGGAAATCCATCATGTGCTCAGCGATGATACCAGCGGCAGCCGCTATAGCCAGCTGTGGCTATGGCTTGAGGCAGACAGCAACCTCACCCTGCTTGAGCGGTTCTACGGAGCATCCGACGAAACGGTGGAAACGCTGTCGCAGGTGCAAAACCACATCACCGTCATGCGGCTGGATAAGGCCGCGCATCTGGCGCATTACCGCGTTCAGGATGCCCCGCGCACCAGTTATCATCTGTATACCGCGCGGCTTGAGCTGGCCGATCATAGCGATTACCGCGCCTTCACGCTTTCCGCCGGCGGCCAGCTCAGCCGCCAGGAGACCCGCGCTGCGCTCAATGGTCGGCATATCCGCTGCGACCAGCAGGGTATTACACTTGGCACCGGAGACCAGCATCATGATGCCTTTCTGCCAGTGTGGCACCACCAGCCGGAAAGCTTCAGCAACCAGCATTTCCGCCAGCTGCTTGACGGCCAGGCGAAGGGCATTTTTTACGGCAGCGTGCAGGTGCCCGAACACAGTCACAAAACCGAAGCCCACCAGCTCAACCATAACATGTTGCTGTCGGGTAAGGCCCAGGCATTCACACGGCCGGAGCTCGATATCTTCACCGATGATGTGGTCTGTTCGCACGGGGCGACGGTGGGCAACCTGGACGAGCAGGCGCTGTATTATCTGCAAACGCGCGGGGTGAGTCGCGAGGCCGCCAAACGCATGCTGATCCGCGCCTTCGCCGAAAAAATGCTGGAGGAGATCCCGCACGCGGCGGTGCGCGATCTGATGCGGCAACACTTACATAACGCAAGCGAAAGGACGTAATCCGATCATGGCAATGCCGGCAACCCAGATGCAACCCAGCGCAGCCTTTGACCCGGAAAGCATTCGGCGCGATTTTCCCGCACTGCAGCAAGACATGCGCGGCAAACCGCTTGCGTTTCTTGATTCGGCCGCCAGCGCACAAAAGCCGCAGGTGGTGCTTGACCGGCTGCACGACGTCTATGCCAGGCAATATGCCAATATTCACCGTGGCCTGTATGCCTTAAGCGAAGCGGCCACCGAAGCCTTTGAGGCCAGCCGCGCGCGCGTGGCGCGCTTTGTCAATGCGGCCTCGGCTGAGGAAATCATCTTCACCCGCGGGGCGACCGAGGCCATCAATCTGGTCGCGCACAGCTATGGCGGCCAGCTATTGCAACCGGGCGATGAGATCGTGCTTTCGGCGATGGAGCATCACGCCAATATCGTCCCCTGGCAGGAAATAGCCGGGAAGACCGGGGCCAGCCTGCGGGTGATTCCGGTCACGGATGCCGGCGAACTCGATATGTCCGCCTTCCATGCGGCGCTTAGCACGCGCAGCAAAATCGTCACCATGCTGCAGACATCCAACGCGCTGGGCACCAACCTGCCGATGGCGGAGATTATCAAGGCCGCGCACGCCGCCGGTGCAGTGGTGCTGGTGGATGCCTGCCAGTCCGCCGTGCATGAGCCCATCGACGTACAGGCGCTGGATGCCGATTTCCTGATATGCTCCGGGCACAAACTCTATGGCCCCAACGGCACCGGGATACTTTATGGCAAATATCACCTCCTGGAGCAGATGCCGCCGTATCAGACCGGTGGCGAGATGATTGAACACGTGGATTTCGAACAGGGCACCAGCTTCCAGAAGCCGCCGCTGCGCTTTGAAGCGGGCACGCCCGTTATCGCCGAGGTGATTGCGCTGGCCGCGGCGCTTGACTATATTGATGCGCAGGATCGCGCAGCGGTTAAAGCGCATGAGCTGCAACTGTTGCGTTATGCGAGCGAGGAAATCCGCAAATTGCCGGGCTTTCGCCTCATCGGCACGGCTCCGGACAAGGCCGCGATTCTTTCCTTCGTTCACGAGGAAGCGCATCCCAACGATATCGGCGCGATTCTGGATCAGTGCGGGGTGGCTGTGCGCGCCGGCCATCACTGCGCCATGCCGTTGATGAAACGGCTGGGCCTGCCGGCCACCGTGCGCGCCTCCTTTGCCATGTATAACACGACCGCCGATGTCGACGCGCTGATCGCCGGGCTGCATAAAGTCAACAAACTGTTCGGAGTGGCGTGATGGAGTTACGTGATTTTATCGATGCCGCCGCCAAAAACGACGAGCTGCTGGAAGCCCTGCACAACCAGCCGCTCAGCGACGCACAGCGTACGGCCATCGAGTCCGCCGGCTCGCTGCGCGAGCAAATCATCGCCATCCTGCAGACCGTGCAGGATCCGGAGATGCCGATCAATATCTGGGATCTGGGGCTTGTCTACCGGCTGGATGTCTCGGCGGAAGGCGACGTGGCGATCGATATGACGCTGACCGCGCCCGGCTGCCCGGTTGCCGGCGCCATGCCGGCGGAGGTGGAAAAGCGGATTAAAGCGCTTGCGCCGAACGTGGGCTCGGTGAGCGTTAATCTGGTCTGGGCGCCGCGCTGGCATAAAGACATGATGTCGGATGATGCAAAATTATTACTGGATATGTGGTGATGGAGGACTTATGGCACAGGATATCATTCAACTAACCGATCGCGCCGCGGAGTATATCCGCCATATCATTGTGCAGGGCCAGGAGCAGAGCAAATCCTATATCGGCCTGCGTATTGGTATTAAGAAAGGCGGCTGCTCCGGCAGCGAGTATGATTTCCAGTATGCGGAGAGCAAAGGCCCCTATGAGGAGGAAATTAACAGTAAGGGCGTGCGCGTGTTTATCGATCCGGCGGCCACGCTCAAACTGATCGGTAGCGAAATGGATTATGTCGATAACAAACTCTCCGCCGGGTTTGTTTTTCACAATCCGAACGAACAGGGCAGCTGCGGCTGCGGTAAATCGGTCAAACTGTAGAAAGGAGATCGCATGCCCATCTCACAGACAGAGTTAACCACTACCCTGCAACAGCATTTCCCAGAGGCCGAACTGCACTGCGTCGATCTGGCGGGTGATGACAATCACTGGGAAGTCACCGTGGTCGATGCCGGCTTTAAGGGCAAGTCGCGCATCCAGCAGCACCGCATGGTGCAGCAGGCACTTGCCGGGCATGATATCCATGCACTTTCCATTAAAACCCAAACCCAAACATGAGGAACCCATGACTGAAAACCCGATTTTTGCTGAGATCGAAAAAGATATTCAAAGCAGTGACATCGTCCTGTTTATGAAAGGAACCAAAGAGATGCCGCAGTGCGGATTTTCCTCGGCGATTTCCGGCCTGCTCACCCAGATGAACCTGCCGTTCAAGGCGGTGAATGTGCTCGAAAATCAGGAATTGCGCGAAGGCATCAAGCAATATACGGACTGGCCAACCATTCCGCAGCTATATGTCAAAGGCGAATTCATCGGCGGCTATGACATCGTCAAGGATATGTATCAGCAGGGCGAATTCCAGGAACTGATGAAGGAAAAAGGCCTGTTGGCTGCGGCTTAACCGTCCTCTTGTGCCGCGTCCGCCGGCTGAGTGGCCGACCCGCCTGCCAGTGCGTGCGCCGCCACATGGGCGAAAGTTAATGCCGCCAGCGGGATGAAAAACGCGTGTAGCGTGCGCTCGGGATGGGCCTGCAGCACGCGCTGCCACTCTTCGGCATACAGCAACCCGGCACCTGCCAGCAGCGGCAGCCCGATGGCACAAGCGGCAGCACGCCGCCTGCCGCGCACGGAAAGTACGCCGCTTACTTGCGCGTAATGCCGCGGCGTATGCCATAACGCAAAATACAGCGTAAACGATAGCAGCGGCGGCAACAGCACCAGCAACGCGCATAACAACAGCGTTTCAAGGGCAAACCGCAGATGATGCGCGATCAGGCTGAGCGCCAGGGTGGCGGCCGCCACCCATGCCGCCGGTATCCATGCCGCCGGTATCCATGCCGCCGGTATCCATGCCGCCGGCGCCAGCCACAGCGTGCTGTCGCCAAGCAGGGCGAAATAATGCGCCGTGTCCGCCTGCGCCAGATAGGGCAGCACAATAATCGCCGCGCCGCGCGCCGCTGACTGCAGCCGCGGATAACGTAGCGCCGCGCCATAGGCCCGCACATCCTGCTCACCAAAATGCCATGCCGCCAGCAGCAAAAATCCAAGCAGCGCCAGCGCCGGAAGCAACAACCACAACGCTCCGTACAGGGTAATCAGTGCGACATATATCATAGCTCCCAGCGGCATCGCATGCGGCCCGCGCCAGCCGCAGCGCCGCGCCAGTGCCGGCAAAATGGCAAAGTCGGTCAACCCGTGCGGCACGCCGATGACACCGGCAAATAACACCAGCCATAACATTTGCTCCGCCAGCCCGGGTGCCGCCCACAGGAAATAGGCGCCAAGAGCGAGGCTGAGGCTGAATGCCGCCATCCAATGCCAGCCCATCCAGCGGGCGGTGGAGAGGGAATGAGATTTCATGGCAGAAACGCTCCCAGAAAAGCGGCGGGATGGCGGGCATGGCGGATCACCGCCCAGGCCTCGGCGATACCGCCTTCATCCTGCAAAAAGGCCACCATGCGATCAGCGTCAACGGCAGCGAACCAATGCGTGAAGATCGCCGGAAGCTTGTCCGGATGGCGTGATAATACGCGCAGGAAATGCCGGTCCATGGCCCGCGCCAGCGGACGGTAGGCGGGCCAAGGCTGCGGCGGCAGCGCATGTTGCGCCGCAATATAACGCGCCAGCGCCTGCGTTTGGCGCAGCGTGTTAACAAACGCATAACCGGTGCTCGGGCGCATCCATCCGGCGCGCGTACCGATCGGAAAGCCGTCCTGCATCTGTGGTCTGGGAAGACCGTTAAGGGGCAGACAGCCGCGCTCGGTTTCCATGACATGCCATTCCTCACCCGCGAGCGGGCGTAACAGATGTTGCATACTCTGCTCAAACCAGCGGTCATTGCCGTCCGGCGAGGCGGTCAGTTGCGTCGGCTCAACCAGCGCCCGCTGCGGAGAAAACGGAATCAGATAACCGAAGCCGCAGGCACCCGCCGGCTGCGGTAGGGTAAAATCCATCAGCCTGACGCAGGACGTATCGAACGCCGGGCGGTCAGTTTCCACCACCCATCCCTGAAACTGTTGAAACAGGCTTGCCGCGGACATATCCGGCGGCAGCGCGTTGATAACCATCCGCCCGCGATAGCATACCCCAGGCGTATATACCGCCTCCGGCGTGACCCGCTCGCACGGGCTGGATAAAACTACCCGTTCACCCAGTGCGGCGAGCACCTGCGCATACCAGTCCGCACTGCGTATAACATAATAATGATAGCGCCCGCCATGTGCCGTGGCGTGCTCATATGCGGTTTCCGCCCGCCAGCACGCAAAGCGCGCGCTGACCGACTCGGCAAATGGCAGCGGCGCCTCCTGCGGCCACCAGAAACTCCAGTGGCGGTCCTGTGTATAATGGGAGCGCTTTTCGATCACGCGCAACGAAAGCCCGGGCGCCTCAGCCTGCAGAAACCAGGCCAGCGCCAGACCGGCCAGCCCGCCCCCGGCGATGATGACATCATCGGGCGCGCCAATCATGGCCCGGTATGGGTTAGCGGCAACCCCTCCAGCCCTTTATGCAGAGCAGCATCATGCGCGCCGGCAGACGACCCGCGCAGGCAGGACGCAAGCGCCATCACGGTCAGCCAGGCTTTGCGTGGGCGCGAGATAACCATACGCTCGCGGGCGGCGCGCTCGGGCTGCTGACGGATGGCGCGGCCAATATCACGGTAAACATAGGCCGCCGTCATAATCGCCGGCCGCACCGCACGCGGCAGATCGTCAATCCCGGCCATGCCGCTGGCATAATAATGTTGCGCCAGGGCGACCAGATCGCTCTGGCTGTCGCCCGGCGGCAGGTAATCACGCCCGGCGGCGATATCTTCGTGGCGGTCACGGGCAATATTGACCAGTTGCATGGCAATTCCCATATCAATCGCGCGATACAGGCTAGCCGGCCGGCGGCAACCCAGCACGTGGCTCATCATCAGGCCCACCGTGCCGGCCACGCCGTAACAAAAGCGCAGCATGTCGCGGCGATCGGCACAGCGCACCGGCGCGCGATCGGCCAGCAGGGCGTGCAAAAACGCGGTAGGCACGCTGTGCGGAATAGCATACGCCGCGCACAGGCGGGCCAGATCGCCGGTTCCTGCCTGCAGCTCGCTTAACGCGTTTTCCACCTCGTGCGGGGCGTCGCGCTCGTCGATGGCGTCATCCATCTGCCGGCAATAGGCATAAAGCGTGGCCACATCTTCCAGCCGGTGGCGCGGCAGCAGGCACCCCGCCCAATAAAAGCTTTTGCTTTTAGCTTTCAATGTAGCAACGGCATCGTTCATGCCAGTAATCTATCGAGCACCTTGGCGGAGTTGAGCGTCCCCGGCAGGCCGGCACCCGGATGCACGCCCGCGCCCACCAGATGCAGGTTATGGAAATATCCGTCCTGATTATGGTAGCGGGCCCAGGCGGATTGCGTCAATGTCGGCTGCAGGCTGAAGCCGGCGCCGCGCGTACTGTGCAGGGTGTTGGCAAAATAAGGCGGGCTGATATGCCGCTGCAGGTTACACGCCTGTTGCAGGCCGGGCAGGACGGTCGCATCCAGATGCGCCATCACCCGCCGGGCTTCGCCGTCATAATCAGCCGCCGGGGTGTTTTTCGCCGGCATCGGCGGCAGGGGCGCCAGCACGTAAAAAAGATCCATATCGGCCGGCGCTGCCTGCGGGTCGGTCGCAGCCGGGCGGTGGAGATAATAACAGATACCTTGCGGGTTCTGCCGATGCCTGAACAGGTCGGCAAGCACCGCATCATAATCGTCACTCAAGCCGATCGTATGATGCGCGATCGTGTCATAACGGCGATCGGTGGCAAAATAAATGACGAGCAACCCCATTGACAGGGAATGAAACCGCGTGCGCAGGCGCGTAAACAGTGACTGGGCGGAAGCCGGCAACAGCTCCTGATACAGGGTGACCGGATCGCCGTTATAGACTACCCGGTCGCAGGCATACTGCATACCGTCAGCGCAGCGCACGCCCTGCAGCGTATGATCCTGCCAGTCGAAACCTATCACCTGCGTGTCGTAGCGTATGGTAACGCCTTCTTCCTCGGCCAGCCTCAGCAAGGCCTCAAGCAGCGCCGCCGTGCCGCCGATGGCATAATGCACGCCGTAGCGCTGCTCAAGTATATGAATCAGAAAATAAATGGCGCTGGCCTGTTTGGGATTGCCGCCGAGCAACAGCGGCGGGGTGGCCAGCATCCGGCGCAGCCTGGGGTTTCGGATATGCCGGGAGATCAGGGCATAGACACTGCGATAGCCCTGGTGGCGTATCATTTGCGGCAGATAGGCCAGCATGGTCGACAGCCGGTCAAACGGCTGGTCGGCCAGCTGCTCATAGCCCAGCGCGAACAATTCCTCGGCCTTGTCATATAAGGTGCGGTAACCATCTACTTCTTCTGGAAAATGTGTGGCCAGCTGTTCCAGGAAAAACGCGCGCGGGCCATAATCGCAGGTCATGCCATCATCGAATTGGTAGCGATACCATACCGGATCAAGGGCGCGCAATTCGACATAATCGGCCAGCCGTTTGCCGAACAGGGTAAACAATTCGGAGAATAAATAGGGCGCGGTAATCACCGTCGGCCCGGCGTCAAAGCGATGCCCGTCAAACGTGAAGGCGCGCGCCCGGCCGCCGGCATCCGGGCAGGACTCCAGCACGGTCACCTCGGCTCCGCGGGCGCGCAGACGCAGGGCGGCAGCAATACCGCCCATGCCGGCGCCTATGACAATGGCATGTGGCATGTGATATCAATCGCGCGCGCACTCGCCGCCGAGGCGCGCGGCTGGCCGGGCTGCAGGCGCGCCATGGTCCAGTGCAGCAGCCGGATCAGCGCCGGCGGCCAGTCCCTCACCGCGTGGGCGGCGGACTGGTGCATGGTCTCCGCCCAGCGCCCGGTTTCCTCCACCACATGCGCTGTACCTAAAGCGGACTGCCAGGTCTGAACGTCTGACTCGGTTTTGTGGCGGTCCTGCAGGAATGTACGCAAACCGGTGATCTCCAGCGGACGGGCATGATGCAGCCAGCGGATCATCGGTGCCGTCAGCCGCCCCTGCCACAAATCGGCAAGACGTTCGCGGCCCGCTTTGCCGCCTGTGATATCGGCCAGATCGTCATATATCTGATACGCCACGCCGAGCCTGGCAAAGGCGTCGCCGGCTTCCTCGCACAACCCTGGGCCGGCATCGCTCAGCAGCAGCGCCACTTCCACCGGCAGGGCGAACAGAGTACCCGATTTAGCGCGCGCCATGGCTTCATAATGTGATTGCAGTAAAGCGGGCTCGTCTACCGCATGCGCCAGCTGCGCCTCCCCCGCCTGGCCCTGAATCAGGCGTCTGGTGGACTGGCTGATATGCGCGCTCAGACGGCCGGCGAAACGCATGTGCACCTGCGCCGCCTCCGCCATGGCGGCGGCCAGCAAATCATCCCCGAGCAATAAGGCCGTATCGTCGCCGTAGCGCAGCCAGACCGTTTCCTGACCGCGCCGCTCACGGTCGCGGTCCATTATGTCGTCATGCACCAGCGAGGCCAGGTGCAACAGTTCGATGGCGGTGGCCGCATGGACCGCATCCGCCTCCGGCACCGACAGGCCATGGCAGGCATAAAGCGTCAGCACAGCCCGCAACTGCTTGCCGCCGGTATTCAGATGATACCGCGCCGCGTCGGCCAGCGCGGACGATTCACGCACCGTGTGCGCCAGGCGCTGATCAACCAGTTCTTGCCACCGCATCACCGATAGCGACGATTCATCCGCTAAATCGGGGCGGGGATGACTATTCTCCGCATTAGGCATGGTATTCATGGTCGGCTCCCGTTCCTGCCGCCGGGCGACAACCGCCCGGCGACAGGCAAATGGGTCTTGTTAGGCTTTATAGCCTTCCGCTTCCGACTTGCGGCGTGCGATATTAAAGATAAGCACACCGAATACCGCTTTGGCAACGATATCCGCAATCGAATAGCCAATCTGCAGCGGCACACTGGCAGCGCCTTCCGTGCTCAAACCGAGCACCGGCAGGATGTAGACGATCGGATAAAACAACCAGGCGACAATGGTCATATAGCACGCGCCGCGTACCAGGCCCTTGGCTTCGCCGGGCTGTTGGTCGATCGAGGCACGCAATCCGAAAAATAGTTGATAGACGATGTAGACGAACGGGATCATCGACAGCACCCACCACAGCATCCGGTCATCCATATTGCCGGAGACTTCACCGGGATAACCCAACGCAATCATAACGGCAGCCGCCAGCCCCAGATTGACCGCACGGCGGCTGGTTTCCTCGCGGGAAAGCTTCATCACCAGGATCAGCTCAACCATCAGCAG
Source organism: uncultured Azospirillaceae bacterium (assembly GCA_964564675.1). Classification (GTDB taxonomy): domain Bacteria; phylum Pseudomonadota; class Alphaproteobacteria; order Rickettsiales; family UBA3002; genus CAZMBI01. The sequence continues at coordinate 38,245 of CAZMBI010000012.1, forward strand.
GGGAACCGTTAACAGCCAGTCGACATAGCGGTAGGCTTCATTAAACTGCTTACCGGTGGCGCGCGCCACATCGCCGTCGACCGTGAACGCGTCACTGAAGGAATGAAAGATTTGCCAGTAATGATACGCTGCAATCAGCGTCACCAGCCCGGTGATAACCACCGCCATATGATAGGTCGGTGAAATCGTGCGCAGGTTCAACCAGAAAAACAGCGTGGCGGCAAACATTACGGCCACGGTGAACGAAAAGAAGTTAAAGATAATGTTGTAATCCTGTATCGGAATCGTTTCCATAAGCACCTCAAAGTGTTAATTGACACATCGTTTGCAATACAATTTATGCATTGCGTACCGATCATAGCTACAGGCTTTTGTGATAATCGGTCAATAGGCACTACCGCAATTACCGCCGATATTTAAAATTGTTTCAATTTCACACGGCAGACTGTTGCTATATCGCAAACATCGTGACGCTACGGCAACGCTTATCAGGGAGCGATGGGGAAAACACCGGTGGCCATCAACGCGCCGTTAATATACGCGGCCCGGCATTGACATAGCCGCGGTCTGCAGGCACGCACATACCCAGTCAGAGGAGAAAATATGCCATGGCCGATTCCATCGCTTTAGCCCTTTGCCTGTTTCTGCTGGCGGCGATTGTCATCGCCGTAGCCGGCACCCGCCTGGCGCAGTCGGCCGGCTTATCGCACACCCTGTTTGGCAGTGTGTTCACTGCCATTACCACGTCGCTGCCGGAATTGATCACGGTGCTGGCCGCCGTGCGGCGGCAGGCCTATACGCTGGCGGTGGGCGATATTATCGGCGGCAATACGTTTGACGTGCTGTTTCTAGCCTTTTCCGATCTTACCTATCGCCCGGGCTCCATCTATCACACACTGGAATCGTCGCATTTCTTCCTGGTGGCACTGACCATTGCCATGGTATCGGTATTACTGCTCGGTCTGTTGCGCCGCGAACGGCACGGGCTGGGCGGGATCGGCTTTGAAAGCATTGCCCTGCTGGTGTTATATACGGTGGGTATGGCCGTGTTGTGGCTGGCGCCGGCCTGATGCACCGCTTCTGTGGGCTGTTAACACCAACCGCATGGAATCGTTGCTCTTAATTCCGCATTTCACACGTCACCTGGTTGCCGGAGCGGTTAAAATTGATCGCAACAAACGGCGCACGAAGCGCGATAAACAACCCGCGCCCGTTGAGGTTAAAGCTGTCGAAGGCCTTCGGGCGAAAGCGTTGCCAGTCAAACCCGTCCCCGTCATCCATAATCGATAATTCGCTAAAGCCGGCAGACTCCAGGCGCGTAATGCGCACCGCTTTGGCACGGTTTTCCGGTAAGGCCAGACGCCGCTGCAATTCGTCGTACAGCAAGCCGTTGCGCAATAATTGGCCCTTCAGCCTATAACCGATTTGTAAATTACCATGTTCGATCGCATTAAACAGCAGCTCATAGATGGCGGTGCGCATCTCCTCAGGCTGCGCATATAAGCCGGCCAGCTGGCAGGTCATGGCATATACCTCTTCCGGCCGGGTGAGGCAATAGGTTGCGCGATGGACGATGTGTAACTGTGTCGTGACCATAGGGTACCCTCCCAAACATTATTCTTGTCATTCAAATGCGTTTACACACACACAACGTAATATCATCCGACACCATTCCCCCCGTATGCTCTTCAAATCGCTGCAAAATACGATTCATAATGGTTTCGGCCGATGCCCCCACCTGGGGTTCAGCCAGGTCCATTAATTCCGATTCGGTCAGCAGCCTGCCGTTTGCATCCGGCGTTTCGATTATGGCATCGCTGTATAAAATCAGTGTTTCACCGGGCATGAACGACAGGCTGCCGGTGTCAAACCTATTCAGGCTGATGCCAAGCGGCAGGCCGCTGCCGTCGATCAGGCTGCTTTGCTGATTGCGGCGCAGGACAATGGGATGGGGCGCGCAGGCGCAGCTGTAAAACAGCGTATTACTGGACGCATCCACGATCCCGTAAAACATGGTGGCAAACTGGCCGCGCATCATGATGCGCAGCAATTTCTCATTCAAATGCGAGAGGTATTCGCCCGGGCGCGCTTCCACTGATGAATATTCCTGAAGATAGGCCTGCAGACGAAACGCGTTCAACGCAGCGGCCACCCCATGGCCCGAAAAATCCACCATCCACAACGCGGTCTGCTGCGGGAAGAGCACTTTCATCCCCCAGAAATCGCCGCCGATCTCCGAAGACGGTTTAAAATAAGACGCCACATCCAGCTGGCGCTCTTGCAGGGCCTTCATTTCCGAGGGCTGCGGCAAAATCCCTTCCTGCAACTGCCGAGCGCTTTCCAACTCGCTTTCGATACGCTCCTTATATTGACGTAGGCTTTTGAGATAGGTGCGGTTTTGCAGATGCACCTTAACCCGGGCATGGACTTCATCGGGATAAACCGGTTTGGTAATAAAATCGGTTGCTCCGTGCTGAAAGGCCTTAACGCGGGCTTCCGGCTCGTTAAGCCCGGTCTGGATCAGAATCGGCAAGTCACTGTAGTGCGGATGGCTGCGAATCTGTTCGCAACAGGCATAGCCATCCATTTCGGGCATCATGATATCGAGAATGACGATCTCCGGTTTAACCTCCTCGATTTTTTGTAGCGCCTCATGGCCATTACACGCAGTATACAAGTTCTGAAACTGATGCTTTTTTAAGCTTTCGGTAATGGTCGCTAAATTAAGCTCATTATCATCAACAACCAGAATCGGCAGGTGATAAATCGGCAGGCTTAACGGCGTCATAAATAATAGGCTCCCTTCCCGGCGCAACGCTCAGATAATGGTGAAGAAATTTTCAAACTGCGCCATGCTCAGCATCTTGGATACCTGCCCGCCGGCGCCGCGAATAGACACGCTCTTTTGACAGTCGCTGGCTTTTTCCTGGCTCAGCATCAGCATACCCAGCGCCGCCGAATCGATAAATTCCAGCCGGCTCATATCGAACAGGATACGGTGCTCTTTCCGGTTGGGGATATCGGCCAGCAAGTCGCGAATTAACATATTGTCGGTGAAAGTGAATTTGCCCTCCAGCTGGTAAACAAACTGGTCACCTTCCTCTTGCTTTCTCACCTGCATGATCGGCTCCTAGAATAAATAAATATCATCATCATCGTTTCGGGCAGCGGCATCCAAACCGCTAGCCTGACTGCTATAATTAGGATATTTGTGCATTAAAATCGAGATATATCGCTGCTTGATTTCACCGAGCTTGATCACAGACTGGATGGTTTCCGCCATACGCACCAGTTTTCCTTCGTCGATCTGCTGGGAACTGCTGATCGACTGTTTCATAATGTCACTGTTGTACCGATTTTGCACAATCGGCCCTTCCATCAGCACCTACAACTTGTCTTTTGCCATCAAACTGGCATTCATGTCGGCGATCTCACGCTCCTTCAACAATTCGGTGGCGGCCTCGATGGTTTCGATGGTGCATTGAGACGGCAGCGCAAACTGCTCTTCCTTCTGCGACGTTGCCTCAGTCATTGCAATCGCCTGCCCCTCCCACTTATGCAAGTTAATGGCTACTTTCTATTTAGAACTAACGTAAAATTCCAACTAGTTTATCTTTAATGTTTGAATATTTCAGGCAGTTTCTTAGCATAAGCAAAAAGCGGATTTTCTCAACCATAAAATTATTATACTATATCAATTAAATCTGTCCATTATTCGCACATTGTTTATCATTTCTTAATATATATTTTATTGTATAATTTCCATTTATATTTCGCCGGGATCAAATGCGAACAGTTTACCATAGTCTACTGCGGTGCAATCGGATAGGATAGGCTTAAGAATCGGGGATGGATGAATCAGTCTATGCACTTTGATGAACAGCAGCCTTTGCTGTCCGCCATTATTAACAACGTTGTTGACGGGATTATCACCATCGATGGCAAGGGCCGTATCGCCCTGTTCAATCCCGCCTGCGAAACCATCTTCGGCTATTCCGCCGAGGAGGTGAAAGGCCGCAATATCAGCATGCTCATGCCAGAGCCTTATCGTTCGCAGCACGATCACTATCTGGCGCGCTATCACGAAACCGGCAACGCTACGATTATCGGGATAGGCCGCGAAGTGGAGGGACTGCGCCGCAACGGAGAGGTCTTTCCGCTTGAGCTGGCGGTCAGCGACATTACAGTAAACGGCGAACAGTTTTTTTGCGGACTGGTGCGCGATATCAGTGAACGCAGGCAAAACGAGCAGCAGCTAAAGGAATACGCACTTGATCTGGAATTAAAAAGCGGCGAGTTAAATGCCGCCAAAATGGAAGCCGAGCAGGCAGCCCGGATGAAATCGGAATTTCTGGCGAATATGAGCCATGAAATCCGCACGCCGATGAACGGCATCATCGGCATGGCCAATTTGCTGCTGGAGACCAATTTATCCGGCACCGGGCGCGCTTATACCCGCACACTGCTGCATTCGGCGGATTCCCTGCTGCAGATTATCGACGATATCCTGGATTATTCCAAAATCGATGCCGAACGCGTGGAGCTGGAAGCCATCCCGTTTGATTTCCAGCTACTGTGCGAGGAAGTCTGCAGCCTGATGGCCATTAAGTCGCAGGAAAAACAGCTGGAGCTGTTATTACGCTACTCCTATGACACTCCGCGCTTTGTCATCGGCGACCCGGCGCGCATCCGGCAGATCTTGTTCAACCTCTTGAGCAACTCCATTAAATTCACGGAGTCGGGACATATTCTGGTCTCCGTGCAGATGCGCGAACAAACCGCTGAAGACGTCAGCTTTTATTGTGAGGTGGAAGACACGGGCATCGGCATCCCCGAGGATAAATTCGACTATATCTTCAATAAATTCCACCAGGCCGATAGCTCGACCACCCGCAAATTCGGCGGTACCGGGCTTGGCCTGTCCATCTGTAAAGAGCTCACCCGCATGATGGACGGTGACATCGGCGTGCACAGCACCTACGGAGCCGGCTCACGGTTCTGGTTCGAGGTCACGCTGCAGAAAAGCCGGGACATGTCTTCCTTATCGGAGACGTTTGATCCATCCGCATTGCAGGGGCTGCACATATTGGTGGTGGACGATAGCCCCGTCTCGCGCCTGTTAATCCGCGAAGAACTAGAAGACCACGGCGTTACCGTACATGACGCCGCCCATGCGGAAGACGCCATGGAGCAACTGACCAACGGCCTGGTGGTCGATATGATGATCATCGATTATATTCTGCCCGGCATGGATGGCAGCGAACTGGGACGAGTGCTCAAGGACCAGCCCGGCACCCGCCACCTGCCCCTGATTATGATCACCTCGGCGCCTTCCCGCGGCGACCGTCGGTTGCTGGAGAACATCGGTTTCAGCGCCTATCTGCACAAACCGATCAGCGGCTGGCAACTGCGCCACACACTCGGGCTCATCCGCCGGCGGGCGCAGGAAAAACAGCCCTCGCAGCCGATTATCACGCAGTATTATCTCAAAGAAACTCTAAGCCCGCCGGTTGAGTCTCTGCACCAGAACCTGCGGCTGGAGGGCAGGCATATCCTGATTGTGGAAGATAATGACATTAACCGACAGGTACTGACCAGTATGCTGCAGCGCTATGGTTGTGAGGTCAGCGCCGCCGAGAATGGCAAAATCGCCTTTGAGCTGGCAACCGCCGGGCGTTATGATCTGATATTGATGGATTGCCAGATGCCGGTGCGCGACGGGTTTGAAACCACCCAGTCCATCCGGCAGTGGGAGCAGGACGAAGCCCAGCCGCATACGCCGATTATCGCCTGCACGGCCTACAGCATGACCGGCGACCGCGAAAAATGCCTGGCGGCGGGCATGGATGATTATATCCCCAAACCGATCCGTCAGGACGAACTGGACCGTATCCTCATGCGCTGGCTGGAGGCTCAGGCCGATCACACACCGGCACACGCCGCCAGTAAGCCGGCAACCGCTGGGCAACCAATTCTTGATGACATCCTGTTTCGGGAATTCTGCCACTTGATGGAAGCACAATTACAGCCCGTGCTGGCACGCCATGAAACCGTCACGCAGGAATATATCAACACCATACGCTCCGCCTTGTCGCAGCGCGATACCCAGCGGCTGCGGCAGGCGGCGCATCCGTTGAAATCCTCGCATCAGCAAATCGGTGCGCTGCGGGTTTCCAGCCTGGCCGCCGAAATGGAAGCTATCGCAGGCAGTGACGAGGCGGACTGGCAGCGGCTCTCCGAACTCCTGCCCGAACTGGAGCTGGCCCATCAGGAAACGCTGGCCGCCATACACCCCCATCTGCAACACGGCAGCCCCGCCGCCTGATATCGTTTCACGACAGGCCATAAAGAAAGGGGCGCCCCCCTTGGGCCGCCCCCCTTTTCGTTATCCTATCCGGTTTTTAAAAACCGTTTACGAGGTCAGATCGGCCAGATTGACGCCGGTCACCCCATCTAGGATGATCGCGGCATCGTCGAGCCAGCCGCCACCACCGTCCTGGAACAGGATGGTGGTATCACCGGCCGGGCCAAAATCCACGATTTCCGCAATCGTTTCCAGACCGCCATTAAGCTGCAGCGTGTCCATGTAGATGTTAAAGTCGGTGATCAGATCCACGCCCTGGGTGGTCTGGCCGCCTTTGCCGTAAACAAACGTGTCGGAACCATCCTGACCGTGCAACGTGTCGCCGATAGCCAGATTTTCCAGGCTGCTAACGTCTTCACCCTGATTAATGGTCAGATCCGGCGAATTATCGCTCAGCGTGGCTGTCGCATTCGGTGCATCCGAGCCAATTGCCTTAAAGACGAAATTGCCGCCGTTCAGGTTGCCGACATTAACGATCACGGCTGAGTCTGCCGGAATGGTCAGCGGATAGTCCGTACCGCCGGCCGGCGAGGTCTGGGTCAACGTCCAGTTCACCTCGGCATCGGTGCCGTTATTGACGCGAATCAGCGCATCGCCATCGGGCAGACGACCCAGCAGGGTCACCTGATTCTGGCTCAGCGAACGGGCGGTGACGCCGACCACATCACCGGCATCATCGACATCGGAGACATTCACCTGCTCCACGCCGTTATAGGTTACGGTGTCGAAGGTGTCTTCGCCGGGGGTAGTAACGATATCAAAGCTGCCGTTATCGGCGCCGCCTTTGATGGTGTCATCGCCCCAGTCACCCCAGATCTGATCGTTATCGGCACCGCCGTACAGCATGTCATCGCCGCCTTTGCCACCGATCCGGTCATCGCCTTTGCCACCGAAAATGGTGTCATTGCCGTCGATCACGCCCTGATTATCGCTTTGGTTGAGATCGCCGCGCAGGATATCGTCGCCTTTGCCGCCATAGATACGATCCGCGCCCAGGCCGCCGGCGAGCACATCGTCGCCTTTGCCGCCTTTCAGCGTGTCGTCACCGCTGCCGGCATCGAGGGTGTCGTTACCCCAGCCGCCGAACAGCTTGTCGTTGCCGTCGCCGGAGGTGAGGCTGTCATCCCCGCCATTGCCTCTGAGCGTGTCGTCACCGCTGCCGGCGTCGAGGGTGTCGTTACCCCATCCGCCGAACAGCTTGTCGTTGCCGTCGCCGGAGGTGAGGCTGTCATCCCCGCCAT
>CAZMBI010000012.1:45949-64758 GCA_964564675.1 uncultured Azospirillaceae bacterium
TGCCTTTGAGCGTATCATCGCCTTCACCGCTGATCAGGGTATCATTGCCGTGACCACCCTTCATCTTGGCATCTGAAATAAGTTGCGAGGAATCGATACGATCATCACCCCAGCCTCCATGGGCTTTAATGGAAGAAAAACGACCGTCGGTGACGTTGCCGCCCCAGCCGGTGACTGCATCACCGGAAGCCGGTTGGAAGATGATCACGTCATCACCGCCACGGCTGTAAACGGTATACTGGTTGGACCAGCCAGCGGAGTTACTGGAACTGCCGATCGTGATCGTATCATCACCATGGCCGGTTTTCACTATCGAGCGCTTGGAGCCGTCTATCTCGACAGCTACATCGGCTCCGCCTTTCAGGAAAACCCGGCTGTCCACAATGTTTTCGATACGCAGCGTATTACCGCCCAGATCACCCGTATGGCCATACACTTTGAAAGACTTGGTGGTATTCCAGTTGCTGACGCCAGCAAAGGTGGCCACACCGCCGCTAAGTGTGTAGTCCATCTCGGCGCCGTTGGCCGTATCATAGGTATCATCGGCGGTTGGCAGCGCGTTAAAAAGGGTGCTGTCCGTATCACGCAGCCGGTCATCGCTCGAGATACTGAGCGTCTGACCCTGGTTGGTCGTGCCCACCTGGGCAGCCCAGAATTTTAATGTCATAAGAATAACTCCTGTGAAATAATTTGCTTGAACCGAAACATTAACAAAATATTAATGCAACGCTCGCTGTTTAACCAAAAAAAAATTATTTCGCAATATAAATTATGGGGCCCAGGGAAAGGATCGTAATTAAAAACAAAATTTTATATCCAACAGTGGGTTATTTTCTCATTTCCGAATCAGAACAAATTGATTTATTAGCGTCTCCCGTCCGTGCCCGTCGCTCTATAACCTAGGGTTGCAGGGGCCTGCCGCTAACTTGTCCAGAAATAAGAAAAAATTAACACATTTTAGTTAATTTAATGTAAAATAAGTGCGAAACCTGAAGGGATAACAACCAGATCGTGGTCACGGGAGATCTCACATCGCCGGCGCCTGTAACGGACGGTCAGGATGCTGCCATGCAGCATGAGCCTGTATCGGAGGGATATGCACAGCATACCGCGGAATGGCAGATTCTGTACAAACCGGATGCAGTCGCCGTTAAAAAGCCGGAATTTAGCACGGCCGCCAATGATGAATCCGCCATAACGTTTCAGGACGTCAAAGCGGTGCTGCAACACCATGTCAATCAGCTGCTGTCGCGACGGTCATCCGAGCAACCGGAACCGCAGGCCGATACACAAAGTGGTCCGGACGCCATTGATTATCTGTTGGATAACAATACGAAATCGCTGCGTCTCACCCAGCTGATCGAACAGCTTGAGGCCCTGTCGCCTACAGCCGAGATCGGGGTTCAGATCCAGCTGTCGCAGCCGGATATCGGGGTGTTGCTGGCGAGCCGACAACCAAACGTGGAAGTCACCTATGATAATCAGCTGGGCATCATCTATCTGAAAGGCACCCGGGCTGAGATTGAAGAAACCGTCAACAGCATTCATTTTTATGCCACAACGGCCAACCTGCCCCAGTTCTGGATAAACGCCACCGTAGTGGCCGACCATTTGACGGAGTCTCTTGATATTCTGGAACTCAGCGATCTGGAGCCCAGCTTCGGCTTTAACCGCGAAGTGCTGGAGGTTTTGCGGCAGCCACAAGATAATATGAATCAACACGACGAGCTGCTTGAGCTGGAGCAACCGGTTGCCGCTTCCAGCGGGACAGTTCAACTCGGTGAGCTGACCGATCCCATCCATGTGACCTATAACCCCGTCAATCGCCCGGTCATACCAGCTGCCGACGACACGCCGGTTTCGGCAAGCCAGCAGCCCCTTATCCTCTCCCCGTCGCCCCGGGAGGCGCAAGACCCGCTTCTCACCCAGGCGCAACCGGCGGCCGACCCGGCCCCGCCTGCCCCGGAACCGCCGCCGGCATCACCCCCGCCCTCCCCGCAAACGCCGGAGCCGATCACCCCTGATGCGGGAGGCGGTGCGACCGGCCCCGCTAACAACGGCCCGACGGTGACCATCCCAGGGCCGCAAACCCTGGCCGAAGACGGCTCGGTCACAGTGAGTGGCGCGGCGGTGCCGACATTTGCCGATGCCGACGGCGACACGCTTTCGGTAACGCTGGCGGTCAATAACGGGATTATCAATCTGGGCGATCCCGCCGCCGTGACCATCACGACCGGTTCTGACGGCACCGATAACATGGTGATTGCCGGAACCGCCGCCGAGATTTTCACCGCGCTGAACAGCTTCACCTATATCCCGGGCCTGAATTATAACGGCACCGATAACCTCACCTTGTCGGTCGATGACGGCAATGGCGGGTTCGCCATGGATTTCATGGAGATGGTGGTCACGCCGGTCGATGACGCCCCGGTTGCCATAGACGACAGTGCGAGCACCGCCTTTGAGACCCCGCTTGTTATTGATGTTACCGACAATCCCGGCGGCCTGCTCGCCAATGATGAGGAGTATGACGGCGAGGCGCTGACCATCACCGCGTTTGATGCCGCCAGCGCCGATGGCGGCCTCGTGGTCGACAATGCGGATGGCACCTTCACCTATACGCCCGCCGCCGGCTATACCGGCTCGGACAGCTTCACCTATACCATCTCCGATGGCACCACGCCGGTAACGGCCACTGTCACGATCGGGGTCAGCGGAGCGTTGCTGGCTACCAATACGGATGCCACCGAGCATTATACCGAAGATACGGCCCTTAACCTGGTCAATGATATCGTTATCAGCGGCAGTGAAACCAATGTGACCGCCACCCTGTCCCTGTCAGACACCAGTGCAGGCACGTTCAATACCGCTACATCCGGCGCGGTGACCGCCACGTTTGCCGGCGGCATCTGGCAGGCAAGCGGCGCGCGGGCCGACGTCAATACCCTGCTTGCCGGGCTGACTTTCACCCCCGCCGCCGATTACGATACCGACCTTACGGTGGACGTTTCTATCACCGACGGGGTGAACCCGGCGCTCGCCGGTACGCTGGATTTCACTGCCACGCCGGTTAACGATGCGCCGGTCGCCTCCGCCGACAGCTACGCCGTGGACGAAGGCGATACGCTGAGCGTATCCGCCCCCGCCGGCGTGCTGGCCAATGATACTGACGCGGAAGGCGACAGCCTGGATGCGGTGCAGGTCACCGGCCCCTCGCATGGCGCATTGACGCTCAATGCCGACGGCTCGTTCACCTATGTGCACGACGGCGGCGAGGACACGGCCGACAGTTTCACCTATCGCGCCAATGACGGCAGCACCGATAGCAATATCGTCACCGTCGATCTGACCATCGGGCCCGTCAATGATGCGCCGGAAAATACCGTGCCCGGGGGCCAAAACACCACCGCCGGTACGCCCCTGCCTTTAAGCGGCATCAGCGTCTCTGATGCCGATGATACCAGCCTGCTCAGTTTTTCCGTCGATGCCGGCAGCGGCATCCTGACCATCGATACCGCGGTGGCCGGCGGGATTACCGCCGGCCAGGTCACCAATAACGGCACCGGTAATGTCACCGTCAGCGGCGCCACACTGGCCCAGATCAACGCCACGCTGGCGGCGGCCGGCGGGCTGGTCTTCACCCCGGCGGTGGGCTTCACCGGCAATACCACCGTCACCGTCACCAGCAATGACGGCAGTGCGGTGGACAGCGACACCATTACCGTGACTACCGGCTTTTCCACCGGCCTCACCGCCAGCCTTTATGACATATTGCCCGGCTCGGCCGCCGCCGATACTTATAGCGGTCAGGGCGATCACTGGCACGATACCGACACCGTGATCGGCGGCAATGGCTACGATATCCTTGATCTCACCGCCGGCGGTGCGGCGTCTGTGAGCCTGACCGGCGGCCACTTCACCCAGTCTCAGGAAATCGAAGAAATCCGCCTGGGCGATGCCGGCCATACCATCACCATCGGCGATGATTATTTCACTCGCGGCAGCGGCATCCAAAACGACCGGCTGCAGGTAGATGGCACAGCCAACACATCTGATGCCACGGTCGACGGCGGCGCGCTCAGCAGCGGCTATGAACTCGTGCTCACAGGCGGCAGCGGCGACGATGTACTGTCTGGCGGCGCAGGTAACGATACGATCTCAGGTGACACAGGCGGCGATTCGATTGATGCCGGCGGCGGGGATGATGACATCACGCTGACATGGAACAGCGGCGGCAGTGGCGGCAGCCCGATCACGACCGATCTGGTTGTACAACTCGATGCGTCCGACACGAGCACCATCACCACCCATCCGGGGACCGTGACCGCCTGGGATGATTTGAGCACCGCCAATAACGATGCCGCAAGCGATGCCGGCTCGCCCGACTCGGGCAACGATATATTAGGGCTGAATTCGATTGCTTTCGATGGCTCCAGCTGGCTGCAAATTGGCGACAGCGCGGATATCAATACATCCCCTCAGAATGCCCGCAGCATCTTTGTCACGTTTGAAACCGATGCAACCGATATCACCTCGCAGCAGGTCATTTTCGAGCAGGGCGGTAAGTTCAACGGCTTTAATATCTATATCGAAGGGGGCCGGGTATATATGGGCGCATGGAAAGAAGACGGCTCGAGTTTCAGTATTTATCATTCCGCCCCGGTCGTCGCCGGCACCACCTACACGGCCGGCCTGGTGTTTGATCACGTCTCCGCCAACCACTTCACCGGCTATCTCGACGGAACGGTGATCGGCAGCAGCGCCATAACGCAAGACCAAAAAGGACACAGCGGCGATATCGGTGTTGGCGGCGTCAGCAATGACAGCCGAATGCATAGCGGCGAGTTCAATGGCGATGGCTCCGGTTTCAAAGGCGAAATCGGAGAACTGCTGAATTATGACGGCGCGCTGAATAGTGCAGAAGCATCCGCTGTTTCCGATTATTTGCTGGGCAAATGGCACGGTGTGGGGCCAAACGATACGATTCTCGGCGGAGCAGGAGACGACACCCTGGCCGTAAACGCCGGCGGCGATCCGTTCACTATGAACCTTGACGGCACGGGCTTGGTACAGGGTGTTGAATATCTCGATCTCACTCAGAGCGATGCCGCCCATACAGTGAGTGTCGAAGACGGCTATTTCTCCGGCGGCACAGGGGTGGAAGGCGGTATATTCACCATTGACGCCACGGGGTTGAGCACCGGAGTTAGCATCAACACCGACAACCTGACCGGCGGCCATGCCACCCGTGTGTTCCTGGGCGAAGGCGACGATACCCTCATCGGCGGCGACGGCACGGATGTGCTTTCTTTCATTCACGCCGCCGGCGGCATCGATTTCAACTTGGATGACGGCACCATCAGCGGCCAGGGCAATGATAGTATCAGCGGTATCGAATATGTCATTGGCTCCGCTTTTGACGATACGCTGATCGGCAACAGCCGCATCGATGAAACCTTAATCGGCGGCAACGGCGATGACCGGCTCGAAGGCGATGATCTGGGGCTTGGCAGCGGTTCGTTCACCACCACCAACCTGCGCATGCATCTGGATGCCTCCAATCTAGGCAGTATCACTGCGCCGGGCAATAATGTGAGTCTGTGGAATGATTTATCTTCCGATAACAACGATGCCACTGCCGCGGCCGGTAACGTCAAGTCCAACACCACCACGATTAACGATCTGAATTCCCTGTTTTTCGATGGCAGTAGCGATTTGGGCGTTGCCAATGATCCCGACCTAAACGCAAGCAACCAGAATGAACGCAGCCTGTTTGCGGTATTTGAAACCGATAGCGATATTACCAGCCGCCAGATGATTTATGAACAAGGCGGCGGCGTCAACGGCTTCAGTATCTATATTTATAACAGCAACCTCTATATGGGCGCATGGAAGAATAACGGTAGCGATTTTGCGTTTTACGATCCGATCCCCATTGAAACCAATACCACCTATGTCGTGGGTTCCGTATTCGATACGCAGACCAGCAACAGCTATAAAACCTATGTCAACGGCGTTGAAGTCGGGTCGCAATCGGTATCCATTACCCAGTCGTCGCATCCCGGCAATATTCAGATTGGTGAAGGCAAGGCCTTAAACGAAGACGGCTCCACGAATGCCGGCTTTTTCCAGGGAGAACTCGGCGAGCTGCTCAATTATGAGTATGCGCTCACCCCCACCGAGGCGACCGATCTGCAAAACTATCTGCTCGATAAATGGAACCCGTTCGGCAGTCGGGATTCGCTGGACGGTGGCGACGGGAATGATACCATCACCGGCGGCATGGGTGTTGACACCATGCTAGGCGGCGGCGGCGATGACCGGTTTGTCTTTGAGCGGCCCGAAGATTCGGAAACCGGCGCGGGCGATCGTGACATCATCGCCGATTTCAATAATACCAGCCAGGCCGACCGGATTGATCTGTCCGCACTCGGCGTGATCTCTCAGGGAAGCGGCGGCGCAGCGGCACTGACCGCGGGTGCGGCGCAGTTTGCCTGGGGGCTGGACGGCAGCGATACGGTGGTATTCGTCGACAGCGATGGCGATAACACCGCCGATATGGAAATCGAAATCAGCGGCCTGCCCGCCTTAAGCAATGCCGATTTTATTTTCTGATTTTTTACATTTTACCCCTTCCGGGGTGTCACGCGTGGGCATATACTCCTTATCAGATGAGCGCTCATACTGGCTTAGCAACCGATACGGCGGGAGCGGGCAGGTGGCGTTGGGCCGTACCGGCTAGGGGTACATCCGGCCCGCGCCATGCGAAAGATCGTAAGGGGACTGGTACACCAAAGATGCCAAGGTTTAGCCGCCAATCCAAAACGGCGGCCGGCCCCCGGGGGAAAGAAAACATATGTAAACGGAACGGACAGCCTCACTTACCACGACGAATAAACCTGTCACCGGTTTTTGTGCCGCTACCGTCAATTGCAGTGGCTATGCATTCTCAAACATCTGGAATGCTTCGTCCCAGTTGCCCTGCGTAGCAGCGCGGGTATATTCGGTGACGCGGTTTTCGAAGAAGTTGGTGTGTTCAACACCATTGAGCAGATCATCCAGCCATGGCAGGGGGTTGCGCTCGATCTGATACATCGGCTGCAGGCCAAGCTGCGCCAGCCGACGATCAGCGATATAGCGGATATATTCCTTCACTTCATTGGCTTTCATGCCTTCGATATCCCCCATGCCAAAGGCCAGATCAATAAAGGCGTCTTCATGGGTGACGATGGTATTGCAGGCGACATATAGCCGCGAGCGCAGCTCATCGGTCCACACTTCGGGGTTTTCCTCGCAGAAGGTCTTGAATAGGCGGATAATGGACTGAGTATGCAGTGTTTCATCCCGCACCGACCAGGTAACGATCTGGCCCATACCCTTCATTTTGCCAAAGCGCGGGAAATTGAGCAAGATAGCGAAAGAAGCAAACAGTTGCAGCCCCTCGGTGAATGCGCCGAAGACGGCCATGGTGGTGGCGATATCCTCGTTATTGTCCACGCCGAACTGCTGCATATAATCGTATTTATCGGCCATTTCCTTATATTTCATAAAGGCCGTATATTCGACTTCGGGCATTCCGATCGTATCCAGCAGGTGGCTGTAAGCCGCGATATGCACCGTCTCCATGTTGGAAAACGCCGCCAGCATCATCTGCACTTCGGTGGGCTGGAAGATGCGGCTGTAATGTTTCATATAACAGTTATTGACCTCAATATCCGCCTGCGTGAAAAACCGGAAAATCTGCGTCAACAGGTTTTTCTCCTCCGGTGTCAGGCTTTTTTTCCAGTCCTTGACATCATCCGATAGCGGCACCTCCTCCGGCAGCCAATGAATGCGCTGCTGCAATAGCCACGCTTCATACGCCCACGGATAGGCGAAGGGTTTGTAGATCGGTTTGGCGTCGAGTAAAGACATAATTGTTTCTCCGTAATTTCTCTTTTAATCGTTTAAAACCGTCATCCAGGGCTACCTAATATATTCCTTATACATCCAGCTTTGCGTCTTTTTCCACCGGTGCGACGAAGACAAAACCGTCATCAAATTCCACCTCCAGTTCGCCGGCATCATTCCTGCGCACGGCATGAATTTTCCGGCCGGAACGTTTTCGATACATGACAAGCTCTTCTCCCTCTTCCGGCGTACTGCGCACAATTTCGATCGGCGCATTCCGAAACACATCCGTCGGCGGAAAACGCTCGGTGACTTCTTCGCCCAGCTGCATGGGCTCATCTGTATAGGTTACATTATCCATTTGCTTTCATATGCTTGTCTTCATATGCTTTTTTACCATCGCGCCAGAAACCGGCGCCGATTATACGTATCTTCTGACCCCTCAAGGTAAACCGCACGGTCATAATACCACGCCCGACTTTGCCAATACAGTAATACCGGTTCTCCTGTTTACTGTGTGCCGCATCGCAGCGAATAATGTGCCTGGGGTCATCAAATGCCTGCTTTGCCTCTTCAAAGGCCACCTGATGCTTGGCAAGATTGCATTTGTTCTTTTCAATGTCCCACACAAACCGTTCACAATGATACTCTGTGCCGCCTGCCATGCTTACCTCTTTACTGGCAGGCAAGACACTCCTCAAACGGGTTTTCCTGTTTGTTTTTCAGCGATAGCTCCATCTGAATCGCCGGCACTTTGTGCGACACTTTATCGGAGCGCTGCATGGAGGTCGAGCGGCAGTAATACAATGATTTCACCCCTTTTTTCCAGGCCAGCCAGTGCAGCCCGTGCAGATCGCGCTTATGGACGTTGCCGGGGATGAACAGATTAACCGACTGCGCCTGACAGATATAAGGCGCACGATCGCCAGCATGTTCAACTACCCAGCGCTGATCCATCTCATAGGCGGTTTTAAACACCAGCTTCTCGTTTTCATCGAGAAAATCCAGATGCTGCACCGAGCCTTCATGCGTGGTGACCGATGACCAGATTTCATCATTATCCATCCCTTTTTCGGCCAGCAGGCGCTTCAGATATTTGTTCCGCACCTGGAACGACCCGGATAACGTTTTCTGTGTAAAGGCATTTGCCGCAAAGGGTTCAATCCCCGGCGAAGCATTGCCGGTGATGATCGAAATCGAGGCGGTGGGCGCGATGGCGAGCTTGTTGGAGAAGCGCTCCATACCACCCACATCGGCCGCATCCGGGCACGGCCCGCGTTCTTCGCCCAGTTTCAGGCTGGCAGCATCGGCCTGTTTGCGGATATGTTCGAAGATTTTCTTGTTCCACACCTTGGCCATCACCGACTCAAACGGAATCAGTTTGGACTGCAGATAGGAATGAAAGCCCATCACGCCCAGGCCGATCGAGCGCTCACGCATGGCCGAATATTTGGCGCGGTTCATGCTGTCAGGCGCCGAATCGATAAAGCCCTGCAGCACATTATCAAGAAAGCGCATGACGTCTTCGATAAATTGCGGCTCGTCTTTCCATTCCTCGTAGGTTTCCAAATTGAGCGAAGACAGGCAACATACCGCCGTACGGTTACCGCCAAGATGGTCCGGGCCGGTGGCCAGGGTGATCTCGCTGCACAGGTTGGACATTTTCACTTTCAGGCCCACCTGCTTATGGTGCTC
The DNA here is from genome assembly GCA_964564675.1 of uncultured Azospirillaceae bacterium. Classification (GTDB taxonomy): domain Bacteria; phylum Pseudomonadota; class Alphaproteobacteria; order Rickettsiales; family UBA3002; genus CAZMBI01. The sequence goes on from CAZMBI010000012.1 coordinate 55,535, forward strand.
CGGCGTGGCGCGATTGACCGTATCGATAAAAATCATATACGGCTCGCCGGTTTCAATCCGTGCGGTAAGCAGCTTGGTCCACAGATCCCGCGCGCGCACGGTATCTACCACATGGCCGTCTTTGGGGCTGAGCAGATCCCACGGGGCGTCTTTTTCCACCGCTTCCATAAAGGCGTCGCTGATACACACGCCATGATGCAGGTTGAGCGCCTTGCGGTTGGGATCGCCCCCGGTCGGGCGGCGCAGATCGATGAATTCCTCGATTTCCGGGTGCGAAATATCGAGATAGACCGCTGACGAGCCGCGGCGCAGCGAGCCCTGCGAAATCGCCAGCGTCAACGAATCCTGCACGCGCACGAACGGCACGACGCCCGATGTTTTACCGTTACGCCCGACTTTTTCGCCGAGTGAGCGCAGATTACCCCAGTACGATCCGATGCCGCCGCCGCGCGAGGCGAGCCAGACATTTTCGTTCCACAAATCGACAATACCTTCCAGCGAATCTTCGGTTTCGTTGAGAAAGCAAGAGATGGGCAGGCCGCGATTGGTGCCGCCATTGCTTAAGATCGGCGTGGCGGGCATAAACCACAGCTTGCTGATATATTCATAAATCCGCTGCGCATGCGCTTCATCGTCACCGTATGCGCGGGCGACGCGGGCAAACAGATCCTGATAGCTCTCGCCCGGCAGCAAATAGCGGTCGGCCAGAGTGGCTTTGCCGAAATCCGTGAGTTTGGCATCGCGGCTGGCATGGGTATCGATGGCCATCGGCGGCATATCATCGACTATGGGGCTGGTCTGAACGGCGGTCATCACACTCTCCTGAATTGACGTCATTTTTCTATATCTTGTTAATTACACTATTATGCCTACTATATATAGTGTTGGTTTGTCCAGCATGAAGTGTGCTTGACAGGGCATGTTTATGGCCGGCATCTGCCTTCATTGTTTTTTCTCCGCTAGTTAGGCGATTTGTCGGCACGCGCGTGGCGTGTCGATGCATCGCAGCATACTATATGTAGATTGTATCGCGTGCCCGGTGCCGCATTTTTCATTATATCATGCGGCATACGTGCAAACCAGGCAATCTACTGTTATTCACCGCATCCGAAGCGGGAGTATTCAACCGCCGCCAGCGCCCGTCAATCGGGAAAAACCTGTGCATAGTCATATAGGAAAAATCGCCTAGAATAAAAAGGCTTATAGTCCGCCACACACAGAGCGGGGGCGTGGATAAAGCCTGAGCAGAAACGATCCCGCCTTCTGGATACGGCCCCGCCATCTGAAGTTCACGGCATGCAACGGATTGTGTCTGTCGCCTTCCCCGTTTATAGCTTTTAACCTGAGACAAAGGGACAGGTTATGAGCGTCATTCTGGTCACCGGCGGCGCCGGGTTTTTGGGTTCGCATTTATGTGACCGGCTGCTGGCCGACGGCCATGAAGTCATCTGTATGGATAATTTCTACACGGGCCGCCGGCGCAACATTCACCATTTGCTTGCCAATCCCAATTTCGAGGTGCTGCGCCACGATATTATCGAGAAAGTCTCGCTTGAGGTCGATGCGATTTACAACCTCGCCTGTCCCGCTTCGCCGATTCATTATCAGCGCCATCCGATTGAGACCACGCGCGCCTCGGTCGAAGGCACGATCAACATGCTCGAGCTGGCGCGCCGTTTGCACATTCCGCTGCTGCATGCCTCCACCAGCGAGGTCTATGGCGACCCGAAAATCCATCCGCAAACCGAGGAGTACTGGGGCAATGTCAACCCTATCGGCCCGCGTGCCTGTTACGATGAAGGCAAGCGCTGCGCCGAGACGCTGTGTTTTGATTATCATCGCCAGGTTGGCAACTCGGTCAAGGTCGTGCGTATCTTTAACACCTATGGCCCGCGCATGGCGCCGGATGATGGCCGTGTGGTCTCCAATTTCATTCTGCAGGCCCTGCGCGGCGAAGATATCACCGTGTATGGCGACGGCTCGCAAAGCCGTTCCTTTTGCTATTACCGCGATATGATCGACGCATTTGTGCGCATGATGGCCACCGATGCATCCGTCACCGGCCCGGTCAATCTGGGCAATCCGGCGGAGTTCACCATCGAACAGCTGGCGACGCTGGTCATCCGGTTGAGCGGCTCGACATCTAAGATTATTTTTAAGCCCCTGCCGGCTAATGACCCAGTTCAGCGACAGCCCGATATAACGCTTGCGAATCAAATGCTTGGCTGGCAGCCCTCGGTAGCGCTGGAAGCCGGGCTCAACGAGACGATCGCCTATTTCCGCCGGGAATATCTGAAATAAATGATGCGCTTGCCATAAAACTGTCATCAAGTGCTCTTGATGGTTAATAAAACGTTAACTATGCAAACAGGCAGGCGGTTATGGACACAGCACTTCTTCAGGCAGCATTTGAGCGCAGCTATTCCTTTGTTTTTATGGTCGGATTGACGGGCTATGTGCCGCAATTATGGAATCTGATCCGCACCCGCCGGCGCGCCGAGTCGATCTCGCTGACCACCTGGACGGTGTGGCTTATATCGTGGATTATCAGTTTCGGCTACGGCTATTTCAGTCTGGGCGATCCCAAATTCTTGGCCGTATCGGGTATGAACATGCTCGGCCACCTGGCCGTGATCGGGCTGCTGGTGTGCTACCGGCGATACGCCCATCCGGCGCACACTACTGCTCTCTGAAGGCCTTATTGAAAGATTCGCTGATTGGGCTCATCAGATAGGCGAACAGGGTCCGCGAGCCGGTAACAATCAGCACATCCGCCGGCATGCCGGGGGAAAGCTTGACGTTGCCTTCCAGCTTCTCAAGCTCTTCATCATCAATCGCCACCCGTGCGGCAAAATAGATCTCGCCAGTGCGCTCATCCTCCAGCCGGTCGGCGGAAACCGTCGTCACCGTGCCTTCCACCGGCGGCACCTGGCGGGTTTTATACGCCGTCAGGCGTACGCGTGCGGTCAGCCCCTTGCGCACGACGTCAATATCCTGCGGCTTCACGCGTGCTTCCACGATCAGCCGGTCTTCAGAAGGGACAATATCCATGATCGGCTGACCCGGGCCGATCACCCCGCCGATCGTATGCACATTCAGCCCCGTCACCTCCCCGGCAATCGGCGCGCGGATATCAATCCTCTTGACCACATCCTGCGCCGCGCGCATCTGCTCTTCCAGGTCTGACATGGTGCTTTGCGTCTCGCGCAGCTCGGTGACCACTTCGTTGAGAAACTCGGTCTTGATATTGTATTTCTCGATTTTGGCTTCGTTGATGGTCTGATACGCACGCGCAATCAAAGACTGACGCTCAGCTTTCTGGCCGCGGATTTCTGCCGCCCGGCGCTCCAGCGCCAGCAGCCGCGTTTTGGCGGCATTGCCGGACTTGAGCAGGTAGCGCACATCGGCGATTTCCTCGCTGAGCAGGGCCAGTTGTTCGTCGGAGGATTTAATCTGCTGCTCCAGACCTTTAATCTCCTCCTGGGTTTGGTTGATCTTCTGGCTCAGAATCTTGATGCGACCGTCCACGGCTTCGCGACGCGTCTCGAACAGGCGCAGCTGACTGTCGAGATTCGCCACCACATCGGGATCGTCCCGCTGATTAAGCAAGGTTTCAGGGAATTCCACCTGATCCAGGTTATCGCGTTCGGCAATCAGCCGCGCTTCAGTCGCCTGTGCCGAGATGAACTGCCCCTTATACAGATCCAGCCGCGCGCGGGGGGCGGTATCATCCAGCCGGATGAGCAGCTGGCCTTCATCCACCGTCATGCCTTCGCTGACCAGAATGTCCTCGATGATGCCGCCTTCTAAATGGTCGATCGTCTTTTTATTGGAATCGACGATGACCTTGCCCGTGGCCACTGCCGCACTGTCGATCGGGGCGATGGTCGACCATATACCGAAAATCCCGAACAACAGGAAAATCAGCAACATGCCAAAGATGATCGGCCCGCGCGCCACGCTTTCCGGCTCCGGCGACTCATTGCGGCGCGGGGCGATATAGAAAGCCAGCGCATCAAAGCGATTGCCGGCTTTTGCGGCCCAGTTTTTGACCTTTTCCACATGGCGTTCAATCGCCGCGGCGGGCACTGGCAGGTTTTGCTGCTTGCCGCTTTCGCCGGGCTGCTCTTGGCCGCTGTCGTCGTTTTGTGATTCGTTATGCATGGTCAACCTTGTCTTTCAGGCGGTCTGCTGATTATCGGCCGCGCTCGGCGCGTCATCGGATGCCGCCTGCTTATTCGGAACATAATGTTTGAGCACTTCGTCGCGCGGGCCAAATGCCTCGACCATACCGTTTCGCAGCATCAATATCTTATCGACGCTGCCGACGATCGAGGGACGGTGCGCGACCACCACAAAGGTCAGGCCCGCCTGTTTCATGCGTTGCAGGCTGCCGATCAGCGCCCGCTCGCCTTCACCGTCCAGATTACCATTCGGTTCGTCCAATACCACAAATTGCGGGTCTTTGTACAACGCTCTGGCCAGCCCGATACGCTGGCGCTGCCCCGGTGATAAGCTCTGATTGCCCTGCATAAATTCGGTTTCATAGCCGCCGGGCAGGCGTAAAATCATCTCATGGCAGCCGGCAAACTGCGCGGCGCGGATCACCGCTTCGGGATCGGCATCGGTATCCATGCGCGCGATATTGTCCTTGATGGTGCCGTTGAACAAATCGACATGCTGCGGCATATAGCCGACATACTGGCCGAAATCCTCGCGGTTCCATTTAAAGGTTTCCGCGCCGTCCAGCCGCAGCGAGCCGTGACTGGGCGGCAGAATGCCGATGATCAGCTTGGCCAGGGTGGATTTGCCGGCCGCCGAGGGGCCGATAACCCCTAAGCTTTCGCCGGGCTCGAGCACTAAATTGACGTTTTTGAGAATTGCCGGCGAGCCGGGCGGCTGGAAAAACACGCCTTCTGCGGTGAGCCGGCCTTCGGGCCGGGGCAGCGGCATGGTGCCGCGCAAATGCGGCGTGGAGCTGATCGCCTGGTCGAGCCGGTGATAAGCGTCGCGGGCGTTGATCAGCAGCTTCCACACCCCGATGGCGCCTTCAAACGGGGCCAGGGCGCGGCCAACGAGGATGGAGCTGGCGATCATGCCGCCGACGGTCAGCTCATTTTGCAGGGTGAGCAAGGCCCCGATGCCGATCACCGCGATTTGCACCACCATGCGCAGCGAACGCGAGATAGACTGAATAATGGCCGAGCGGCGGGTGCCAACGCCCTGCTCTTTCAGGCCTTTGTCATTATGATGCGTCCAGTTATTGACCACATTGCCCATAAAGCCCATCGACTCGACAGCTTCCGCGTTGCGGCCGGCGATTTCGGCGATCTGCGTGCTTTGGATATTATTTTCCTGGGCGCGCTCGAAGGGTTTTTTGGTCGCCAGCTCATTGATGAGGGCAAAGCCGAGCAGGATCACCGCGCCGATGACGGCGAGAAAGCCAAGCACGGGGTTAATCATGTAGATGACGAAAATAAACAGGATGGACCATGGCGCGTCCATCAGCACCGACAGGCCGTTTTGGATGAACTGCTTGATTGTGCCCAGATCACGCTGGTGCTGGCCGGCGGCGGACTGCGCGCCGAGCGAGGATTTGGTGACGGCGATTTTCAGCAGTTTGGGCGCGAGTTTGAGGTCCAGCCATTCGACCACGCCGTTGAGGACATAGGTGCGCGCCAGGCTGAACGCGCCGTAAAAGGCAAAGCCGACAATGGCGATCAGGGTCAGTACGCCGAGGGTTTCATAGGAATGGCTGGAGATGACCCGGTCCAGCACCTGCAGGGAATAAATCGGCAGCAGGAGCATGATGAGGTTGATGCAAAAGCTGAACAGGAAAGCATAGAGCAGGGTGCGGCGGGTCTGGCGGAACATTTCCGACAGTTCGGAGCGTTCGCGGGATCTGGATTTGGATTTGATGATCGACATGAGGCTTATAATGCATGCGGTATGGGCTGTTCTTTCAAGCGTTTAGATGTGCGCGATTGCGGCCAGGATGTCAAGGTATTGCTGGGATTTTTGCCCCGCTAATCAAAGATAGCGGGGAGACAGCGGGGACACAATGAAACCATTGTGTCCCCATTGGACCGGCCCATTGATCGACTGACCGCAAATAAAAAGGGCCGGTGCGAACACCGGCCCTTTATGGATTTATATCCTGTCAGCTATTAACTGAGGGTAAAAGATATATCATCCGTTACTTCAGTCACGTTGGTGATACCGGTTACGCCGGTGATCTCCACAATGTTGTTGACGTTACCGTCGTTGTTACCAGCATCTTCCTGGATAATGTAGGTGTTACCGCCGTAAGTAAATACGGCAACTTCACCGTCGGCAATTGTGGCACCTTCCACCAGAGCCAAGGCCGATGTCAGATTCGCGGCATTGGAAACATTGGTTGCCAGCGTGCCAACAACCACACCCGCCGAGAATTGATTGGCGGTATTGCCGACGATAGTAGCATCGTCTGTCCCGCCGCCGTCGCCGGTCAGGTCGAAATCAAAAGCATCGTCCGTGGTCGAGAAACTGGCAATCCGATCCAGATTAGCAATGCTGGAGTCACCGGCTGTGCGGTATTGGAAGACATCCGAACCGGCGCCGCCATCCAGCTGATCCGCACCCGTGCCACCGATTAGCGTATCGCCATCTGCGCCGCCCGACAACGTGTCGTTACCACCTGCACCGACGAGCAGGTCACCACCGGCACCGCCGGTCAGGTTATCCGCCCCGCCGTCACCGGTCAGCTGATCTGCGCCGTTGCCACCGTCGGCGGTGATCACGGCATCATCCCCGTTGGTGCCTACCAGCGTGTCGTTTTCAGCCCCACCGGTAAAGGTCAGCGCGTTATTGAAACCCGTGGCCAGCGCTACACTTACCGAGTTGGAACCGGTCAGGCCCGAGGCATCCACCGTACTAATGCCGGCTTCATCAGCTTCGGCACCCAGCGTATCCGCTGCCACGCCACCAAAGTCAAAGTCCCCATATTGCAGGGTTTCAACCTCGGTCACGTTGGTGAAGTCGCCATCCGCGAGTCCGCCTGTCGTTACGGCCGTCAACGAAATGATATCGGTGCCGGCACCGCCGGTAATGGTGTCATTGGTTTCCAGCCCGTCGCCGGTCAGCTGGAATACATCGTTTCCGCCACCACCGATCATTTTATCGCTGCCGCCACCGCTGACCAATGTATCAGCCTGCGCGCCGGAAACGAGATAATCGGCAGTGGTGTTGCCGGTCAACGTCGTCGCTGCCGTGCCGTTGAGATTGGTTACCACCCGGCCAACTGAAGCTCCGCCGATGCCGCCGATGGTCACCAGCATGTTGCTGGCGGTGAAATCACCGGTAAAGTTGGCGAAGTTGATCGACTCCTCGGTCGCGGCCTGGTAAGAGCCATCACTGTTCACATCGTTGAAGATGAAACCGTTAGCCAGCACCAGATCGGCCGCATCACCAAACGTCAGGTCAAACGCCACCACATCATTGGAAGCATTAAAACCGTTGATACTCAGCAGGTTGGCTGCACCGCCGGAAATGTTGGCGTCATAGTTGACCGTGTTGTTACCCGCACCGAGCGTGACGCTGACCGTCGCGCCGCCGGCGTTGACACCGCCGTTGCCAACATTCACCGTGTCATTCCCCAGACCGGCAAAGGCGTTGGTGGTTGCCGTACCCGTCAGATTCAAAATGTTGATCTGATCGTTACCGGAATTGGCGTAAATGGTGGTGGCTGATGCCGTAGCACCATCGCCAATCCCCGAGGTGATCGTATCGTTACCGTCGGTGGCGTCGGCAATGCCGTTGCCGCCATACAGCGTGGCATCGCCCAGAATGGCGCCGCCATTGACCGTATCGTTCCCGCTGTTACCGAACAATTCGGTGGTGGAGCCAACTACGGCCGCACCGGCAGTGATGCTATCATCCCCGATACCGCCGAATACATCGACATTCCGATTGGCCAGCGTGGCGCCGGTGGTGATCACGTCGTTACCAGAGTTGGCATAAATCGTATTGTTACCGGTTCCGCCAGTGATGGTATCGGCTCCGTCGGTCTGGTCGGCAATGCCATTACCGCCATACAGCGTGGCATCACCGGTAGCGTCCGTCCCGAGATTAATGCTGTCATCGCCGCTGTTACCGAAAATTTCATAGTTACCGGCTTGCACGATAGGGCCACCATCGTCGCCGTCGAAGGTATCGTTACCCAGACCGAGCCATGCTTTATTCATCGTGCCGGCCGCACTGCCCTGGCCATCGGCATCGATCGAGTCATTACCGGCGTTGGTGTAGATCGTGTTGGCGCCGCCGCCGGCTACAATGGTATCATTCCCATCGTTCGCATCGGCAATGCCGTTGCCACCGAAAAGGGTGTTATCGCCGCCGCCGATGGTTACGGCATCCCCACCGTCTCCGCCGAAAATCACATTGTCGCCATCACCGGCAGTGATGCTATCTCCACCACCCAAACCATAGTAAAGGTTGTTCTGGTCGGCAGCAAAAGCTGGCTCGTCAATATCGTTAGCAATTCCATCGACCACGGTTGCTGTGTCATTGTCGCCCACCAACCATGTGGAGCGTGTCGAAGCATTACCAAATGTCACGTTTGTGGTTGTGACCTGGTCAGCGCTTGCGCCTTCGAGCGTGACAGAATCGCCACCAGTGGTCAGCACGAGATTACCATTGGCATCAGCGCCAACGGTGAGAGAAGACGCGTCAATCGCGCCCATGTTAAGTGTATCCGCCGTTGCGTCGAACGCAAAAGACGTATTTTTGACAAATGAGAAATCAAATGCAGTCATGGTAAGAACCTCTTCCTAGTGTTGAATAGAGTCATAAGGCTGTAGCACAGCAACCCTGTTTGTTAAACGTTTTGTTGTTTGGGCACAGCACCGATGCGGTTACCAATATCCAAACCTACTTGGCACAGGGATACTGTACCGCGTAATGTCTACTGGTTTAGCCATGACAGGTGTTAAATGTCAACGCTTTTGCCGGGGATGTGAAAAGTGTTTTTAGTGAGGGGGCTATTTGTTGCATAAGTGCAACTGGGTGTGTTGCGCATGGATGGTTGTTTGCCCCTTCACCGCTTATGGCGCCCGCTCTATCCGTTATGTAGTTACGCGCACTCCATTATGTAGTTACGCGCCCTCCATTATGTAGTTACGCCCCCTCCCTAACCCTCCCCCGCAAGCGGGGGAGGGGAAATGGGGGAGGGGAAACGGGGGAGGGGA
>CAZMBI010000013.1:0-27647 GCA_964564675.1 uncultured Azospirillaceae bacterium
CACCAACATTTTACACCAAGCCTTAGGCTCAGTCAGCCATGCGCTGCTTCACTTATAGGCTAAACCGGACAGTAGTGTAATCGCTTCATAAAAAAATCTCCGTTAGTTCAATTAGCAAACACAATGCAACTTGGAATATTTCGCTCCGCAACTGCATATATAATGCTAAGTTAACATTAAAAATGGCAACTTAGCAAGTATGTAGGTGGGTCACCTGATATTTTTTTGAATTTTATAACTCAATTAGGGAGGCCACAATGGCTCAAAAATCATCAGGTAAATATACAACTAATTTATGCGGACATCGCGTGAAGGTTGCAAGAGTTGATAAAAATATGACGCAGCTCGAATTAGCAACGGCGCTGAACATGGATTTCAAACTGCGCTTTGATCAAACCAGTATTGGCGCACTGGAAAAAGGTAAGCGTTTCGTCAAAGATTTTGAACTGGTAGCACTGGCTGATATACTGGACAAGCACCCGATGTGGTTGCTGTTTGGAGATAAGGTGCCGGGGAAATACAACCCTAAATATTGAAGTTTTTCTGATCTAGTATTTTTCATCCCATTGAAATACTGGAAATAAATGATTAAAAAAAATTAAAGAAAGGTGCTTTTCTGTAATGAAAATGTAACAATTTCATTGTATTATCCAGGCTGGAAAACTGTAAGCAAAACGATTTATTAACGAAAAAATAGCAGGGTAAAATGCCGGAATCACCTGAGCCAAGAAAACGCGAAACAGATGCGGGCTATGAGCCTCTGCCGATTGGTACGCCCGGGCGTCCGTGGCCGACCCCGAAGCACGGAGAGCCTAATGGCTTAGGCGTGATTCAAAGTGATACCGATCCGCTGTGGCTTCACTCGGCCCGCGAATATGCATATGTCTTGCCGGAGCTTCTGAGTAATATGCCGGTTCCGGGTATGTTGGAAGTTTTTGAAGCCATATTGCATAACCCGCTGGTCTATGTCGAATCCGACCCGGCTTACGGCAAAACACGTACCGCTATTGAAATCGGCAACGCCATGCACGCGCAAGGCGCGGTGATTCACGATGCGGGTAGCAATGGTGGTAATCTGGAATCGCTCCTTTATGCGACACAATTTGACGCTGACAGCAGCAAGGATTTAGTTGATCGAATCAACAATGCGCTGCGTGATGGCACGCTAAGTGAGGATTCACTGGCGCTGAAGGCATTGCGTGAATTAAAAGTTGATGACAAGCCCCTCCTTCATGAAGAAGGTGATAAGAAGGTCTTTGACTGGAATGGCCTGGCGCATTCGGATATTTCGCGCAAGGAAATCGATGATGTGCTCAGTTCTGTCCAGAAATATCAGGAATGGAACGGTGGCTTGCGTATCGGCTTCAAAGATGTGGAAGGTGCGCTGATTAAAGCCGCAAAAGAACACCGCCCACTCATCATTGATGAATTGCCGCGCATGAAGCCCGGAACGGAAAACGGGTTGCAACGAATCTGGCAAACCATCGCTGGCGCACCTGGCTATGAAGAAATCACGATTCCGCTGGGTGATCTGGGTGACTTCACGCTGCATTATGGTGACATTCCCAAAGTCATTGCAACGGGAAACAAGCCAAAGGATGGTGCAGGCGTTTCGGCGCTTCCTGACTCTATGAGAGACCGCTTTGTTGAGAAAAAAGTGTATTCCTACAGCAAAGAAGATTGGGCACATGCCATTAGTCAGGATTTGACCGGTGTTCCGATTACGACGCTGGCGCGATTAGAGAAAGGCCGTATGAGGCAGGTAGATGCTAACGGAGACCCAGAACCAGATAGTGTCCCAGAAGATAAGTTTAAAGAAAAAATATGGGAAGTAGCGGATAAGGATAAATTCCGCCGCAATCTTGAAAGCATCCGTCATGCCAATGAGGTGGCGGTTCCCCCCCTGCAAACCAAACTGCTTGATCATTGGCAGGATGTTGTCGCGGTATCGCGCGCATTAGGGCGTGCTTGCAGCGAATCTGCTGCGTTGCTTGATCCAGATTCGGATGTGTTAAAGCAACAGGATATGGGGCGCATTCGTTTTGAAGTGGATAGGCCCGGAGATAAGCCTAAAAAATTAACGCGGCGTACGATTAACACGCTACTGATACAAGCCGTAAGCGGCAATATGCCTGAAAAAGACAGTGAAACGCAGGGGGCGGATTTCACTGATTGGGATATGCCGCGCATTAGCCCATCCAAAGAACCCAAAGAAGCGCGTTTGGGGGAGCGAATAAAAACGCTCGTTAAAGACTGGATAAACGAAACGGCAGGCGTATCGCCAGACGGTCAGACAATAAATCGGCCACAGCTTTATCAGCAACTACTAAATGTATGGGAAGAAGCAGGTGTTATCGGGGCGGATTCGGTGCTGGACAGATTAAATATCAAAAACACCGAAGTTGAGGTGACGACCGATGAAGTTAAGCAGGCTCATGCGGTTATTAATAACTATCTGCAGGCAAAATATCCCGGCTTCGAGGGAGTCAGCGTAAATCAAGTGGAGCTATTCCTTAAAGGCCTGCGCGACGTACCGCCGAAATTTCTGGGTGAAGAAAAAGTGGAAGCGCATGTCATTACATCCAGCTCACAACATATTACAGTAGGCGCATTCACAGATGCCGTTGCCGTAGCATCACGCACCGTGGATCAAAGCAAACCGGGTGGTGCGGATTTTGCGGATTTTCTTAAGCAGCACCCCGCAACAACACTGGTGGATCAAGATAAGGCCATCACCACTCTTGCACTTCCCTATGTTAGCAAAGAGTTATTGCAGGCTATTTCCAAAGCCCCTGATGGTGCCAGTGCCAGTGCCAGTCCCGCCGCATCCTACGCAAATGATGCAGATGTTGTAATGACTACCACCATTGCTAAGGATTCAAGCAATGGTACGGCTGCTTACGCTAAACTGCATGTGGTTCACAATAAAAAGACGGGCAAAAGCCTGGTGGTAGCATTTAACAAGCCAACTGTGAAGTTGGGAGATGATAGCAGCGTTACGGTTGTTGATGCCGGACGCAGAGGTGCAAAAAATCAGGTAAAAAAATGGCTGGATGCGAATGTGAATGGTTCCTCTAATGAATTGCGGGCTGCATTTGAAGAACGCAACGCGGTGCCGCATGACAAAACGAGCAAGGGTTTAGAAGCACTCCTTACAGATGCGACAATCAAAACTTTCTCGCCAACGATGCTGGATCGCAACCACAGCACAAGCAGGAGTGTGTAACATGATTTCAGAACAAAAAATTATAGAAAATATCCCAGTACTCGCTTTACAGCATGCGCTGGACAATTTGATTGATGAAGTGTCGGGATCGAGCATTTATAGTGTTACAGAAAGCTGGCAGAAGGCGGAACTGCAAAAACATCCTAAAGTGACCGTGGCAACGGATGCGCTAGCGCTGGAACAGGCGGTTATAAGCCCTGAATGTGAGTTTATTTATATCCCCGCCAGCGCGGATATTACGCAGGGAATCACCCGTAGCATATTGGGTCGGAATCCGCTGAATAAACGCATCCTGTGGGAGGCGCAAGGCGAATAGATATGACGATGGATGTCACATTTTTAACGGAAGATCAGATTTGGGGCGATAAGGCGCTCCAGGTAATCAAAGACTACGGCACGAAAAGCGGCATGAGTGATCTGGCTATTGTCCAGGGCGGCATTATGGGCACCGGTGCTAAAACCAGTGATGACCAGCTTGCTGGCTATCTTTGGTCGGCTTCTTCCAATGGGGATGGCTATGTTCGCACCGTCCGCGACGAAGGCGACGGGAACGGCTATGTACCGTTCAACCGTATCGGTGGTGCGCGCCCCGCTTTGCCATCATCGGTTGCATCTTCCATCAAGCCGAGCGAAGTGAGGCCTACGCGAAAAATTTCTGGAGTGCAGGTGGTGGAATATGGTGAATACCCGCAGACTATCGCGCCTCAAAATGTAGGCAGAGAATTGGAACAGTCAATGAAAAGAGGACAATTGCAGAGGACTGGTAAAAAATACACGTTTGACGGCGAAAAACTCGACGCTTACGACAAGCCGTTCAAACCGGAGGAATATGACGAATACCAACATAATGGTAAGCGATATATTCGCGTGAAGGCACAGCCCTACGATAATTATTCCAAGCTATCAAATGGCCGGAAGCCAGCAACAGGCGAACCATGCTGGATAGAGGTGAAGCCCATCGAATGGCTTAAAGACCCAAGCGGCGTGATGGTAGCCAGGCAAGCCCTGTTCTCAGGTGTGCAGTTCGATAGAAACAACAGCTATGATGGCGATTTTTCCGAAACGGATATGAAGCAATATCTGGATAAATATTTCTCAAAAGAAATGGTGGCAGGTCGCAATGTAGATGCGCCTGAAGTCGTGGGACCAAGCACAGCAGACGTATTGAAAAGAAGAAAAATTCAACGCCAAAGGGCTTTGGAAGATCCCTCACAGGGGCTGTAGTCTATGGCTCATAAAAAAGAGCATGAGCGAAAACATATCAAAGCGGTGCCGCTTGCTGCTATCCAGCAGGAATTTGTAACACAGGCCGTACAGGGGAAAATTGATGGGGCTACCCGCGATAGGCTTGTAAGCCGGCTTGAAGCGGTTGTGCCGGATGATAGTCGCAATCATTACAGTTACGAAAAAAGAAATGTAGAGGCGGCTCTTAAAAGCGGTGAAGCGCTGCACAAGCCATCGGTAAATTTGCCTGAAACTTCGTTGCTATGGGCAATCAATCTTGCGCATCTGGCGCAAAAGGATGCAGACCATTTTTACGGCTCAAAATTATGGAAGCAATTCGCTTCCCTTGACGGCGCGGCGCAAACCGAAAAAGAACGGCTGGCGTTCTACGTTGCCACGACCGGCCTAAATAAAGATACACGCGTCAAATGGGGCGAACTCGGTAGCAGCTTCTACTACAATCCCACGGATAACCACATCAACCTCGATCTTATTCTGGGTATGGGTGTGGGCTTCGATATCGCCCGCGCCGTGGCGTTCCATGAAATAGGCCACAGCCAGCTTACCAAAGGTTTCGGCGAGAAGATTGCCGCACTGGACGAGCAAATAGAAGCGCTGCGGAAAAAAGGAAAAGAAACTTCGCTGACGCAAGATGAATATAAGCAACTCAGGCACATTTCCAATGAAAGGCGCTACCGTTATCTGGTGGCCGATGAAGCCGAGAATAACGTGGTGGATCGCTGGACGGTGAACCAAGGCCGCCGTATCCGAAAAGACCATGTGCTTGCCCGCAATTCCAGCGAGGCGATATTGGTAGATGGACTCATTGGCGATCAGGAAACGCCAGCCGATACGCCAGCGGCGCGTTTTCAGAACACTAAAAATGCCGTCCGGTATTCGTTCTTCCGCAATAACGGCTATTTCCCCGATACGGAAGATGGGTGGCGTGAGCTGGGCGTGAACCCCGATTGGATCAAGACCAAGGATGGCAAGTCCGGCATGGAGGCACTCGAAGCACTGAAAGAACTTTGTGGCGGAAAAGACGGCGTGGAAAATCTGCAACCTAATTCCAGCGATATGATGCAGGGCGCGGTAAAGCTGGCCGAGGCAACGCTGGGATATTCGCGCAGGCGCAATCAGCGGATTGAAGAAATCTACGATACGTTCTTCGCGCATGTCGTAGAGCCGATGCTTGATGCCCAAGATAAAAAGCTCGATGAGCAGATGCAGCAGCAAGGAAGCGGCCAAAATCCAGCACAGCCTGGCAGTGATAAGCAGGATGGTCAGGGAGATGAAAAAGGTGACGGCAAAGGCGGTGGTGGCGTGGGCGATGGAGCGCCAACTGGTGGCGGCGGGGAGCCGATCAAAGTCGATGGTGTTGGCGAAATGCCAGGAGTCGATGCACCGCCGCAGACACCGCAGCAAGATGGCAAGAAACCCGGCGCAGGAAAACCAGCCGAAGGGAACAATACAGATCCGGGGCAGACCATCGAAGAATTGGAAGAAAAGCGTATCGAACGTGAAGGGCGCGAAGGCGGTGATGACGAAGGTTCCTCTCCCTCTTCGCCTTCTTCCAGGCCGGGAAGCAATCAGGGTTTCAAACCTGCCAAGGGTATTGGTACGTCCAATGTAGATTCAAAGCCCAAGGTTGGCGATTGGAGAGATTATCAGGGGATGGTGGTAGAGTTTGCTGCGGAAATCCGTGCCCGTCAGCTATTGATTGACCAACTCAGGGCGCGGCAGCTGGAGTTTGAGGCGAGGATTGCGCCGGAACACACGCTGTTGCCCGAAGGGGGTGATATGAGACGCCTTGACCTAGGTAAACATGCGCAGCTGGTAAAACGGATTTTACGCGGCCAGCCGGTGGAAGAAGCCGATGCCAGACGCTTTGAGGGCGATAGATCAGCACCCATCCCTTCCAATATGGATGTTGTGTTACTGGTTGATGGCTCCAGTAGTATGCATGTTTCAAAAGATGCAATGGGAAATAGCTGGCCGTTTCCTCCCATTAAGGCGGGCATGCACGCGGGCTGCATCATCAATGAGGCATGTAAAAGTGACGTAACGCAAGATCGCCATGCGAATTTCTATTTGGGGCTTTGGGGGAATAAAGAGCCGCGGGGGAATAAAGAGCCGCTCATGCTGGTGAAACCGGGGGATGACGCCCAGGAAATTGGTAAGCGCATCGCGGGCGCTATGCAAAGTCACGGCTGGGGAACGTCGTTGGCCCCTTCCATTCGCCATATGACGGCTGAACTGGCTGAAGGGCAAAAACAGCATTCCGGCGATAATTCTAAAACAGGTTACAGCCATATCATTGTGCTATCGGATGGAGGCATTAGCGATTCAAACGCTTCTGTGGAGTCGGTACGAAAATTACTTGAGAACTGCCCGATGACCAGCGTTGATTTTGTGGTGGTAGAAAATGGCAAAACGGAAATGGATGATGTGGCTGCCAAGCTAAAGGACAGGTTCCCCGGCAGGGTCGGAGTCTATCATCATAACAGCCCGGCAACGGTTAACGATGGGCTTGAAACATTGCTGCTGGAGCGCATACAGAATACGCCAATAACCCCCACGGTTACACGTGAGCATAAACGCGCCACGCTGGAGCGAGCGCATCATGCGATGCAATAAATCGTTTGCAGTATTCTATACAAAGACAGGGTTGTTCTCATGTGTTTTTGCAAAAATGTAATTGAGCCGAAGCTGGAGAACAGGCTGGTTTGCCTTGCGGCAAGACAGGCTGTTTTCCTGGCGCACGCGAAGGGTACAAAAGACCGGAAATTCGTCAATAACCGCTTAAACAGCCTGAAAAGGGTAAAAAAGTCCTCAAAAGCTGCTGATATGGATTAGAACGCCTATATTTTTCATAAACATGCATGTATACTGATGTTCAGTAATGATTCTTAACCATTCTGTGATAGAATGGTACGGTATAAGCGATTGAATTTATAAAAGGATAGCAGATCGCTATGGAAGCGACATTTTTAACACAGCAGCAGATCTGGGTTGATCACCTTGGCAATAGTCAGCTCCAGGTGATGAAGGAATACGGCACGAAGACCGGCATGAGTGACCTTGCTATCGCTCTGGGTGGCTATATGGGTAGAGGTCAAACTAGCGATGGTCAACGTACAGGTTATGTTTGGTCGGCTTCTTCCAAAGGGAATCAGGATGTTCGCGCCGTCAGGTACGACGGCGACAGGGACTATTATGGACCGAGCAGACGGAATGTCGGTGCGCGCCCCGCTTTGCCATCATCAGTAACATCTTCCATCAGGCCGAACGAAGTGAGGCCTACGCGCGAAATTTCTGGGGTACAAATCGTCGAATTTGGCGAATATCCACAAACCATAGCCCCGGAGGGTACAAATACAGCACTGGAACAGGCATATAATGCAGGGCGATTACAAACCACAGGCAAGAAATACACGTTCGATAGTGAAAAATACAATGCTTACGATAAGCCGTTCAACGCCAAGGAGTATGCTGAGTACCAGCATAATGGAAAGCGGTATATCCGTTTGGAGGCAGAGACCATAGATTGTGATTCCGTGATGTCAAACGGCAGAAAACCTGAGAATGGCGAGGCATGCTGGATAGAGGTGCAGCCCATCGAATGGCTTCAAGACCCAAGCGGCACATGGGTGGCCCGACAAGCCTTATTTGCTGGCGTGCAGTTTGATAGCAAGCCAGAATATGATGGCAACTTTGCTGATACAGACATCAAACAATATCTGGACAGATACTTTTCAAAAGAAATGGTAGCAGGGCGCGACGTTGATGCTCCTGAAGTCGTAGGGCCAACCACAGCGGCTATAACGGTACAACGCCAGCGAGCTTTAACAAACCGCTCACAGGGGATTTAAATCGCTTTCTCAGCTTTGATAAAGAGCTGCCTCCGCTTCTCTTCGGCGCACCAAGCCTCTTAATTTCCGACCACCGGCCCACACCCACCGCAAGAACTCTCTCGGTACATCAGCATGTTCCTCACGGTTCACCTTGCGCCTGAGAGTGGAGCGTTGGAGTGCGCCACCGCCCAGATTGAAGGTAAACGATACCAGCGCATCAAACTGACCGTCGGTAAGCGGCACATCGATTAAACGAAGCACTGCACGCTCTGCTGTCTGGACATCTTTAATCAGCAATGCTTCCCCTGCAGCCTCTGAAATGCCATTTTCAAACATTTTGTGCTCGCCCTTACGGATCAAATGGCTATAGCCGATTGTCGGCAGACCAGCGGCATCGAGATATATTTCCGGCTCAAAACCTTCAAACCGCTTGATAAGTCGTAATCCTTCTTGAGTGATTTGACGCATAAAAATCCTCTTTCGATTGTCAATTAAAATCAATTAGCTATGCTGTTGAGTGTTCGAACACTTCAAAACGATGAGCGGGGCATGTCATTATTCACGATTCAGCGACCTGATTTTTTAGCTTCTGGCGAACGCGCCAGATTAATTCCAACCATTGCTGACACCAGCAAAGAGGGGCGCATCACCAGCTGCACTCTGGCTGCTCTCATGTCGGTTGATGAGTTTGCCAAAGGCCTGCTCACCACCATCGGGGTACGTTTGGGTAAGACCTCAAAAGTGGAATGCTTCACTGAGATCGTATTCCAGAACAAAGATAAATCCGCTTCCAAGATTCGCCCGGACGGATTGATTGTCGTTACCACCGGCAACAAAAAATGGATGGCACTGGTCGAGGCCAAGATCGGCAAAGCAGAGCTGCAGCCTGATCAGGTAGAGGCCTATCTTGATCTGGCCAAAGAGCACAAGATCGATGCTGTCATCACGCTCTCCAACCAATTCGCCGCCACTCCAACGCATCACCCACTAACGTTTAAGAAGGTGAAAACCCGAAGTGTTGATCTGTATCACTGGTCATGGACATATCTGATTGCCGAAGCGGTAATGTGGGTGAAGTATCACGGTGTTACCGACCCGGATCAGGCTTATATCCTCGAAGAGCTGGTGCGCTACCTGCAGCACGATAGCTCTGGTGTGCTTTCATTTGATCGCATGAACAGCACATGGAAAGATGTCTGTGGCTCCATTCAAAATCGTATTCCCCTCAAGAAAACCGCCCCGGAAGTACAAGACAGTGTTGCAAGTTGGCACCAGTTTGTTCGTAACGTAACGCTGCATCTGAGCCTCTCGATCGGTGCCAACGTAAGTGTCTTCCTTAAGAAGGCACATCGGGATGATGCAGCCAAACGACTGGATGACGATTGTCACCAACTCGTGACCGATCAAACATTAATCGCCGAGTTCGACATCCCCGATGCAGCAAGCCGTATCAAAATGGTGGCCGATGCAGAGACTCGCTCCGTCATCGTATCGATGCGCCTTAAGGCCCCAGATGAGAAAGCCACCACAAAAGGGCGGATCAACTGGTTCATCGGCCAGCTTAAAAAAGCCACCCATCCTGATATTTCCGTGCGTGCAATATGGCCGAGCCGTGCTCCTGATACCATGGCACCTCTATCTGTCATCCGTGAAGAAGGCTTTGAAAAGCTATTGTGTGATAACGCTTCTCTTAAGCCGGTGGCATTTGAGGTGGTGTTGACCAGTGATCTGGGTGCTAAATTCAAAGGAGCCAAAACCTTCATCGATTTGACTGAGCCGTTGCTGTTGCAATTCTATGAGCAGGCTGGCCAGCATCTCAAAGAATGGGTGGCCCCACCACCAAAGATCAAAACAAAAAATGCGGAAGCCTTAATGGAAGATGTTGATGAAGTGGCTGAAAGTGAAGAAGCTAAAAAAACAGAATCCGCTCCTGTTTCCACCTCTGCAGCTTAACGGCCACTCCGTACCTTGCTCATAGCACGCTGGCCGAAGTAAAAGCTGATGATGCCAGCAAAGATCGCCTGATCTTCCACTGACCATAACATATCCATATGCCATGGCAGTGGACTGGCCAGATCAACCATAGCGAACTGCATGCATTTGATGGTGTAATAGAGCAGGAAGAAAGCATAGGCTAAGACGGGGCGCACCGTGCCATTAAGCGCATCCACCCATTTGATGCCGCTATAGTAGGTTTTGTAGAGTGCCTTTGATTCAGCGATATCGGCCTGCACATGTATTTCCTCCAGCCGCTGTTGTTGACCTTGCGCGGCCTCTTCCATCTGCATACGCAAAATGATCAGCTCGTGCTGCCGGTCAGCCCGGTCACGCCATAGCTTAAGTAAATCGGGAAATGCGGCACTAATAAAGCCGACAAGTGATCCAAGTAATGTAATCATGTCAGATACCTCCGTTGATAATTGTTAATTTGATGATGATTCCAACGAGGCCTGTGACAATCATGGTTCCCCACTGACATCGCCCCGGCGGCCTATCCACATATGCGGGCTGTATGGTTTGCTTCGGTTGACAGGCGAGGTCATCTGTGTTTGCCTGCAGAATTACTACGTTCAATAACCCGAAAGGTATGATTTATGATGATAAAATCCATGTCCAAGACCGCTCTGGCCGGCGCCGCGGCGCTGGCGTTTGCCGCCCCGGCCATGTCTCAGCAGACGTCAGATATGCCGTCCTCGGGGCAGCGTGCGCCCGCGCAGTCACAGGCGCAGCAGATCAATGTGTCAGAAGAAAAGATGCAGGACTTCGTCAAAGTGCATCAGCAAGTGCTGCGCGTGCAGCAATCTTATCAGCAAAAAGCCAAACAGCAGAGTGCTGATCAGGAGGCGGCGGCGGCTATCGCCCATCAGGCCGATGAAGAAGCCATGAAAGTGGTCAAACAATCGCCGATCACCCTGCAGGAATTTAACCAGATGGCCATGCTTTTGCAGCAGAAACCGGAACTGCAGCAGCGCTATCGGCAGATTCTGCAGAATAATCAATAAGCCGTCGGGTGTCCGCCGTCGTGAGACGGCTGGCCGCACGTTATGAACGGCGGCACGTGGCGTGGCGGCTTATCGCTCGCGCGCCCTGCTGCCTGCCTTTTTTGCACCTGCGCCTTGGGCCGGCGTGTAACTCGTCCGCCGGACCGAGCGCCAGCTTGCCACGATTCGTCCTTTTCTCTTCCTGAAAATCCGCTATCCTGCCGCCATGCACATTGACGAGGCATATTTCACCGCGTTGCTTGAAGCCCGGCGCGAGGAACTCAAGGCGTTGATACACGAGGCGGAGGGCGGCACGCAGCCGGTGGCGCTGGATCAGCAGAGTGTGGGGCGGCTGTCGCGTATGGATGCCATGCAGGTGCAGGCCATGGCGCAGGCCTCGCAGCGCCAGCGACGGCAGGAGTTGCGGGCGATCGATGCGGCGCTGGAACGGCTGGCAAACGGCGAATACGGCGAATGCGTGCGCTGCGGCGAGGACATTGCGCCCAAGCGCCTGACGCTCAACCCCACGGTGCAAACCTGCATCCACTGTGCAAGCGGAAAATAACCCGGCACGGTGCGTGGCGCGGCGATATTGGCTTGCCGCTTGTATGATTAGATTAGGCGCAATATAAGTTCTTTTTATTCGAGGGAGTAACGATTGTAAGTGATTAGGTCGCTGAAAAAGTTAACTTATTAACGATTTCTTAGTGGGGCCTGTCTATCATGATAGGAATGAAAAAAGATGAAGCATTAGCCGACATATTGGCTCAATATATGCCGAGAGGCATTGTCTCGGGAAGATACCAATATGCTGATGGCAGGGATTTGTTTCATCCGAATCTCGATACGCTTCGAGAATATTTAAAAAGTGATCCAATTGAATCAGCGTTAGAAAAGAATGTGGTATCATTAAACGAAGATGTAAAAAAATTGCAAATAGGACTTAAATCCAGAGAAGAAGATCCTTATGATAATAAGGCAAGAGAATATTTATCAGATCTACAAGAGAAGTTGGAGCGCAGCGAAACACAGCTATCATGGTTTAAAGAAAATAAAGAATATCTGATTTCTAATCTGGAATATGTGGTAACACAGCATTTAAGCATTGAATATGACGAACCTGCGTTTCCCGAGCCGCCATTAAGGGCTGCAGGAGCGGCCTTTACAATGGTCGAGCCTTGGCAACATCAGTACAGGGCAGATAATGCCATCCATTTCAGGGCAATATTAAAAGAAAAGCATGCCTGGGGTGCGCTAAAGGAAACATTGGAACATTATGGGACCAGAGTTACCACCATTCCTTCTTCAGAATTAGGAGCGGAGGCTAATCGCTCGGTGTGGGCGCGTGACCCTAGTATTACGCTACAAAGTTCCGAAGGGCTGACTGCCTTTATGTCAGAAGATCACCTGATGCCTAAGGTAGAAGAAACAAGATATTATAAGAGGCATTTAGAGGAAAGAGGGGTAGAGGTAAAGCAGCTGATGGCAGAAATAGAGGGTGGTAACATATTATTTGATACAACCAATAATGTGATGTTATTTTCAACCAATTCGCGTACTGACGATTATCACAAGGAGCGATTGGCAGAGATTCAAACAAAGTTCCAAGCCATAGAAAAAGCAGTTATGGAACAGGTTGGGCATGAGCTTAATTTGGATGACACCTTGCTCAGAAAGGCAGAAAATCTATCATACAATAATAATACGTCCGTATATGAGATAATAAAAGTTCAGGATGAAGCGAGAGACTTTTTTGTTAAACAAATTCCTGAAGGAGTCATGTTGAGTATAAATGGAAATTCAGTAGAGGCTAGGGACTATGCAATGAATATGGCCCTTGATTTTGGTCAAAACTATGGCGCAATTGTAAATGATAATAGACGTCTGAACCGGTATGCGGACATATTGCAAGAGGAAAGTGGAGTGCCGGTCATTCCTGTACCAGGAACATCCAAAGAATTTTATCATCTAGATACTTTCGCAGCCACACTATCAGACAGTACAGACGGTACGCTGCTGATTCATCCCGAAAAAACTACGCCGGAGGCTATGAAGCGGTTACGTGGTTTTTATGGTGATAATTTGATAGAATTAAATGATGAAGATCTGGCTGGTCTGGGGCCTAACCTGGTGCAGACAGGCAATGTGCTAATTACGAATAATTTCAGTCCTGAAACCGCAAGAAAAATAGAAGAAAAAGGGTTTCAGTTAGTTACTCGTGATTCCGTTGGCTTCCAATATGATTTTATATACGATAACGATGAGAATAATTACGTAGGTTCAGGCATTCGCTGCCTTACAGATGAAACCAATGGGGTAAGACTGGAGTCGAGAGACGTTGAGGATGGAGAAGGAACAGAATTTCATGCTTCCTTGCCAGCGCATTTAAAAGTAAGTGCCGATCGAAGCGGCCCAAAGAAGTAAGTAATCCTGTAAGTATAAACTTAGCACGCTCTCACCGCCCGGCGATCACCCACATATTATCACTCACAGGCGAGCGGTCGAGCCGGTTAAAGCGGCGGATGTGCAGGCCGGCCTGTTCCAGCATGCGGCTAAGGCTTGCCGGGGTGAAATAATTCACGTGTTCAGGAAAGCGCAGGCCGCACCAGTGCCGGCCCATCACGTGCCGGTTAATGCAGGCATAGTTGGGCACCTTGATGACGAGTGCCCCGCCGGGTTGCAGCGTACGGTAAGCTTCCTCCAGAATCGCTTTGGGGCGGATGTCATGTTCCAGAAACGAGCGCATAATCATCCCGCTGAAAAATCCATCGGCAAAGGTCTGCATGCCGCCCAGCGCGTCGTGATTGACCAGCTCGCCGTGGCGGGCGCGAATTTGCGGCCGGCCGTCCGCCACCGCCTGGCTGGAAATTTCCACGCCATAAGGTACGAACGCCGCCGGCAATTGCAGCAAATGCGCGCCGCTGCCGGCGCCGACATCCAGCACATTGCCCGGCGGGGCGTGTTCGGCCACCAGCTTTGCCGCGTTCTTGCGCGGCAGCAGGGCGTTGCGCAGGCGCCGGTAACGCTTGCTCTGGCGTCGCCAATACCCGCGTTCGGCGTCGCGCCTGGCATCTTCCACTGCCGCGCTCGTATCCCAGTCGAACGTTTCGTACAACACCTCCAGTGCCCAGGTTTTCTCGAGATAGACCATGTCGCAGCGGGTGCATTGCTTCATCGGCCATTCGGCCGGCGCATAGGCAAGCGAGGGCTGTGCGCTGTTGTCATGCCCGCAGGCCGGACAATGGCGGTGAATCGTCTGCTCAGGCGGCGGCGCATCGGCCTGCACTGAGATTGGCGAGGCGGTGTTCATAAGGCCCTTATCGCTGGTACGCGGTTATCTGATAATTGCTAATAACAGGTAGACCAAACGTGCGGGGGAATCAAGCTGTCTCGGCGCGGGGCGTTGCACCCCGCGCCGAACGGGCCCTGTGCTTTACGGCTGATAGGGCAGGGACGAATGATGTAGGTTAATCCGCAGATTCCCCGCGTCATCCTTAACATAGCCGAAGCTGTATTCGACCTTCACCGGATCGCCTTCGATGGGGGTAAAGAAATAATTCCCCATGGCCAGCGCTGAGTCGCAGTCGGAGATGATACCCTCGTTCTCGAAGCGCACCTTGGTATAGGGCGCCAGGGCGAAACCTTTATCCTCTTCCACCTCGCCGGTGACAAAATAGGACAGCGCCTCTTCCTTGCTGCCGCGGAATTGTTCCTCGGCGGCCTTGGTCGGCTTAAACAGCACGGTTCCCATGTCATAGCCGTACAGCGTATCCAGATGCGCTGTTGCGGCGGCTTTGGGCTCATCCGCCGCACCGATGGCAACGATCCCCTTGCCCCAGGCATCCTGGGCCGCTTTCACCTCATCGGCAGTGATATCGGTGCATTCGGCGGCCGGTGCGGCGGAGGCGCTAAAAGCCAGCAGGGCGGCGGTGGTGAATAAGGTCTTCATAGTCACTCCTTTGGTTAGGTTAAGACATATTCAGCTGCCTGGGTGTCTGTATTTATTAGGCATCCGGTTTTGACAGGATTTGTTATAGCCGGGTTGTGGCCATCAGGAAAATGAATTATTATCATATTTAAAATTATTTTTTCTTATGAGCTTTGATACTCATATCCTGCAATCCTTTCTCGCGGTGGCCGAAACCGGTAGTTTCACGCAGGCGGCCGAACGGGTCGGGCGGACGCAATCGGCCATCAGCCAGCAGATGGCCAGGCTGGAAAGCCAGCTTGGCGTGCCGTTGTTTATCCGCGGTCGCGTGCTCGCCCTGACGCCGGAAGGCGAGGTGTTTTTAAGCTACGCCAAGCAGATGGCGGCGCTGCATTGTGAGGTGATGGACCGCTTCCGTGAACCCGAGCTGGAAGGCGAGGTGCGTTTCGGCCTGCCGGAGGACTTCGCCCACGTCTTTTTATCTGACGTGCTGGCCAGCTTCAGCCGACTGCACCCGCGTATTCTGCTGAATATCGAATGCGATCTGACCTATCATCTGTTTGAGCGCTTTAAGCGCCGGGAATTTGATCTGGTGCTGGTCAAGATGAGCCGGCCGGAAGAGTTTCCGAATGGCCAGGCGGTATGGTCCGAGCCGATTGAGTGGGTGGGGGAGGGGGCGCTGCTGCAGTCGGGCAAGCCATTGCCGCTGGTGCTGTCGCCGCAGCCCTGTGTCTACCGGGCACATGCGCTGAGCGCGCTGCAGGATGCGGGGCACCGCTGGCGGCTGGTCTTTTCCAGCCCCAGCTATGCGGGCACGGTGGCAGCGGTGGAAGCCGGTATGGGGATCACTGTCTTGCCGCGCACCATGATTCCGCATACGCTGGATGTGCTGCAGGCCGTATCGTTGCCGGCGCTGCACGATACGCATATTTCCCTGCTCAAACATACCCCTGACAATTCGGCCATCAATTCGCTGGAAACCTTTGTGCTCAACACCCTGCGCCACTGATGCGGGATATATCCCGCGCCGGACATATCCCGAAGGGGCGCAGGATAGCTCCCGCAAGAAGCCGCCGGATACATCCCAAACCGCAGACGGGTGCCGCGAAACCGTTGCGCAACCGCCCCGTTTGACGCTATGGCTGGGGAACGCGTAACGTCGCATTCGGTTGATACCGGGTGTACATTCAGTAAAAGGTCACACGTGAAACGTTTTGATGGCAGTGATGGGGCGCTCGTCACGCAGACCCAGTTTATTCATGAATGGGTATCGTTTTTGAACGAACAGGGCTGGGATATCGCCGATGGCAGTCGCGGCAAGGCGTCTTATGCCGCCGATGCCGACGCGCTTTCGGCTATGCGCGCCTATTTCGACCATCTCTCGGGCGCGGCGGCCTATGGCACGCACGCCTTCGGGGAGGCGGCGCTGCGCGAGCGGGCGGCGGTGGCCTTATCGCGCGAATATGGCATTTCCATCGAAGCGTCGCAGGTAGTGTTTACGCCGGGCGGGCAGTTCGGCCTTGCCTTAACCTTCAAACTGCTATGTGAGGTCACCCCGGGCGGGGTTATCGCCGTCCCGTGTCCGTGGTATCTTAATCATCACGAACTGGCGAGCGTGTGGCAGGCGACGGAACCCTTTCTTGCCATAGCGGGCGATCCGGCGCGCCATTACGCGTTTGATACGGCGGCGTTCGATCAGGCGCTCAGCGCCAACACCCGCCAGCTGGCCGGCTTTTTATTCTGCAACCCGGCCAATCCGTCCGGGCAGGTTATCCGCCGCGAGCAATGGCAGGCCATCATTCCGCACCTGAACGCCCATCCCGAGGCGCCCATCCTGCTCGATGAAGCGTTCCACGAGGTGGTCTTCGACGAATCCTTCACTCATTCGCTGTTACATGCCGCGCCGGAACTGCAGGCCCGCTGTTTCCTATTTCGCTCCGGCACCAAGGCGCTCGGGCTGGCCGGTGAGCGCCTGGCGGTGACCGTGGTGCCACAGGCCTGGACCGAGCGCTGGATTTACTGGCAGTCGCGCTTGTTGGGCAATCCGGCCATCAGCCTGCAGGTGGGTATGACCGCCGCGCTGGAGGGCATGGGGCAGGTGAAAAAAGCGACGCTGTCACGTTATTATCATGCTAATGCCAGCCGGCTGCAGGCGATTCTGTCGCAGGCATTGCCGGCTTCCGCCATCCACCCGCCCGAAGGCGGATTTTACCTGCTGGCCGATCTGTCGTGCCTGCTGGGGCGACCCGTTGATAATCCGCATATCGAAGCCTGTACCGGCCATGCCATGCCGACACTGCAAACCGATGAGGATATTGCTCTTTATTTATTATTCGGCGGCCATCAGGGCGATAAGACCGGCGTGGCCGTGATGCCCGGCTCGGCATTTGGCCTGCCGCGGGAAGCGGGCATCGTGCGCCTGTCGTTCAGCAGCACGCCGGCGGAAGTCACTGCTATCGGTGCGCGTGTGGTGGCGGCATTACATGACGCCACAACCATACCCTCATGAATGAAGTTCCACCGCGTCTTCCGCGTCCGGCTCGTCTTCTTCCACCGCCGGCACGGCATAATCCCCTTTGAACCAGCGGCCAAGGTCAATATCGGCGCAGCGTTTGCAGCAAAACGGCCTGTAATCAGCCACTGATGGCTTCTGGCAGATGGGGCAGGGGGCTTTGTTTATAAAAGTTTAACTTTTTTAGATAACAAATTTTTACTATAATGTAAAAGACTAAGGAGATTGTAATGGCAAGAGAAAATTTCACACAGCGAATTAATAACAAGTCTTGGGGACAATACACCAATTGCTGGCACGAATTTGCAGAAGCACTGCTGGGTTTGACGCAAGATGGCATAAACGCGTTGGAAGATAAGGAAAGAAGAGTACCAGAACGAAAATTGTTAGAAAAGAAAGTTAGTGTCTTAGAAGAGGTTGGCGTTGATTTGGTGCATTCTAGATTGGGAGCGGTGTATCGAAGTAAGAACCCCGAAGAGTTTGACGTTATAATAAGATCGATAAAAGAAAACGCTATAAAATATGCTAAAGATAAAAATGCGACTAAAGAACAGATTAAAAATATCACCAGACTAGCAGACAAGCTCAATGAGCTTCATTCTGAATATTGGAATAGTCGAGATCAAAAGAGAGCCTCAGCCGTTCGCTGACGCACAATAAGGGCAGTGTTCGCCAGCGCGATAGTGGGGGTGCGCCCGATCCGCCGGGCTCAGCGGCTGGCCGCAGGGGCCGCACATTGTGATATGTGCCGCGGGGGAGAGATCGGGATTAACCGCCACCCGTTCGTCAAATACAAAACACGCCCCGCCCCACAGTTGGTCTGCCGACGGCACCTGCGCCAGATAGTGTAAAATCCCGCCCTTTAGATGATATATCCGCTCAAACCCGCTGGCCAGCAGATAGCTCGAATATTTCTCGCAGCGGATGCCCCCGGTGCAATACATGGCGATATGCCGGTGCTGAGCCGGGTCAAGCCGGGCCTGCGTAAAGGCAATCATTTCCTTGAAATCGCGCGTGGCCGGGTTCACTGCCCCGCGAAAATGGCCGATACGATATTCGTAATGATTGCGCGTATCGATGGTGATGACACCCGGGCGGGTAATCAGCGCATTCCAGTCTTCAGGCGCGACATACTCGCCGACACAGACGCTCGGCTCCGCCGTTGCGCCCAGCCCAATCAACTCGCGTTTCACTTTGACTTTACTACGGGCAAAAGGTTGTGCAAAACTTTGGGATTTCTTGTGGATAATAGAGCCGATACATCTGTCTTTACTCAGTAAATCAAGCATATCGGTGATTCCCGCAACCGGTCCGGCAATCGTTGCGTTTATCCCTTCGCGCGCCAGTGTGATGGTGCCTTTGATATCGCGCGCGCGCATGGCCTCGCGCAGCGGCTCGCGCATCGCCCGCGGGTCGGGCAGGGGGGTGAATTTATAAAATGTGGCGATGGTGACAGACATGCTCGGCAGCTTTTTTTACGCTCAGCGCTCAGCGGCTAGCTTGTAACCACCAATTATAATACCAAACGGTAATGGCAGGCAACAGGCCTTGAATGCTGACCATACAGTTCCCAAAAAAGAAGCGGATCGGGGGATGAACGGACCATGCTGCACGGTCTGAGCCACGCGACATAGCCGACATCGTTCCCGATCCGCACGGGAGGTGCCTGATTGCGGCGGCCTGAAGCCGCCAATGCATTTATTGTGTGCGCGGGAGCCTGTCCAGCCGCGTCATACGCGCTGCGTACGCCTGATGCTTGCGGGCCAATGCCCTGCTCATGCGGTAATAGAGGTGATGGTTCGGGTATTGCATCCACCGTCGGGTGATGCCCGGCGACTGCCATCCAGTCGGGTGGTAACGTCACGGTCGATTCGGCAGACGCCGGCGGCTGCTGAGGGGTGTTCCGATTCACGCTTTCTCTCAATCACTTTATAGTTTTATCACTCATTTCACGATAGCATAAGCGGCCGAAGAGAAATGTGACAGTTTGATGAAGATCGCGACTGTAACGATGTGTGCTGCCCGCGCATGGGTCTAACGCGTTACTGCTCCTGACCCCACACCCGCTTGAGCGTTTCCTCGCGCCGGCTGCCCTGTTTATAGGCATTATAGTGATCTGGATTGGTCTGATAATAATCCTGATGATAGGTCTCGGCACGATAAAACGGTTTGGCCGGCAGAATCTCGGTGACAATTGGCTGCTCCAGCCTGTCCTGGCGGTGGGCGCGGGAGTCCTCGGCGATGCGCTGTTGCGCCTCGTTCAGATAAAAAATCGCCGTGCGGTAATGGGGGCCGCGGTCAAACATCTGGCCGCCGGCATCGGTGGGGTCGATATTATCCCAGAATACCTCCAGCAGCCGTTCATAACCGATGATAGACGAATCATAATGCACCTCCACCGCCTCGTAATGGCCGGTTTGGCCACTGCTCACCTCCTGATAGGTGGGGTTGGCGGTGTTACCGCCGGTGTAACCGGAGACAACTTCTTTGACGCCGTCGAGTTCTTGTAATTCGGCTTCGATACACCAGAAACATCCTCCGGCGAAAATGGCTTTAGTGTCATCGGCATGGGCGGCGGTAGTCATGGCGAGGAATCCTCCAAATAATAAAAAGGCAATTAATTTCATATCTACGACATGGGTGCGCCGCCGATGAATTGCAACCGTCGGTGCGCATTGCTGGGCGCTTCGTGCTCATCTGGCAACGGCTTGCCCCGGCGATGCGCCTGCGTGTTCTTTTAAGCAGGGCGAGGTATCAGCAAATCGTGCCGGCGCGATGGCTGCCAGCACCTCGCGGTCAACCGGCGGCGCGGTCCCGCCGATGAGATCGGCCAGAATGTCCGCGGCAAACGGGGCCGAGAGCAGCCCGCGCGAGCCGTGGCCGGTCGATACATAAAGCCCGGCGGCGAGTTCGCCCACCAGCGGCAGATGATCCGGCGCGTTACAGCGCAGCGCGGCGCGTCCGCCACAGGCGTCCGCCTGTTCATCCAGCAGATGTGGTAGGTAGCGCCGCGTCAACGCCAGGTTTTCGGCGTGGTCGGCCACACGCACCGTGCAATCGGTCTCGCCGCGGCCATGGGTGGCGCCCAGCAGCAGCCGCCCGTCGGGCAGGGGCAGGGCATAGCCCTTGTGCGATAAAATGCAGCGCGGTCGGGGGCTGGCCGCATGCGGGCGCACATAACTCAACTGCCCGCGATCCCAGCGCAGCGGCAGTCGCGCGGCAGGCGCAAAACGCAGCATATGTGCGGCATTGGCCAGCACGACGATATCGGCCTCGAACGTTTCGCCCGATTGCGCGCCAGCTCGCCAGCCCGTCCCGCTTGGGGAAATAGCCATGATTTCGGTATTACACATCGTTGTCACCGATTCGCTTAGCCGCCGGCACAATGCGGCGCCATCGGCCATGCCCGCCATCGGCAGCCACAGCGCCCCGCCGGTCAGCGTCACCCCGGCCTGGCTTGAGGCATCGTCCGCCTCAAGCCAGCGCATCGCCTCCCGCGACAGGCCGAGCCGCGTTGCCAGCGTGCGCAGTTTGGCTTCCTCCGTTGCGTCAATCGGCAGCTTGAGCATGCCGCAGGGCGTATAATCGGGCAGCAGGCGCGGTAATTGCGCGTGCATGAAGCACAGCGCTGCCCAGTAAAACCGCATGCCCGGTGACCAGCGCGTGCTCAGGCGGGGATACAGCGCGCCGGCCGGGTTACCGGTGGCCCCGGATGCCGGGTTCGCCCCGGCTTCAAGCAGCGTCACCGCCATACCGCGCCGTGCGAGCGCCGCCGCCGCGCTGCATCCGGCAATACCGCCGCCGATGATCAGCGCGGTGCGTATGCCCTCTGCCTTGCCGGGCAGGGAGGGGTTGGCCTCTGGCGGTATGGGGGCCGTTACGCTCGCCGCACCCCTTTCCCTCAAGACAGAGCAAGCCATATAAGCCGCCGTCATCTCTCGCTTACGGCCA
The DNA here is from genome assembly GCA_964564675.1 of uncultured Azospirillaceae bacterium. Classification (GTDB taxonomy): domain Bacteria; phylum Pseudomonadota; class Alphaproteobacteria; order Rickettsiales; family UBA3002; genus CAZMBI01. The sequence continues at coordinate 21,677 of CAZMBI010000013.1, forward strand.
AAACCCGGCGCTTTTTCGACAACAAACCCAGCTTCGGCCAGCCCCCGGCGGACATGGCCGGCCACGGTAAAGCTCGCCGCCGTGCCTTGCGGCGCCGTATGGCGGCCGACGGCATGCAGTAGCGACGCCGCCCATAAGGCGGGATTTTTCGCCGGGGCAAACCCGTCGAGAAACCAGGCATCGGCTGCAAAATCCATCGCCGGCAGTGCCGTGCTTGCATCGCCAGGCACCAGTGTCAGGCTGAGGCGGCCGGCGTTTAAGCGTTGAATATATGCCGGCCCGTCGCCGTTTTGCGTCGATGTTTCTGCGCTTTCAGGGGCGAGTGGCGGGAGGTGGGTCAATAATGTCTCCGCCCGTGCTGCCAGCTTAGGCCAGGGCGCTACTGCGCGCCGCATCGCCTCAACCGGCAGGGGATACCGCTCAAACCCGATATAATACAGCCGGGCGTCGGGCGGGGCGACGCGCTCAAACAGTTCCCAGGCCGCCAGGCAGTTCAGCCCCGTGCCGAAGCCCAGCTCGGCGATGGTGAACTGCCGGCACGCGGCGAAGCGCTCCTGTAGCCGGTTGCCGTTCAAAAACACATGTTGCGTTTCCGCCAGCCCGTCTTGCGGATTGAAATAGATGTCATCAAACCGCGCGGAGTAGGGGGCATTTTTACGCCATGAGATAGATTCCATCCATGCATTGTTAACCAAGGCGCAGCGGTTGGGCAATGCTAACCCAAAAATAACCCGTTATTTCTGGCTGAACAGCTCCAGATATTCCCCGTAGCCTTCCGCTTTCAGCTGGTCTTTGGGGATAAAACGCAGCGCCGCGGAATTGATGCAATAACGCTTGCCGCCCTGATCCTGCGGGCCGTCGTCAAACACATGTCCCAGATGGGAATCGCTGTGCGCCGAGCGCACCTCGGTGCGGGTCATCCATAATGTGCGATCCTCATGCCGGGCGATGGCGTGCGCCGCGATCGGTTGCGTAAAACTTGGCCAGCCGGTGCCGGAATCGAATTTATCGGTGGAGGAAAACAGCGGCTCACCGGTGATGACATCGACATAAATGCCGTCTTCCTCATTGTTCCAATATGCATTATTAAAGGGCGGTTCGGTGCCGTCCTCCTGGGTGACGTGATATTGCATCTGATCCAGCTGGTCGATGCGATCGTGCCAGGCTTGCTTGCCTTTGGGGATGGTGGCGCTCATATTGTTTTCCTCCTCGGCTTGTACATAGCCGAATATGCCAGCGAATAAAACGTACATAAATAAAACCAGTACCTTCATATAGTTCATATGGGCTCTCATACGGTATTATCAAGCATTATAGCCGGTTTGAGGCGGTAAGGCCAAATGTCATAAATTGTCACACCCTAACGCACTGAGGCTTGCAAATATTACACATGAAGGAGGAGTAATATCATGGCCTCACGCGGCTATCTCGATACTGATCAGGAATATAAACAACTGCGCAAGCAATATGTAGACCGCTCATTCTGGGTGAGTGTGGTGGGCTTGGCATCCGTTGCATTACTGGTAGTTGGCGGTTTTCTTGGCGCGGGGGCAGCTGAGATCGGTCCCTTTAAAGAAGTGTTACCTACTGGAGGTTTAATTGCCGGTGCGGTGGTGGCAGGAACGATTGGCACCTTACTCGGCGTCTCCAACTTCAAGCGCACCGAAGCATTGGAGCTGGACCGGCAGGAGCTGGATGCGCTGCGCCGCGCCAAACATCTGGGCAAGGTGATGGAGCACAGCAAAAGTCCGGAAAAAGCCTTCGCCATGGCTGCCGAAACGCAGATGGAAGGCCCGCGCCGCGACTGGCGCGAACGCGAGGAGGCCCGCCGCCAGGAACGCGGTGTCAGCGCGGCCGATATTGTCTTGTAATATCGAATTATCCGATCGCGAAGGAATTGCCGCATCCGCAGGAAGCCGATGCGTTGGGGTTTTTGATGGCAAATGCCGCCGAACCGATGGTTTCCACATAATCGAGTGTCGATTGATTCAGAATATCCAGCGAGGTTTCGTCCACCACCACTTTGGCCCCTGCCTTTTCAAACACGCGATCTTCCGCGCCGGGGGGCGCATGATCCAGTTCGAACTGATATTGAAAGCCGGAGCACCCGCCGCCTAATACCGACACGCGCAGCACGCTGCCTGCCGGCTCGCTATCAAGCAGGTGAGCAATCCGCTGAGCGGCATTGTCTGAAATGTTTAGCTGCTCTTGCATTACGTTATTATTATGTAGGAAAAGGGGGGCGGAATGCAAGATGTGATAGTGCTCACCCATCACCAAACGCCATCGTGCACAGATATGCTCCGGCCAAAAAAAGAGGGAGCCGGTGGCTCCCTCTAACCTGTTAATATCATTGTTATTATGATTATTAGCCAGGGCGACACGCCATCCACTATTTGCGCTTGTTGCGCTTGGCAGCGGCGGTTTTAGCTGCCGAAGTGGTTTTACGAGCCGTCGAACGTGCAGCAGCCGTTTTCTTAGCCGGTGCCTTCTTGGCCGTAGTCGCTTTTTTAGCCGGAGCCTTTTTGGCTGTTGTGGCTTTTTTAGCTGTGGTGGTTTTTTTAGCGGCCGGCTTTTTGGCAGCGGTCTTGGTGGCCGTTGCCTTTTTAGCCGGGGCCTTTTTCGCGGTCGTGGTCTTCTTGGCAGCGGATGCGCTGGCAGTCGACTTCTTAGCCGCGGGTTTTTTGGCCGTAGTCACTTTTTTAGCCGGAGCCTTTTTAGCTGTGGTGGCTTTTTTCGCGGTCGGCTTTTTGACAGCGGTCTTGGTGGCCGTTGCTTTTTTAGCCGGAGCCTTTTTGGCAGTTGTGGCTTTTTTGGCTGTGGTGGTTTTTTTAGCGGCCGGCTTTTTGGCAGCGGTCTTGGTGGCCGTTGCTTTTTTAGCCGGGGCTTTTTTCGCGGTCGTGGTCTTTTTCGCAGCCGGTTTTTTCGCAGCGGATTTCACCAGCTTGACAGATGCGGATTTCGCAGCCGTCTTTTTCTTCGGGGCTGCTTTCTTCGGAGCTGCCTTTTTCGCAGCCGGTTTCTTCGTTGTCATAACCATGGGTAACCTCCTAAAGTTGAATGAATGAACAACGTCACCTTTATACTACGACAAAGGTTAATAAACTATGACCACAATTCGGGAAGGCCATGGAGTTACGTATTTTTTAAATCAGCGCCCGGCGTTTGTTGCAAAAATAATACAGCTACATTTGGTAATAAGAAAATCTTGCGCTGCAATATGTTGGGGATCATATCATGGCATCCAATGCGCGCTTAACTGCAATAGCCGAAACAAAAACCGCATTTGACAAGTATTGTCGATTAACGTTGTTAATCGACAATAAAGCCCGCTCGCAAGAGCGGGATTCCGCTGCGTAGCGGGCGTCTTCATGCGAAGCATAAAGTCAGTTAGCTATATAACACGCAAATAAATTGGCGATGCGCTATCTGTCTAAAAAAAATTAGGCAACATTTGGTGGTTGCGGCGATGTGCCGGGTTGGATGCGCCGGAAAAAATGATCACGCGATTTTTTATAATCTAAGCCTGCCGCTTCAGCGCCTCGGCGATGAGGAAGGCGAGCTCCAGGCTCTGGCTTGCATTCAGTCGTGGATCGCAATGCGTATGATAGCGATCGGACAGCTGCAATTCGGAAATCGCCTGCGCGCCGCCCAGACATTCGGTAACATCCTGGCCGGTCATTTCAAAATGCACGCCGCTGCCCACCGTGCCTTCCGCCTGATGGATGGCGAAAAACTGCCGGACCTCGCTTAAGATATCGGTGAATTTCCGTGTTTTGAAATTGTTCGGCGATTTAATCGTATTGCCGTGCATCGGATCGCACGACCAGACGACGTGCCTGCCGTGTTCTTTCACCGCGCGCACCAGCGGCGGCAGCAGATCGCCGACTTTTTCCGCGCCCATGCGTGAGATAAAGGTCAGCCGCCCCGGTTCATTAGCGGGGTTGAGCGTATCGCACAGGGTGAGCAGGTCATCGATTGTCATGCTGGGGCCGACCTTGCAGCCGATCGGGTTGCCCACGCCGCGCAGAAACTCCACATGTGCGCTGCCGGGCTGACGGGTGCGATCACCAATCCATAACATATGCGCCGAACAGACATAATGGTGTTCGGTCACTTCATCGAAGCGGGTCAGCGCCGATTCATAATTAAGCAGCAAGCCTTCGTGCGACGTATAAAAGGTGGCTTCGCGCAGCTGTTCCAGCTCGGCGGTTTCCATCCCCGTGGCCCGGATGAAGCGCAGGCAGTCGTTAATGCGCTGGACGATCTCATCGAAATGTTTGCCCTGCGGCGAATCGGCGACAAAATCCATATTCCACTTGCTCAGCCGATCCAGCGCAGCATAGCCGCCTTTGGCCAGAGAGCGCAGGAAATTCAGCGTCGCCCCTGACTGATAATAGGCGTCAAGCAGCCGCTTCGGATCGGCCACGCGGCCTTCGGCGTCAAAATCCATACTGTTGACCATATCGCCGCGATAGCTTGGCAGTTCCGCATCTCCCATTGTTTCGGTGGGCGAGGAGCGCGGCTTGGCGAATTGCCCGGCGATGCGTCCGACTTTCACCACCGGCTGGCCGGCGCCATACATCAGCGCCATCGTCATCTGCAGCAGCACGCGGAAGAAATCGCGCAGATTGGCTTCGTTGAATTCGGCGAAGCTTTCGGCGCAATCGCCGCCTTGCAGCAGAAATGCCTCGCCGCGCGCCGCGCGCGCCAGTTCGGTTTTCAGATCGCGCGCCTCCTCCGGCGAAGTCAGCGGCGGCAATTGCCGCAGCGTGCGCTCCACCTCCTGCAGCTGCGCGGCATCGCTATAATCCGGCTGCTGTTCCACCAGGAAATCGCGCCAGCTGTCCAGATGCCAGGTGGGGCGGTGATCGTTATCGTTATCGGGTTGCATGGCGGGTTTGGTATTCATAACTATCGATTCATTTCATATTGTCATCATACTTGCTCCGCCAGGGCGGAGGAAGGCTATGTCGAGAATACAGCCAGACGTTATTTTGACTGGATTCCCGACAAAGACTCAGATCCAACGCGTCGCGCTGGACCCGCCTGGCTCGGGAATGACAAAAATGATTGTCCGGCTTGATTTCTGTTATTACACCACGTATAGCACGAAAGCACTCTATATGTAAGGAGCACGCCGCCTGATGTCCAGCCCAAAAGACCCCGTTCATTCCATCGCCTTCGCCGGGATTCCCGGCGCCAATGCCGATCTTGTCTGCCGAACGCAATATCCGTACATGAAGCCGATGGCCGTACCGGAGTTCGAAGACGTGTTCGAAGCGGTGGCGCGCGGCGATGCGGCGATGGGGGTGATTCCCATCGAAAACTCGCAGGCCGGGCGCGTCGCGGAAATCCATAATCTGCTGCCCGATACCGATGTGCACATCGTCGGCGAATATCTGTTTCGCGTCGAGCACCATCTGTTCGGCGTCAAAGGCGCCACGCTGGAGCATATCCGCGAGGTCTATTCGCACACGCAGGCGCTCATGCAGTGTCGCCGCACCGTCCGCAAGTTGGGGCTGGAAGCCGTGATGCACCCTGATACGGCGATGGCCGGGCGCGATATTGCGGAGTGGAACGAGCCCTCCAAGGCCGCCATTTGCTCGGAACTGGCGGGCACGCTGCATGGGCTGGAGCTGCTCAAGAGAAACGTCGAGGACGATGCCTATAACCACACGCTGTTTATCACCATCTCCAAAGAGCCGGTGGACCCGGACCCCGAATCCGACCGCGTGCTGACCAGCCTGATATTTACCGTGCGCAGCATTCCTGCGGCGCTGTATAAATGCCTCGGCGGGTTTGCCACCAACGGGGTGAACCTGCTCAAGCTGGAAAGCTATATTCCGGGCCGCAGCAATGCCGCCTCGGCGCAATTTTTCATCACGCTGGAAGGCCACCCCAGAGAGCGCCGCGTCCAGCTTGCGCTCGAAGAGCTCGGCTTTTTCAGTCAGAAAACCAAGGTGCTGGG
>CAZMBI010000013.1:27747-43351 GCA_964564675.1 uncultured Azospirillaceae bacterium
ATCCAGCAAGCGCCAATATACTCATTTTTTAAGGATTCGGATGGAAACCCAAATGGTGTCGCTGATAGTATTCTTGCCATAATTGAAGACAATACTAAGAAAAGCCAAATGAGCGGTGACAAAGCGGCAGCACTTTCATTTGAAACTGGAGTTGGATATAATTTAGCAGATAAAAATAATAAAATAATTAATGAGAAAAACGCATGGCTTGGGGAAATCAGAAAAGCATTAACCGATGAGCAATTTATCAAGGACCGCCCTAACTTCTCCCTGTTGGATTTGGCTGATCAATATATTAATAACCGTAATAGTAGAAAGTTTTTTAGAAACAAGGAAAAACGCCAGGAGGTGGTGAAAGAAATTACTAATGTGCTAGCTGGCTCGGATAAAGGCAAGGAAATGTTATTTGAATTGCCGAGATTTAATACACGAAATAATCAAAGTCTGGCCAGACGGATCTTGTGGGAGGCACCGTTAAAACCCAGAGAAATCGCGCAAGATATGGCCAATTATTTCAAAGACGGTAATTCGGGCTTTGATATGGCCGAACAACGCCGTGAAGTATTAAGAGAATGGGGTGGCGTAGAAGGCGAAGAAAAAGTGCAAGCATTTGACAAGCAATTGCAAAACCTTACCACGGCATTAAACAGAGCAGCAGGGAAATTTTGGCGACCACAGTTTTTTAGCACAACATTAAAATCGCTGCAGCCGCTTATCGACAATGCATTTGGTCCGGGTAGTAACGAATCCATTAAAATTCGAACAGACCTCGAAGCCATCGCCAAGCATGCCTGGGCGGTGGAGCGCACGGACGTGCATGAGCAAAGAAGAGGCGCCGCCTAACCAACACCCCGGCAAAACCGCCTTTGCCTGAGCGCCAAACCGTGCTATCCCTAACACAGGAACGTATGGGATCAGACCAACGGTGCGCTTAGACAAAATCAAAATTACGCTGATAACGATCACCGGCTGCGGCTTGCTGGTATTGCTGCTGACCCAGATCATCCCGCTGTTCATCGACCATGAGCCGATTGCCGCGCGCATATCCAAACAGGTGCAGGCAATTACCGGCGAAAATTTCGTCCATGGCGACCTGTCGGTCAGCGTCCTGCGTGGCGGCGAGGTTATCTTTGATGGCGTGGCTGTGCGCAACCCGCCGGATGCCACCAAAAATTATTTTCTACGCGCCGACCGCCTGATTCTGCATGTCGGCCTGTTTGACGCACTGTTCAACAACCAGGCGCGGGTTAACAATATTGAACTCGTCAATCCCAGTATTGAGCTTGAGGAATTCGATGAAAAGCGTAATAACTGGTCATTTTTGTTTCAGGGTGAATCGGTCAGTCAGCTTGCGCAGGGGTTCGAGATCACGGTGGTCAACGCCGAAGTGGTCTACACCAACCACGTGCATGATTACACCAGCAAGCTGCAGGGCATCACCGGCAATTTTTCTGTGACATCCGGGCAGCTGGCGCTGGATCTGCAGGCCCTGCTCGACGAACAGCTGATGACCTTTTCCGGTGTCTGTCAGTTTACCGAATTCAACCATCTGGGCTCGTATGACACCAATTGCGTCAACACGCTGAGCCATCCCACTATGCAGATGGATATTCAGGGGCGCCTGGTTGCGAAATATGGCGGGCTGGTCAGCAAACAGACCATCACCGCCAAAAGCAAGGATGGCCGCCTGTGGGGCGATATCCTGTTCGGCCAGGGTAATGCGACTTTCAGTGATTTTTACCAAAATCCCCTGCCGGTAAATTTTACCGCCGAAGTTTACTCCGATGCCAAAAAAACCGTGCTTAATGTGGATATTTTCAACTCCGGCGAAACCGAAGGCAAGGGCAGCGTCACCATCGAAACCGATAAAAACAAGCGCCACGTCACCGGCAATTTCTGGTTTAAAAGCCTCAACTACGATCAGCTGGCGTTGGGGATAGAAGAATCGGTCGGCGGTGAGAATGACCCGTTTCGCCTCAAGGAAGGCTTTAACACGGCCCACTCCGGTGAGTTGATTCTGCGTGCCGACCGACTGATGTTTCATAAAGCCGACCTGCGCAACGTTGTGGTCAACGGTCAGGTGGCCGGCGGCGCGCTGATTATTACCGAAGCCACGGCCGATGCGCCGGCTAACGGCAGTATTTTAACGCTGGGACGGGTCTCGGCCACCGCCAGCGGGCTGGAATATGACGGGCAGGTAGAAGCCCACGGCGATTCCCTGCATGAATTATCCACCATATTCGGTGTTGATTATGACGATCTGCCGGAAGGGGTGTTTGGCCAGTTCCGCACACGATTTAATATGATTGTGCGCACCCGCTCGACGACGATTTCCGAGCTGCGGCTGGTCACCGGCGATCGCATAAAAATCGCCGGCGGCATCAACTGGTACGCCGGGCAAACCCCGCGGCTGGACGCGTCAATCGCCATTAAAAACCTGGATTTTTCACCGTTTGAGCAGCACTGGCTGGGCGATGCTAGCCTGCTGAAGCCGCCGGATCAGCTGGAGCATAATCCGTTTGCCTTCGAGTGGCTGCACGATTTTAACCGCAATGTTCGCGTTGAACTAGAAATGGATGAGTACACCTTGTTTGATCTTAAAGGGCGGCCTTCCACGCTGACGTTCAACATTAATGAAAACCAGATCGCATTACGGAAAATGAGTGTGAATCTGGGCGATTCACGCATTGAGGGGGTTGCCAAACTGGCATTGCCACGCGGGCAGGAGCGTCCCCAGATCGAATCGCAGCTGTCGATTTCCAGGCTGAACCTGGGTGATACCTTCATGCAGACTATGTGGGCCGAGCGTCAACCCGCCGGGCGCGCCTATAATCTGCCCTCGGTGCAAGATACCGTCTGGGCTCGTGATCCCGTCAATTTCTGGCCGCTGCACTATTTTGACGGCATGTCGGAACTGCGTATCCGGCAGGTTCAGCATGAGACATTCAAAGGCTATAACTTCAAAGGAACCGTTAAAGTCCAGGATTCACAGCTATCGGTCAAAGATGCCGATATGAATTTGTGGGGCGGTGATATGGAGATGGATATTAAGGTGGATTCCGCCGTGGTGCCGGGGCTTAATTTTTCATTCTACCTGCTGAATGCCCAGATTAACGACATGCTGAAGAGTTTTGTTGAATATGACAACCTGTCGGGGCTCATTTCCATCAGCGGGCGCATCGGCTTCAGCGGCCTGAATTTTGAAAGCTGGATCGATAGCATCAACGGCCACCTCGCGCTGGATGCCCGCAATGTCTTCATCCGCGACTTTAATCTGCCGGCGATCATCCGTTCCATCAACTCACTGCGCTCGGTTTCCGGCCTGCTCAATGCCATCCGTCAGTCCTTCGACAGCGGCGCCACCCGGATCGGCAGCGTCAACGGCACCACCTATTTCTCGCGCGGTAAAATGAGTGTGACACGGATTTCCTTCCGTTCCAACGAGTCGGTCGGCTCGATCGAAGGCGAGTTCGACATTCGCCGCTGGACACTTGATATGATCGCCAATTTCGGCCTGATTACGCTGGCGCAAACCGGTTATCCTTTCCTGCAGATCAATTTCGGCGGGCCGTTTGAAATGCCCGAGCGCACTATCAATACCAAATCCATCGAATCCTTCCTGGCGCAGAAACTGCGATAAGCAGGAGGGCAGCAGCGGCAGGCGGTATGTAAACGCGCATCATGCCGGTGGCGGACCCGCATGCCGGCCCGCGCGATGCCTCGAAACCAGGTCGGGCGATCTGCTGCTTTTTTCTGTTTTGCATTGGCCCTGGTTTTGCATTAAAACGAACCAAATACCGTGAAAACGTAAAAAAAGAAAGCAGGGAGTCATGAAAACCATCCAGCGGGAAGCGGAATTCAAACTTGTCGATACGTTGAATGATATTCAGGAAGGCAAAACGCACTGGGTGGCAGTGTGTCTGGCGTTCTCCCGTTTGCTGGAGCATTATCGCAGCGAGCACCAGATCAAGATCGCGGTGAACCTGATCAGCGACGTAGTGGGCGATCATGAGGCGTATACCTTTGTCTGTGACGACGCGACCATCTTCATTCTCGTCAGAAGCGCCTCTAAAGCATTGATTGACAAGCTGATATTCCAGCTGCGTTATCTCTTTATGGATGATCCGCTGGCCTATGACAGCAATGGCGAGGAGAATCCGGAATTCTCGAAAATTTACGACCTTGACCGCCATTTTGATGATTTCCTGCAGATTGCCAAGTCGCGGCTCACCCGCCGCATCAAGCACAGCGGCGGACGCGGCGAGTCGGATATGGCCGGCAAACCGTCCGCGCCGCTGCCGGAAGAAAAGGGCAAGCCGGCCGCTGCCGCCAAATCTTCGATCAAGTCCCTCACCGCGCAAAGCCTCGCCCATATCGAGCGCGACCTGCATAATGCCGATCTCAGCAAGGTGCTGCGGCGGCAACCGATTTGCGCAGCCGTTCCGGGGGCCAATATCCGCCGTGTGTTCGACGAGCTGTATATTAATATCGGGCACCTGCGTAAACTCCTCGGGCAGGATATTGACCTGTTAAGCAGCCGCTGGTTGTTCAAATACCTGACCCAGATTCTGGATGACCGTATGCTGCACCTGCTGCAACGCAGCCCGACGCGCTATCTGGACAGTCCCATTAGTCTTAATCTGAACATCCATACGTTGTTATCCGAGCGGTTCAGCGAGTTCGACGCCTCGATCAAACCGTCGGTTAAGGTCTCGATCGTCATCGAAATCCAGCTGGCCGATGTGTTCAATGATATGAGCGCGTTTCTCGCCGCTAAGGACATCGTCCAGAAGCTGGGCTATCGGGTGTGCCTCGATGGGGTAACCGAAATGAGTTTCAGCCAGATCAATCGCAAAAAGCTGGGGTTCGATCTGGTGAAGCTGCAATGGAATGCCGCCGAGGCCAGCGAGCTAAGCAGCGAGGACAATCAGGAGTTGCTGGCGGCGGTCAGGGAGTGCGGGGTAAATCGTGTCATTCTCACCCGCTGTGACGATGTCCGCGCCATCGAATTCGGGCAGGCGCTGGGTATCTCGCTGTTCCAGGGGCGCTATTTGGACTCGCTGGTCAATCCGCGCGCCGCGGTGGAAAACTGAGCCGCGGCTGCAAACCCGTCGGCCTGAACGTGTGCTGCAATCCGCATCGCACAGGTGCGTGATGTCCCCGGATTCCTGCTGAGGCAGGAATGGCGTGGATGGGAAAATGCAATGATGCTATCATAACTATATGTCCGACTGGCAATATCTGCTTTCCGGTATCATTTTCATGATCGTGCTTGGCCCAGCCGTAGGCAACTATGCTACGTCGGTGGTATACCGCCTGCCGCGACAACAAACCCCGTTTGAAAAACACCCCTATTGCGGCCATTGCGGCACCATGCTCGCCCCGCGCGATCTGTTCCCGCTGCTTTCGTATTTCCGGTTGAAGGGGCGCTGTCGCTATTGCGCGCAGCCGATCCGCTTTACCTATACCGCCATTGAGCTGTCCTGCGGTGCGATCTTCGTCACCAATTTTCTGTTACTCGGCATTTCCGAGGATTTCATCCTGCTCACCGCCATCGGTGTGTTTTTCACCATTCTTTGCGGGCTGGAGGTGGATGGGGGCAGGCTCTTCCCGCTGATCATAAGTTACCTGTTCGCCCTCGGCGCGCTGTTGCGCACATTGCATGACGGCAGTATTTATCCGTTTTTTTTTAGCGGGTTTATCATGTTGTTTCTCAGCGTCGTGCTGTGGCGCATCCGCTTGTTGTTTCGGCCTCGCCCGGCCCCTGAACGGGCGGCATCGCCGGGGGCTTCCGGCGTGGCCGACACGCCGCACATACCGGATACTGTCTGGCTGGCCAGTTTAATGGGGGTGATGCTGCCGATGACGGTGCTGCCGTATGCCGCTGCCTGTGCGCTTGTCTTCTATGGGCTGCAACGGCTGCTCACCGGCTGGCGCGGGCAGAGCATTGCCGCGGCGGCGGCGGTTTATCTCGGGCTGCTGCTTGCCTATGGCGGTTATTCGGCCAATATCGTGAATTTATAGGGCGAGGTATGATCACCCAGCGTTAACTTGTTTTCACCCAGTTGCAGCGGGGCCTTGTTGGATACTTTGCCGCGGCCGATTACCTTGCCATTAACAATCGAACAAAAGCGGCTGCCCAGATCGACCACGAAAACCCCGTCTTTATCATGTTCGATCCGGCAGTGACGCTGGCTGACCATCAGCGGTGGACCGTCGCAGGGGATATCCAGGTCATTATTGTGAGGGTTCGCCTCATCTTTCGGGTAGCCGCCGATAGAGTATGGCAGGTTCGCGGTCTTGACGGTCACTTTGTCGGTGGCCGACTGCGCGGCTTCGGTCAGTGGGATCAGCGTCAGCTGCTCGATCGATTCATCGAGAATGACGGCGGCGCGTTCCTTGGCTGCCAGCCGCTGATTGGTATCGCGCAGACGCTGTATAATAGAATGGATGATCATACGCATCGGTTCCGAGCACACGCCGAGCATCTCGTTGAATTCATTCTCGTTAATGACCTCGAGGGTGACTTCATTGAGCGCCCGGGCGGTGGCGGAGCGATTGTTTTTCGGCACAAACAACGCCATTTCACCCAACACGTTGCCTTCCTCCAGCACGGCCAGCTGGACATCGCCATGTTCGGCATGTTTTAAAATTTCAACCTGACCGGAGCGAATAATATAGGCTTCATTCCCGTCATCGCCTTCGCGGAAAATAATGTCTTTCGGCTTGACCTCTTTCGTGTGCACAGCAACCTCCCCATCATACTTATTGAACCAGGCGAGCCGCCGTCGCCTTTAGGTTGTATTTTTATTATTATTTACCTCTTATTTGCTTCACATGATAGCAAGAAATGGTTAACAAATCACTCAACCGTGACGGATTTTGCCAGATTGCGCGGCTGATCCACATCGGTGCCTTTAATGACCGCGGTGTGATACGCCATCAATTGCACGGGGACCGTATAGAGAATAGGAAAAACAAAAGGATGAACATCCGGCAGCGGGATGGCGTGATGCACCACGTCGCGCAGCTTGTGCACGCCGCCGGCATCGCTGAGCAGGATAATCTGCCCGCCGCGCGCTGCTGCTTCCTGAATGTTGGAGGCAGTTTTATCAAACAGGTGATCGGGCGGGGCGATGGCGATAACCGGCATATGTTCATCAATCAGCGCGATGGGGCCGTGTTTCATTTCGCCGGCGGCATAGGCTTCGGCGTGGATATACGAGATTTCCTTCATTTTCAGCGCCGCTTCAAAGGCGATCGCATAGGCCGGCCCGCGCCCGATATATAATATATCGCGGGCATGGCTCAACTCCTGCGCGAGCGCCTGAATGGCATCGTCATGATGCAGGATTTCCGTGATCCGCGAGGGCACTTCCGCTAAGGCGTGGCACAGCCTGGCGGCTTCGGTCTCCGCCAGCGGCCCGCGCGTGGTGCCGGCGGCCAGCGCAAACGCGGCAAGCGCCGTCAGTTGCGTGGTGAAGGCCTTGGTCGAGGCCACGCCGATTTCCGGGCCGGCATGAGTCAGCAGCACGGCATCGGCTTCCTGGGCCATGCTTGATTCGGGGCTGTTGACAATTGCCAGCGTTTTCTGCCCGCGCGCTTTGGCATAGCGCAGCGCGGCCAGCGTATCCGCCGTCTCGCCCGATTGCGAAATCAAAATCGTGATACCGCCGGCATCCAAAATCGGCTCGCGATAGCGGAATTCCGAAGCGATATCAATATGGGTAGGGATTTTGGCCATCGACTCCAGCCAGTAGCGCGCCACCAGTCCGGCATAAAACGAGGTGCCGCAGGCGACCAGATGAATGTTGCGGATATCCCGAACGTCAAACGGGAATTCGGGCATGTGAAAGCGCCCGTCGGCGGCATAGACATTGAGCGTCTCGCCGATAACGGTGGGCTGCTCGAAAATCTCCTTGAGCATGAAGTGCCGGTAATTACCTTTGCCGATAGCCGCGCCGGACAGGGTGGTGGGCTTGATCGGCCGCTGCACCTTGTGATGGAAGCGGTCAAATATCTCTACCCCGTCGGCGGAGAGCACCGCCCAGTCGCCCTCGTCAAGATAGCAGATGCGCTGGGTGAGCGGGGCGAGCGCCACCGCGTCGGAGCCTAAAAACATCTCCTGTTGCCCAAATCCCAGCGCCAGCGGCGAGCCGCGCCGCGCCGCCATCAGCACATCGGGGTGATCGGCAAAGATAATGCCCAGCGCAAAGGCGCCTTCCAGCCGGTCCAGACAGTGCGCGACGGCTTCCTGCGGGGAGTAGCCTTGCCTCAGGTAATGCGTGATCAGAGTGGGCACCACTTCGGTATCGGTCTGGCTGGAAAAATCATAGCCGAGCTGTTCCAGCTCCTCGCGCAGGGTGTGAAAATTTTCAATGATGCCGTTATGCACCACCGCCACCCGATCGGTGGCATGCGGGTGGGCATTGGCTTCGTTGGGAATGCCGTGCGTTGCCCAGCGGGTGTGGCCGATGCCGACCGTACCGGGCAGGGGGGCGTCCTGCAGCCGCGCCTCAAGATTGACCAGCTTGCCCTCGGCCCGCCGCCGCTCAATCCGGCCATCGACGATCGTCGCCAGCCCGGCGGAATCATAGCCGCGATATTCCAGCCGTTTCAGCGCCTCCAGAATAGGCGCGCTGACCGGCTGACTGGCTGATATAACACCGATAATACCGCACATAAGCCCGGCCATAGCGCGTTACAGCCGCTTTGCCAAGGTTATTTTCGGTAATATTCGCCAGTCGCCGATGCTACATCTCAGCCTCCCGTTGTAAGTCACGCTTTTCCCTAAACCTTTCCTTAACCAATCCCGGCTAAGATACACGAGAGTTAAAAAACCCGGCTAATAACAGGAAAAAGCGGTATGAGCGGGCGAATACTGGTAGCGGCAGGTTTCGTGCTAGGGGCGGCGTCATACGCTGCGGCCGAGGAAAAAACACCGGAGTTTCTGCAAGTCAGCCTGCAGGAAGTGGTGGATATGGAGGTTACCTCCGTTTCGCGCAAAGAGGAAAAGGCATCCGAGGCGGCGGCGGCCATTTATGTCATCACCCGCGAGGATCTGCGCCGCTACGGCGCGGCCAATCTGGTTGAGGCCCTGCGGCTGGCCCCGGGCGTACATGTAGCGCGCGCCGGTTCGTCGCAATGGGCCGTTTCCGCCCGCGGCTTTAACGATCAGTTCGCCAACAAGCTACTTGTGCTGATCGACGGGCGGACCATCTATTCACCGACCTTCTCCGGGGTGTTCTGGGATCTGCATAATCCCATTATCGACGATATCGAACGCATCGAAGTCATTCGCGGCCCCGGTGCCACGGTCTGGGGCGCCAACGCCGTCAACGGCGTCATCAATATCATCACCCGCAGCGCCGAAGATACGCAAGGCACGCTGATCAATCTCGGCGCCGGCAATCAAACCCCGCTGAATGCCCAGGTGCGGCAGGGGTTTGCCCTGTCTGAAACCGGCTTTATGCGGGTCTATGCCGCGCGCGAGGAGCATGACGAGGCCCGCCGCACCGGCGGTGAGCTGGGTAATAACGATGCGTGGCAGCTCAATCGCGCTGGTTTCCGGGCCGACTGGGAGGGCCCGCGGCGTCACAACGTCACCCTGCAGGGTGAGTTATATCAGGGCGAAGCGGATTTCCGCTACCGGGTGCCGAGCTTTTCCTCACCGTCAAGCCGGCTGCTTTTCGACGAGCAGGCGGTCTATGGCGCGCACCTGCTGGGGCGCTGGGAAAAAGAATATAGCGCGCGTTCCCGCCTGCGGGTGCAAAGCTTTTTGGATTATAATCGCCGCGACGTGTTTGCCATTGATCTGGAAGAGCTGACCTATGATATCGACCTGCAACATATCTACGATATCAATGACCGCACCAATCTGACCTGGGGTCTGGCCTACCGCTATCTTGACGACGATCATAAGGGTACTGAACTGCTCGATTTCGTGCCCGCCTCGCGCGAGCGGCAGTTATATTCCGGTTTCGTGCAGTTCAAGCTCGGACTGGTGCCCGATGAAGTGTTTCTGACGTTCGGCTCGAAATTCGAGGAAAACGATTTCTCCGGTTTCGAGCGCCAGCCCAGTGTCCGTCTGTCCTGGCTGGTGGATCCGCACCAGACGGTGTGGGCGTCGTTCTCGCATGCCGTACGCACGCCGGATCGCGCCAATCAGGATATCGTCAATCCGCTCGCGACGGTGCCGGGTGCCGGGTCGGCGACGGTGCTCGTCCGCCGCGGTCAAAAAGAAAATGAAGCCGAGCGCCTCAATTCCCATGAAATCGGCTATCGCATCCAGCCAAGCGACAGCCTGGCCTTTGATGTCAGCCTGTTTTACAACGACTATGAGAACCTGATCATCAATTCGGTAGGCGCGCCGCAGCCGGCCTCTGTCAACGGCCAAAGTTTCATTGAAGTGCCGGTGACGCAGATCAGCGGCGGCGAAGGGCGCTCATACGGGGGCGAAGCGGTTGCCAACTGGCGGGTGAATAATGACTGGAGCCTGGAGTTTACCTACAGCTATCTGGATATTGACCTGACCAACGGTTCAAGCTCGGTGAATACCGAATTCAAATCGCCGCAGCACATGGCCGGCATTCACTCCACGCTCAACCTGCCGCACGATATCGAATTCGACCAATATCTCGAATATGTCGACAGCATCGAGACCGGCGAGCGCAATCCTATCGCGGATTATCTGCGACTCGATCTGCGTGTGGGGTGGAAGCCGATGGAGAATGTACGGCTCAGCCTGTCGGGACAGAACCTGCTGGACAGCTATCATACGGAATTCGGCCCGTTTTTATATAATGAGCAGGCGGAAATCGGCCGCAGCGTATACGGACAGGTATCAATCCAATTCTAACCGGGGATGAAACGGCACAATACCGCAGATGAGACAAAGGGGATTACATACGCTGATCACGACGTGCCTGCTGCTGGCGACAGGCCTGGCGCCGGCGCCAGCCACTCAGTCCTTAACCGATGTGCAGGCCAAGCTGGTCATCATTCATAATTTCATCAGCGAATATGTCAGCTGGCCGGGGCGCTATTCGCTGGATGATACCAGGCAGATCTATATCTGCGCCCAGGGCGAAGACGAGCTCACCACGGCGCTTCCGTTACTAGAGCGCGCCTCAACCGAGACCCTGCAGGTCAATGTGGTGCAGGATCCCAGCGAGGCCGAACTGACCATCTGCCATGTGATGGTCTTCGCCGCCACCGAAAAACGCAACTTCAGGCAGCAGCTAGCGAAAATGAAGGGGTTCCCCGTTTTGACCATCAGCAACATGAAGCATTTTCTCGACAAGGGCGGCATGGTCGCACTGGAAACCGAAGTGGTGCATCAGGGGAATTTTGAACAACGCTTCGTGCGCTATTCGGTCAATACCGGGGCGCTCAGCAGCGCCGGACTGGTGATTGAGCCGGATGCCATTGAACTCGCCAACAGGGTGCTGCCATGACATTGATGAAACATGCATCCGTCCGGCGCGACCTGGTGATCATCATCATGACGATCGCCGTCTTCTCGATTATCCTGACCACCTGTTCGATGGCGCTGATCGGGTATTTCAATCTGAAAGGTAACATTCGGGAAGACCTGCAGCGGGCCGCCGCCATCGTGGGGGACCGCAACGCCGCGCTGCTGGAATATGCGCATATTCCCAGCATTCGCCGGCGCGCCTTTGTCAATCTCAACGTGTTTTCGAATGATCAGTCGATCGTGCTGACCTGTTTATATGACAGCAAACGCGAACTGGTGGCGTTTTATGCCCGCGATGAGGCCCGGTTGAACAACATCGCCGCCACCAGCGAAATCGGCGACGGCGAGTTCACCATCCGTATCGACAACCATATGCCTCGCTACCGCCAGCGCTGCCCCTCTGAATATGACATTATCGAGGGGGATTTGAGCAGTTCTTTCGAAGTGCTGCGCAGCATCAGCGTCAGCGGCAAGCTGCGCAACCTGTTCGACGGCAAAGGTAATGACGCTGCCGGATATTTATACATTAAAAGCGACCTCGAGCAGATCGATAAATACGTTACCGGCCAGGTTTTTGCCGCCTGTTTCATCGCGCTGGCGATTCTGGGTATCTGCTATCTGCTGACCCTGAAGCTGCAGACCAGTATTTCACTGCCCATTTTGCGCCTGTCGGAGGCCACGCGCAAGGTGACGCAATATAAGGATTATTCGGTGCGTGTGGAATCGCAGCCGGGCGAATATTCCAATGAAATCACCCAGCTGATCGACTCCTTCAACAGCATGTTAACCGAGATCGAAGAGCGCGACAGCAAGCTTATGCGTAAAAATCTGGAGCTGGAGCGCGCCAAGGAAGTGGCCGAGTCGGCCTCCATTGCCAAAACTCAGTTTCTGGCCAATATCAGCCACGAACTGCGCACGCCGCTGAATGCTATCATCGGGTTTTCCTCGATTATCATCAACCAGTTGTTCGGTCCCATCGGCAGCCAGAAATACTGTGATTACGGGAAGGATATCCATGACTCAGGCGTGCATCTACTCGATATAATTAATGATATTCTCGACCTCTCAAAAGCCGAGGCCGGCAAGCTCAAACTCAAGCTGGAGCGGTTCGACGTCGCCTCGGCAATCGGTAAATGCGAGGGCATATTAAACGAGCGCGCGCGTGAGGGCGAGGTCCACATCCACACCCATATTCACGACGATATGCCGGAAATGATCGCCGACCGCGTGCGCTTCATCCAGATCATGCTTAACATCATGTCCAACGCCGTCAAATTCACCGATCCCGGCGGGCGGGTCGATGTATCGGTGGAATGTGAGCAGGCGCGCGCCGGCATTGCCTATTTCACCATCAAGGTCACCGACACCGGCATCGGAATGCGCAAAGACGATATTGACCGCGCCTTCCAGACCTTCGGCCAGCTGGACTCCGATCTCAACCGCAAATACGAAGGCACCGGTCTCGGCCTGCCGCTGACCAAGAAACTGGTCGAACTGCACAATGCCAGCATCCGCATCGAAAGTGTGCTGCGCCAGGGCACCACCGTCACCGTGCGCTTTATTTCCGATCCGAGTCTGCTTGATTAATTGATTTGAATATGGCAGACCGAATTTACCGGTTGCCAGTTGTTAACTGGCGTTGTAAACCCGTGATTCGTAAAAGCTAACAGGCAACATAATGAGGCCACGGTGAAACAAGTATACATAGAAACGATTTTGTTGATCGAGCGGCTGCACCGCCGCTTTCTCGATGTCATCAAGGCCGAGCTGGACCGTCTGCACATCGAGGATATCAACAACGTGCAGACCCTGATCCTATATAATATCAGCGGCGAGCAGCTGACGGTGGGCGAGCTGACCAATCGCGGCTATTATCTCGGATCGAACGTCTCCTATAACGTAAAAAAACTGGTGGAGAATAACTATCTGGTTCAGGAAAAATCCCCGCATGACAAGCGTTCCACCCGGGTGCGCCTGTCGGATAAGGGGCTTGCCCTGTGCGAAAAGATTGACGCGCTGTATGCCCAGCATGTTGAGGAACTCAAAAACGGGGAGCCCAACGAGGATGCGCTGATTGATACCAACTCGTCACTGCATCATCTTGAGCGTTTCTGGACCGATTATATCAACCGCGTATTTCGTTAACCCGGAGGTCCGGTCATCCGTTTTGCGTTCGGCGCGGAAGGAATCGGCTTGGCACTTCCGTAGAACCATGGTAGGCGGCACCGCACAAAGCGCCTGCCGCTCTAACCCACGGCAAGGGAGTAAACGCATGAGACTATCCTACATTATCTGTTTCATACTGGCCTTTGGCCTGATGGCAACTGACGGCGCGGCGCTGGCGGCGCAAAAATTCGTCACCATCGGCACCGGCGGCGTCACCGGCGTATATTATCCGGCGGGTGGGGCCATCTGCCGGCTGGTCAATCGCGGCCGCAAGGAGCACGGCATCCGCTGTTCGGTAGAATCCACCGGCGGCTCGATTTACAATCTGAATGCCATCGCCCAGGAGGAGCTGGATTTGGGCGTGGCGCAGTCCGACTGGCATTATGCTGCCTATCACGGCACCGGCGTGTTTGCCGATATCGGCGCCAACAAAGATTTACGCTCGCTGTTCAGCCTGCACAGCGAGGCGTTTACCGTCGTCGCCCGCGCCGATACCGACATCAAAACCTTCGATGATCTGAAAGGCAAGCGGGTGAATATCGGTAATCCGGGTTCGGGCATGCGCAGCACCATGGAAGAGGTGATGAAAGCCAAAGGCTGGGACCGCGACGTGTTCAGCCTGGTGTCCGAGCTGAAAGCGGCCGAGCAGGCGCAGGCGCTGTGCGATAACAAAATCGACGCCATGGTTTTTGCCGCAGGGCATCCCAACGGCTCGATTCAGGAAGTCACCACTACCTGTGACACGCGCCTGATCCCGGTCGAGGGGCCGGAATTGGAAAAACTGGTGGCGGAATATCCGTATTATGCCGAAACGGTGATTCCCGGCGGCATGTATGAAGGCAATACGCAGGACACCAAGACCTTCGGCGTACTGGCGACCTTTGTCACCTCGACACATGTGGATGACGATGTCATCTATCAGATTGTCAAAGCCGTGTTCGATAATTTCGAAAGCTTCAAGACGCTGCATTTCGTGTTTGCCACCCTGGAAAAAGACAAGATGGTGGAAGACGGGCTGACTGCGCCGCTGCACCCGGCCGCCCGCCGGTATTATCAGGAGGCGGGGTTGCTGGGTGGTGCGGAAAGCGCCGAGTAATAGGTTATCGGTTCTTTAAGAATCCGGACTCACTCCGTCAGATGCGCCCGTTTCACCCGCGCCATCCGGGCCTCGCGGTTGACGTTGCGCACCACCTGTTTCATCAGGATATACAGCAAAATGGCATTACAGCTATGCCAGAGGAAGTGCGTGCCGATGGGGATCTGATCGCATACCGCATTATCGATTGCCCGGAAAAACAGCGAGACCACGCCGATCAGCGCCGCCAGCAGGAATTGATGCGATGACAGTCGCCGCTGCATATGCAGGTGGATGGCGATCATCACCAGCGCCCCCATACTGGAGAGGTAGCCGATGGAGTCGTTCATGGCGTGCGGGAACTGCGTCACCAGCACATGCGTCGAGCCGCCGAAGGCCAGATAACACACGAGCGCCTCGAACCAGTTGGTTTTGCCGATGCGCACGATGATGCTGAAAAAGAATATATTGATGAACAGCACGATGGGTACGATATCCAGCAGCTCCGTGGTGCGCGAGGGCAGGCTGTGAAACAGCGTGCTGCCGATGCCGATACAAAAGATCAGAAAGGTGAGGAGATGCACATCCCAGATCCATTTGCCTTCGATGTCCGGGTGGCGACGGTAATAGCGGTAAATCGCCACAGCGACGAGGAAAAAGCTCAGACTTGAGAGGATATTAAGTGGTTCCGCCCACCATTGCGGGCCGGTGCGTTCGCATACGCCGTAAAAATGCACGATGGGATGATTGCCATTGGCCATACCATAATTATAACAGAATTGATTAATAACAGGTTTAATTTCTGTTATTATTTCAACCACTTGTCGTGCGATGCAGTAGCTGCGATGCAGCACGCGCCGTAACGGCGGATAAGGGGAAAGGGCGCT
>CAZMBI010000013.1:43451-63598 GCA_964564675.1 uncultured Azospirillaceae bacterium
GGCGCTTAGCGCTGGGTGCCGGCGGTAACAAACGGGGCGTTGTCACGCGCGGCGGTCATGGTCGGCCACTGCGCATTGGCCAGCCGGGCGACCGGGCTGTAATCGGCGGCCAGCATCTGCCGGTAGATGATATAGTTGGCCAACACCTGCTTGACATATTGTCGCGTTTCGCGAAAAGGAATCTTCTCCATGAACAGCAGCGGGTCGTTAATGGCCGCATAGCGCGCCTGCCAGCTCAGCAGGTTGGACGGACCGGCATTATACGCCGCCAGCAGATATATCAGGTTCCCGCGGATATAGGGCTTATCGGCGAGGTACTGAATATAATGCTGCCCCACCGTCAGGTTGGCCGCCGGCTCACGCAGCCGCGCCACGCTGATCGGGCGCGCGCCCAGCCCGCCGACATCAAGGCTGGCGAGCTTGATCTCATCCAGCCCATAGCGGCGGATGACATAGCGCGCGGTGCGCGGCATCAGTTGCATGGCGCCGAGCGCGCCGGAATAGACATTGCGTGCGCCGGGCACGAACGCCGACTCCTGGCGAATGACGGCATAGACCAGGGCCGGATCTGCCAGCATGTCTTCGGGTGCGATCCAGTCGGGCGTGGGATAGGCGGCGATATCGGTTGCCTGCAGATTCGCCACCTGTGCGGCGCGGATCTGCAGTGCCGGCAGGTTCAGCCGCGCGGCCACCGTGGCCAGCTGCCGGCGCTGGCCGGCTGGTAATTTAGGATATACCACACGCAATTCGGCCTCGGCGTCGGCCCGGCGGCCAAGCTTGCGATACATCGCGGCGCGTTTGACGGCGGGAATCGCCAGCGTCTGCGCGCTTACCACGGGCAAGGTGGGGCTTACCGCCGTACGCGCCAGCGCCTCATTGGCCATCAGGCCATAAAGCGTCAGCGGATGCGCGGCGGCAGCTTCCAGATGTGTCTCGGCCTTGGCTGGTTTCTCCAGCCTGCGATAGGCGCGATAGGCCCAGTAATGCGCGGCGCTGCGGTGCCATGCCGACAGGTGCGAGCGTCCGGCCACCTCGGCGAATCGCCCGGCGGCTGTGGTGTATTGTTCGTTTTGCCAGGCGGTCAGCCCTGCTTTCCACGCGGCGGGCATTTTCTGGCCGTGAATGCCGTCGCGCAGACCGGCGCCGCCCAGTGTACCGGGTGTCTCGGCCAGTGGCGGCAGGCTCAGCGTGCTGTCCGGCGGGCGTTTGTGGCGGGCCAGCGCATGGATTTTCGCCGCCTGCGGCATATCGCGGTAGCGGGTCAGCCAGGTGACCAGCTCGGCATACTGGCTGTCATAGTCTTCGTGCAGGTAGCGTTCGGCGAGTACGGCGCCTTTTAACGTATCATCTGTAATCCGCGATAAGGCGCGGTCGGCGGCTCTCCAGTTACCAGCTTTTTGGAAGCGAAACGCCTGCGCATAATGTTTCAGGTCACGCTCGCCGAAACGATAGCCCAGCGTGCGTTCAAACAGGGTATCCGGCAGGCTGACCGTGCGCAGGGCGGAGCGCTCATGGCCCGCGCCCGGCAGATGGGCGGACAGGGCCAGCGCTGCAATACCAAGCACCAGGCTGATAGTAATAGATGTCACGCGAATGCGCGTGTTGCTAGCCGACTGTATCATTGCCACTACTAATTTTTTTACTTTTTGTTAAGCTTTAACCCTAGAACATAGGGGCGCGTCCGTCTACCCCTAATGCACTTTTTGTCATCAAACCGACGCATTCACCCATCACGATGAAACGCGGCGCAAATCCGCGCGAAGGTTGAGTAAATCCTCCCACATAAGCCGTTTATGTAAGGGCTGACGCAGCAAATAGGAAGGGTGAAACACTACACGGCTGTGGATAGATTTATTTAAATATTGATTTGCATAAGAAAATTCCTGTCCACGCAGGCGGGTGATGCCGCGCGTTTCGCCCAGCATGGCCTTTGCCGCCGTGCCGCCGACCAGTACCAGCACGCGCGGCGCTACCAGCGCCACGTGCTTTTCCACAAACGGCCGGCAGATTTCAAGCTCTTCCGGTGTCGGCGTGCGGTTGCCTGGCGGCCGCCAGAACAGGGTGTTGGTGATATAAAAGCCCTCGGCGCGGGTCAGGCCGATACACCCCAGCATCGTATCCAGCAGCCGGCCGCTCACGCCGCAAAAAGGAATGCCCTGGGCGTCCTCGTCGGCACCGGGCGCTTCACCGACGAGCATCACGCGGCTGGCCGGATCGCCGTCGGCAAAGACGGTGTGACGCGCCGTTTGCTTGAGCGCGCAGCCTTCAAAGCTGCGCACCGCCTGCTCGAGCTCGGCCAGCGAACCGGCGGCATCGGCGAGCCGCCGCGCCTCCTCGATGGCGGCGGATAATGCCGCGTCGCCGGCGGATGGGGATGCTTCCTGCCCGTTGCCCGCCCGCAGCGCTTCGGCCCGCGCGGCGCCGGGTGCTGCCGCTTGCACGACCCTTTCCGCACCGAGTCGCTGAGTAGCCGCTGCCCCGGGCGTGACCGTCGCAGGTGCGCAAGCCGGGTGGTTCAGGCTATCCGATGGGAACTGCCGCCGATCCACCGGCGTGTCGCCCCAGGCGGCGGTGAGGCCGCTATCCGCAAAAAATGCCAATAAATGCTTGATTTCTCTGTGCGTTAGCATATGCTAATTAAAATATATTGCATTTGATGTATTTTGCCCTAATTGAATTAATACTAATACCCTAGGGCGAAACGGGGAAAGAATAAAGCTGAAGATGCCGGGTGTGGTTAAGGATGTGGTTAACCACACGGCACAGCGGCGATGCGGCAGCGGCCGAGGACGTGAAATGTCAAAAAACTTTCACAAATGTTGGCTGGCGCCTTTGATATACTGTGTGGTGATAGGTTGACGATAGCGATTAGTGGAGACAGGGTAAGTCTATGAGTTATATGTATCATCCGGATGTGGCGGCGAAGGCGGTGATGGAGCTGAGCAAGGCACTGCGGGCGTTTGGAGACGAGGAGTACGCCAATGCCTTACTGGCCGACCCGCGCATGAGCAGCACCAAGGGCCTGCTGGCCGCCTGCGGGTTCAGCTATAAGGGCATTAAATATATTCGCGAACAGGTCTCGGGCAATATCCCGACGCTGGATTCGCAAAAAAAAGCGGGCAGCTTTTTAAATCAGATCGATCAAGAACAGAAAGTGATGCAGTAAGAACATGACCACTCATATGGATAATTTGACGGCGGTTTCCCCCCACATGGTGCGAAACGGTGCACCTGAAGGCGATATGCCGAGGCAGGCAAGGGATGGCATGTTTAATACGCTCGCCATGCGTGCTGCTGCTCAAGATGCAGCTAAGGGCTTGGATATGCAAGTAGCGCTTGCTTCAGCCGGCGGAGACACTACTTCTACTCCAAATGTTGCCCAGCAAAAAGTCGGCAAACAAATCCAGCTCAGCGGCTGATGACACAAAAATAAGCCGGATACGCCAGGCACCCGTGCCCGTTAAGGAATCTCGCGTCACTGCACAAGTACGGTTGCCTACAGCGTATTGTAACAGCTGCCGGCATACCGCGTGCGCGGGCCTGGGGTCACATAGCGGCGCGCCCCTCGGCCGATACGTGCACAGGGGCTGAAATCAAACTGCATCGGCGCGCCATTCGTGTTATAATTTTCCCATGATGGAAAACGAAACCATCGCATGTGATGTGGTGATTGCTGGAGCCGGGCCTTCCGGTCTGTCGGCGGCGATCCGGCTCATGCAGCTGGCGCAAGAGGCTGAACAATCGTTTAACGTTATTGTGCTGGAGAAAGGCTCCGAAGTCGGCGCGCATATTCTCTCGGGCTGCGTGCTCGAGCCGCGCGCACTGAATGAGCTGTTGCCCGATTGGCAGGCGCAGGATGCGCCGCTGCACACGCCGGCCACCAAAGACTATTTTCGCTACCTCACGGCGGATGCCGCTTATACCCTGCCCACACCGCCGCCGATGCGCAATACCGGGAATTACATTATCTCGCTTGGTCAATTCACGCGTTGGCTCGGTAAGCAGGCGGAGCAATACGGCGCGCAGATTATCCCCGGCTTTGCCGCAGCTGATGTGATAATTGAAGAAGGTGTGGTTAAGGGGCTGAGAACCAATGCGTTTGGTGTGGCAAGCGACGGTTCACGCAAGCCATCTTATCAGCCAGCGATAGAGATAAGAGCAAAATACACAGTCTTTGCAGAAGGTTGCCGCGGAAACCTGAGTCAAAATCTTATGCACCACTTTAATCTAAGAGATGGCATCAGCCCACAAACGTATGCTATTGGACTTAAAGAATTGTGGGAGATCGATCCGGCCCAATCCCGCCCCGGCGAAGTGGTGCATACAATTGGCTGGCCATTAAAATCAGATGTTTATGGTGGTTCTTTCATTTATCACTCGAATGACAACCTGCTTGCCATCGGCTATGTCATCGGCCTGGACTATGGCAATCCGACTCTGGATCCCTACATGGAATTTCAGCGGTTTAAACATCATAGTTCGATTAAACCGTTACTTGAGGGCGGGCGGCGCATCGCCTATGGCGCGCGGGCGCTCAATGAGGGCGGTTTTCAGTCGATTCCCAAACTGACCATGCCAGGCGGGGTACTGGTCGGCTGCGCCGCCGGTTTCCTCAATGTGCCCAAGATCAAAGGCACACACACCGCCATGAAATCCGGCATGCTGGCCGCCGAGGCCATCGGCGAGGCCTTAAACGGCGAGCGCCGCCCGGAATTGAATGAATATTCAAATAAAGTCCGGGCCTCGTGGATGTACCGCGAACTGGAATCCGTTCGCAATATCCGCCCGGCCTTTCGTTATGGCCTGTGGGCGGGCATGGCCTATTCGGCGCTGGATACCTATGTGCTGCGCGGCCGTGCGCCATGGACGCTGCGTCACCATGCCGACCACACGCAGCTTAAGCCGCTCAGCGAGGTGACGCCGATCACCTATCCTAAGCCCGACGGGGTCATCAGTTTTGATCGGCTGTCCTCGGTTTATCTGTCCAACACCAACCATGAGGAAGACCAGCCCTGCCATCTCACGCTGCGCGATGCCGGCGTGCCCGAATCGGTCAACCTGCCGAACTATGACGGGCCCGAGCAGCGCTATTGCCCGGCGGGGGTGTATGAATATGTTGATACGCCCGCAGGCCGAAAGCTGCAGATCAACGCCCAGAATTGCGTGCATTGCAAGACCTGCGACATCAAAGACCCCACCCAGAATTTCGTGTGGGTGACGCCCGAAGGCGGCGGCGGCCCCAATTATGAGATGATGTGAGCGGCGGCTCTCCGGCGCCGTCTGCCGCGTAGCGAGCGTGTTTAATGCGGAGCATAAAGTCAGTTAACTATAATATATAGCTGATTCACTTGTTGATTGGACGCCCTCTCCCTACCCCTCTCCCGCATGCGGGAGAGGGAAGCTGCGCTTCGCGCAGCGAAGGGCAGCGGGTGAGGGTGTCGTATAAAAAACGGTCCAATCAACAAGTGAATCAGCTATAGCTAGCAGTTATCCGGTAGCCGGTAGCGGGGCGTTTGCTAACCGCTACTGGCTTTCTTGCGGTAACACCGCCTCAATCGCTTGCACCACACGGTCGGATTCGGGTTCGGTCATCGAACTGAACCAGTCCACCAGCCGACCGTCGGGGGCGATCAGGTATTTATGGAAGTTCCATTTAGGCGCGGCGAGCCAGCCTTTCTGCGCCCGCGCCCAGCGATAAAACGGGTGCGCGTTCTCCCCGGTGACGGGATATTTAGCCGTCAGCGGGAAAGTCACGCGGTATTTGGTCTCGCAGAAACGCTTGATTTCCGTTTCCGAGCCGGGTTCCTGATTGCCGAAATCGTTGGAGGGTACGCCGATGACCACCAGCCCGCGGTCCTGATAGCGTTCATACAGCGCCTGCAGGCCGCCATACTGGCCGGTAAACCCGCATTCGGAAGCGGTGTTGACGATTAAAAGCGCCTTCCCGCGATACTCGGCCAGCGGCATGTCGCGCCCGGAAATGCGCTCGAAGCCGAAGTCAAACGCGCTGTCGACGCTGCCCCAGGCGGCGCCAGGGGCGATAAACAGGGCTAAAAATGCACGCCAAACACGTCTCATACTAACCATATAGGGGGGTTCCGGACGGCCTGCAACCCGTTTTGCCATCAGCGCAGAGCCGCTTGCGGACGGCCCTCCGGGCATGGGCGGGGCTAAAGCGGCGCGACGGTTTCGCGCAGCACCGAGACGTTGCGCAGCAGCACCAGCCCGTCGCGGGCGGCAACCACCAGCTCTTTAGATGAGCGATAAACCAGCGTCCCCGGCGCAAACCGGTGGTCCTGCGGCCAGACCACGGCGTCGGTAATCAGCAGTTTCAAGCCTTCGAGCACGCTGAAGCTGTAAAAATCGCCATGGGCGCGGATATGCCGGTCAATGGCGTCAATCGGCTGCTCCCAGTCGATCATGCAATCGTTCAGATCGGGCTTTTTTTGTACCGGATGCTGACGGATATCCATCGGCTGCGCGGCGTCCCAGCGGGCCTGCGGCGCATCCATAAACTGCGACAGCAGCTGCACGGCGCTAATCTGACTGCGCGCGATGAGGCTTTCAACCCGCTCCTGCGGGTAAACCGGGAAGGTGCCCTGCAGTATCAGATCGCCGGCATCCCATGCGTCCGCAAGCTTGTGAAGGGTGACCCCGGCATTGCGGTGCTGGTTAAGAATGATGCCCGGAAACGGCCACGACCCCCTGCCATAGGGCAGCAGGCTGGGGTGAATATTGATGCCATACGGGATGCCGCCGCCCTCGATAAACGGCACTTTAAACGGATAGGCGGCCACAATCAGCGCCTCGCAACCGTGCGCCTGCAGGTCCGCCAGCTGCTCGGGCTGCACCGGCGACAGGCAGACCGGCGTCTGACCACTGCCGGCCAGCTCCGTCACCCGCGTATTGAAGGCGTGGGTATGGTCGCACGGGCAGGTAAACAGTGCCTGTAGCTCGTGACCGTTGCTCAGTAGCCATTCCAGGCAGCCAGCGAACAGGTCATAACCGAAATAGGCGATTTTCATACGCAGCAAGGTGTCATATTGCGCGGTGATTGGGAAGCACCGGTTTACAAGAGACGGGATTAATGCGGCTTGCCTTGTCCCGCGTGCCTCAGGCCGGCTGGGGGTGACGGTTTGCCCGGCGCTCCTGCAGGGACTCGGCAATGGCGTTGGCGGCGTTGCCCGGATCGGCCGCCGCGGTGATGGGCCGGCCGATCACCAGGTAATCGGCGCCGCGGGCGAGCGCCTCGCGCGGGCTCATCACGCGCTTTTGATCGTCGGCGGCGGCATCCGGCCGTATGCCGGGCACTACCAGCGTGAAATCGCTGCCGCAGGCCTCACGCAGCAGCTTGATCTCATAGGGTGAGCAGACCACCCCATCCAGGCCCGAGCTTTGCGCCAGATCGGCCATGCGCCGCACCTGATCGGGCAGGTTCTCGCGCACGCCGATCATGCTCAGATCGTCCTGATCGAGGCTGGTCAGTACCGTCACGCCGACAATCAGCGGGCGGCGCGAGCCGGTCAGTTGCGCCACTTCGTCCGAGGCTTCGATGGCGCGGCGAAGCATCGCCCGCCCGCCGGCGATATGCACCGTCATCATAAAGGTGTTGATCCCCGCCGTGGCGCGGATGGCTTTGGCCACGGTGTTGGGGATATCGTGGAACTTCAGATCCAGAAAGACCGGCACCTGCTGCTCGGTGATCGCCTGCACGCCGGAGGCGCCATGGGCGGTGAAGAATTCAAGCCCCAGCTTGATACCGCCGACATGCCCGGATACGGCACGGGTCAGCGCCAGCGCGTCGTCGCGATCAGCGGTATCGACCGCACAGATAATAGGGTTTTTTGCGGATTCCATCCAATTATTACACCATAAAGCCTTTAACACACTCTGAATT
This sequence comes from uncultured Azospirillaceae bacterium, assembly GCA_964564675.1. Taxonomy (GTDB): domain Bacteria; phylum Pseudomonadota; class Alphaproteobacteria; order Rickettsiales; family UBA3002; genus CAZMBI01. The sequence goes on from CAZMBI010000013.1 coordinate 51,349, forward strand.
TTCGCCGGTTTTTGTGGCGTATTTTACTTTGTTTCTAGTTAGTTAGCCGCTGGCCGCTAACGGCTAAGCGCTTCTCACATAGACCGTTTCCCCGGCCACCACCGTGCGCACGGCGCGCCCGCTGACCGGCGTGCCGATAAACGGCGAATTCTTCGAACGCGACTGGAATGCGGCCGGGTCGATTGTCCACGTCGTATCCAGATCGATCAGCGTCAGATCAGCCGGTGCGCCCTTTTTGAGGCGGCCGGCATCCACATGGATGATATCGGCGGGCTGGCAGGTCATGGCGGCGAGCACGTTGCGCAGCGGCATGTGTCCGCTGTGATACAGCGTGGTCAGCGCCAGCGGTAACATCGTCTCCAGGCCGACGATGCCGAAGGCAGCCTCATCCATCGGCGCATCCTTGGTTTCCGCCTCATGCGGGGCGTGATCGGTGGCAATGGCGCTGATCGTGCCGTCTTTTAACCCCTCCAGCACCGCCTGACGGTCGCGCTCGCTGCGCAGCGGCGGGTTCATCTTGGCATAGGCGCGGTGTTCGGCGACGGTTTCATCGGTCAGCGTGAAGTGATGCGGCGCGGCTTCGGCGGTGACCGGCAGGCCGCGCGCGTGGGCGCGGCGCACCAGCTCGACGGCCTCGGCAGTGGAAATATGCAGCACGTGATATTGCCCGCCGGTCAGCGCGGCAAGCTCGATATCGCGCGCCACGATCACTGATTCGGCGGCGTTGGGGATGCCGTTCAGGCCCAGCCGGGCGGAGACCTCACCCTCGTTCATGCAGCCGCCGGCGGAGAGATTCAGATCTTCGGCGTGCTGGGCGATGGGCACGCCCAGCAGCCTGGAATATTCAAGCGCCCGCCGCATAAGCTGGGCATTCATCATCGGCAGCCCGTCATCGGTGAAACCGACCGCGCCTTCATCGACCATCAGGCCCATTTCCGTGATCACTTCGCCTTTCATCTCGCGGGAAATGCAGCCATAGGTGCGCACGTTCACATAACCCGTCTTGCGCGCGCGGGCATGGATGAACGCCACCATCGCCGGATCATCAAGCGTCGGCTGAGTGTTGGGCATGCAGGCGACCGTGGTAACCCCACCAATGGCGGCGGAACGACTGCCGGTTTCGATGGTTTCCTTATGCTCGACGCCCGGCTCGCGGAAATGCACCTGAATATCCAGCAGGCCGGGGCATAACACATGCCCGCCGCAATCGACCACCTGCGCGCCTTCCGGGGTGCCGTCACGAAACAGGCCGGCCCCGTAATCGGCGATGGCATCGCCCTCGGTCAGTAGCGCCCCGGTTTCATCCAGCCCGGATGCCGGATCGATCAGCCGGGCGTTGATATAGGCCGTACGCTGGCCGGGTTTCAGCGAGAAAGTGGGTTTGGTCAATTCGGACATGCTCAGGCTCCAGGTTTCAGGTTTCAGGATTCAGGATATGCGCCAGCACCGCCTGCCGGATGGCCACGCCGGCCTCGACCTGATCAAGAATGGCGTTTTTCTTCAGATCATCCGCCAGCTCGCCGCTGATTTCCACGCCGCGATTGATCGGGCCGGGATGCAGCACCAGCGCGTCGGGCGCGGCTGCTGCCAGCCGCTCATGGGTGAGGCCGAAGCGGGTGAAATATTCGCGCACGGTGGGCATGGCCGCCGCCGCTACACGCTCGCGTTGCACGCGCAGCATCATCACCACGTTAGCCCCATGGATGCCCGTTTCCAGCCGGTCATGCAAGGCGCAGCCGAACTGCTCGGCGCGGGGCGGCATCAGTTGCGGCGGGGCGATAAGGCGTACCTGCGCGCCCAGCGTGTTAAGCAGGGCGATATTGGAGCGCGCCACGCGGCTATGGGCGATATCGCCGCAAATGGCCACCTGCAGCCCGTCAACGCGTGCGTAGCGGCGGCAGATGGTAAAAGCGTCCAGTAGCGCCTGAGTAGGGTGCTGATGCGCACCGTCGCCGGCATTGATGACGGCGCAATGGCCCGCCGCCGAACTGGCTTCGTCGTTTCGACCGCTTCCACTGGGAGAGGTTAAACAGTGCGCCACCAGCTCGGCGCTGCCGCTTGCCGGGTGGCGGATGGCCAGCGCGTCGCATCGCATGGCTGCCAGTGTGCGCACCGCATCACGCAGCGATTCGCCCTTGCTGGCCGAAGAGACAGCGGTGTTGATATTAATCACGTCCATCCCCAGCCGCTTGCCGGCCAGCTCGAAGCTGGTGCGGGTGCGGGTGGAGTGTTCGTAAAACAGGTTAATCAGCGTGCGCCCTTTGAGCACCGGATGTTTTTTATCCGTCTCGCGGTTGCGGGCGAGATAGCTTTCGGCGAGATCAAACAGCCGGGTGACGTCCTCGCGCGCAAGCCCGACGGTCGACAGCAGGTGCTGCGGGTAGTTAAGGGATGCAATCGGTTGGGTGACAGTCATGCCAGCGTATCCATGCCGCGAAAGAAACGGGCTGGCAAGTGCTAATTAGCCCTGACGCGCTTTCATGCGGCGATTGGTCTTGTTAATGACGTACATACGGCCCTTGCGGCGCACCACACGGCAGTTTTTGTCACGCTTTTTGGCCGATTTCAATGAGCTGAGAACTTTCATAACCGGTTTTTCCTTATAATGTAAGCGAAGTTGTATAGGCGGTTGCGACGCGACTGTCAAGCCTCTACTGTTGGCTTGGCAAAGCCGGCCGGGTGCATTAGGTTAGCGCATATGGCATGGAGGTAGTTATGACCAACGTAGCAGTGATTCTGTCCGGTTGCGGATATCTCGACGGCGCGGAGATCCGCGAGGCGGTGTTAAGTTTACTCTATCTGGACCAGCAGGGTGCACAGGTAGAAATATTCGCGCCCGATATCAACCAGAGCGATGTGATCGATCACCGCAGCGGCAAACCGGTTAACGAGACGCGCAATGTGCTGACCGAATCGGCGCGGATCGCCCGCGGGCAGATCAGGCCGCTGGCGGAGCTGGACCCGAAAGCGTTTGACGCGCTGGTGCTGCCCGGTGGCTTCGGTGTGGCGAAAAACCTGTCTGACTTTGCCGGCAAAGGCCCGGATGCGGCGGCGCTGCCGGAATTTGCCGAAGCCGTGCACGGATTTTATCAGGCCGGTAAACCGATCGGCGCTATCTGTATTTCCCCGGCGGTGCTGGCCGCGATTTTAAAAGGCGAGGGGCTGACCCTGACCATCGGCGACGATCAGGGGGCGGCACAGGCCATCGAAGCGCTCGGGCATACGCACGAAGCCTGCATGTCCGAGGGCGTGGTCGTGGATTCGGCGCATCAGATTGCGACATGTTCGGCCTATATGCGGGAGGATCGCCTCGCCGCCATTGCCAGCGGCATCGAAAAGGTGATATATAACACGTTAAAGAAAGCTGGCGCTGAGCCAATATTACAGCAAAAACAAGCCTGAACGGGGAGAGGCGGCCGTCTATGAAATCTGCGAGCTTTACAACCGTCAGCCTGTTGCTGGCGATAATACTGGTGTTTTCAACCGTCGTCGGAATCGCCACCTATTTCGATCTGCCTCAGAAACGCAACGTGATAATAATTTTCAGCGCGTTGATGCTGCTGGGAGCGGGGTCGTGCCTGTGGATGCTGATGCGCATGAAAAGCCTGCTGGTGGAAGCCAGCAACGCCATCGGTCAGGTGATCAAAGGCAATCTGGACCAGCGGGTGGCGCCCATCGGGGCGTTTAACGAAATCGGCGTGCTGCAGCACCGGCTGAATAATCTGTTCGATATTATCGATGTCTCGGTGCGCCAGCATGACGCGTTGATCGACGCCGATATGGACGGCGAGTATTATCACAAGATCACCGGCTCGCCGCTGCGGCGCGTGCTCGGGGAACAGGCTGATGCCGCACCTGCTGCGGCAAAAACCGAGCCGGTGGTCCAACCCATGCCGCTTAACACGCCGTCGGCGCTGTCGGACGAAGGCCTCAACCACACGCTGGAGACGGCCCGTGAACTGGTCAAGCAGATCACCTCGCTGAGTATTCAGCTGCACAGCAATACGGAAAAGCTGCTGCAGCATTCCGGCGAGGATGCCTCGCAGGAGATGCAAGACGCGCTGAAAGAGGCGCAGCAGGCGCGCACCAACGTGGAAACCGTGGCAACGGCAGCGGAAGAGCTCAGCTATGCGATTAATGAGATCAGCGGGCGGGTGAGCGAGTCCAACCGCATTGCTACGCAGGCGGTGGAGCATGCCAAAAAGAGTAATGAGATCGTCAACGGGCTGAATACGGCATCCGACAAGATTGGCGACGTGGTCAAGCTGATCACGGACATTGCCGGGCAAACCAACCTGCTGGCGCTGAATGCCACCATTGAGGCCGCGCGCGCCGGTGAAGCGGGCCGCGGGTTTGCGGTGGTGGCCTCGGAGGTGAAAAGCCTGGCCGATCAGACGGCGCGGGCGACGGAAGAAATCTCCGATCAGATCAGCAGTATCCAGCATTCCACCGGGGCGGCGGTGAAGGCGATTCAGGAAATCAGCGAGACCATCGAGCGCATCAATGAAATTTCCACCGCCATTGCCGCGGCCGTGGAAGAGCAAAGCGCGGCAACCTCCGAGATCAGCCGCAATATTCATCAGGCAGCCCAGGGCACCGTTTCCGTGACCCATGCCATTGAGCGGCTGGAGCCGCCCAAAGATAGTGGTGAACAACCTGAACACGGGCTCTTGCAGCTTTCCAATCAGCTGCTAGAACAGGTGGGAGTGCTGGATGCGGAGCTTAACGACCATCCGCTGAAAAATACGGCCTGACGCCAGGCCAAATGGCCGGTTAGGCCCGATCGGGACGGATTGCGATGCAATATGGCTATGTGTTACTGGGGTGCATAATCTGGCTGGTTGCCGGGGTTGCTCACGCCCAACGTGATGACATGCCGCGCTTTGTTGACCGCCAGGTTAAAGCCGGTTGCAGCCGCGCCACGCCCTCTTTGGGTACGACCAACTATCCCGGTTTCAGCAGCATCATGAGTTCGAACAAGCTGGCCATGCCGCCGGGCAAATCGCAACTGGCTGAGGGTCAGCCGGTGTTCTTTTATGGCCGCGTGTTCGACCGCAATTGCGTGCCGGTCAGTGAGGCCAAGGTGGAGTTGTGGCACGCCGATCCGCAGGGGCGCTTCCGCTTTGCCACCCCGGCGGCGCTGGCCACGCCGGAGGCCATTTTTGCCGGCGGCGGGCGCACGACGACGAGCAATCTCGGCGAATTCATGTTTATGACGGTCTATCCCGGCCCGTATCAATATACGATCACACGAGAGGGGCCGAACGGCGAGACGATTAAGGAACTCATCAAGCGCGCACCGCATTTTAACGTGCGCATCACGCATGATGAATTGCCGGCCTACGCCACGACGCTGTATTTTGAGAATGACCGCCGCAATGCCGAGGATCATATCCTGAAACGCTACTCCGACGGGGTGAAAGAGCGGGTCTTAATGGATATCGCCCCGCGCGAAGGCGACTGGAACAAGGGTGCGCAGGCGTTTTTTGATATCGTACTGCCCAGCCGCGATCCCTGGCGCGGGTTTTAGGCGCTGGCCGGCGCAACGCAGCGGGATCGGGGAGGAGCGTGCGTGCCTTACCTTACCGGGCTTTAACCTGCCATATCAGCGGCCTCGCCCGGTATCTTGGTTTTGATTAGCCGCATTACGCCCAGCGCGATCTGCCCAGCGTGTTGAGGAGGCATCGCGCCCTTCGCGTTTGGCCCGCTCGGGGCATTCATAAAGCAGCAGGACGAATTCCGGGGAATCGGGCCTGATGGAATGGCCCGGGGCCAGCGCCGTATAGCCGCTTTTGGGCGCGGGAATCACCAGACCGGTTTCTTCTCCCACCATGATCGGCGCGCCCTGGTCGATCCATTGCAGATTCTGAAGACTTGTATCGCCTACCCGGGGAGCTGTCGGATAGGCGCGATGGTAATTGGCCAGCGCCTCCTTCATGACAGGCCACTCATAACAATGCGCGCCGCGCACCGGATGATAGGTGTCCGCTTTCGCATTCGCCAGTTCGACCCCTTGTGCGTCTGCCAGCTCAGTTAGCTTGCTGTGCTGAAACTCCCCCATGTTCGTTTGCGGAATGTGGGCGGGATGAAAAATGGCCTCCGGCGCCCGGTAAATTCCGGCATGCGGTGGCACGCGCTCAGATGCATGCTCAGCGGCGGCTTCGGCGGACGCATGCGCTGGCGATGGCGAACCCATCTCCTGCTGCTGAATGCGCTCAATGAACCGGTTGACCAGTTGCCTGGTCATCCCGGCGGCATGTTGCCACAGCGCCGGGCTCCAGTGCGGGCCGCCACATTCCAGCGCGATGCGCAGCGTATCATGAGCGGATTGCGTGTGCCCGTCGATACAACGTTCATACGGGCGAAATCCTTGGGTCGGCTCAAAAAACAGCCCGGGAATTTCAGCGCTTGGCGAAAGAAAATGCGGGTATTCCTCCAGAAGCTGCTGAGTGAGCATATCGCCGGGCTCGGTCACGACAAACATAAACGGCTCACCCGCCTGCGAAACACTGTGCAGATTGAGAATCACATCCGTATGGGGGGCGACGCGCTCCTGAAGCTGTTCATAGAGACGGCGCGGGGGATTATCCGTGCGCATGTCAACGCGGTTATAGTTGTAGCGCGTACCGTCTATGACCGCTTCGCGATAGGCGACATACTCGTCTAATGGCATATTCTTATGCGACTTGACAGCGTTGAAAAACTCGGTAATGCGGTTTTTGGGCCCCGCAATCACCAGATTGATGTCGATCAGATTATGGGGTAATTTACCGCTTTCCCAATCTTTCAATATGGCCTCGGCGCCTGCCCAGGCGGCGGTTTCATTCGGGTGAGTGCCCAGCGCCAGGGTAAAGGTATGCGATTTGTTTTTGGGCGTGTGCTTGCCCAGCCGTATACCCAGCACCTCGCCGTCAGCGGTCATAATCGGATGAATATCGCGGTACGGGTCATCCGCTGATCCACCCATTCGGATACGCCGGAATACCTGTTCAAAATCGTTCAGGCGGGACCGAATGGAAGTCAAGTCAATATCGCTTGTGTCTGAGGCCATAAACCTCACTTTAGCCAAGACGCATCACAGAATTGTGAAGATTTGCAGAAAATTGCGTGATGGCTGGGAACGCTTATTGCGGTCCAATCATCTGTTCCGGGCGCACCCATTCCTCGAATTGCTTTTCGCTGAGCAGGTCCAGCGCCAGGGCGGCCTCTTTGAGCGTGGTGCCTTCCTGATGGGCTTTTTTGGCGATTTTGGCGGCGTTATCGTAGCCGATATGCGGGTTCAGTGCGGTGACCAGCATCAGCGAGTCGTCACGCAGCTGCTCAATGCGCGACCGGTTAGGCTCGATACCGCTGACGCAATGAATGGTAAAGCTGGTGCAGGCATCACCAAGCAGGCGGATGGACTGCAGCACGTTATAAATCATCACCGGTTTGAACACATTAAGCTCGAAATGGCCTTGTGAGCCGGCGAACGTGACCGTGGTGTGATTGCCCATCACCTGAGCGCAGACCATGGTCAGCGCTTCGCACTGGGTGGGGTTGACCTTGCCGGGCATGATCGACGATCCCGGTTCGTTTTCGGGCAGCAGCAGCTCGCCCAGGCCACAGCGCGGGCCGGAACCCAGCAGGCGGATATCGTTGGCGATTTTGTTCAGCGACACGGCAAGCACATTGAGCGCGCCGGAAAAATCCACCAGCGCATCGTGCGCGGCCAGCGCCTCAAACTTGTTGGGTGCGGTCATGAAAGGCAGGTTGGTGATGGCTGCCACCTCTTTGGCGAAGGCCTCGGCAAAGCCCTTCCGGCTGTTCAGCCCGGTGCCCACCGCGGTGCCGCCCTGGGCAAGTTCATACAGCTGGGGCAGGGTAGATTCCACCCGCGCGATGCCGCGGGCCAGCTGATGCGCATAGCCGGAGAATTCCTGGCCGAGCGTCAGCGGCGTGGCATCCTGCAAATGGGTGCGGCCGATTTTGATAATATCATCAAACGCTTCCGCCTTGGCAGCCAGTGCGCCGTGCAGCTGTTTGAGCGCGGGCAGCAGGTGATGATGTGCCTCTTCGGCGGCGGCGATATGCATGGCGGTGGGAAAAGTGTCGTTGGAGGACTGGCCGCAATTGACGTGATCATTGGGATGCACCGGGTCTTTGGAGCCCAGCGTGCCGCCCAGCATTTCGATGGCCCGGTTGGCGATGACCTCGTTGGCGTTCATGTTGGTCTGCGTGCCCGAGCCGGTCTGCCAGACCGACAGGGGAAAATGCTCGTCCAGCCGGTTTTCCATGACTTCGGTGGCGGCGCTGACGATGGCTTCGCCGATACGGCGATCAAGCGTTTCCTGCTGCATGTTCACCGTGGCGGCGGCGCGCTTGAGAATACCCAGCGCACGGATCAGCGGGCGCGGCATGGTTTCGCTGCCGATAGCGAAATTGATCAGCGAACGCGCCGACTGTGCGCCATAATATTTATTGGCCGGTACCTCCAGCGGGCCGAACGTGTCGGTTTCGGTACGGGTATCATCGGTGGTGAGTGTTTCGGCAGCGCTCATAACATACGGTCCGTCGTTGGTTGGGCAAGCTCCCGCCTGTCTAGCGGGGGTGATGCAGTGATCATTCCCGGTTTGTATACTCTGCGCTGTCATTCAGTGCAAGTATCGGCTATCACGGCGAGTGAGTATGTCCACACCGCACCGCATTCCCGCCTACTGGCCGGCGGCCGTTGAAACATTATCGCAGCGCGACACGGTGATGGCCGGGCTGATCCGCCGCTATCACGGCGAAGGGTTAACCTCGCACGGTGAGGCGTTTTATACGCTGGCGCGTTCGATCGTCGGGCAGCAGATTTCGGTGAAAGCGGCCGATGCGGTGTGGGAGAAATTAGGGAACAGAATTCAGGATTCGGGATTCAGGGAAATGTCTGTTGAGTCATTGTTGGCTATGACCGATGACGCCTTGCGCGCTTGCGGGCTGTCGCGGCAGAAAGTGACGTATCTGCAAGCGATTGCCGCGCATTTCGAGGCGAAGGGAATCGGACCGGGTTATTTTGATGCGATGGAAGATGCAGAAATCATCAGCGAGCTGGTCGGCATCAAAGGCGTGGGTAAATGGACGGCGGAGATGTTTCTGATTTTTCATCTCATGCGCCCGGATGTATTTCCGGTGGATGATATCGGGGTGCAAAAGGCGATACAGCGGCATTATGCTATGGATACTCCCTCCCGTGCCCGGCGGGCGCTTGCCTCTACCTTAAAGGGGAGGGGCAGGGAGGGGGCAGGCATTTCTAAAAAAGCCTATTATCAGCAATTAACCGCCCATGCCGAACAATGGCGGCCCTATCGCACGGTGGCTACGTGGTATCTGTGGCGCGCGCTCGACCCGGTGGTGGTGGCGTATTAACCGAACGGGCTTATAACAACCCGTGGCTCTTAAAGGAATAATGCGCGTTTTCGCTGATGACGAGGTGATCGTGCAGGGCGATACCCAGCGGTTTAGCGGCGGCGGCGATCTGGTTGGTCATGTCGATATCGGCTTTGCTGGGAGTGGGATCGCCACTGGGGTGGTTATGGGCGATGATTATCGCCGAAGCGCCCAGCTCCAGCGCGCGCTTGACGACCTCGCGCGGGTACACGGGAGTGTGATTGACGGTGCCGCGCTGCTGCACCTCGTCGGCGAGCAGGGCATTTTTATGGTTGAGAAACAGAATACGGAACTCTTCGACCTTTTTACTGCCCATAGCCAGCCGGCAATAATCAAGCAGGGCGGTCCAGGACTGGATCACCGGGCGGTCTTTCACCGGAGCCTGCACCAGCCGCTCGGTGGCCACGCGCACCACTTTCAGGCTGGCGATTACCGCATCTCCCACGTCCGGCACGCGGGACAGTTCGGACGCTTCGGCATGCAGCACGGCGTCGAAGGAGCCGAAATGTTTTAACAGATTTTTGGCCAGCGACTTGACATCTCCTCGCGGATGGGCGGCGAACAGGATCAGCTCCAGTAGTTCGTAATCTGCAATCTGATCACCGCCTGATTGTAAAAATCGTTGTCGAAGCCGTTGCCGGTGGCCACTGTAATGCATCTTTTTATTGTGGGCTGAAGCCTTATCCGGTGACATGTTGCCCATACACAGCGATCCTGCTTACCTTGCGATACAAAAATAATTCGTGCATCTTAAACACAAAAATACGATAATCCAAACAAACAAAGAACGAAGAGGCGGATGTGAGCGGTGCTGCGAGACAATCCATCCCACGCCCGATGCGGATTGAGGATTTCCGCGTCATTTTAGAGGGCCATCTGCTGTGGCTGCATTCGGAAGGCAGGGAAGGCCGGCGCGCCAATCTTTCCGGGTGCGATCTCAGCGGGCTCAAGCTGGAGGGTATTTATCTGCCGGAGGCCAACCTGCGTGGGGCGGATTTAACCGGCGCGGATATTAGCGACTCGAACCTGCAGGGCATCGATTTTTCGGAAGCGGTGCTGGAAAATACCAATTTCCGCGGCAGCCAGCTGGAAGGGGCGAACTTTGCGCGCAGCCTGGCGCGCGGGGTGTATTTTGACGGTGCGTCCCTCATTAATGCCAATTTCTCAAACGCGGTGCTGGAAGATGCCAGCTGTGCCGGGGCGAATTTCGGCGGGGCCAAGTTCCGCGATGCCGTGATCAACGGCGCCGATTTCAGCCAGTGCAACCTGCAACATACCAATTTCCGCCATGTCACTGCGCTGGAGGCGATGTTCGCGCAGGCCGATCTGTCCTATGCCGACTGCCGGGACGGATTATTTAACTATGCCAGCTTTAAGGAAGCGGTAGTATGCGAGACGCAGGTGCGCAATGCCCAGTTCGATCATGTGATCTTCAGCGATGTCGATTTCAGCGGGGCAATTGATCTGGCGCCGCATTATCAAAGTCAGTCGATCGAATCGGAAAAACGCAGTATCCAGCAGGAAATGGAGAATCTGCGCGAGTTTCGTGAGGAGGTAGAGCAGTTTGAGCGCCACGTGAAGGAGCAGAAAAAAGAGCTCGTGGTGCGCCGGCGCATGCTGGATAATTTAAGCGAGGCGGAAGAGGACATCAGCCATTCTCTGCTGCGCTATATGCGGCGCTTTCGCAATATCGCCATATTCTGGTCGGTGGTGGTGGCGCTGTTTGCCACGATTCTGTTCTCGCGGATTGCCGAGATCGGCCACGAAAACCTTAACTATCTCGAAATCGGCGTGGTGCTGGCGGTGATGCTTGGCGTGCTCGGCGCGCATATTATCTCGGCCGTGCTCTCTTATCAGATCGCGCGGCGGTTCGCCCGCTATGTGCGTATTCGGCGCGAGAAGCTCTCCAGCGGGCCGCTGTCGAAACTAGCCACAGACGTGCTCGAAGAAAGCGAACGCCAGTTGGAAGACGAGCAGACCAAGGCCGAACAGGCCGAAGAAGCTCGGGTGGTGTATATGTAACGTGCGGCATCCTATGTGCCCGGCGCCAGCGGCATGCGGCGCAGCATATTTCCCCACTTCCGAAAACCGAAAAAATCGGCTATACTTAAATAATGATAGTTTCCAAATTGTGCGCCTGCCTGCTCCCCTCTGATCATCGCTTGCCTTTCCAACGAAAACCAATAGACTAACTGACTTAAAATTAAGGATAATACATGACGATAGAAGCAATTTGTGTGTTTTGTGGAGCGCAGGACGCGGTGCCGGATCACCATCTGGAGCTCGGTACGCAACTCGGCCGCGAAATCGCACGCGCGGAAAAAACACTGGTTTATGGCGGCGGCGACTGCGGCGTGATGGGTGCGGTGGCCAATGCCACCATGGAAGAAGACGGCTTTGTGACCGGGGTGTTCCCGCGCTCGCTGCGCAATATCGAAAACGAACATACGAGTTTAAGCGAAATTATCATTGTCGATACCATGCATGAGCGCAAACAGATCATGTATCAGCGCTCCGACGTGTTCGTGATTCTGCCCGGCGGGTTCGGCACGATGGATGAAATGTTCGAAATCCTCACTTGGAAACAACTGCGCCTGCACGACAAGCCGGTGATTATTTTCAACCATGACGGGTATTGGGATCACCTGATTGCGCTGATGGATAATATCATCACAAACGGGTTTGCCCGCCCGCAAACGCGGGAATTGTATGAGGTAATCACCGATTATGACATGCTCTTGCAGGCTTGCGGCCTGTTACAGGTGGAAATGGTGAAGTAGATGGCGGCGTGGCCTGGCATAATATCTGATTAAGCGGAGATTACGTTGGCGCCAAGCCCGGT
>CAZMBI010000014.1:0-12463 GCA_964564675.1 uncultured Azospirillaceae bacterium
GAACCTGCGGCTGGATTACCTCCTTTCTAAGGATGAATCCGGATGAATATCTTTCGGGATGTTTCCGGATTCTACATACCTTACAACGCACCTGCCATCTGCGCTTAGATACTTATAAACACATTGTTTTTACATCCCCATCATCTTAATAAATAATTATCTCTTAATAGATTGCATTCGCGTCGTTTTTTCATAATATAAAAATATGCAACATGCTGCTTCACAAACCATTAATGATGCTAAAGCATGCAGTATAGCTAACTGACTTTATGCTCCGCATAAAGATGCGCGCTACGCGGCGGAACGTCATCACGGCGGGCTTCATTCCCGATTAAGAAAGTTAATCGACAATAAAATCTTCGATGAATTGGTTGAAAATCTAAGACAAAATAAGAAGGGGCTGTACCAGATAATTAGTTCAAATAGGTTTACGTTCGACATTATGCATAACTCAATCTCCACTTTGATAAATGCATACTCAAAATGTCAGATTAAGTCTCGTCCTTTACATTGAGGCTTTTCCGAGCGCTGTCGACCGTCATGACGACTGCATACTTCCGTAACTCCGTGACTCCTTAACTCCGTGTCTTCGCACCTCCGTGACACAGCAACCGCCATCTGCCTTCAAGCCTTCTCACGGATCTTCATCAATCCTTCTCATAACTGTCGCCGAATTGTCATCTTTATCCCATATATCCCAGCGCTTGCCATTAAAGAGAGGTATTATGTTGAAGATTAGCGGTAGCGTAGATCGCCTAGAGAGCAGTGTAAATCATCAGTCAGGGGCCTCCGGTGATGAGGAGGCGTTAACGCCATTGCAGCAGGCGGCAAGTGAACGAATCGCCTTTTTCCAGCAAGAGCTGGAAAAGAGAGGCTTTTTTGTGCATTTAGGTTTTGAGCAGGAATTCTTGATTGAAAATGACGGTCAGCCGGCAACCAATGTGTTGGTCCGTGACGACGCACCTGCCTCACAAGACCCCCTCCACGACGAGCACTACACTAATATAGCCGCTTGGTTAAAGCAGGCCGGTAACCGCTTTATAGACGGTGTGTGCAGCGAGTATGCGACGATCGATAGCGGTGAAGCGGCAGCCAAAGGTGAAGCGGCAGCCAAAAAAGAACAATTGATGGTTTATGAGGCGAAATTCACCAACTACGAGAAAGATGGCACGCGCAAGGGTATGCCGCTTGAGCTCACCCAAGACCTGCATCGGTTTCGCAGCCAGACCCTTAAGCAGTTGCTGCAATCAGAGACCAGCTTGCAAAGCCCGTGGTTTAACCGCCAGCTTGAAGCGGTGATGCGCCCGATCCCCTACCCTGATCATCCGAGGTTTGGCGATGATACGATCGGATTACATGCCAACTTAAGTGTGCGTGACAAGGAGGGCAGAGAACTGTTTAAAGACCCTGAGTTCACCCGAATGTGTGCCGGTTCGCTGCTTGAAATGCAGGATAAGGCCGGCCTTGGCTTTCTGCAGAACGATGCGAGTATTGCGCGTTTGAGCCGGCCGAACCGTTCCGTGCCGAAAGCCATTATGGGGGGGCATCAGAACAAGCGCGTTGGGCATTCTTTGCTTGTTCGAGACGGGAAACAAACCGATTCGGCGCCTTATCTTGAAAACCGGTTGATCGGTGCGGATGCTGACCCGTATGTCATCACGGCGCTGGAACTGGCTGCCGTGTATGATGTCGTAACAAATTATCCGGATATAGCGAAAAACGCTGCTGCCGCACCAGCAGCCACGCCGTCGCCACGGGCGAAATATTTCAGCGCTGATCAGAAACGTCCCTTGCAAGCGGACAGGCAATCCTGGGTTGAAAATATGCGAAAGGCAACAGATTTGCAGGAATTGCTGGGGGATGAACTATATACTGGCATTATCGAACAATTCGGCAGGGGTGACGAAAAAAGAGCCTGCCAGAGATAAGCCAAGAGCAGATAAGCAGACGAACGGATTCATCCAGTCTCCAATCATTGGTTTCCGGCGGGAAACACCAACCACCCGCGTCTTAATCAAATTTTAGCTAAATTCCATTACCCTAAAGAATGTGGCGGGTTGTAACAGAACCGTCATATAACTGTGCTATGGTATATAAGATAATGCCGGCAATGCGGTCAGGTTCCGGCGCTATCGAAGAAAATTAGTTTAATAACAATAGATTAGGGAGATTGCATTATGGCCGGTACAGGCAGGCTGCAAGCTGATCCGTTATATCAAGGGCTGGCGCGCCCTTCCATGGTCCTGGGCGTCAGCTATATGTATTTTACACTCAATGGGTTACTGACGCTGCTGGTGTTCATCCACAGCCAGGACTTTCTGGCCTATCTGATGGGCGCCATGATTCACGGATTCGGCTATCTGCTGTGTATGAAAGAGCCCCGCGCCGTGGAGCTATGGATTCTGCGTATGGGCAAGGGCTACCAGAGCTGGAACCGAACGTTCCACCACCATACTAACTCCTATGATGTGTTTTAGAAGGCGGTTGCATGTTTGATTCGATTCGTAATTTACGCATAAAACGCCGGGCGGTGTCGAAAGCGAAATACTCCAAGCGGGAGCTCGGCGCAGCGCATTTCCTGCCGTACCAGTATCACTGGGACAAAGAAACCCTCGTCCTGCAGAACAAGGAACTGATGCAGGTGATGAAAATCGACGGATTCTCCTTTGAAACGGCGGACGACATCGATGTCGACATGAAAAAAATGGTGCGCAACTCGTTTTTCAAGAGTCTGGCCGATGGCACCTTTGCTCTGTACTTCCACACGATTCGCCGCCGCCAAAGCGCGTATCCCGGCGGTCAACAACCCTCCGGTTTTGCCTCCTATGTCGATAATCTCTGGCGCAAAAAGCACCATTCCAAAGATGCCTATGTCAATGAGCTGTTTGTCACCATCATTCGCCGCGAAGATACCAAAGGTGCGGCCAAGGTAGAAAACATGTTCAAGAAGATGGAACACCGGGCCAATAAACAAATCAAAGATGATGACCTGCGCGACATGCACAAGGAGCTGAAAGAGGCGGTGTATCGTCTGATGGCGACGTTTAAGGATTATGGCGCGCGCGTGCTGACGACAGTGGAAACGCCTTATGGGCCGCTTTCCGAACCGGTTGAGTTTTTAGGCCGGCTGGTGAATTGCTGCGACTATCAGCCGATGCTGACCCCGACCATGGAAATCTCGCGCTATATTCCGGTTAGCCGTCTGTATTTCGGGCCGCGGGCGCTCGAAATGCGCGCACCCTCGCACCGTAAATACGGGGCCATGGTCAGCGTCAAGGAATATGCGCCGCACACTGCGGCCGGCCTGCTGGATTCCTTCCTGCAGCTGCCGTTTGAGTTTATTATCACGCAGTCCTTCCAGTTCGTGAACCGCCAGACCAACCTGGGTTCGATGCAGATTCAGCAGCGGCGCATGCTGCAGGCCGAGGATGTGGCGATCAGTCAAGTGGCGGAAATTTCCGATGCGCTTGATATGGCGATGTCCGGTCACGTGGCGTTCGGCCACCATCACATGACGGTGATGTGCCTGGATGACAACTTGCCGGCGATTGAAGCCAATGTCTCGATGGCCATTGCCGAGCTGGTCAATCTCGGTATGAACCCGGTGCGCGAGAAACTGATCATGGAGCAGTGTTTCTGGGCGCAGCTACCGGGTAATTTCGAATTTATCGGCCGCCCGGCTAAGATCAACACATTGAATCTTTCAGGTTTTTGCTCGATGCATAATTACCCGGTCGGCAAAATCGACGGCAATCACTGGGGCGAGGCGGTCAGCGTGTTCGATACCACCTCCGGCACGCCGTATTACTTTAATTTCCATTTGCGCGATGTGGGTCACACCACCGTGATCGGGCCGACCGGCGCCGGTAAGACCGTGCTGATGAACTTCCTGTGCGCGCAAAGCCAGAAATTCAACTGCCGCATGTTCATGTTCGACAAGGACCGCGGGGCGGATATTTTTGTGCGGGCCATGCGCGGGCATTACACCATTATCGAGCCCGGCGAGCGTTGCGGCTTCAATCCGCTGAAACTGCCCGATACCATGGAAAACCGCAACTTTCTGGCGGAGTGGCTGAAGGCGCTGGTGACCATCAATGACGAACCCTTTACCGCCGATGATATGGATAAAATCCAGGAAGCGGTGGCGGTGAATTACAAGCTCGATTCGAAGGACCGGATGCTGCGCAATATTGCCCCGATTCTGGGGCTCGAGGGCCCGGGTACGCTCGCTGGACGCCTGCGCATGTGGCACACTGACGGACAATATGCCGGATTATTTGATAATGAAGAAGACCATATCGACTTTTCCAAGGGCAATATTTTCGGTTTCGAAATGGGGGAAGTGCTGGCCGATAAAATCAGCCTGATGCCGACGTTGCTCTATATCTTCCACCGCATTCACCTGTCGCTGGACGGCACGCCGACCATGATCATTCTCGATGAGGCATGGGCGCTGATCGACAATAAAATCTTCGTGCAGAAAATCAAGGACTGGCTGAAGACGTTGCGGAAACTCAATGGGATGGTGGTGTTTGCCACGCAGTCGGTGGAAGACGCGACGCAGTCGGCGATTTCCTCCACCCTGATCCAGCAGACCTCCACCCACATCTTTCTGCCCAACCCAAAGGCCACGGAAGATTATAAAAGCTGTTTCATGATTTCCGACCGCGAGTTCAACCTGATCAAAAACACTGATATGGGCTCACGCTATTTTCTATGTAAACACGGCAAGGATATCGTGGTCGCCCGGATTGATCTGACTGGTATGGAAGATGTCATCCACGTGCTTTCCGCACGGGCGGAAACTGTTGAGATTCTTGATGAAATACGGGCTAAGGTGGGCGATGATCCCGATGATTGGCTGCCGGTCTTCCGTGAACGCGTGACCGGCAGCGGCGCGAATGTCAGCGCGGGGGCCAAAAAACCAAAGGAAAAAATGGGTGCAAGAGCAGGCTAAACATGTAGCAACGCAAGCAAACACCAGACCAGCCGCGCATGAACTGAAACCGGCCGGGATGGCGTCGTCGCTGACGTTGTTACTGATGGCCGCACTGTTATTTGCCTCTACGCTGTTCACCGCGTTTGCCGCACATGCCCAGGGCGGCGGCGCACTGGGCAATGTCGGCGCGCGCTGCCAGCAAATCCGCCAGCAGGTGGAAAGCCAGGACCAGGATAAAGCCTACATCGTCGAATATATCGTCACCTGCACCAAAACCGTTGTTGAGGAGGTCGCGCAGGAATTTATCAACGGATTTTATCCATTGGTGGAAACCGGGATCACCGCCGCATTGACACTGGCGGTCACGCTGTTTGGCGTATTGATGCTCACGGGGATGCTGGAAAAATCCAGCCGCGACGGTTTCGTCGCGCTGTTCAAACTGGCGTGCGTGTTGTTTTTCGTACAGCCCGATATTGTGATGCGCATCTTCGAAATGGGCATGGACGCCATGGACGGGCTGACCGATCTGGTGTTCCAGTTTGGCAAGGGATCGGGCGGCAGCGGCAAGTGTTATGATGATGACACGTTGTGGGACCGCCTGGACTGTATGCTCGATGTGCTCATCGGTACCGTGAAAGAGGGGGGATCGGGAGCACTTTCTGCCGCTGCCGGCGGATCAGACCTGACCGGTCAGGCGCGCGGGATGATTCCCTCCAGCATGTTTTATCTGGCCAGTACCGGCATCGGCGGGCTGATCGGTCTGATCGGGCTGTATGTAATTATCACCGTGCTGATGGCGGCGATCAAAAGCATTCATACCTATCTGGCCGCCATCATAGCGCTGGCCTTTATCCTGACATTCGCGCCGCTGTTCATCCCCATGATCATGTTCAAAGTGACCCGTACCTATTTCGATAAATGGCAGCGGATCGCCACCTCTTTCGTGCTGCAGCCGGTGATTCTGTTCGCCTTTTTAAGCCTCATGCTGATCGCGCTGGAAGACATGCTGATCGAAAATGACGGCTCTTACATCAAAATGACCTGCGGGGAAGAAGCGACCCAGCGCGATAAACATTGCGCGCAGGTGCTGGAGGAAAACGGGGCACTGAGAGAGGCGGGCCTGGATAAGAATACCGGATTGAGATGGTCGAATTACAGTTTAGATCATGCTTCAGGCATGCAATATGAGACGCGGGAAGGCGGGTTTCTTGGCAACAGGCAAATGTTTAGCGCCGCCGGTAATTCCGGCAAACCGCAAGGTGGCCTGGCCAGTTTCGGCATTCCGCTGGCGGAAGTGGATATGGATAAAGCCGCCAGCCTGTCCGGCTCCGGCGACGGCACCACCCACCAGGAGCGCGCCGCCTTGTCGGCGATTACGCTGGCGCTGACCGCCTTC
Organism: uncultured Azospirillaceae bacterium; assembly: GCA_964564675.1. Classification (GTDB taxonomy): domain Bacteria; phylum Pseudomonadota; class Alphaproteobacteria; order Rickettsiales; family UBA3002; genus CAZMBI01. Next base: position 6,336 of record CAZMBI010000014.1, read on the forward strand.
GTGTTTACCAGCATGTTGAATTATATCCCGACCATGGCGACCGAACTGTCCGGCGGCTTGTATGAGGTGCCGAATCTCTACAGTAAGGTCGGGCAGCATCTGCCGGGCAAACAGGCTTTAAATCGAATGGGCTCAGAGGTGAGCCAGCAAGTGAAACAAACGATCGGATTGGTGAACAGGCGATGATGGGCATGGCGACACAGCGCTATCGTATGCTGCAGCGGCTGGTGGCCGGGCTGATGTGCGGCTGGATGATTTTTGCCTCCAGCGTGGCGCTGGCGGCACAGGCGCAGCCCAAGCAACCGGGGCCCATCACTAAACCCCAGGTGGGTAACATGAACAGTAATGAGAACTGTCGCAGCCAGTATGACGGGAAATTGCTGGCCGTCATCGTGCCCTGTATTCGCGACAGTATCCAGGAGGCAACGGAATATATCACCGATCAGTTCGACGAGTTTCTCAAAGCGGGGGCAACGGCGTTTGCGGTGCTGGTCGTGACCATTTTCGGTGTCAAGGGCATGACGCAGGAAGGAGATGTCAAAAAAGACGGCTTTATCCTGCTGATGAAAATCGGATTGATGTTCTTATTCATCAATAATTTCGGTGGCTACATCCCGGCCGCGTTTAACAGCGTGCAGGAAGGCGTGGAGATTGTCACTTCTACGCTTGGTACCGGGAATTATGAATGCGACATGAGTGGGTTTCAGGGCGAAATGCCGTGGGCTTATCTGGATTGTGTGCTGGGCACGCTGTTCGGTTTCGCGCCTAATATGATTCTGGGCAGCAGTGTCTTCGGTGTCCTGGGCTCCGCCCTGTGGTCAGGACAGTTCGGCGCCATGCTGTTTGCCGGCGGCATGTTCATTTTCTTCTTCCTGCTGCGGCTCATTCTGCGCGCCGTTTATACCTATCTGATGGCGCTGATCATTCTCGGCTTTCTTATCATTATTTCGCCGGTGCTGATTCCCCTGCTGATGCTGGGAGCGACCTTCCAGTATTTTGAGCACTGGATGCGCGCGACCATCTCGGTGATGCTGCAGCCGGTGATTATGCTGGCCTATCTGACGCTGAGCTTTTCCGTGCTCGATCAGATGATGTTTGACGATGATAAGGGCCTTGCCAAAGAGATGCCGCCCGAGGAGGTGGAAAAGATGTGGCAGCAAAAAGCGCCGCACAGCTCGAAAGTGGTCAGCAACGAAGGCGAGCTGGTCTACGAAAAAGTGTATAACAATTATGACCCCAACGCCGATCATACGCTGAATTCGACCACACCCAATATGGGCGATGCGGCCGATATTAATTCAATTTTTAATGAACTCTATACAATGAATCTGGGCGATGAGCGCACCAAGAAAGGGCAGGATATATTTATCACCATGGCGGCGCTGGCCTTAATGGTCTACCTGCTGGATTCCATGCTGGAAAATATCCTGCGTATTGCACAGATCGTGCTCGGCGGGGGCTTTGCGCTTGGTCAGGCGGTGGATAACAACCCGCTGGAACGTGGATTGGACCGGATTGAAAAGCAGGCCCCTGCCACCTTCCAGCAAGCGACCAGCAGTATCGGCAATGCCGTGAAGGGATTGGTAAGCGGGCGACGATCGGTATAAAAAAGGACGAAAGCTATGAAACAGATCATCACATTCAGCGGAATATGCGCACTTGCTCTGAGCTTGTGCCTGTCGATGATACCAATGGAAGCGTCCGCTATGCCGGGCCAGTCGATGCTGGCGGTCGCCCAGGGGGGTGGTAGCAATTCCAATGCCACCTGTACGGATGAATTTCCCAAATCGCAGAAAAGTGAAGGCATCCTCACCCAGATTATCGATTATATCAAGCAGGTGGTAGAACAGGCAACGCAGGAACTGTTTGACGGCATCATCACGCATCAAAGCTTTATCCAGGCGCTGAACGCAGCCTTTGCCCTGTTCGTCACCGTTTTCGGCGTGTTGTTTATGTTCGGCATTGTGCCCTTGTCCCTCGGGCAGGCGGCCATCCGCTTGTTTAAATTCGGGGTGATCCTGACCATTGTCAGCCCCGGCGGCTTCGCATTCTTTCAGGATACGGTGATTAAATTTTTCAATGACGGTACGGATGAACTGATCGCCGGTCTCATTAGCATTGCCATGGGTACCGGCGGCGGTGCGGTCAGTGTCAGCGCGTCCGGCTCACCACAGCCTTTCGTTGAGCTTGAAGGCGTAGTCGAAAAAATATTGTCGTCCAAAATGATGGTTTCGCTGATCGGCTCGTTTCTCACCGGCCCCAGTGGCCTGATGATGGGCGGCCTGCTCGGGCTCGGGCTGATTGCGTTTGTCCATTCCATTATCAAGGCCTTGCGCATCTATTGCATGTCGCTGATCGCCAAGGCGCTGCTGTTCGGGCTGGCCCCGATTTTCATCAGCTTCCTGCTTTTCGAGCGCACCAAGAACATGTTCATGGGCTGGGTCAATCAGGTGGTCAATTTCAGTTTGCAGCCGCTGTTCATGTTCGCGTTTTTAGCCTTTTTCATCGTCCTGATCGAATCGGCGGCGGATAATATTTTGGGAGTGGAATGGTGCTGGACCAATTTCGACCACATGGAAGGCACGCCGAATTCCACGGCTATGTGGCGTCCTAAAGTTGATGGTAAAAAAACCGAAACCGACTGGGGCTGGCAGGGGGCGATCTCGTGCCTGCAGGGAGGTGGCAGCGGCTGTGAGGATTTCCCAATCAGCGTGGTTGATCTGCTGGCCTTTTTGATCTTGGCGCATCTGGCGTATCGTTTCGCTGATGTGGTGCAGAGTATCGCCACCGAGATTGCGAGTTCGACCCTCATTCTCGACCGGATCAGGAGCGGTTTGGGTGATACCTTGCGCGGCTCTAGCAATCTCGGGGGAAGTAATACCGGCAGTAGGCGGCCGCCCGGGTCCTGATAGGGTAGGGGGACAGAGCACTGTCCCCAGCGCGCGGAATAGGCTTGCCGTCGCAGGCGAAGTTTTGTAACATCATCCAATGCGTTTGATTATTACACTGTTAATGCTTGGCACTCTGACGGCGTGTTCCACCTCGGTGAAGAACCTTAAAAGCCCGTGCGCCGGGGCGGAAGGCAGCCCGTGCGGCCCGAAGCGTCCGGTGAATGACTGGTGGATGGCGTAAGCGATCGTTTAGGATGCTCTCAGCGTGTAAGGCATGCCTCCCCATGGTATGGCGACCTGCAGGGCGGTGCGTCGGGCGGGAATTAACAGGACCTAAATCACATCCTCGCCGCTATATTTCGCGCCCTGCACCGAATGGAATAAATGCACCATGAGCGCCACGCCCCAGATCGGGGCGATCAGGTTAACCAGCGGAATTATAGCGCAGACCGCAATACTGACCCCGCATAACATCACCTGCCAGCGATAGCGCCGGCGCAGCGTGTCGGCTTCCTCCCGTGTGATAAACCGTCCAGCGACGATATTGAAAAATTCCGTGCCCAGCAGATAGCCGTTGAGCCCGAAATAGATCACCAGATTGACCCCCGGCAGGAGGTAAAACGGCAGGCTGATCAGGTTGAGCAGGATGGCCTTAACGGTAAAGCGGATATCGTGTTGTAGTGTCGGCCAGAAGGATTCGGCGGTTTGCTGGCGCTCAGGATATTCCTCCTGTTCAATCGCCTCGGCGATGGCCGTATCGAAAAAGCTGACAATCAAGGGCAGGAAAATGGGAAAGATAAAATAGCCGAAGGCAATCGCAAACAGCGTGAAGCCGAGATCGGTCATCATGTCCCATTCGCCGAACCAGTTGGTGCTGTGTATCACCCAGACCATGCCGGCGATCAGTAACGCCAGCAACACGGCATTGAGCAGGATACTATAGATGACAATACGTATCAGCTTGGGATTGGGCAGACTTTGCAGCGCCCGCAGCATGGCGGTGGGAAATTGATCCATAATGGTAGCCTAGCAAAAAATGCAGTGTATGCGAAGCCCTTAGATGCCATCAGATCCCGTGCGAATGCCCGGGTTTGCGCTGCGGTGTATTTGGCCCGGAGGGCTCCGGCGGTTCGGAGGGGTCTTGCAGTTCGGCCACGCGATTATTCACGCGGTTGAGGACTTCGACGTTGCGCAGCGTGCTGCGGCGGCGCTGTTCCTGGCGGCGCAGAATATCGTTACGGCGGCTGATTTTCACCGATTCCGCCCCCGGCGTGGTCGCCAGGCTTTGCCGCATGGAAGCCACCTGGTCCTTGGCGATCAGCCCGCTCAGGCTGGTGTTTTTGGTCGCTTTCTGGTCCTTGCCGCCGCTGCGCTGCTGTTGCGCCTGCTGGCGGGCCGAAGCGTTGGGTCCGGCATGGTGCTGCTCGTCATCCATTTGCTGGCGCTGGCGGCTGGCCACTTGGCTTGCCACCATCTGCCGGCGCTGCGCCTTTTGCGCATTGAACTGACGGTAATAATCGTCGCTGGTCATGGCCTTGCTCAGTTCATCGTCGCTTTGCTGCAGCGCCGGATCGGCCCCGCCGAGCGCGTTGGCATTACTGAATCCCAGCCAGTAGCGCGTGGATGTGTCGCGGTCAGCCAACTGCTGCATACGCACGACCACGGTATTGATCCCGCTTTCCAGCGTATCGAACAGTTGGCCGAAGCTTTTGCCTTTAATCTCCTTCCAGGCATCGGGCATGCTGGCGATTTGCTCCTGCACTTTGCTGACCATGGCGTGGTCACCCGTTTGTTCGGCCACGCGCAGCACTTCGAGCTTGGCCACATAACCCAGCGTGCCGATGGCATTATTGGCGGCCTGCACCGCCGGGTTGGCCATAATCTCGGTATCCACCGCGTGCAGCTTGTGCAGGGCCGACTCATAAATCCGAACGGCGCCTTTCAAGGCATCGAGAATGGTGCTGTTATGGGTGGCGCTTGGGGAGAGGCCGTGCTCGATGAGCGAGCCGCCCATCATGATTTTAAGCTTGTTTAGGATATCCTTGGCGATGTCGATCGATTCGCGGCGGGTGGGCTCTTGCAGCGTTTCCACGCCCGATAAGGTCTGCCCGGCATGGGTGAAGTCTTCGGCGATATCATCGATCGCCGTTGCCGCGGCGGCAGAGGCCGCCACTTCCGGCGCCTGGCTGCGCGGGTCGCGGCTGTCTTTACTGATCGAGCCGCCCGGCGTATCAATATCCATATCCTCACCTTTGGCCTCACGCTGCGGCGGCGGCTGGCGCAATGCTTCGTCGCTGAAGGGCGATTGCTCCAAAGGCGGCAGGTTCCAGTCTTTCCAGGTTTTGCCAGTGATAAAATACCACGGGCGCAACACCGGATACCACCACTGGTAGGAGCGCTGGCGGGCCAGTATCTTTTTATACAGATACTGCACGCCGGAGCCCGGCAGATTGGCTTTGTTGGTGCGGATCTTCGGTGCCAGCGGGTTGGCCAGAAAGCGGTCATTATTGAGCCCGTCGACCAGAAACTCGGCAATCTGCGCCATATGTTTGACTTTGCCCATGTCATTGGCATCAACCGAGCCGTCCTTGAAAAACTCGCTCATAATGTAATTACGCAAAACGGCAAGGTTTTCGCGCAAAACGTCATATCCCTCGTAGCGGCTGTCTTTTACGTCCCAAACCGGCGCATAGTTGATGCGCTGGTGGATGATGTCGTCGAAATAAGGATAATGTTCGGAATAATAATGCAGGCTGAGACCAGGGTCTTTAACCAGGCTGCGATGCGCCATCCAGGTGTTTTGACTGGGGATGATAAAGCGGCCCACGCCGCGGCGATTTTGCACCGAACGCGCGCCGGCCAGCTCCGCTTCGCTGCGCTGCGCCTGACGCTGCTGTTGTTCCAGCAATTCCTGCCGAAGTTGATACTCCCGGCGCGATTGCATCTCTTCAGCATATTCGTCGATTTCCTGTGTGCCGATGTCAACCGGATCAACCATTATTCATCCTCATAGCGCTTGGGAGCGGGAATATCCTCTTCCACCGGTGGCAGGCTGTCCGAGCCCGCCTCGCCTGGCGCCGCTTCGGCGGCGGGCCCGGATTCGTCTGCTTCGGCCTGCTTGGGCATGGGGACTTCCTCTTCCACCGGTGGCAGGCTGGCTGCTTCCGCACCGCCTGCTGTGGCTTCTGGTTTGGCGGGCTGTTCAGCAGGCTGTTCAGCGGGCTGTTCAGCTGGCTG
>CAZMBI010000014.1:12563-16383 GCA_964564675.1 uncultured Azospirillaceae bacterium
GGCTGTTCAGCTGGCTGGCTTTGTTGCTGCGGCGCTTGCTGTTGCTGTGCGGGCGGCTGGGCGTTTTCCTCGGCGGCCGTGCCCAGCGCATAAACGCATAAATCCTCGAACGAGACGCTGTTTTCCTGCGAGATTTTGAACAGTTTCTCGAAACTGTCCATCACATCCTGCGGGATGGTACCGCCGCGCTCGGAGGAAAGCCACCAGGCCTGAAACTGCAGCGGATGCTTTTTCGGGTGCGGTTCGCCGATATAGACATGAAACGGGTGCTTCACGCCATTAAAATCGCACGGTACGGTAAAACGCTTCATGTCCTAATCCTCTTTTACTGTTTTCTCATTGGCTTAATCCAACGGCTGATATCTATTACCACCCCTTTAGTATACGCATATTATGTTACCAAATTATGACAAATTGGTAAAAGGTAATGATTTTAATATGTTAATGGAAATTAACGCTGGCAGACAAGCTAAAAGGCGGTACGGCGGTTATAGGCGAAGTTGGCGGCGTAGGATTTGGGTTTGATGACGCGCGGTTTGCGCTCGGCCAGCTCAAACGGGATCTGGTGTTTTTGCGCATAGGCCACGGCTGCCTCTTTGGAGGGGAATTCGATATGGATCTGCTGCAGCGTATCGCCCGTATTCCAGCCCATGAGCGGATCGGGCACCATTTTGGTGGTTGGGGTGAATTCCAGCACCCAATAGCGGGTTTTGGCCCGGCCGGACTGCATGGCCGTGCGCGTCGGCGAATAAATCTTAGCTTTTGCGCTCACAGTCAAGATGTCGCAAACCTCGGCGGTTTCGTCAAGCGGGAAAAGCGGCCCATCTGCAAGGCAGGCGGGATAGAAATTAATTAAAAGTTAACAAAATAGGTCTTATTGTCACATAACTGTCACAAATGAGGCGTATAATATATTAAAATAATAATCGGGAGGGTAATAATGGGTGCCAAATTCACCATCGTGCCGCATGGGGAGCCGGAAAACGGGCGCGTTCGTATCACGCTGCACTATGAAGGGCGAGACGGCTTCAGAAAAAGTTACGAAGGCTATAGCGGCGGGCCGAACGGCGGGCCCTATCCCGGATTGCTGGAGGGGTACGACCGCAATGTTGGCGCCTATGTGCGGATGCCGACTCTCAGCGCCAAAGCGGGGAGGGATTTATACGGCATTCACATCGGCGGAAATTATCTGATTCACGGCAATATCGGCAGCAAAGGATGCCCGGCCATTTATAATTTTGACCAATTGGTGAGTGACGTCAGGGCGCACGGCATGCCGGATCGGCTGGTCAGCCGGCCGAGGGGCAGAACCACCGCCGAACGCGAGCCTATCCGCACCACGTTGCAATCCAACGGCGTCAGCTATTCGGACCCTGGTAGCTCCGGCATTGACGGCTGGCTGGACGGCGGCGACCCGTTTGGTCCGGCGGACCGCAGCTATCAGCCGCCGACGACCCGCAGAGAACGAATCGATCCCACCCGCGCCGCCTGGTATCAGCGCGATAGCAGCCCGCAACGCACGTCGCAACGCACGGCAAGTCCTTCCTTCAGCTCACGCGGGGGGCTTGATGGCTGGATGGATTTCGGCCCGGACGCCGGGGAGTCTCGGAGCACTGACACGTCTCTTCAGCGCAGTGAGGTGCGCTATGCCGGCACTGCCAGCGAACCGGAAGCGCCGCGGACGCCGCCGGGCAGCAATTCGCCGACACATTCGCTGTATGGCAAAGACTCGCCATTCAATCGTGGCTAAAGGCTGTGTTTATAATCCCAGCCGCTCTACCTTGCGTGCCACGTGATACACTCGCAAGATCCGCACCGGATGGGTTTCAACCTCATAAATGATCATGTAATTCGGGTGTACCGGCCAGAAACGCACCGGTTTATCGGTGAGGTCGTCGCGTCGCTGGCCAATCAGGGGGCCTCGGCCAGTTGTCTGATTGCCGGCATGAAGCGTTCATGCATGCCGATGGCTGCAGCCGGGTTATGTTGCTTGATATACAAAGTGATCTGGCGTATGTCCCGCCTAGCGGCGGGGGAAAGGAAGTAACGCTCAGTCATGCGGTTTACGCAACTCAGTGAGGAGGGTGTCCATCTCAACCTCCACCTCTTCAGGTGTCAGCCAGCCCTCTTCGTTGCCGGAGCGAATCCCTTCCTCGATAAACTGGTCCATTGCGGCACGGCGTTCGGCCTCGTCGATATCTCTGGCGGCTAGCAGGCTCAACGCCTCGGCCACCACATCTTCGGCACGGCGATATTTACCGCTTTCCAGCTTGGCTTGGATATAGGGTTCAAATTCGGATGATATAGTGAGTTGCATACTGTTATTAACATACCAGAACGCATCATTTTCAGCAAATGGGATCAGCCGGCCTTCTTTTTCGCCGCCGGTTTTTTGCCGCCGGTTTTCCTGCCCTTGCCGGCGCCGGCTTTTTTGGCAATCAGCTCCACCGCCTCTTCCAGCGAGATATCCTCCGGCTCTTTGCCTTTTGGCAGGGTGGCATTGGTTTTCTTATGTTTGACATAGGCCCCGTAGCGGCCGCTGTAAATGGCGATCTCTTCGCCGTCTTCGGGGTGTTTGCCCAGTGTGCGCAGGGGCTCGACGCCTTTCTTTTTGGCATTCTGCGCGATGAGATCAACCGCGCGGTTCATGCCGATGCTCAGCACGTCATCCTCGGGCGTAAGCGAGGTATAGACCTTGTTATGCAGCAGATACGGCCCATAACGGCCGATGCCGGCGGTGATCGGTTGGCCGGTTTCGGGATGAGTGCCGATTTCACGCGGCAGCACCAGTAAATCGAGCGCTTTATCTAGCGTCATATCTTCCGGCTTCATGGCCTTGGGCAGGCTGGCGCGTTTGGGTTTTTTCCCGGCGCCCAGCTGCACATACACGCCGTAAGGGCCTTTGCGTAAGCTGACATCCTCGCCCGTTTCCGGATCCTGACCGAGAAGCTTGGGGTAATCGATGAACGTATCGGACGGGTTTTCCGCCGCGTCACCGCCGGCGACCAGCTGCTTGGTATAAGTGCAGTCGGGATAGTTCGAGCAACCCAGGAACGCGCCGAATTTGCCGGTTTTCAGGCTTAACCGTCCACTGCCGCAGGCCGGGCAGATGCGCGCTTTTTCCGCCTCTTCGCCGCGGCCAAAAATATAGGGGCTTAACACGGCATCCAGCGTGTCCAGAATATCGGTAACGGAGAGGTGTTTGCTTTCTTCCACCTTGGCGATGAAATCGGTCCAGAACGCGCGCAGCTCCTCTTTCCAGTCTTTGTTGCCCTCGGCGATTTCATCCAGCGAGTTTTCCAGCTGGGCGGTAAAATCATATTGCACGTAGCGCTCGAAAAAGCTGGTGAGAAAGGCGCTGACCAGCCGCCCGCGCGATTCGGGAATAAAGCGTTTTTTTTCCATGCGCACATAGTCGCGGTCCTGCAACACGGAAATAATGCTGGCATAGGTCGACGGCCGGCCGATGCCGAGCTCTTCGAGTTTTTTCACCAGGCTGGCCTCGGTGTAGCGCGGTGGTGGCTGGGTGAAATGCTGCGCCGGGGTGATCGCCTGCGTGCTCAGCGCCTCTCCCTCGGCCAGCTCGGGTAGACGGCGGTTTTCTTCTTCTTCCTCGTCGTCGTCATGGGCCTCCTGATACAGCGTCAGAAAACCGTCGAATTTGAGCACCGAACCGGTGGCAGACAGCACGGCCTGCTTGTCGGCGGCGGTCAGCTCCACCTGCATCTGATCATAGACCGCCGCTTCCATCTGGCTGGCGACCATGCGCTTCCAGATCAGCTCATACAGTCGCAGCTGGTCGCCTTCCAGCGCGCCTTTC
>CAZMBI010000014.1:16393-57893 GCA_964564675.1 uncultured Azospirillaceae bacterium
GCCTTTCACCGCCTCCGGCGTACGGCCGATATCGGTCGGGCGGATCGCCTCGTGCGCTTCCTGCGCGCTTTTCGATTTGGTTTTATACTGACGCGGACTGTCCGGCAGATAGGATGGTCCATACGTGTTGCTGATGTGCGTGCGCGCGCTGCTTATCGCTTCCTGGCTGACCGTGATGGCGTCGGTGCGCATATAGGTGATTAGGCCGACGGTGTCGCCGTCCAGCGCGATGCCTTCATAGAGTTTCTGTGCCAGCTGCATGGTTTTCTTGGCGGAGAAACCAAGCTTGCGCGAGGCATCCATCTGCAGGGTGGACGTGGAAAACGGTGCATACGGATTGCGCCGCATCTGTTTGGGTTTGACTGCGGAGACGGCAAACTGTTTGGCCTGCAGGGCAGTGGTGATGCGCGCGGCCTCCGCCTCGTTAGTGATCGAGAATTTCTCAAGCTTTTCGCCTGCAAACTGTGTCAGGCGCGCGCTGAACGTACGGTCGTCCGATTTGGCCAGTTCCACCGCAATATCCCAGTATTCCTGCGGCACGAACTGTTCGATCTCGTGCTCGCGTTCGCAGATCAGCCGCAGCGCCACCGATTGCACGCGCCCCGCCGAGCGCGAACCGGGCAGCTTGCGCCACAGCACCGGCGAAAGGTTAAAACCCACCAGGTAATCCAACGCACGACGCGCCTGCTGGGCGTTGACCAGATGCATATCAATATCACGCGGATGCTCCAGCGCCTCGCTGACCGCTTTCTTGGTGATTTCATGAAAAACAATGCGTTTGACGTCGAGGTCTTTTTTCAGCGCCTTTTTCTGCTGCAGCGCTTGCAGCACATGCCAGGAAATGGCTTCGCCCTCGCGGTCGGGGTCGGTGGCTAGATACAGCGTGTCGGCATGTTTTACGGCATCGGCGATGGCGTTGATATGTTTTTTGGAGTCGGGATCGATTTCGTAATGCATCGCGAAATCGTTATCCGGTTCCACCGACCCGTCTTTGGAGGGCAGGTCGCGCACATGACCAAAGGAAGCAAGCACCTCATAATCCCGGCCGAGATATTTATTAATGGTTTTTGATTTCGCGGGCGACTCCACGACAACAACATGATGACTCATGCAAATTCCTTAATCACTTAACGCGTTATACCGGCTCCTGCCGGCACCACGACGATTACCCATCCATCCGCAGGCTCACCCGTGCGCCGTGGTGGCGCATCAGCCGGCCGGCGACTTCTAACTCCAGTAAAATCATATATAAATATGACGGCGAGATGTTGCACTGCGCGAGCAATTCGTCAAGCAAAACCGGTTCGGGTCCGAGTTTGGCGAGCACCTCCCGGCGGGCGCGGACGAGCTCTGCTTCGTTCAGTGTCGCCGGCGGGCCGGTATATTCGGCGGCGGGCTGCTCGCGCAGCATGTCGGGCTGATAATGGTTCAGGCTGTTGAGAATATCCTGCGCCGATTCGGTGAGTACCGCGCCGTGACGCAGCAGGTCGTTGCTGCCCTTGCAGCGCGGATCAAGCGGCGAACCGGGTGCGGCAAACACATCGCGGCCGTAATCGAGGGCGTCGTGCGCGGTGATCAGCGAACCGGATTTCAGCGAGGCTTCAATCACCGCCACGCCGACGGACAGGCCGGCAATGATGCGGTTGCGCGCCGGGAAGTGGCGCGCTATCGGGGCGGTGCCAAGCGGCGCTTCGGCCACAATGGCGCCGCGTTCGGCGATGTCGCGATACAGCGTGTCATTTTCGGGTGGATAAATCACATCGATCCCGCCGGCGATCACGGCGATGGTCCCGGTTTCCAACGAGCCCAGTTGAGCGGCGGTATCGATGCCGCGCGCCAGACCCGAGGCGATGAGATAGCCCGCCTGACCCAGGTCATGGGCCAGCCGTTTGGCCATGGCGCAGCCATTGGCCGAGGCGTTGCGCGCGCCGACCATGCCAATGACGGACTGCTCATGCCAGCGCACGCGCTGGCCCAATACCACCAGCACCGGCGGTGCATCCGGGATGGTGGCAAGCAAAGGCGGGTAACCGCCGTTATTATCTTCTTCCGGCCCGCTTCCCGCTCCTGCGCAAGCAGGGCTTGCGGACGCAGATGCAGATTGCGGGTGCAGCACGAAGCGCGCCCCGAGGCGAAGGGTGGCTTCAATTTCCCGCTCGGCGTTGGCGGTCTCGCAGATTGTCACCGGCTTGCGCCTGCCGCCGCGGCGCGAGAGTTCCGGCAGCGCCTCAAGCGCGCGTTGCGGCGAGCCGTAATGCGACACCAGGTGATGATAGGTAACCGGTCCGACATTTTCCGAACGAATCAGGCGCAGCGCCGGCAGCAGGGCGGCATCGTCGGTGACTGGATAGGGCTGAGGTGCTGTAAGCGCCATAACAAATGAGCCTAGCGGCGGCGATCCCGATTGCCAAGTTGAAAAGCGCTCGGGGCTTTCACCCGCTCGCGAGGTCGGCTATGCTGGCCGCTGACATCGTATTCACACTCCCTGTTACGGGAATTATGCTTATGCGGGCCTGTTTTAATCTTGCCATTGCTGCAGCGCTGGTCGCCTGCCTGATGTGGGCGGGGAATTTCGTCATCGCGCGCGGGGTGCATGAGTGGATGCTGCCGTTTGCGCTGGCCTTCTGGCGCTGGGTGGCGGCGAGCGCGTTTTTACTGCCGTTCGGCTGGTCGGCACTGCGCCGCGAATGGCTGGTCATCCGGCGCAATTGGGCCTATCTCGGGGCCATGGGTATTATCGGTGTCGGCTCATTTAACACGCTGATTTATATTGCGGCGCAATATACTACGACGCATCAGATCGCCATTATCGCCTCGACCACGCCGATTTTTACACTCATCATCGCCGGGCTGTTCGCCATTGAGCCGCTGTCGCGGATGAAGGCGGCGGGTGCCTGCATGGCGCTTAGCGGTGCGCTGTTGGTAATCACCCGCGGCGATCCGGCCATTATCCTCAGCCAGGCCTGGAACCGGGGCGATGTGATTGTGCTGCTGGCCGCGATTATCTGGGCGTGCTGGAGCCTTGGTCTGCGCTTTAAACCCGAGGGTCTTTCCACCCGCGCCTTTCTCGCCACCGCCAGCACCATCGGCGTGCTGTGGCTGCTGCCGTTTTATGTCTGGGAATGGCAGGTGGCAGGACCGACTCCGTTTAACGCACAAATCGTGGGCATTGTGCTTTATGTCGGGCTGGCCGCCTCGGTGCTTGCCTGGTTCTGCTGGCAATATGCGGTGGAGACCATTGGCGCGGTCAATACCAGCCTGATTTATTACACCACGCCGCTGTTCAGCGCGGGGCTGGCCATTGTCATTCTCGGCGAGGCGCTGATGTGGTATCATCTGGTCGGCTTTGCGCTGGTGTTTGGCGGGATTGTAGTTTCACGAAGGCTGTGAATGGGTTAGGGTACGGCTCATGAATAGCAATGCCTGCCATGATACGCGCCGCTTCGACTGGTTGTTATGGGGCTCGCTCGGTGTGGTGGCCGCCGCTTATGCACTGCATCTGCTTGTTACGCCGTCCGCTCAGTTGGCGACGTTTACCGGCTCGGTCTATGAGCTGATGAACCGCATGTGGTGGGGGCTGGCGCTGGGGATTTTCTTTGTTGGCGTGCTCAGTAAAGTCCCGCGGGAATTTGTGATGGGCGTGATCGGCCGCGCTGGCTCGTTTAACGGGATTTGCCGCGCGACGCTGGCGGGCCTGATGCTCGATTTGTGCAGTCACGGGATTTTGCTGGTCGGTATGAAGCTCTATGAGCGCGGCGCCAGTTTAGGTCAGGTGATGGCGTTTCTGATCGCCTCACCCTGGAACTCGATTTCCCTGACCGTGATCTTAATCGCTCTGGTCGGCTGGCAATGGACGCTGATGTTTATTGTCGGCTCACTGGTGATTGCGCTGATAAGCGGGGTAATTTTCGATCAACTGGTCAGGCGTCAGGTGTTGCCGGCCAATCCGAACGCACGCGACATGCCGGCGGGGTTTCACTTCTGGCGCGATGCGAAAACGCGGCTTAAACAGGCGCGTTACAACCGCCCATTGTTGCGTGATATGGTGCGCAATGGCCTGCATGAATCGCGCATGATTCTGCGCTGGATTTTATTCGGCGTGGTATTGGCCGCAGCCATTCGCACCTTTATGGACCCGCAAATCTTTGCCAGCTATTTCGGCCCGAGTGTGGTCGGGCTTGGTATCACCTTGGCGGTGGCGACCATACTCGAAGTCTGCTCAGAAGGCTCCGCCCCGATCGCGGCGGACATTTTAAACCGGGCGCATGCGCCGGGTAATGCCTTCACCTTTCTGATGGCGGGTGTGGCGACGGACTATACCGAAATACTGTCTTTGCGCGAGACGACGCATTCCTGGAAGATCGCCCTGTTTCTGCCGCTTGTCACCATCCCGCAGGTGCTGGTGATTGCCTGGGCAGTGAACCAGATGGGTTGATACCGGACATTCCCGCTCCAATCAGGGCGATCCCTGTTTTTGTTTACTTCATGCCGCGCTGTTTTTATGATCCGTTTTTTAATGATTCGCCCGCATGCTCAACGAAAACAAGCATACGCAGAATCGCGTGCTGATCGCGCGTCGCCAGCGCCAGGTGATATCGCCGGTCAGGGCCTATTAATGGGAGGTCATCGCAATGCATAATTTGGCGCCAGATCCGCAAACGCGGCCCGCGCCATGGCATAGCCTGTCGCCGCAAGCGGTGCTGGATAAACTGGCAAGCGCAGGCGACGGCCTGAGCGAGCGGGAGGCGCAGGCGCGGCTGGAGCGCACCGGCCCCAACCGCCTGCCGGAGCCGCCGCGGCGCAGCGCCTTTGTGCGTTTTATCCGGCAATTTCACAATATCCTGATTTATGTCCTGCTGGCTGCGGCCGCGATTACCGCTCTGCTAGATCACCTGATCGACAGTGCAGTGATTGTGGCGGTGGTGCTGGTCAACGCCATTATCGGTTTTGTGCAGGAGGGAAAGGCGGAAAAAGCCATGGAAGCGATCCGCCGGATGCTTGCCCCACACGCCAATGTTTTGCGTGCAGGCAGGCGGCTGAGTGTGGTGGGAGAGCAGCTGGTACCGGGGGATATCGTGCTGCTGGAAGCGGGTGACAAAGTACCGGCGGATCTGCGCCTGTTAAAAGCACACGGCCTGCAAATACAAGAAGCGATTCTGACCGGCGAGTCGGTGCCATCAGACAAAGATACCAAATCCGCACCGGCAGAAGCCGCCCTGGGCGATCGTCACTGCATGGCCTTTTCCGGCACGCTGGTCACCGCCGGTCAGGCCAGAGGCGTTGTGGTGGCCACCGGCGCCGGCACCGAAATCGGACGCATCAGCGACATGCTTTCGGAAGTGGAAAGCCTCACCACACCGCTGGTACGGCAAATGCGGGTATTTGCCAAATGGCTGACCGGCTTCATTCTGCTGCTGTCTTCGGCTATTT
Source organism: uncultured Azospirillaceae bacterium (assembly GCA_964564675.1). Taxonomy (GTDB): domain Bacteria; phylum Pseudomonadota; class Alphaproteobacteria; order Rickettsiales; family UBA3002; genus CAZMBI01. The sequence continues at coordinate 21,824 of CAZMBI010000014.1, forward strand.
TAGCGTTTGGCATCTTCGTGCAGGAACATCCCTTTACCGAACTGTTCATGGCGGTGGTGGGGCTTGCGGTGGCGGCCATACCCGAAGGATTGCCGGCCATCCTCACCATCACCCTGGCCATCGGGGTGCAGACCATGGCGAAACGCAACGCCATTGTCCGCCGCCTGCCGGCGATTGAGACGCTGGGCTCGGTGTCGGTGATCTGCACCGATAAAACCGGGACACTCACACGCAATGAGATGATGGTCGCCTCGGCGCTGACCTATCCCCACCGTTTTACGGTCTCGGGCGCGGGCTATGCGCCGGAAGGGGCGTTGCGGCGCGACGAGGAGAAGGCACAGCCGGCGGATATCGCCGAGCTGGACCGGCTGGCCCGCGCCTGTGTGTTGTGTAATGACGCGGCGATTCACCGGCGGGAAGATGGCTGGCAGGTTGAAGGCGACCCGATGGAAGGGGCGCTGCTGGCGTTTGCCGGAAAAGCGGGCCTTGACGCGCAGGCCGAACGCAAACGCTGGACGCGCACAGATGCGATCCCGTTTGACGCGAAACACCGTTTCATGGCCACGCTCAACCATGATCATGAAAACCGGGGAGTGATCTTTGTCAAAGGCGCGCCGGAGCGCATGCTGGAGATGTGCGACCGGCAATGGCAGGAAAATCATCAATCGGCTGAGCTGGATCGGGACTATTGGCATCGGCAGGCCGCCGCCATTGCGGCCAAAGGCCAGCGGGTGCTGGCGCTGGCCATGAAGCCGGTGGCGCCGGAATACACGGCGCTGAGCTTAACCGATGTCGAACATGGGCTGTTACTGCTTGGCATGGTGGGGATGATCGACCCGCCCCGGGCCGGGGCGATGGCCGCCGTGGCCGAATGTTACGATGCCGGCATCGCGGTCAAGATGATCACCGGCGACCATTCCGGTACGGCGGCGGCGATCGGCACCGAGATCGGCCTGCAAAAGACCGCCGACGTGCTCACCGGGATGCAGATCGACGGGCTGGATGATGACGGGCTGAAACGCGCCGTGCTGGATACGGATATTTTCGCGCGCACCAGCCCGGAACATAAATTACGCCTCGTCAAAGCGTTGCAGTCACACGGGATGACGGTGGCCATGACTGGCGACGGGGTGAACGATGCGCCGGCGCTCAAACGCGCGGATGCCGGCATTGCCATGGGCCGGAAGGGCAGCGAGGCGGCCAAGGAGGCGGCCGAACTGGTACTGGCCGATGATAATTTTGCCTCGATCGCCGCGGCAGTAAAAGCCGGCCGCACGGTCTATGACAATCTGAAAAAAGTCATTTCCTTTCTCCTGCCGGTCAATGGCGGCGAATCGCTCAGCCTGATCATCGCCATTATGCTGGGGCTGACCTTGCCGATCACGCCGGTGCAGATTCTGTGGATCAACATGGTCAGCTCGGTGGCGCTGGCCATGGCGCTGGCGTTTGAACCGCCGGAGCCCCAGGTGATGCGGCGCCCGCCGCGACCGGTCAACGCGCCGATTCTTTCCGGCTTTCTAGTCTGGCGGATTATGTTTGTTTCGCTATTATTTTCCGGCGGCGTGTTCGGGCAGTTTCTACTGGCGCAGGCGCAGGGCGCCTCGCTGGAGACCGCGCGCACCATGACGGTGAATACGTTGGTGGTGATGGAAATCTTTTGCCTGTTCAGCGTGCGCTATATTCACGGCACGTCGCTGACCTGGCGCGGTGTGATGGGCACGCCGGCCGTGCTGTGGGCGGTAGGTATTGTCACCGCCCTGCAGTTTCTGTTTACCTATGCGCCGTTCATGCAGATCTTTTTTGCCAGCGAGCCGCTGAGTATCATGCAGGGCACGCAGGTGATCGCGTTTGGCATTGCCGTACTGATACTGCTTGAAACGGAAAAGATGCTGTATCACCGCTGGAGGAAGAGCACATGAACGTATTAGCCGAGTGGATTCACGGTTCTCCATTTTATGAATTAACGGCATTAATCGCGCTGGCGGCGCTGGTCGGATTTGTCGGCCTGCTGCTGCGTCAGCCGATGATCGTCAGTTTCATCGCGGTGGGCGTGTTGGCCGGCCCGTCGGCGCTGGGGATCGTGCAATCGCATGAGCATATCCAGCTGCTGGCCGAGCTGGGCATTGCCGTGTTGTTGTTTTTGGTCGGCCTCAAGCTGGATCTGAAACTGATTCGCACAGTCGGGCCGGTGGCGCTGGCCACCGGGCTGGGGCAGGTGACGTTTACATCGGTGGTCGGTTTTGCGATCGGGCTGGCGCTTGGGCTGGATACCATCACCGCGATTTATGTGGCGGTGGCGCTGACCTTTTCCAGCACCATCATTATCGTCAAGCTGCTGTCTGATAAACGTGAGGTGGATTCGCTGCACGGGCGTATCGCCATCGGGTTTCTGATCGTGCAGGATCTGGTTGTGGTGCTGGCGATGATGATGCTGTCGGCATTTGGGGTCGGCGCGCAGGAAGCCGCCGACGGCTCGGCGCTGACGCACATCGCCGGCGTGTTGCTTTACGGTCTGTTGATGCTGGCGTTTGTGCTGCTGTTTATTCGCTATCTGGCAACGCCTTTGGTTGGCCGTATCGCCCATTCGCAGGAATTGCTCATCACCTTTGCCATCGGCTGGGCGGCGCTGCTGGCGGCGATTGGCAGCCAGCTCGGCTTCAGCAAGGAGCTCGGCGGGCTGCTGGCCGGTATTTCACTGGCCTCCACTCCGTTTCGGGAGGCGATTGTGGCACGGCTGTCCTCCCTGCGCGATTTTCTGTTGCTGTTTTTCTTTATCGCGCTGGGCTCACAGCTCAATCTGTATCTGCTGGGTGCGCAGATTGCCCCGGCGCTGGTGTTTTCGCTGTTCGTGCTGATCGGTAATCCGCTGATCGTGATGGTCATTATGGGCGTTATGGGGTATCGCAAACGCACTAGCTTTCTGGCCGGGCTGACCGTGGCGCAGATCAGTGAATTCTCGCTGATCTTCATGGCCATGGGATTAAGCCTGGGGCATGTCTCCGCCGAGTCGCTCGGGCTGGTTACCCTGGTCGGGCTGATCACCATCTCGCTGTCGGTTTACATGATCACCTATTCGAACGCACTGTATGTCAGGCTGGACAGTCTGTTGAGCCTGTTCGAACGGGCCAATCCATTCCGCGAGGCCAGCCTCGAACAGCAGGGTCAGGTCAAAGAGGAGTATGATGTCATTCTCTTCGGACTAGGACGCTATGGCAAGGCAATAGCGCATTATCTGCGACAGGAGGGCTTCAGCCTGCTGGCGGTTGATTTTAACCCGGACGAAGTCAAACGCTGGCGCGACCAGGGGCATGCCGTGATGTATGGCGATGCCTGCGATCCGGCCTTTATCGCCAGCCTACCGCTGCGTAGCGTGCAATGGATCATCTCTGCCATGCCGCAGCATGATATCGGGCTGACCCATCAGGATCCGCGCCTGTCGCTGATTGAGGGGTTAAAGCAACAAGGTTATCACGGTGGGATTGCGGTTTCCACCCAGCAGTTACACGATCAGGAAATCCTCAAGGAAAAAGGCGCAACGCTCATCTTGTTGCCGTTTTATGATGCCGCCGGCCAGGCGGTGGCCCGCATCAAGGAAGCGCAGGGAAAAGCGCACGGTACATAAGCGGCGCTCGGATAGATCCCGTTCCTGCTGTGCGACTGATAGCGAGCCTTACGTTCATCGGCAAAAGCGTGATAGCTTACCAATTTCCACGGCATGTATTTGGCTGTGTGTTTGGACTTACCAGAGTTGTTGTCAGTCTTACGCTGTTTTAAATCAGTCGTGTAGCCAATATAGCGCTGGTTTGGATCAGGTGCGCTTTGCAGCAAATAAACATAAAACATATTTGTAGTAGCGCCAGTCCCCCTTCGCCAAGGCTTCGGGCAACACGCCTTCGCCTAAAAACGGCTTCATATGTCTTACTGGCGTAACCCACCCGAAGCTGAAGGCATAGGGTGGTGGAGGCGACAGGAGTTGAACCTGCGACCCCCTGAATGCAAATCAGGTGCTCTACCAACTGAGCTACGCCCCCACGGTTCACGAACGCGCCTTAATGTGCGCATAACCGCTACGTAGTCAAGCAGAATCTGGACGCATTGGCAAGCGTGTTGCGCCGCATGGCGTGGACAGCGGCGCGCGGGCATGCTATGAGCCGGTATATATGCATGCATCGGCGCTCAAACAAGCGGTTGAACCACGCCTGCAGCCTGTCGCACAGTGGTGCGTCTGGCTGATTCCGCCGGCCTGCGCGGTCAGCCGCTTTGCCGCCGATTTGCTGCTGTGCATTACCGCGATCAGCTTTTTACTGCATATGGCGCTGATGCGGCGCACCGACTGGCTGCACCAGCGCTGGGTGCAGGTGGCGCTTGCCCTGTGGGTGTATGCGGTGCTGCTCAGTTTGGGGACGGTCAATGTGGAAGGGGCGCTGGGGCGCAGCCTGGCCTGGATTCGCTTTCCCATTTTTGCCGCGGCCTTGGCGTTTTGGGTGCTGGATGGCGAGCTCGTGCGCCGGCGGTTGATCCTCAGCCTGTCGATCGCCGTGGGGTTTATGCTGATCGATACGGCGATTCAGTATGTGATCGGAGTGGATCTGCTGGGCCGGCCGGTGATTCCCTACCAAGATGCGCCGCGGCTTACGGGGCCGTTTTCCGCGCCGCGCATCGGCATCATGCTGATATGGATGGCCATCCCCGTGATCGCCTACTGGCTGATGCGCGAAAACGGGCAGGTGCGTCGCGGTCGAACGTTTGCGCTTGGCGTGGCCTATGCGGCAGGCACGGTGGCGATCATTTTCCTAAGCGGCGAACGCATGGCCCTGCTGCTGACCGGGCTGGCGTTTGTCCTGGCGTTTTTTCTGCTGCCGATTCCCAAACGGCTGATGGTGATGATTGGGCTGGGCACGGTGCTGCTGGTCGGTGCGCTGGCTTACGGCAATCCGGGTCTGATCGCGCGGCAATTCGGTTCCACCTCCGAAGTGGTTGATGACGTTAGCGGTTCCGTCTATGGCATGATCTGGCAAAGCGGCTGGGAGATGTTCGTGCGGCATCCGGTCACCGGTGTGGGGCTGCGCCAGTTTCGTGAATTATGCCCGCGGATTGAATACGGCCCTGTTCACCCGGATATTGTGCGGTTGCGCTGCAACCTGCACCCGCATAATATGTATATCGAGTGGCTGGTTGAGGCCGGGCTGATCGGGCTGGGCGGCTTCCTGCTGTTGATGGCGCTGGTTGTCCGCGAGGTGGTCCGCGCCTTTCCGGTGTGGCGCACCGATCCGGTATTTCTGGGACTGTTGATTACGCTGGTGATTCGCCTGTGGCCGTTGGCTTCCACCACCGGATTTTTTACCGCCTGGTCAGCGGTGCCGTTCTGGCTGGTGGTGGGGTGGTTACTGGCGCTTAGCAAAACGGAGGCAACACCATGATCATCCTGCTGTCACCTTCTAAAACGCTGGATATGGAGACACCTGCGCCGGTGAAAAAGCTGACGCAGCCGGCCCTGCTGGCGGAAAGCAACCTACTGGTCAAACAGCTACAGGGCTATGACGTGGCCGGCCTGCAGGCACTGATGGGTATCAGCGAGAAACTGGCGGCACTTAATCATCAACGCTTTCAGAATTTTAGCACACCGTTCAGCAGGGACAACGCCAAGCCCTGCCTGTTCGCGTTTCGCGGCGATGTCTATGACGGCCTGCAGGCGGATGATTGGAGCGAAGACGAGATCGCCTACGCGCAGGATCATTTACGAATTCTCTCCGGACTGTATGGCCTGTTGCGCCCGTGCGATCTGATGCAGCCTTACCGGCTGGAGATGGGGACTGCACTGCCCAACCCGCGCGGACATAATCTCTATGCGTTCTGGGGTGAGCGCATTACCGATGCCGTTAATCAGGCGGCTGCGGCGGTCAACGCCCCGGCGGTGCTTAATCTGGCCTCACAGGAATATGCCAAGGCGGTGGCGCCCGATGCGTTGCACGTGCCGTTTATCACCGCGCAGTTTAAGGAAAAGCGCGGCAACAAGCTGCAGACTATCGGCCTGCTGGCCAAGAAAGCCCGCGGTATGATGGCCCGCTGGGTTATCCGCCGGGGCGTGGCGGATGTGGACAGTTTGCAGCAATTTAATGAAGACGGCTACGGCTTTGATGCGGCGCTGTCGAATGATAGGGAGTTGGTATTTATCAGATGATTCCTCTGCTGGCTGCCGGGGTATCGGACTGGGGTGCGGGCGTATGCAATAGCGTATCCCGTACCGCGTCCAGTCTTTTGGTGCAGCGCAAAATATCAAATGCCTGCGCCTGCTGACGGGCTTTGTGCTGCAGCATACGGCGTCTGCTTTCATCCCGCATCAGGCTGTCCAGCGCTTCGGCGATGGACGCGCCGCTGACCTCATCAAGCAAGAGACCGGCCTCGCCGACGATTTCCTTAAGACCGCCGCGCCCGGAAGTGATGACCGCGCAGCCCTGAGCGATCGCCTCGATCCCGGTACGGCCGAACGGCTCTTCCCACAGCGAGGGAATGACAACGATGGCCGATTCGCGAAACATCTGCATGGTTTGCGCGTGCGGATAAAATCCCTCGAAATGCGCGTTCGGGCCGATCGATGCCATCAGCGCAGCAATGTCCTTTTCATAATCGCTCAGTTTGGCCGAGATGCTGTGTCGCCGGCCGCCGATCAGATAGCCGTGCCAGTGCGTATGTTCCGGCAGCACGCGGGCGAGCGCCTGTGCGAATTCGCGACCGCCTTTGTTCGGCGTCATGCGGCCAACAAATACGATCTGCGGTTTTTTCTCCTCCGGCGGTGGCGGGATGTCGATACCGCTATGAATGGTGTGGACCTTATCTTCTCCCGTCTTAAGCCCATCCAGAAAGCGCGCGCGTACCCAGTGGCTGATGCAGTAAACGGCAGCGCAGTCTGCCAGCAGTGCCCTGCGCGCGGTGGGGGTTTTGGCCGCTTTCATCTCCTGCGGGTCGTTATGCAGGTGCAAGGCGATCGACGCGGTGGTGTGGCGCGCCAGGGCGCGGGCCAGGACAGGGCGGTTATGCACTTCGATCAGATCGGGTTTCAATGTTTGCAGCCGGGTGAGCAGGGCGCGCCCATAAGCGCGGGTATTGTTTTCCCACCAGTGGCGTTGTATTGGCACGGCTTCATAAGTGATGCCGGTGAACGCTTCGGCCGGGTTGGCGCCCAGCACCACGCTGTGCGCAAGGTAGCGACTATTCAGCGTGAAGTCTTTCACCGAAAGCGACACCGCGCCAAATGCCTTGGGGGAGAAGCCTTCGCGGGCGGATAATATGATAGCAATCGACATCGGTTTCCGGTTTCCGCTTGCGGGATTTAAGGATACAGTCTTTTAAACCGAAAAACACAAACCGAAAAACCCGAAACCTGATGGAATCCAATCTGCTTGCCCGCCATGCCGCCCTTGGCTGTATTCAGTCCGTTATGCAAGGCGAGGCGCTGGAAGATGCCTTGGCTTCCTTGCACGCGCAAGCGCTTGCCCCGCGCGATCGCGCCTTCGCCCGGACGCTGGCCATGCAGGTTCTGCGCCGTGCCGGGGAATGCGATGCCATCCTGGCGCGGTTCATGAACAAGGCGCTCGACAAAAAACATGCCCGTGTGACACAGGCGCTTCGGCTTGGGGTGGTGCAGCTGATCTGGCTGCACACGCCGCCGCATGCGGCGATTGCCACCACGGTCGAGCTGGTTAAGGCCCTCAGGGCGCCGAAATTCGCGGGGCTTGCCAATGCCGTGCTGCGCCGCGTCGCCGAGCAGCATGCGGCCTTTGACAGCTTACCCGATGGCCGCCTGAACACGCCGGCATGGCTGTGGCAAAGCTGGGTGAACGCTTATGGCGAGGCGACGGCGCAGGCCATTGCGGATGCACATACGCACGAGCCGCCGCTTGATCTGACGATACGCGGCGCGCGTGAGGAATGGTGCGAGCCTCTGCAGGCCGAGCCGGTCGGGCCGCAGACGCTGCGGCGCGAGACGGTGGATGTCAGCGCGCTGCCGGGATACGACGCGGGCGCCTGGTGGGTGCAGGATGTGGCCGCCAGCCTGCCGGCGCAGATGCTGGGCGAAGTGGCGGGCCGGCGTGTGCTGGATCTGTGCGCCGCACCCGGTGGCAAGACCGCACAACTGGCCGCTGCCGGCGCGCGCGTGCTGGCGGTGGACCGCTCACGCGCACGTCTGCAACGGTTGCAGGAGAATATGAGGCGGCTGGCGCTCGATGTCGCGGTGCACGCCGCCGACCTGCTTCAATGGCAGCCGGAAGCGCCCGCTGATGCCATCCTGCTCGATGCGCCGTGTAGTGCCACCGGCACCATCCGCCGCCATCCTGATATCCTCTATCAGCGCACGCCGCATCAGGTAGCGGAACTGGCGGCATTGCAGCGCGAACTGCTTGCCCGCGCGGCCGGCTGGGTCATATCCGGCGGCGCGCTGGTCTATTGCGTGTGTTCGTTGCAGCCTGCAGAGGCGGAGGCGCCGATCGCCGCGTTTCTGGAGATGCATCCGGACTGGCGCATCGACCCTATCTGTCCCGGCCTGATCCCTGCCGAATGGATTACCCGGGACGGCGCCTTGCGCACCCTGCCATCCCATCTACCGAAATCGGGCGGGATGGACGGTTTCTTCGCGGTGCGGATGGTGAAAATCGCATGATCCGGTAGTCGCTGACCAAGATGATTCTGGCCGAGGTGATGGAAAAGCAGCGGGGAAATGAGCGACGGATACATAATCCGGATTGTGTCCCCATCGGATAATTGCTAAAACGCCTTTATGCCCCAACCATCCGTCCGCATTGCGCCGTCGATCCTGTCTGCTGATTTTGCCCGGCTGGGCGAGGAAGTGCGCGCGGTCAGCGAGGCCGGGGCCGATCTTATTCATGTCGATGTCATGGACGGGCATTTCGTGCCTAACCTCACCATCGGCCCGGCGGTGGTGCGGGCGATCAAACCCTATACCGATAAACCGCTTGACGTGCATCTGATGATCGCGCCGGTTGACCCGCTGATCGACAGCTTTGCACAGGTGGGCTCCGATATTATTACCGTGCATGCCGAGGCCGGGCCGCATCTGCATCGCTCACTGCAGGCGATAAAGGCGCACGGGCTTAAGGCCGGCGTGTCGCTGTGTCCGGCAACGCCGCCTTCGGCCATCGAGTATGTTATGGATCTGGTGGATCTGGTGCTTGTCATGTCGGTGAATCCAGGCTTCGGCGGGCAGGCCTTTATCCCCGCGCAGCTGGAAAAAATCGCGCGCCTGCGCAGCATGATCGATGCTACGGGGCGTGTGATCGATCTGGAGGTTGATGGCGGGATAAACCCGGACACCGCCAAACAGGTGATTAACGCCGGGGCCGATATGCTGGTAGCGGGCACGGCGGTGTTTAAGGATGGTGCGGCGCATTATAAAGCCCATATCGACGCCCTGCGCGGTGCCTGATATCGCTCTCGCCCGATCGCTGTGCCAAACAAGCAGGTGGCCCGAAGGATCGGGTAAGGAGAAACAATGCACGACCTGATCGATCAATCGCTGGCCAATCATACGCATGCTATACAAAGCTGTGTAGCGCGTGAGCGCGAGACCATCGCGGCGATTGCCGAGGCCATGGCCAACTGTTTGCGGGCGGGTAATCACATCCTTAGTTGCGGCAATGGCGGCAGTGCGTGTGATGCCATGCATTTTGCCGGCGAGCTGGTCGGGCGTTTCGTCCGTGACCGCGCGCCGCTGCCGGCGATTGCCCTGTCGGCCGATCCGGGCATTCTTAGCGCCATCGGCAATGATTACGGCTTTGAACAGATATTTGCCCGTCAGGTGCATGCCCACGGCCGGCCGGGCGATATGCTGGTGGCCATCTCCACGTCCGGCCGGAGCGCCAATGTGCTGGCCGCGATTGACGCCGCGCGCGAGCGGTCGCTTATCAGCGTGTTGCTGACCGGTGAACAAGGTGCCGGTTATGCCGGTGCAGACTGGGTCATTGCCGTACCGTCTGCCGTGACCGCGCATATTCAGGAGACGCATATTTTCCTGTTGCAGTTGTTTATTGCTTTGGTGGAGCGCAGTATTTTTAATGCGTGAGCCGCCATTGTCTCATAATTGAACAAGTCCTATTTTGTTCCACTTTGGGTTGACCGCCCGCTTTCCCGGTTGTATTGTTTTACTACTAACAAAACCTATAAGCTTTTTCGGGGGGGGAGCGTATGCCAGATACTATTTTGGTGATTGATGATCAGCCGTCGCAGCTTGAGCAGTTGCAATCGATGATACGCGATGTGTTGCGGTGCGAGGTGATTGCCGCGCTGGACGGGCGGGAGGCCGTGGAGTATCTGTTGTTGCGGGTGGCGCCCAAACCCTGCCTGATCGTGGTGAATCTGGCAATGGCCGACATGAGCGGTGTGCACCTGATCCGCACCATTCGCGCCAGTCACAAAACCCTGCCGATTATTGCCGTAAGCGCCCCGGCGGCCACCAAAACTGCGGCGTATGCCGTACAGGCCGGGGCGTGCGATATTCTGCCCCAGCCGATCAACCAGGAGCAGCTCAGGGTCAGCCTGCACACCCAGTTGCAGCACAGGATATTGTATCAGGAGCAGGACCGGCTCAGCCGCTTAAAGCAGGATCGTATCCATTTTCAAGACATTATCGGCGAGTCCGCCGGGCTGAATGCCGCGATCAATCAGGCCAAACGCGCGACGGATTCGTCCATTCCCATCGTCATTGAGGGTGAGCGTGGGGTAGGCAAAGAGTGGCTGGCGCGCGCCATTCATGGCAGCGGTCCCCGTGCGGGCGAGCATTTTATGATCCATAACTGCTTGTATCAGAGCAATACGGCGCTGGAGGCGTTGCTGCTCAGCTTACAACAGCCCAACACCATCACCTATGATGCTGCCGGCAGCAACCATTTGCGCCGATTCGGCCGGGGGACGCTGTTTTTACGGCACATACAGGCTTTGTCAATCGACGGGCAGCACATTTTGCTACGCGCGTTGCGCGAGCTGCAAACTGGCGGCATCTTGCCGGTGCGGCTGATCGTCTCGTCGACCCAGCCGCTGCTGACCGCCATGCGTCAGGGGTTTTTCCGCGAAGACTTATATTTGGCGCTCGGGCGGTTCGTGATCAGCATGCCGCCCCTGCGAGAACGGCAGGCGGATGTCATGCTGCTGGCCGAGCATTTCGCCCGCCGCTTCAGCGCGCTGGAGGGACGGCCAGTATTTGGCCTGTCGGACGAGTGCGAAGCGGCGCTTATGCATTGCGAATGGTCCGGTAATATCCGAGAATTAATGCATCTTATGCATCGCGCGGTCACGCATTGCGATATGCCGTGGATCACTCCGGCGCATCTGCATCCGGCAGGCGAGCCCTCGCCGGTACGCGCAGTGCACCGTCACTTCGACATCGGCGATGAGCGCGGACGCATGGATTTGCTGACGCAGGAAGGGCATGTGCGCCATATTGAAGCACTGGAGGCAGAAATCATCCGCTATGCCATCCGCCACTATAAGGGCAAGATGACGGAAGTGGCCAAACGCCTGGGCATCGGGCGCTCGACGCTTTATCGCAAGATTCAGGATTATCAGTTAAACGTTCGCTTGCGTCAGGCAGCGTGACACCCAGATCACCCGGCCGATGATAGGGAGTTCATCCGGCGGCAGCGTATCGCTGCGATAATGCGGATTATCCGCACCCAGATGCACCTGCGTGGTCTCGCTGCGGCGGAAATATTCCAGCCGGCGGACCACCAAGCTGATGCCGTTATCGATTACAAACAGCCCCGGCGGGCTGGGCAGCGTTTGCAGGCGATCGATTAAGCCATAGTCTCCGGGCTGCAGGGTGGGCGCCATAGCGTCATCGGCAATGGCTAGCATGGCTAGCATGCTGATGTCCCGGCACTGCGTCAGCAGCCAGCTGTCCAGAAACGCCATGGGCGGATGCTCTGGCGAATCCGGCGCGTTCAGCGGCGGCGGCGCCTCATGGTTCTGGCGGCAAGCCCACGGCACCCATACCGTGTGCGAGTCCGCTCTGGCGTTGTTGGTGATCACCGCCAGGTTCGGTTTGTCTTTGGGGCCAGACTCCAGCAATTGCGCCAGTGTAATGCCCAGCGATTCGGCCACCCGGGCCAGCTTGATGGTGGAAGGGTTGGTCGATTTGCCGTTTAGGATATCATAGATAAAGGAGGATTTTACCGCCGCCCGGCGCGCCAGTTCACGCACGCTGATGGTCTGGCGTTCCATCACCCGGCGCAGATTGTCTCGGATCGAGGAGACCGTGCGCGTGTCGACCGGCGCTGTGGAGAGATTATTGGGCACAGATGAGTACATAGCGGACTGGATTTACCAATACTGGCCCGTCAGGTCAAAGACCAATAACAATTTTGCCCCCACGGCGGCCGATTTGGGACAAGCCGTTGAAATAAAAGATAGAGAGCGGATTTATTCTAACTCTAAATCAGGCGACGTCTTCAGCGTTTTGCTCGCCTTGTGCTGCTGCACCGCTGGCTTCTTCAGCCATGGTTTCAGCTGCCTCCTGAGCCGCTTCGGCTTCGCCTTTGTTGGCTGCCGGCTCCTGAAGCTCCGGCGGCAGCGGGCTGTCGCTGTTGCGAGCAACGTGGACTTTGACGTTCACCGGCACTTCGGGATGCAGGTTGACGGTAATCGTATAACCGCCAAGTTTCTTAATCGCCGTGTTCAGATCGATCAACCGACGGTCAACCTCATAGCCTGCCGTTTTCATTGCGTCGGCGACATCACGTACCGAAACCGAACCATAGAGTTTGCCGTCATCGCTGGCCTGGCGCACCACGGCGACGATAAGCCCTTCCATTTCTTTGGCCTGCTCCTGCGCTTGCTGTTTGCGCTCGGCATTTTGTTTTTCCCACACGCTGCGCTGCGATTCAAAGTGGTCCCGATTTTCCTTGCTGGCGCGCAGTGCCTTCTTTTGTGGGATCAGATAATTGCGGGCAAAGCCGTCGCGCACGCGTACGACATCGCCGACACCGCCTAATCGCGAAATACGTTCCAATAAAATCACATCCATGACGAGAAGGCTCCTGTTCTTACTGGCTCACATAAGGCAGCAGCGCCAGGTTACGGGCGCGTTTGATAGCCTTAGAAAGTTGCCGTTGCTTTTTGCCGGATATCGCCGTGATCCGGCTGGGCATGATTTTGCCGCGCTCGGATACGAAACGGGTGAGCAGTTTAACATCTTTATAATCGATCTCCGGCGCATTTTTGCCGGAAAACGGGCAGGATTTCCGACGTCTGAAAAATACTTTGCGACCGCCCGGTTTTTTATAATCTGCCATATGTGGGTGCTCCTTTATGCTGCATCGCTGTCGGTGTCGCCACTTTTCTGGCGCATCATCACCGAAGGCTTGTTGTCCATCTGCTCCACTTTCACCGTCAGGTAACGGATAACATCTTCACTGATGCGCAACTGGCGCTCCAGCTCGGCCAGCGGTTCATAGGGGGTATCCAGCCCGAGCATAACATAATGCCCTTTATTCGATTTTTTAATCGCGTAGGCCAGGTTCCGCAGCCCCCAGTATTCCTGCTTGATGATGCTGCCACCACCCTGGGTAAAGCCTTCGATGAGGGAATCAGTCAGCTTGGTCACGTCGTTGGGTGACATATCGCTGCGCACGATGAACGTGCATTCATAAAAACTCATAAACAATCTCCATTAACGGGCATCTTTCAAACCATATCAACGATTTGAGTACCCTGAAAATTAATGCGCGCTTAATGCTAGTGCAGGCAAATATACCGTTTCACTTAAAAAAGCAAGTGAAAATCATTGAAAAAATTCAACATCCGCCATTGCCGCGGCGCCTAGCATGCTGCGCCGCTAGGCCTGGGTATCGACCTGTGCGTTGTCTTCGCCCTTTTTGGAGACGGCGACCAGCGCCGGCTGTAACAGCCGGTCATGGATCAGGTATCCCGCCTGCATCACCTGCAGCACCGTGCCCGGCTCAACGGTATTATCCTCTATCTGCGTCATCGCCTGATGATAGTTATGATCGAACTTCTTACCCAGCGGGTCGATACGTGTGATCCCGAACTTTTCAAACACAGAAAGCAGCTCGCGCAATGTCATATCCACGCCGTCTTTCAGGTTTTTGACATCCGGGTTGGCGGCGCTCAGTTCTTGAGGAATGCTCTCGGAGGCACGCTGAAGGTTTTCCAATACGCTGACCAGGTGACGCGCAAAGCCGCTGACCGCGAACTTGTTAGCTTCCTCCACGTCACGCTGGGCGCGCTTACGGATATTTTCGGTTTCCGCCAGCGCACGCATCAGCTGTTCGCGCAGCTCCACGATCTGCGCATCTTTTTCATCCGGAGACGACCGATTGGGGCCTAAATCGATGGCTTCATCCTCTTCATCGCTCGACAGGGCCGGATCAATCTCCGGCTCGGCACCGGCGGCTTCCTCGTTCCCGTTTTCTTTTTTAATCGGCTGATTCATATTCATAACCCTCATTTTTATAACCCCGCGTTACTATTCGTGATATATGACAAGTTTAAGCAGAATTTCAAGCACCGATGCGGCTTGATGATTGCAATCCGCCGCATTTTTGAATATGTCCGGTTTATGTCAACTATAATTCGCTCGTTTAACCGCACCGCCGATCAACTCCGTCCCGTCACGCTGGAAGCAGGAATCAGCCGCCATGCCGAAGGCTCCTGCCTGGTGCGTTTCGGCCATACCGCTGTGCTCTGCGCGGCTTCGGTGGAGGACCGGCCGCCACCTTTTCTACGCGATACCGGCAAGGGCTGGGTGACTGCGGAATACGGCATGTTGCCGCGGGCAACCAACAGCCGCAATCTGCGTGAGGCCGCGCGCGGCAAACAGTCGGGCCGCACCATGGAGATTCAGCGCCTCATCGGCCGCGCCCTGCGCGCCAGCGTTGATTTACGCGCGCTGGGCGAACGCCAGATCGTCATCGATTGCGATGTGCTGGAAGCCGACGGCGGCACGCGCACTGCCGCCATTACCGGCGGCTATGTGGCGCTGGCCCAGGCGCTTGATGGGCTGGTGCGCCACGGCAAGCTGAGCAAATCGCCGATCATCACGCCGGTAGCGGCGGTCTCCTGCGGCATCATCGCGGGTACGCCGCTGCTGGATCTCGACTATGAGGAAGATAGCGGTGCCGACGTCGATGCCAATTTTGTCATGACCGGCGATGGGCGGCTGATTGAAGTGCAGGCCACCGCCGAGGAACAGGCTTTCAGCGAGGAACAACTGCAGGCGATGCTGGTGCTGGCCCGTGCCGGGATCGGGGAGTTAAACCAGATGCAAATTGCGGCGCGTTAGCTTATGCAAATTGTCATCGCCAGCCATAATGCCGGGAAGGTGCGCGAAATCGGCGAGCTGATCGCGCCTTTGGGGCTGGAGGTGCTGTCTGCCGCGTCGCTGGCCTTGCCCGAACCGGACGAAACCGGTGCGACCTTCGAGGCCAATGCACAGCTTAAATCGGAAAGCGCCGCCCGCCATGCCGTGCTGCCGGCGCTGGCGGATGATTCCGGCCTTGCGGTGCCGGCGCTTGATGGGGCGCCGGGTATCTATTCGGCGCGCTGGGCCGGTCCAAATAAAGATTTTCACCAGGCCATGCAGCGCGTTTATCATGAATTGCATGCACGCGGTGTCACTCCGGAGGGCGCGCCGGCTTATTTCGTCTGTGTGCTGGCCTTTACTGTTCCGGGTGAGGAAACCGTGTTTTTCCGGGGTGAGGCGCACGGTCGCCTGTGCTTCCCGCCACGCGGGGAGTTAGGCTTTGGCTATGACCCAATTTTTATACCCAAGGAAGAGCAAAGCCAGGCTCAGCGAACTTTTGCCGAGATGCCGCCGGCGGAAAAACACGCCATCAGCCATCGCGCGCGCGCCTTTCATCAGTGGCTTAATACACTGCGCGGCCGCCAGGCGATGGCCGCCTATATGATTTAACCCTTCCCGCTGCCCGGCGAACGCTTTATATTAAACGGGTGTTATCTTAAGGATGTGCTATGCGAGCGCTCGCCTTTTATCTCTTGTTCAGCCTGTTTGCCGTCGCCCATGCGGCTTCGGTCGTCGAAAATGAGCAGGTCACCGCCGAATTATTCGCCGACGGGGCGGATCTGGCGGCCGGAACGCCGTTCTGGGCGGCGGTGGAGCTGCGCATGCCGCCGAAATGGCATGTCTACTGGCAAAATCCGGGTGATTCCGGCATGGAAACCATGCTCGACTGGCAATTGCCGGCCGGATTCGAGGCGGGGCCGATTCATTGGCCGCCGCCCGAACGCATCGAATATAGCGGCCTGTTTAATTACGGCTATGAAGGCAAAACCGGCCTGATGGTGCCGATTACTACGGCGGATGACTGGGACGGTGCACCGTTTGATATTGCGGTTAAGGCTGACTGGCTGGTCTGCAAGGAGATTTGCATACCCGAATCGGCAAGGCTTGATCTGACCGTGCGGCCGGGTGAAAACAGCCCCACGATTGACGCGTATGCCAAGCGTTTGCCCCGCATCTGGCCGCAGGATGCAGCCTATCGCATCCGGGGTGAGCAGGTGCGGATCACGGTGCCGCTGGGCGCGGTTGACATCGGGGAAATCACCGATAGCTGGTGGTTCCCGGTGGATGACGGGATTATCAGTAATGCCAGCGATCAGCCCTGGCAGGTGCAAGACGGGGCGCTGAGCATCACCGCTGAGCGCGGCAGTATGCCGCCGCAGCCGGTTTTCGATGGCCTGCTGAAATTGCGCGCAGCGGACGGACCCGCGCGCTACTGGCACGTGCAGGCCCGCCAGGATGACAATAGCGCGGCCGCGGCCCCGCCGGTTGGTGAGCCGGCCGGCGGCGCATCGCCTGGCGGCGCACCGTTTGACCCTGTGACGCTGCTCGGGGCACTGCTTTCGGCGTTTGTGGGCGGGATCATTCTCAATATCATGCCTTGCGTGTTGCCGATTTTATCGCTGAAAGCGCTGAGTATTGCCAAAAAAGCCGATAAAGAGCCGCGGAAGGTGCGGTTAATGGGGCTGGCCTACACGGCCGGCGTCGTTGCTTGTTTTATGCTCGTCGCCGGGCTGATGATCGCTTTGCAGCAGGCCGGAACCGCCATCGGCTGGGGTTTCCAGCTGCAATCGCCGCTATTTGTCACCAGCCTGATTTATATTCTGTTTCTGGTCGGGCTGAATCTTTCCGGCGTGTTTGATCTGCCGGTATTGTTCGGCAGCGCCGGCGGCAACATCGCCGAGCGCGACGATCTGCGCGGCTCGTTTTTCACCGGCGTGCTGGCCACGGTCGTGGCCACTCCCTGCACCGCTCCGTTTATGGCCACCGCGCTGGGCTTTGCGCTCAGCCAGCCGCCGGTTATTGCGTTGCTGATTTTCGTCAGCCTTGGCCTTGGGCTTGCCTTTCCGTTTTTGCTCGTCAGTTTTGTTCCGGCGCTGCATAAACGCCTGCCCCGCCCCGGCATCTGGATGGTGCGTTTCAAACAGTTTCTCGCCTTTCCCATCTATGCCACGGCGGCCTGGCTGCTGTGGGTACTCGTACAGCAATCAGGACCGATGGGGCTGGCTTTAGCCTTGTCCGGTCTGGTATTGATCGGCTTTGCCGCCTGGCTGATTCCGCTGCTGCACGGCACGCGCGCCTGGGCGGCGCTGGCGGCGCTGGTGGTGCTGGTAGGCCTGACAGTGAACGAACAGTCATTTGATGCAGCGCAGCAATCCGTCGATATATCAGGCGGTCAGGAGCGTTTCTCGATGCAGCGTCTAAACGCACTGCGGGCACAGAATACGCCGGTATTCGTCAATGCCACCGCCGCCTGGTGTATCACTTGCAAGGTCAATGAGCGCGTCGCCCTGCGCCAGCGCTCGGTGCGCGAGGCATTCGCGCAACGGGGCGTGGTGACGCTGGTGGCCGACTGGACCAACCGCGACGATGAAATCACGCAATATCTGCATTCGTTCGAGCGCAGCGGCGTACCGATTTATGTCTATTATCCGCCGCAGGGTGAGCCTTCTGTGCTGCCGCAAATCCTCACGCCCGAAATCGTCAGGAAGGCCGTTCAATGAGGCATATCTTGCATTGCACACCGATTGCCCTATGTATTAACTATTAACAAATCAAGGGAGCCGCTCATGTTTAAACCATTACCTTACTTTGCCGCACTAATCGTTGGAACGATGGCGCTTTCCGCCGTTGCCGCCCCCGAGGTGGGCAAGCCCGCCCCTAATTTCACGGCGACGGATACCAACGGCAATACGGTCGCGCTTGACGCGATGAAAGGCGATATGGTGGTGCTGGAATGGACCAATCATAAATGCCCGTTCGTGGTGAAGCATTACAAGTCGGGCAATATGCAGCAGACCCAGAAAACCACCCAGGCTCAGGGCGTGAAATGGGTGACGGTGATTTCCTCGGCGGTCGGCAAGCAGGGCTATGTCACCGCCGAAGAGGCGAACGACATCGCCAGCGGTCATAATGCGTCGCCGGATCACATCCTTTTAGATCCAGAAGGTGAAATCGGTCGGAAATATGGTGCGAAAACCACGCCGCATATGTATGTCATCGATGCCGACGGCACACTAGCCTATATGGGCGCGATCGATAATAAACCCACTGCCGATCCGGCCGATGTGGAAGCCGCCACCAATTATGTGTTACAGGCCGTGGCGTCATTGAAGGCCGATGATACGGTCGAAGTCGCCAGTTCCAGGCCCTATGGCTGCTCGGTGAAATATTAAGCGGTCGGAGCGGATGGCGGTAGTTGCGCCGTCATCCGCTCATCCGGTGCGTGCCTCGCGGCTCATCGCCGGTTTGCTGCCGACGGGGACAAACACCGGCTGCGGGACCAGCTTTTTCCGTGGCTCTTTGATGCCCGCATAGATCTGCTTTTCCACTTCCATCACGATCACCCCGCCAAACCCGCCAAACAGGCAATGCCCGATCGCCTGCAACGGCATGGCCAACCGTCGCCACAGACCGTGCGGGTGCGGCATGAAATGCAGGGCGTAGCTGGTATCGATATGGGTAAAGCGCTCCGGCGGGCATAGCGCCTCGCGCAGCTGGGTGACACTGTAGGGATGGCCATAGGAAAAGGGGGTGTGCGGCGAACTGGCCCACAGCCCGCGCCGGTTTGGCACCACCACCAGCATGCGCCCGCCCGGGCATAATACGCGCCAGCATTCTTCCACCATCTGGGCGACATGGCCGGTGTTTTCCAGCGCATGCACCAGCAGCAGGCGATTGGCGACATTGTTGGCAACGGGCAGGCGCAGCTCGTCGCTGAGCAGGGCGCGGTTATATTGATGGTGCGGCCAGCAGATGGCCCCTTGCGCGGCCGGCATGATAGGAATCAGCCACATCGCGCCGTCTTCTTCTTCCCGCAGATACGAGCGCAGAAAGGGATTGGCGTAGCCGATGCCGACGAGTAAATCCCCGTTTAACTCCGGCCAGCGCGCCCGAATGGCGCGTATCAAACCGGTTTTGCTCAACTGCCCGAGAGCGGAAGAATAAAACTGGCGCAGGGTAACGACATTCGGGCGAACCATAGCACTCGCTTATTGTGTTTTCCGCCGGCACCACAGATGGGTGACTAGTCGATCCAGCGACAACCAACCAGGACCACGAACCATGATAACCGCAAACAACAACATCCACAACGCATGGGTGTTAATCTGTGGCATGGCCATTTGAATCACCACCGTCATCACCAGCAGCCCGGCGGCGGCAAACCGGCCCAGCAGGCCGAGCGCGAACAGGCCGCCCAAGATTACCTCGCCGCCAGTTGCCAGCGGCGCGGCGATTTCGGCCGGCAGGTGCGGCACCGGGTGGACATATTCGAACAATTGTTCCGTGCTGGCGGGATCGCCGTTCAGGTAATTCTGCAGTTTATTCCAGCCGGATTGCAGAAAGATTTCCCCCATCCACAGGCGGATGGCCAGTAATAGCGGGGTTTCGCCATAAGCGGCGAGGGCGTGCAGTCGGCGGGTCAGCCCGCACGCTTTTGCCAGTAACGAGGTCATAGATCATCTCCTTTGATTAGTGGGTGAGCGAGCCGATTCGCCTCAATGAGCGCCAGACAGGTCACCACGTCGGGCGCCTGTGCGGCTTGTTGTATGTTTTCCAGTGCCACGCCGGTGGCGGTACCCTCTTGCAGCGCGACCAGCAGGTGATAATCCGCCGCGGCAAGCCGTTCGACCATGACATGTTGCCCTGGCCGATGCACCAATAAATAGTGCGGGGCATGGGTCATCGCCGGGGCGTCGCCTTCTCCCTGCCGGCGGATACAATAATGCCAGATGGCATCGGCCGGCCAGTCAAGCGCCAGCAGCTTTACATCGGGCGCGAACTGCCAGCGCGCGGCGGCGAGTGTGTCAGCGTCCAGCGTCGCCAGCGCACACGAGGCGGCGGGTTTTGCCGCGGCATAAAACGCCCGGTTCCACGCCCGTTCAAAGCGGGCGACATCAGCCAGATACGCCACCGTGTCACTGACCGTGTGCTGTGCGATAAAGGCGGGAAACGCCGCGCCGTATTCGTTGAGATTACCGGAAGTCGGCGGGTGTTGCCGGATGAATAATTGCGCCAGCTGCGCAAAGTACGCCGCACCGACCAGCGCCTGCGTGGCGCGGAAAGTTTCGCCCAGCGTATCGGTCAGGTTGGCAGTCACATTGCTGCGATAAACGGCCAGTTGCGCACCGGCGCTAGCGCTGTCGCCTGCCACCTGCGCCGGAGGCTTCGCCTGCGGGGCCAGCAGCGCCTCTACGAACGCCTGTTGTTGCTCAGCCCACGGCATGGCGGCGCCCTTTGGTCATCCGGTGGGTTATATGCTGCTGCGCCTTGTCGGCTTCGGCAAGCAGCACGGTTAGTTCGGGCATGTCCTTATCCCACTCGATGAGGGTGGGAAGCGGGCCGAAACGGCCCAGCGCGTCGTCATATAATCTCCAGACCGGATCGGGGACTGGCCGGCTGTGGGTGTCGATCAGCATGGTGGCGTCACCGACCGTTTGCTCGATATGTCCGGCCAGGTGGATTTCGCCGATCACCGCGGCATCCAGCGTATCCAGATAGGTGTGGGGGTTGACCCCGATATTATGCGCCTGCACCACGATATTATTGAGATCCAGCAACAGGCCGCAGCCGGTGCGGGTGACGGCATGCATGAGAAAATCGGCCTCCTGCATCACCGAATCAGTAAAGCGGAGATAGGTCGAAGGGTTTTCGATTAAGATCGTGTGGCCGAGCGCGTCTTGCACGCGCGCGATATTGTCGCACAGCGCGCGCAGCGTCTCCGGCGTATAGGGCAGGGGCAGTAAATCGCCCAGATGGGCGTTGCCCGAGCGGCTCCAGGCGGCGTGATCAGACACGCGAATAGGGCGGATCGTATCGCTTAAGCATTTGAGCGCGACCACATGTTCGGCATCGACCGGCTCGCTGCTGCCCAGCGACAACCCGACGCCGTGCAGGCTGATGGGATAATCGGCGGCCAGTTCGCGCAGCGTCTCCAGATGATAGCCGCCGCCAAAGAAATTCTCCGAATGAGCCTCCAGAAAACCTGTTACCGGTTTGGTGCCGCGCAGCGCGTCATAATGCGCAAAGCGTAGCCCGATTCCGACGTCTGTCATATCTTGCGCTGTCATCGCCGGTTTCTCACCCCCACCCGCGAATCGCATGGGTGGGGGTGTTGCCGTTTTAGCTTGCTTTCGGCTCGGTGGAACCACCGACCAGCTTATCGCACAGGCCTTTGGGCACCAGCACCCATTCGCCCGGATCACCGTCAACCTTGGCCTGACCGGCACAGGAATGCGTGCCTGCGGCATTGGCGCAATCATTTTTGCCGGCTTCAACGACGCCGTAACATTTTTCCTTTTCGGCTTTTTCAGCCAGTGCGGCCGAGCCGCTGGAAAGCACCGCAGCGCCTAAAGCGGTCGCCAGCAACGTGCGTGTGGTTGCAGATACCGTCATAAACAAACTCCTACTTCTGTGACAGGTTGCAAAACTTAATCATGGACGTGTCAACGCCCACATGTAATATACAGGTCTGAATCGCTAAGAAAATAATTTAATTACAAAACAGACTGTTGACGCGCATGGACTTGATGCATCAGGCGATTGACCAGTTCAAACTATGGCTGGGAGAAGCGGAATCGCACGCGGCGATCGGTGAACCCACCGCCATGTGTCTGGCCACGGCGGACGCCGGCGGCCGTACGGGCGCGCGTATGGTGTTGCTCAAACACTGCGATCATCGCGGCTTTGTGTTTTACACCAACCTAAACAGCGATAAGAGCCAGGATCTTAAGGCGAATCCGCAGGCCAGCCTGTGTTTTTACTGGCAGCCGCTCAAGCGCCAGGTGCGTATTGACGGCGCGGTGGAACCGGTGAATGAAGCGGAGGCCGACGCATATTTCGCCAGCCGCTCGCACGGCAGCCGGGTGGGGGCGTGGGCCTCGTGGCAGTCGCAGCGTCTGCAAAGTCGGGAGGAACTGGCCGAACGGGTGGCGGCGCTGGAACAGCAATATGCCGGGCACGACGTGCCGCGGCCGCCGCACTGGTCAGGCTGGCGGGTGATTCCTGAGCGTATAGAATTCTGGGAAGAGGGAGAACACCGCCTGCACCATCGCCATGTCTATCAGCGCCAGGAGGATGGCGGCGTTGATGTGTTTATGGTATACCCCTGATATAACCATCTAACGAATCGGACCCGCCCATGATGGCTTTCCGGCACGGCATCATTCACCGTTTGCGACTGCTGAGCGCGACGCGGCCTGCTGTTCCTGCGCCTGCACGCCTGCGCGGGGCGCTCGTGCGTGTGCGTGACCGGTGGGCGCTGCTCAGGCCCGACATTCCCTTCAGCCGCGAGGATGCCAACCAGTATCTGCCCTGGGTGGTGGGGCTGATGGTCTGCCTGTCGGGCCTGTTTCTGGCCGCCGCGTTGAGTATCCATCATTCCTCGGCCACCAGCGGGCGGCTCAATGTTAATCATTTCCAGATTTATATTCCGCACGCGCACACCAGCGAAGTGCTAAGCGAGCAGGTCAAGCAGGTGCTGCTTTCTTATCCCGAGGTCAGCGATATCAACCCGTTGCAGGCCGATGATCTGGCCGAGATCATCGCGCCGTGGACCGGGCAGCCCCTCGAACTGGAGGTGCTGCCGCTGCCGGCGGTTCTGGAAGTGACGATTGAAGACACCGACGAGCGGGTGGCGCTGGTTGAACGCATGCGCGGCGAGTTGCAGGCGATAAACCCGGCGATTGAAGTGGAGAGTTATCAGCAATGGGTGGATCAGCTGGTGCAGTTTACCACCATGTTGCGGGTGCTGGCTTTTGTGCTGGCCTGCCTGATTCTGCTGGGGCTGACCGCGATGATCGTGGTTGCCGCGCGTACCAGCCTCAAGCTGCATTTCCGCACCGTCCAGCTGCTGCACCATATCGGCGCCAGCGATGAATATATCTCGCGCCAGTTTGTAATGAACGGGCTGGCCATGATGCTGCGCGGGGCGATTCCGGGCGCGGCGGCGGCGGCGTTATTGTTTATCGCGGTGGCCTTTGCCAGCGCCGGTTCATCTTCGCCCCTGCTGCCGCAGATCGAGCTGACCGTATGGCATGTTCTGCTGTTTCTGGCCTTGCCGCTGTTTGCGGCGGCGGCTGCCTATGCCGCCGTGCGCATATCCGTGCATCACATGCTGGAAATCATGAACTGATGCTCGCCCTGCTCGACCGCGATGGCGTGATCAACGTCGACCGGCCGGACAGTGTCAAAATTCCGGATGAGCTGATATTACTGCCCGGCGCGGCGGACGCCGTCGCGCGGCTGAATGCGGCGGGCTGGCAGGTGGCGGTGATCACCAATCAATCCGTCGTCGGCCGCGGCATTATCAGCGAGGCGGCGCTGGCGGCCATCCATACCCGTCTGCGCACGCTACTGGCCGCCGAAGGCGCGCGGCTCGATGCCATCTATTATTGCCCCGATCATCCCGATGCGCCCACGCCGCGCCGCAAGCCGGGTGCCGCCATGCTGTACGAAGCGCTGGCTTATTTTGGCGCGACGGCGTCGCATACGCCGATGATCGGCGACGCCCTGCGCGATATGCAGGCAGCGGCTGAGGCCGGCTGTCCGCGCTATCTGGTGCGCACCGGCAAAGGTGCGGCGACGCTGGCCGCGGGTATTCCCGAGCATCTGCAACCGGTGTCGGTGTGCGATGATCTGGCTGCGGCGGTGGCGCATATCGTGTGACGGGCGGCAGACACGACATGGGGTCGTGATAAGGCCCTCACCCGTAACAGGCTGGCTGCGGCGTAAAAGCATTTGCCTAAGGTATGTGAGCCTATTACTACGTTTTGTATGCGTATGGTCGTTTGGATCGTCGCGATGCTTGCCGTGTTCTGGCTGGCGGCATTCGCGCATTTTCTTCAGCAGATGCCCAGCGCGCGGCAGGGCGATTCGGTGAGCACCAATGCTATTGTCGTGCTCACCGGTGGCCAGCTGCGCATTGCCTACGGGTTTGAGCTGCTGGAAAAAGGTAAGGCGCAGCAGCTGTTCATCACGGGTGTCGGCGATAATCTCGGCCTTAATCAACTGCTGGCCTCTCATGGCGCCACCGATGATCTGCGGGCGCTGGCCAATGACGGCACGGTGCGCATCGCGCTGGATTACAGCGCTGACAGCACGCACGGCAATGCCGAGCAAACCGCCAAATGGGCGAAAGCCCACAGTATCCGTAGCCTGCGCATGGTCACCGCTAATTACCATATTCCGCGCAGTCTGATCGAGTTCCGCCGCGCCATGCCGGAGCTGGAGATCATCCCCGACCCCGTTTTTCCCGAACCGTTTGACCGTCCTGGCTGGTGGCGTCATCCCGCCGGGCTACGGCTGGTATTGTCGGAATTTCACAAATATCTGGTTGCCTGGCTGTATGGTCAGGTGGTGTAGCCCCGAACCGCGTCATCTATCATGCTGATCCACCTGCGCTCACTGCTGTTTTACCTTGCTTTTTACGGCTGGACCCTGCTGCTGGGCGTGCTGGCCCTGCCGGCATTGCTGTATGGCCCGCTGGCGCAGCGCGTGCCGGGGCTGTGGGTGGCGGTGAGTCTGTGGCTACTGCGGGTGATCTGCGGCCTTACGGTCGAATTGCGCGGACTGGAGGCCGTACCGCCGGGCCCCGCGATTTATGCCGCCAAGCACCAGTCGGCGCTGGATACGCTCGTGCTGTGGCAGGCGCTGGGCTGTCCGGTGTTTATTCTGAAACGGGAATTGCTGCGTATCCCGGTGTTTGGCTGGTATTTATGGCGCACCGGGCCGATCGCCATCGATCGCAGCGCGCGTGCACAGGCGCTCAAAGCCATCGCCGAGCAGGGGCGGGTATGTGAGGCGCAGGGCCGGCCGATCATTATTTTCCCCGAAGGCACGCGCACCCGGCCGGGTGAACAAAAACCGTATAAAATCGGCGGGATTTCCACCTTATACGAACAGCTCGACCTGCCGGTGGTGCCGGTGGCGCTGAATACCGGTCTGTTTTGGGGCCGCAACGCCCTGTGCAAATATCCGGGCACGGCTGTTATCGAGTATTTGCCGCTGATTGCGCCCGGCCTGCCGGCGGCGGCAATGCTGACCGTCCTGCGTGAGCGGGTGGAGGCTGCATCCGCCCGTTTACTGCTGTAAATCGTGAGACTGACGGCGCGCTAACGGTATGGTATGCCCGTGCTTATCAGCTAGGCCGCCGCTGGCGGGAAATCTGTCCGTCTTTGAGGTATAATACGGGGTAATTGAAGTGGGAGACGAGGTATTCGTCATGAGTGGCGAATAAAACGGTGGTGCCGATTTTATTCAGCGAGGTGAATAAATGCATCAGCCGCATGCTCAACACCGGGTCGAGATTGCCGGTGGGCTCATCGGCCAGAATCAGTGACGGGTTGTTGATGACGGCGCGGGCGATGGCCACACGCTGCTTCTGCCCGCCGGACAGATGCGGCGGCCGGGCATCGCGAAACCCCTGCAGGCCGATCCATTCGAGCAGTTCATCCACCTTGGCGTCGATATCGGCCTTCGGCTCGCCGCGGACCTTCAGCGGCAGCGCTACATTGTCAGCCACGCTTAAATGGGCGAGCAACTGATAATCCTGAAACACCGTGCCGATACGATGGCGCAGGCTCGGCAGTTGCTGGTGATGCAAACGGGTCACATCATGGCCCAATAAAAAAAGGCTGCCCTGGGTCGGTTTTAATTCGAGGGAAAGTAACGACAGCAGGGTGGATTTTCCGGCGCCGCTGGCGCCCACCAGAAATGTGAACGAGCCGGGCTCCAGGTGCAGGGACAAACGGTCAATCACCGGCTTGCCGTCGACATATTCCTTAGAAAGGTTAGTGCACCGAATCATCTGGTTGAGCCTAGGGCTACTTGGTGTTTAATTCAATGTTTTGTTACCGGCCAGAGGCGCCGGCTGAAATGGTGATTGGACCTGTTCGTTTTTTTGGTTATAAATAAGGTGTCGAAGGGAGAAAAGCACCATGATTCTGCAATGCCCGGCGTGTGAGACTCGCTTTCTGGTCGATGCGTCACTGATTCCGGCGGATGGGCGTAAGGTGAAATGCTCCCGTTGCCAGCATGTCTGGCATGTCAACCCGCAGGACGATGCCGCATCAGCCGCCGCGCAATCGCCGCAAGCCGAGGAACAGGTGTCGCAAGCGCCCACGGTGACGGATGCCGAAGCGGAGCTGGTGGAGCCCGTCATCCACTTCGGCAAGGGTGGCGAGGAAAGCGCTGACATAGCAGACGAATATGATATTCCTCTGTCACCGCATACCACAGCCGTCGCCGGACCGGGCGACGCGTCGGTGATGCCGCTTGCTGCGCTTGCTGCGGTGCTGCTGATCGCCTGTGCCGGCGTGGCGTTGTTCGCTTTCCGCGATGCGCTGCAACCCACTCTCGGCCCGGTCTACAGCCTGATGGGCGTGCCGCGCACCGACGGGCTGGCGCTGGCCGAAGTCACGTTCCGCGAGCGGCCCGCGCGTGACAAGGCGCGCTTCATCGTCGAAGGCCATATCGTCAATGAATCCGCCGAGCCCCGGCAGGTGCCGCTCCTGCGCGTGGCGATTGTCGATGCACAGGGTGAGTGGATTACGGCGCGCGAATATGAGGCCGATGATGTTACCCTGCAGCCCGGTGAGTCCTATCCCTTCAAGGCGACGCGGCTTGGTACCAGCTTTGTCGACCGGGTGGATCATCTGGTGGTCGATATTGGCAGCGGTGCCGAGCTGACGTTGCGTCACTAAACGGACCGGGGCATTGCCACCGTGCACCCCGGCATCAATCGATAGGAGCCTGATTTGAACGCCCCACGCATCCCGGTGCTGTATTCCGAAGAGGAAATACAGGACCGTATTGAACAGCTTGCCGAAGAAATCGCCGCGCGCCTGCCCGGCGAGTTAATGATCGTCTCCCTGCTGCGCGGCAGCTTCATGTTTACCGCCGATTTAGTGCGCGCGATGTATCATATCGGCGTGCAGCCGCAGATCGACTTTATGACGCTGACCAGCTATCAGGGCACGCAAAGCACCGGCGAAGTCGCCATCAACCGCGACATTGCCGACGATGTCAAAGACAAGACCGTGCTCGTGGTCGATGATATTTTAGAAACCGGCCGCACGCTGGATTATGCCGCCAGGGTGCTGCGCGAGCGCGGCGCGAAAGATCTGAAAATCGCCGTGTTGCTGGAAAAGCCCGGCAAGCTCGATTTGCCGCTCACAGCCGATTTTGTCGGCTTTAAGATCCCCGATAAATTCGTCGTCGGTTACGGGCTGGATTACGACAATCATTACCGTGAGCTGCCCTATATCGGCTATCTGGAGATTCATTAGGCCGGCTAAAGCCACTCCGGCACGGCATCCATTCCCAGAAGCGCGTCATAGCTCCCACGGGCGCGCACAACAGCGTAATCCCCGCCTTTGACCAGCACTTCCGGGCTCAGCAACCGGGAATTATAACTATTGCTCATTACTGCGCCATAGGCGCCGGCTGTACGAAAGGCGATCAGATCGCCGGCTGCCAGTGGCGGCAGCAGGCGGCCTTCGGCGAAGGTGTCGCCGGTTTCGCATACCGGGCCGACAATATCGGCCAGTTCGGCCTCGGCGTCGGGGGCGGCGGTGCGCACCGGCACGATCTCGTGATACGCGCCATACAGGCTCGGGCGCAGCAGATCATTCATCGCTGCATCGAGAATGACAAAGCGGCGGCTGCCGGCCTGTTTGATGTAGATCACACGCGCGACCAGAATCCCCGCATTGCCGACGATCAGCCGCCCCGGTTCAAACAACAGGCGACAGCCCAGATCACCAAGCACCTCGCGCACCATCGTGCCATAATCATGGGGCAGGGGCGGGGCGCTTTCCTCCGGCGCGTAAGGCACGCCCAGCCCGCCGCCGACATCGAGCACCGATATCGGGTGCGCTTCGCCCCGCAAATGCTCGACGAACGAACGGGCGCGGGTATAAGCGGCGCGGAAGGGCTCCAGTGTGGTCAGCTGTGAGCCGATATGCATCGATACGCCCTGCACGCGCAGGCCCGGTAGGTCGGCGGCCTGTTGATACAGCGCCGGGGCGTGTTCAATCGCCACGCCGAATTTGTTTTCCTTGCGACCGGTGGAAATCTTGGCATGGGTGCCGGCATCGACATCGGGATTAATGCGAATGGCCACCGGCGCCTGCACATGGCGGCTGTGCGCCACCTCGTTTAGGGCGAGCAGTTCGTACTCGGATTCGACATTGAACTGAAAGATGCCCTGTTCCAGGGCAAAGGCCATTTCCTCACGGGTTTTGCCGACCCCGGAAAACACGATATGTTCGGGGGCGATGCCAGCGGCGAGCGCGCGGCGGATTTCACCTTCGGAGACGACATCGGCGCCGGCGCCGGCCTGTTTGAGCACTCTGAGCACAGCCAGATTGGCGTTGGCCTTCACGGCGTAGCACACCGTGGCATCCAGACCCTTAAGACTTTCTGAAAACACCGCGAAATGCCGCTGCAAGGTGGCGCTGCTATAGCAATAAAACGGCGTACCAACCGCCTCGGCAATCGTGGGAAGCGGCACCGATTCGGCATGGAGAATGCCCTCATGATAATGGAAATGGTCCATGGGTTGCCCGGTGCCTTCTACCCCGCACGCCCGCCGAGAGCGGCAGAACGCGATGCGTTCGCGTCACGCGGTGAGGGGGAATGGTTGGTGGTTTCCTGCTTATCTTTTTGCTCAATATCCGACGGGCGTGTCAGGTTTCCTTTGATACCGCAGGCGGATAAAACCGTCATGCCTGCGCAGGCGGCAATCCAGAGTAATCGAAGCCGGGCGCGTGCTTTGGTGCGCGGCGGCGTGCTCGGTGCGTGGCGTAAGACGGGTTGCGCCTGCCGGTGGCAAAGTAATCGTGTCATAAATATCGCTCCTTTGCCGACTGTGCGGCCGCTGTGACATTCTCCGGCGCGGTGCCACCAAACGCGGTGCGGCTGTTCACCGACGCCTCCACGCTCAATACGGAAAACACATCCTGGCTGATGCGCGGCTCAATGGCCTGCATGGCATCAAGCGGCAGATCGGCCAGCCGGCAGCGGCGCGCTTCTGCTTCCTTGACAATCCGTCCGGTAATGTGGTGCGCCTCGCGGAAAGCCAGACCAAGCGTGCGCACCAGCCAGTCGGCCAGATCGGTGGCGGTGGCAAAGCCGCTGTCGGCCGCCTGCCGCATCCGCTTCGGATCGGCCTGCATGCCCTCGACCATGCCGGTCATGGCCAGCAGGCATAAGCGCAGCTGATCATCGCTTTCGAAAAACGGTTCCTTGTCTTCCTGGCTGTCTTTGTTATAGGCCAGCGGCAGGGCTTTCATCGTCATCAGCAGCGACTGAAACTGGGTGGCGATGCGCCCGGTTTTGCCGCGAATCAGTTCGGCGGCGTCGGGGTTGCGTTTTTGCGGCATGATCGACGAGCCGCTGGTGAAATCCTCCGGCAGCGTGATAAAACCGATCAAAGGCGACGTCCACAATACTAGTTCTTCGGCCAGACGCGATAGGTGCATGGCGCACAGCGCCATGTCGGCCAGCGCTTCCAGCACGAAATCGCGGTCGGAAACGGCGTCAAGTGAATTGGCCATCGGCCGGGCAAAGCCCAGCGCCTTGGCAGTCTGTTCGCGGTCAATCGGAAACGAGGTGCCGGCCAGCGCCGCTGCGCCGAGCGGGCATTCATTGAGGCGTATCGCGGCATCGTGCAGGCGGTTGCGGTCTCGGCCGAACATCTCGACATAAGCCAGCAAATGATGCCCGAGCGTGACCGGTTGCGCCGGTTGCAGATGGGTGAAACCGGGCATCACGGTGGCGGCATGGGTTTGCGCCTGCGCGATCAGCGCCGCCTGCAACCCTTGCAGCAGGCGGTCAAGCTCGGCCAGCGCATCGCGTACATAAAGCCGCATATCGGTTGCCACCTGGTCGTTGCGCGAGCGGGCGGTATGCAGCCGCCCGGCGGCCTCGCCGATGCGCGCCGTCAATGCCGCTTCAATATTCATATGAATATCCTCAAGCGCCTCGTCGAAGGCGAATTCGCCGGCCTCGATCTCGGCTTTAATGGCCTGTAGCCCCTCCTGGATCGCGGCGCTGTCCTCAGCCGACAGGATGCCTTGTTCGGCGAGCATCTGACAGTGCGCCATGGATCCAACGATATCTTGTAAATACAGGCGCTTATCAAAGCCTATCGACGGGTTGATACGGGCAAACGCCGCCGCCGGTCCCAGCGTATAATGCCCGCCCCATATGGGGTTACTGCCCGCTTGTTTTGCATCTGATTTTACCATAACATATCTCTTATGAATCGGTTACTGCTTAGCCTAATTGGGGTCATGCTGGCAATGATAACTATGCCGGCAATGGCGGAAGACACGCTGGAATCGCGGCCCTTTGAAGTGTTCAAGGCGCGCCCGGCGCCCGATTTAACCATTGAAAATCCCGAGGGTGAAGCGGTGCCGGTGGGCGGTTTCACGGGCGAGGTTGTCATCATGAATGTCTGGGCGACCTGGTGCCCGCCCTGCGTGCGCGAATTGCCGGCATTGCAGCAGTTGCAGCGCGAGTTTCAGCATAAGGGCCTGAAAGTGATTACCGTCTCCGCCGATGCCGACGGGTTTGCAGCGGCGCTGCCGTTTCTCGAGGAAATGCGTATTACGCTGCCGGCTTATATCGATCGGGACGGCGCGTTGTATCGCGCGCTTGAAATACGCGGCCTGCCCACCACCTTTATCCTCAACCGCCAAGGCGAGTTCATCGCCCGCATCGAGGGCGATCTCAACTGGCTGAGCGGTGACACGCTGACCTATATCAACGCCCTGCTGGGCGGGCATTAATCGCCTTGATGAGGGTGGAAAACTACTTCTGATAAGGTAGAGCCTAAAGCGCAAACGAGGGCAGGATATAGGTTGGCGGTGCGCCGGTTTGCGTAATCAGCCCCTGCAGCGTGTCATCACCCGGCGGGCCGCCGCATTCGGTGGCAAGGATGCCGCCGGTAATCAGCAGGCTGTCAAGTCCCGCGCCCCGGGCGCCGGCAATATCGGTGGCGAGGTTATCACCGATGGCCAGGGTCCGCGATTTGGGCACGTCTTCCAGTAATGCCTGACATAATTCATAGACGAAAGGGTAGGGCTTGCCGATATATGTCACGCGGCCGCCGGCCTGCTCATAATGCCGGGCCACCCATCCGGCGCATAGAAGCCGCGTGCCATCCTGCTTGACCACTTCGATATCGGGATTGATGCACAGCAAGGGCCGGTCCAGCGTTAACAGGCGCCCCAGCAGCGGCTCAATTTCCTGCGTGGGCTGATAGTCATATTCGAAACCAGAATTGAGAATAAAATCGGCCTGTTGCGGTTTCCCCACGCGCGTGTAGGGCAAATCGGCGATCACATTTTCATCCTTGGACGGACCAAGATAATAATACTGGCTGCCCCAGTCAGTAAAATGGGCGTGCGCGTCACGCATCAGCTGATAATGCGCGGCCTCGCCGGATGTCATGATGGCTTCATACTGCGACCGCGGAATGCCCAGCCGGGTCAGCACCGTTTCCGTCTGATGCGTGCGGCGGGGGGCATTGGAGAGGAAGACGATGCGTTTGCCTCTGGCATGCAAATAATCAACGGTGTGCGCCACGCCTGGATACAACGCCGTGCCGTCATGCATCACACCCCACAGATCGATCAAAAACGCGTCATAGCGGGAGAGGATGGAGGTCAGAGAAACAGAAGAACTAGCTGCCATGCCCCTCTCCTGAACCTGTCCACTGATGCGGCAGCATTAGGGTAGGCGGCAATACGAAAACAGAGGCATTACGCGGCAAGGTTGTCGCCCTTCAATACGCGTTCGATCAGTGTCATGGTTTCCTCGCGCCCGTAAAGCTGAATGAACGATCCCATGCGCGGGCCCTGTTCCTGGCCAAGCAGGGTCTGATACAGCAACCTGAACCAGTCGCGCAGATTCTCATAACCATGCGTTTTGCCGACCGTAAACACCGCGGTCTGAATGGTTTCCGCGTCGGCGTCGGCTGGCAGCTCGGCGATGATGTCGTGCAGCTCCTGTAATGCCTGTGCCTCCGCTGGTTCGGGCAGGCGGTAGTATTTATTGGGTTTGACGAAATGTTGATAATAGCGCACGGCATAATCGGCCAGTTGGTCAAGCATGGGGTGGGTCTGCGGGCCGGCATCGGCATAGCGGCTGATAAAGCCCCACAGCAGCGATTTATCTTCCGGGTTGCAGACGGCGGCCAAGTTCAGCAGCAGCGAGAAACTCAATCCCGCCAGATCATAGTGCGGCGGCGCGCCGAGATGAATATGCCAGGCCGGGTTATCCTGTTGCGCCACTGCGTCTTGCTGCGGATATTTGGCGCACCAGGTCAGGTACTCATCGACATGTTTGGGGATGACATCGAAATACAGCCGTCTGGCTTTGCGCGGCGCGGCAAACATGAACAGCGACAGCGACTCGGCCGGCGCATAGGCCAGCCATTCGTCAATCGTGATGCCGTTGCCTTTGGATTTGGAGATTTTCTCGCCTTTTTCGTCGAGGAACAACTCATAACAGAATTGCTCCGGCGGCGTGCCGTCCAGAATCCGGCAGATTTTGGAATATAGCTGGCCGTTGACCTGATGGTCCTTGCCGTACATTTCAAAATCTACTCCCAGCGCCGCCCAGCGCATGCCGAAATCCGGTTTCCATTGCAGCTTGGCGCGGCCGCCGGTGACCGGCTGGGTAATCTCTTCGCCGTCCTCGTCGTCAAAC
Organism: uncultured Azospirillaceae bacterium; assembly: GCA_964564675.1. GTDB lineage: Bacteria > Pseudomonadota > Alphaproteobacteria > Rickettsiales > UBA3002 > CAZMBI01. The sequence continues at coordinate 55,089 of CAZMBI010000014.1, forward strand.
GTGATGGTGCCGGCTTCAGCATCGATGCGCTTCATCGGCACATACAACACGCGTCCGGTCTTGGGCGATATGGGTAAAAACGGGCTGTAGGTTTGCTGCCGCTGCTCGCCGAGCGTGGGCAGCATCACCTGCATAATCTCGTCAAAACGGGCGAGCGCCTGCAGTAATGCGGCATCATAGGTGCCGTTTTGATAAAGCGTGGTGGCGCTTTGAAACGCATAGTCAAACCCGAAATGATCCAAGAACGCCCGCAACCGGGCATTCATATGCGCGCCATAGCTGTCATGCGTGCCGAACGGGTCAGGCACGGCGGTCAACGGACGCTGCAGATAGGGTTCGAGCATTTCCGGATTGGGAACGTTATCGGGAATCTTGCGCATACCGTCCATATCGTCGGAGATGCAGATCAGCCTGGTCGGAATATCGCTGATGGTGGCAAACGCATGACGCACCATGCTGGTGCGGGCGACTTCGCCAAACGTGCCGATATGCGGCAGGCCGGAGGGCCCGTAGCCGGTTTCAAACAATACATAGCCTTTCTCGGGCGGAGCATTGGCATAACGCGCGGCGAGCTTGCGCGCCTCTTCAAACGGCCAGGACTTAGGCTGAGATTCACTCATGCGTGCTGATATATCAGCGCTGGGCGGCGAAGTCACGAAATTACGATTCTCCTGAGGATCATTGCGAATTGGTGGTTGAATTGTCGCGCGCCACGTGATTTTAATATCTGTTAATAAAATCAATAGACGGGATTGTTATGTTTCATCAACGCATTGTGACATGCTCGGCACTGATCGGTGGCTTGCTGTTGTTGGCTCCGGCTGATGGTTTGGCCCAGGAAACCTATCTGCTTCAGCTGGGCTCCTTCGAACAGCGGGAGGAGGCCGCATCACGCTGGGAGTCGCTGCAGCGCAAATATCCCGAGCTGCTTGACGGCTTTTCCCTGCGCGTGCTCGATGTCACGCTGCCGCCGGATAATTTCACCGTCTATCGCACGCAGGCCGGGCCGTTGAAAAGTAAGGCCAATGCCGATCTGGTGTGTGAGCGTTTAAACGCCAAAGGCGACGAGTGTTACGTGGTGGAAACCGCAATGTTCAAGCCAGACGCTGCGCCCGGCGAGGTACCCAATCCGCCTTTAACGGTGGAAAAAGACGCGTTTGAGGTCAGCGCGCCGTCCGAGGCGCTGCCGCCCGCGCCCGCTGCCGATGAGATGACGCCGGCAGATGCGGACACAAACGCGGCAAGTGACGCGTCACACGCCGATCAAACGCCGCCACAGCGACAAGCACAGCAACAAACACAGGTCGAACCGCAGGAGATGGCAGAAGCCGATGATTCGCCGGCGGATGGCTTGCTGGCTGATGGCTCGCCAGCGGCGGCTGATAAGATAGATGAGACGTCACGGCAGCAGAAACAGCCAGACGTCAGCGAACCGGCCCCGGCGCGGGAAAGCCGGGCGGATGACGCATCGCCGGCTTCCGGGGCGTCAGCCGCGGCAGCGATGGCGGCGAAAACCGCGCAAACAACGGCTGAGGCCGGCGGCAGCGCCCGCGAGGCGGATTCGTTCTGGTCTTTCCTGGCCTCGCTCAATCCGTTTGCCGCCGGCGAGCAGCCTGCGCCGGAAGCGGCGACCTCGCCTGAGCCGGTGCCTTCCGGGTCTGAAACGGCAAGCGCCGCGCCGGCGCCTCTGATCGATGCCAAACCGCTGGCCGAAGCCGACAAGGCCGCTGCCGATGATGCACTGCCCTGGCGGCAGGCGCCGGGTTCGCGTTACCGCAGCCTCCCCACGCCTCCTTCGCCGCCGAATAGCGAGGCCTTCCGCCTTCAGTCCGAGCGGCAGCTGGATGAGGCGCTGGCACGCGGCGCGGTGCGTGATGCGGTGCCGTTTGCCATCGGCCGTTCGCCGTCGGCGCTGGATCCGGCCGCCGGCCCGCCTGCGCCGGATGCGGACGCAATGGTTGCTCCGCCGCCGGCGGTGCAAGCCGGCGAGCGCGCCAACGTGACGGTGGCCGAGGCGGTGCCGGTGCCGCTTTCGCAGGCGCAGGATCGCATGCCCGAGGCGCTGCCGCGCCGGGCACTGGGCCTGCCCAGCCAGCAGACGCCGCGGCGTAAAAGCCTGTGGGCGCAGCTGCGCTATTTTGCCGATCAGTCATCGGCGCTGGCCTACTGGCAGCAGGTGCAGCAGGCCATGCCCGATCTGCCGCCCATGCGCGTGCGGGTGACCACGCCCTATCTGTCTCACAGCGCGGCGCATCGGGTGTCGCTGCGCATCGGTCCGTTTGCCCGGGCAGACCGCGTGCTGGCCTTTTGTGAACAGGTGCAAAGCGAACGGGTGACCTGCCAGCCGCTGGCCGATCTGGGCACGTCAGCCTCGCGCCGGGCGAGCCTCGCCAGCCGCTATGAACGTCAGGCGCGGCGGAATTATGGCGAAGAGGAAATGTATTGGGTGCAGCTGGGCACGTTCCCGGCCAAAGCCGCCGCCGAGGAAGCATGGCAGCAAATGCAGATGAGCCATGAGGATATTCTCGGCGCGCGCGAATCCGCCGTGGTCGCCCCCGCGCTCACCAGCGGCTATGATGCCCGTTTCCGCCTGCGCAGCGGGCCGTATGCCATGCGCCATGAAGCCGATGCGCTGTGTAATACGCTGGAAATGCGCGGTGATCGCTGCGCCGTGGTGTTCAGCCGCTAGGCGCTGACGTTCCCTGCTCGGCCCTGCTTTTCTCCTCATTTTTCCGAAATTATGACGGTCATCGTCATAAAACCGTAACGTGTACGCGGTATGATGGATAATGAAGGAGAAAGTGT
>CAZMBI010000015.1:0-29776 GCA_964564675.1 uncultured Azospirillaceae bacterium
GTGTTGCGGTCGATCAGCCGGGTGAACACGCCGCCCAGCGTCTCGATCCCCAGCGACAGCGGGGTGACATCGAGCAGCAACACGTCTTTGACGTCGCCTTTGAGCACCCCGGCCTGAATCGCCGCGCCCATGGCCACTACCTCATCGGGGTTGACGCCTTTATGCGGTTCGCGGCCGAAGAATTTTTTCACATTCTCGGCAATCTTGGGCATACGCGTCATGCCGCCGACTAGAATCACCTCGTCGACTTCGCCGGCAGAAAGGCCCGCATCTTTCAGCGCCGCCTTGCAGGGCTCGATGGTGCGCTCGACCAGATCATCCACCAGCGATTCGAGCTTGGCCCGGCTGAGTTTGATGTTCAGATGCTTCGGCCCGCTTTGGTCGGCGGTGATAAACGGCAGGTTGACCTCGGTTTGCTGGGTGCTCGACAGCTCGATTTTGGCTTTCTCCGCCGCCTCTTTCAGGCGCTGCAGGGCCAGTTTATCCTCGCGCAGATCGATCCCCTGGTCTTTCTTGAATTCATCGGCGAGATAATCGAGCAGGCGGACATCGAAATCCTCACCGCCGAGGAACGTATCGCCGTTGGTGGATTTCACTTCGAACACACCGTCGCCGATTTCGAGAATCGAGATATCGAACGTCCCGCCGCCCAAATCATACACGGCGATGGTCTTGCCTTCCTGCTTATCGAGGCCATAGGCAAGTGCGGCCGCGGTGGGCTCGTTGATAATCCGCAGTACGTTCAGCCCGGCAATCTTACCGGCGTCCTTGGTGGCCTGACGCTGGGCGTCGTTGAAATAGGCCGGTACGGTAATCACCGCATCGCTGACAGTCTCGCCCAGATGGCTTTCGGCAGTTTCCTTCATTTTCTGCAGGATGAACGCCGAGATCTGGCTGGGCGAATATTTCTCGCCGCGTGACTCAACCCAGGCATCGCCGTTATCCGCCTTGACGATCTGATAGGGGACAATTTCCATGTCTTTTTTGGTCGTCGGATCGCTGAAAGGGCGCCCGATCAAGCGCTTGACCGCGAAAATCGTGTTTTCCGGATTGGTCACGGCCTGCCGCTTGGCCGGATGCCCGACCAGCCGTTCTTCGGAGTCGGTAAAGGCCACAATCGACGGCGTGGTCCGCTGGCCTTCGGCGTTTTCAATCACCTTCGCGTTCTGCCCATCCATAATGGCGACGCAGGAGTTGGTGGTCCCCAAATCGATTCCTATGACTTTGCCCATAACATTATCCTTTAATTTCGTATTTTATTCTAGCAGGTTAGATTGATTCCTGATACGATCAACACTGTTTCTAACCTGTTATATAAGGCGGCGGCTGCTGATTGCAACAAACCAATCTTATGAATGTAGTGGAAGCCTAGATAATGAGGTGCCTGTGGTTTACAAGGATAATTTCAATCGTTTTTTAATATGATGACACCCGATACCTATCAACGCCTCTATCACCAGTCGATCACCGATCCGGAGACGTTTTGGGGAGAAGCGGCGGCGCAGTTGCTCAGCTGGCAGACACACTGGCAGCGTGTGAAAAATACATCGTTTGCGCCGGAGGATGTCTATATAGGCTGGTTTGAGGGGGGCGCGCTCAATGTGGCGGCGAACTGTGTGGACCGGCACGCCGCGGCGCGCGGCGACCACCCCGCCATCATCTGGGAGCCGGATAATCCCGAGGACGCCGGCCGCACCCTGACGTTTAACGAACTGAAACAGGCGGTCTGCCGCTGCGCCAACATGTTAAAACGGCTGGGCGTGCAGGCGGGCGAGCGGGTGACGATCTATATGCCAATGGTGCCGGAAGCAGCGGTGGCGATGCTCGCCTGCGCGCGCATCGGTGCGGTGCACTCGGTGGTATTCGGCGGCTTCTCGCCGGCGTCTTTGCGTGGCCGGATCGAGGATTGCGACAGCCGCGTGGTGATGACCGCCGATGAAGGCGTGCGCGGCGCTAAAACCGTCCCGCTGAAGGCCAATGTCGACGAAGCCTGCGCCGATACGGATGTGCACAGCGTGATCGTGCTCAAACGCACCGGCGGCGCGATCGCCTGGCAGGCGGGCCGTGATCACTGGTGGCATGAGCTGGAGCAGCAGGTGGATGCCGAGTGCCCGGCCGAGGCGTTTGACGCCGAGCACCCGCTGTTTATTCTGTATACTTCCGGTTCGACCGGCAGCCCCAAGGGCCTGCTGCACAGCGCGGCGGGTTATCTGCTTTATACCCAGCACACCTTCCAGACAGTGTTTGATTATCAGCCCGGTGAGGTATTCTGGTGTACCGCTGATGTTGGCTGGATTACCGGCCATTCCTACATGGTTTATGGGCCGCTGGCCGCCGGTGCCACTACTCTGCTGTTTGAGGGTGTACCCACCTGGCCCGATCCGTCGCGTTTCTGGCAGGTGGTGGATAAACATCAGGTGGCGCTGTTTTATACCGCGCCGACCGCTATCCGCATGCTCGAGCGCGAGGGCGATGACTGGGTCACCCAGACGCGGCGCAGCAGCCTGCGCATTCTCGGCTCGGTGGGCGAACCGATCAATCCCGAAGCCTGGCAATGGTATCACGACGTGGTGGGCAACGGCCGTTGCGAGGTGGTGGATACGTGGTGGCAGACCGAAACCGGCGGGCATCTGATCACGCCGCTGCCGGGTGCTGTTAAGACCAAGCCGGGTTCGGCGACGCTGCCGTATTTCGGGGTGCAGCCGGCGATCGTCTCGCCGGAAGGCGAGGTGCTGCCCGACAAGGCCGAGGGCGCGCTGTGCATCGCCGATAGCTGGCCGGGGCAGGCGCGCACCATCTGGGGTGATCATGCGCGCTTTGTCGACACCTATTTCAAGCCGTTTCCGGGCCTGTATTTTTCCGGCGACGCCGCCCGTCGCGACGCCGATGGCTATTACTGGATCGAAGGGCGGATGGATGACGTGATCAATGTTTCCGGGCACCGGCTGGGTACGGCCGAGATCGAATCGGCGCTGGTCGAACACGAGGCCGTGACGGAAGCGGCGGTGGTCGGTTTTCCGCACGATATCAAGGGCCAGGGAGTGTATGCTTTTGTCACCTGCCGGCCGGGTATCGCGCTGGATGCGGCCCTGCGCAGCGAACTGAATCAACTAGTTCGCCGCTTTATCGGGCCGGTGGCGCATGTCGATAAGATGCAGGATGCGCCGGCGCTGCCCAAAACCCGCTCGGGGAAAATCATGCGCCGCATTCTGCGCAAAATCGCCGGCGGCGAGGTGCAAGGCCATGATGATTATCACAAGCTGGGCGATATTTCCACATTGCTCAATCCCGAAGCGGTCGACGATCTGGTTGCCGGCAGGCCGGACTAGGGCCTGTTAGCACGAACCGGCGGGGTTACGGCGTGTCGTCCGATTCGTCTTTCCAGACAAACACCAGGCGTTCGGGCGAAAAAAAGGTGAAGCCGATGCTCACCTCCTGGCGTTGCACCTCATCACCGTGCCGGGCTTCCACGATATAGTCGCCTTTTTCCAGATCGGCATAAAACAGCGGGCCTTTGGTGATGGTGCTGACCAGCAAATTGCCGTCCTCGTCTTTCACCTTCAGCCGCACCTCGGCAATGTAATGCCCGTTGTCATCTGCGTTTTCCACTTTAAGCGTATAATTATGTTCGAATTTTTCAAGCGCCGTGCGCTGATAGCGGCCGATGCCGCCGCTGGTAAAATCCACTTGCGGCGTTGTGTGCTCGGCCATGTCGTCTTCTGCCGCGGGCGGTTTGGAGGCCGGCCGTTCCTCCTTTAAAATAACGACCTGGGCGGATGCCACGGAGGTGAGGAAAAGCGCGGCAAAGGCGCTGATAAGGAGCTGGCGCGGCATGTTTCACCTGATCGATAATGAATTATCATTGTGCCATAGCCTGTCTGCAAAAGGCAATCGGCTAAATCCATTTATTTCTAAAAATCAGGTGATTAAAAATACCTGTGGTTTTGTTAGCGGGGCCATTAACAACTTCGCTTCAGGTGGTGGCGTGCGCCGACGCCGCGTCGCTTCAGCCCGTGTTCGGGCAGCGCACTGCAATCAGGGGGACACAGGCACCGCCCGAACATGAATCGCACGCCTCTGTGCGATTATAAATATATATAGGGTGATATCGGGCAAAATCCATCAGCGCTGCGTGTGCGAGCGGTATCATGCGATAAACAGATTATAAAAATACGCCGCCTCTTTGCTATCGTCGGTTGCGTTGATCAATCCCTTCCCCTGCAGGGGTAGGGAAAACTAGGTGCAACCAAACAGGCGAAACCGACGATAAAACTGACTTCACGAGATTCCCGCTTTCGCGGTAATGACGGGATTAGGCAAAGGCCGACTGATGCAGTGGTCTTACTGTGACACATCCCTTAAACGACAGGAAAGCCCCTTGCACCTGTTCCCTGTCGCCCTACATGAAGTGGTAAGATATGCTTGAATCCCAAGTGTCTGAAGCTCCCCCCCTTGATGAAAGGTGGCATTCCCCCGCCACCTTTCATTTTTTAATGTGTTGGCATGGGGCATACCGGCGGTTTATCGTCGATAGTGTGTTTCCATATGTATACTCTGTTTCGCTGGCTATCACGCGTTATGTTCGGTATGGTCTTGTTGCAATTTATTATCAGGATAAAGCATGCGCATCCGATTCTTTGTTTTTCTATGTGCACTCGGCATGTTATCTGCATTTACCGCGCAGGCGCAGGAAGCGCCGCAACCCACACTGGTGCGTGCGGCAACGGCGGAGCGCAAGCCGTTCGTCGATCGCGCCGAGGCGCTGGGCACCTTGCAGGCTAAAGAGGGAGTGGAGCTCTCCGTCAATGTCACCGAAACGGTGACTGCCGTGCATTTTGAAGACAATCAGCGCGTCGATGAAGGCTATGTGCTGGTCGAGATGACCAACGCCGAGGAAAATGCCCAGTTGAGCGAGGCCAGAGCCACGGTTTCGGAAGCGCGCAAACAGTACAAGCGGGCGCAGCGTCTGGTGAAGCAGCAAGCCGCGAGCCAGGCCCTGCTGGATCAGCGGCGGCGCGAATACGAAACCGCCAAAGCGCAGCTGGAGGGAGTGAGTTCGCGGATGGAGGACCGGGTGGTCATGGCGCCGTTTGCCGGCGTGGTGGGCCTGCGCAATATCAGTGTCGGCGCACTGGTGCAGCCGGGCGACCTGATCACCACGATAGACGATGATAGCGTCATGAAACTCGATTTTACCGTGCCGTCGACCTATCTCAACGCGCTTGAAGTAGGTATGCAGATTCAGGCCAAGGCGCGCGGGCTTGATGGCCGGCTGTTTGAAGGCAAGGTAACCGCTATTAACAGCCGGATTGATCCGGTGACCCGCTCGATTAAGGTGCGCGCCCGCCTGCCCAACCCGGGCCGCCTGTTAAAGCCGGGGCTGCTGATGACCGTTGAGCTGCTTAAAAATCCGCGCCAGGCGCTGGTGATTCCGGAATCGGCGCTGATGCCGCGCGGCACCAAGAATTTTGTGTATGTGGTGGACGAATCGAAAGACCCGCTTTCAACCGTCAAACGTGAAGTGGAAATCGGCGCGCGGCGGCCGGGCGAGGTGGAAATGCTAAGCGGGCTTGAAGCCGGCGAGCGGGTAGTCACCCACGGCACGATCAAGGTGCAGCCGGGCCAGCCGATTACGATACAAGAGGATCAATGAATGGAGTCCCGCCATGCGCTTCGGCTTTTGTGTTCGCAATGACGAAACCATATAGGAAATAGCATGTTCCTGTCTGACATGTCGGTTAAACGGCCGGTCCTGGCCAGCGTTTTGTCGCTGCTGCTGATCGCCTTCGGGCTGATCTCGTTTGATCGGCTGCCGCTGCGCGAATATCCCGATATCGATCCGCCGGTGGTGTCGGTGGAAACCATTTATCCCGGCGCCGCCGCCAATGTGGTGGAAACGCGTATCACCGAGCTGGTCGAAGAGCGTATCGCCGGGGTGGAAGGTATTGAGTTTATCGAATCCATCAGCGAGGACGGGCGCTCGGTGGTGACGGTTGAATTTTCCGTCGACCGTGATATCGACGCCGCCGCCAATGATATCCGCGATCGGGTCTCAACCATTCTTGACGACCTGCCCGATGAGGCCGACCCGCCGGAAATCCAGAAGGTGGACTCCAACGACGATGTCATCATGTGGCTGAATCTGGTCAGCGACCGCATGAGCGTGCCCGAGCTGACCGATTATGCCGAGCGTTATCTGGTTGATCGGTTTTCCGTGCTCGACGGCGTGGCGCGCGTGCGTGTGGGCGGCGGGCAGACCTACGCCATGCGCGTCTGGCTTGACCGCCGGCAACTGGCCGCGCGCGGGTTGACGGTGGCCGATGTCGAAGCGGCACTGCGCGCGGAGAATGTGGAGCTGCCGGCGGGCAGTATCGAATCGCTTGAGCGGCAATTCACCGTGCGCGTCGAACGCGCCTTCCGAACGGCGGATGACTTCGCGCAGCTGGTGCTGGACCGCGGCGAGGACGGCTATCTCGTGCGGCTGGGCGATGTCGCCCGCGTCGAGCGCGGCACCGAGGAGGAGCGGATTCTGTTTCGCGGCAACGGCGTGCCCATGGTGGGTATTGGTATCGTCAAGCAATCCACGGCCAATACCATCACCGTAGCGCGTGCGGCCAACGCCGCCAAGGACCGGATTAACCCGAACCTGCCCAAGGGCATGGAAATCAAGGAAAGTTACGACACGTCGGTGTTTATTGAAGAGGCGATTGTCGAGGTGTATAAAACGCTAGGCATTGCGCTGGTCCTGGTCGTGCTGGTGATCTACCTGTTTTTGGGCAACTGGCGCGCGACATTTGTGCCGGCGGTCACCGTGCCGGTGTCCATCATCGCCACCTTTATCATACTGTTCGTTCTGGGTTTCTCGGTGAATCTGCTGACATTGCTGGCGCTGGTGCTGGCCATCGGGCTGGTGGTCGACGATACGATCGTGGTGCTGGAGAATGTCTACCGCCATATGGACGAGGAAAAGGAAACTCCGCTGGTGGCGGCTTATCGCGGCGCGCGGCAGGTGGGTTTTGCGGTCATCGCCACCACGCTGGTGTTGATTTCGGTATTCGTCCCCATGGCGTTTCTAGAAGGCGATATCGGTCGGCTGTTTTCCGAATTTGCCCTGACTATGGCCGCGGCGGTGGTGTTTTCAAGCTTTGTGGCGCTGAGCCTGTCGCCGATGCTGGCGTCGCAGATACTCAAACCGAATCACGGCGAGAGCCGCCTGAGCCATAAGGTGGAACGTATCTTCCGGCGTTTGCAGTCGCGTTACAGTGCACTGCTGGAGCGCCTGCTGATTCGCCCGGCATGGGTGGGCGCGGCGTTTCTGGCGATGCTTGGCGTGTGCGCAGCGCTGGCTTCGATCCTTCCCGCCGAATATGCGCCCAAGGAAGACCGCGGCGCCTTTTTCGTCATCGTCAACGGGCCGGAAGGGGCGACGTTTTCTTATATCGAAGAATATATGGACAAAATCGAACGCCGGCTGATGCCCTATGTCGAATCCGGCGAGATGACCCGTCTGCTAATCCGCGCCCCGCGCGCCTTCAGTAATTACGAAAATTTCAATACCGGGATCGTGATTGCCGTGCTCAATGACTGGAGTATGCGGCGTTCGGCCTGGGAGATCATGGGCGAAATAAATGGCAAGCTGTCGGATCTGCCGGGCGTGCGCGCCTTCCCGGTGATGCGGCAGGGCTTCGGCGGGGCCATCGAAAAACCCGTGCAGTTCGTGATCGGCGGCGGCACCTATGAACAGCTTGCCGCCTGGCGCGATACCCTGCTGGCCAAGCTGGAGGAGAATAATCCGGGCCTGCAGGGCATCGACTGGGATTATAAAGAGACCAAGCCGCAAATCGAGGTCATCATCGATTATGACCGCGCGGCCGAACTGGGCGTGAGCGTGCGTGCTATCGGTTCGACGCTGGAGACCATGCTCGGTTCGCGGCAGGTAACGACTTATATTGACGAAGGCGAAGAATATGATGTGATTCTGGAAGGCCAGCGCACCAAGCAGCGTACGCCGACCAGTATGGAAAATATCTATGTGCGCTCCGAGCGCTCCGACGAGCTGATTCCGCTGGGCAATCTGGTGACGCTCAAGGAGTTTGCCGGCTCGACCACGCTGAACCGCTACAATCGCGTGCGGGCGATTACGATCAAGGCCAACCTGGCCGACGATCTGGCGCTTGGCGAGGCGCTTGCCCATCTTGAAGGGCTGGTGCGCGAGCATTTGCCGGAAAGCGTGATTATCGACTATAAGGGCCAGTCGAAAGATTATCAGAGCGCCGGCGGCTCTATCCTGTTCGTATTCATGCTTGGTATCGGTGTGGTGTTTTTAGTGCTGGCCGCGCAGTTCGAAAGCTATATTCACCCCTTCATCATCATTCTCACCGTGCCGCTGGCGGTGCTTGGCGGGCTGGTCGGACTGTGGCTGACCGGCAATACGCTGAATATATACAGCCAGATCGGGCTGGTGATGCTGGTCGGGCTTGCTGCCAAAAATGGCATTCTAATCGTGGAATTCGCCAATCAGCTGCGCGATCAGGGCCACGCCTTCGGCCATGCCCTGCGCACGGCGTGTACGGTGCGGTTGCGGCCGATTTTGATGACCGGGATTACCACCGCCGCCGGTTCGATTCCGCTGATTGTCTCTTTGGGCGCCGGGGCGGAAACGCGCCTGGCTATCGGGGTGGTGGTGCTGTTCGGCGTGATTGCCGCTACTTTCTTTACGCTGTTTATCATCCCCGTGGCGTATAATCTACTGGCCGCGCATACCGGCAATAAAGGGGATGTCGCACGCCGCCTCAAACGCGAGATGGGCGAGCCGGATTAGTGATTTCTTCCGGATATGTCCTGCCGTTTCCCATCGCCGTAACATAAAAGACTTGCATTATTTTAATAACTTATTAACTTTCGCGGCGGAAGGATTAGGACTTGGCGGCATGGAATGGTATTGGCCGGACGCGACGCAGCTGGCGGTTACCATCCGGACTGAAAGCCGGGTTCTTTCAGATAGGTTGGTCACACCGGATGCCGATGGCATCTGGCGGATTGATGCGGACATTGAGGCCACTACGCCGGTTGATGTTCGCATTTCACCCTTAACGCTTCCAAAGAATTAAATGTTCATTAAGCAAGCAGATGACGTGTTAACCGTATGAAGCGGGCCTATTTCATTGTGGCGGCAATAGTGCTGGCTGTTGTTGGATTTCTCCTTAGCGTGTTGGTGATTCCCTCCGATTCGGAGATCGCGCTGATTCATTTTAAAGACAAGCAATATGATAAAGCCCGTGCATTATATGAACAGCAATATGAATCCGGCAATTTAAGCCTCGATGTGGTGATGCATCTGACCGGCGTGTATCTGCAGTTCGGCGATGTCGATAAAGCCATTGCGGTGATGGAGGATTTCGTCGCCCGGCACCCTGATCATCTGGCGGCGCGGCGCGAACTGGGCTCGCTGTATCAATACGGCCAGCGACTGGATGATTATGCACGCAATCTGGAGGCGATCAACCGGCTGCAAGCCGACCCGGACAATCTGAAAATTCTCGCCGACATGTACCAGTTTAATGAAACATATGACAAGCAGGTGCCGGTCGTGGTCAAGCTGTTGGAAAGCAATGAGCAGACCAGCCCGCGTACGCTGGCCGAAGGCGCGCGCATGCTGGCGGCCGAGAAAAAATATGAACAGGCGGCCAGGATGCTGCGCCGCCTGCGCGAACAAAGCCCGGATTCGTTCGGGCATGATGAAACCGAGTTGTTGATCCGCCTGCTGATCGATGCCGGACGCCATGAGGCGGCGGTGGCAGAAGCCATGCGCTATCAGGCGCGCGAGCCGGCGCTAGAGGACGTGGCGGCAATCGCCAATATTCTGAATTATCAGGTAAGCCCGGATGCGGCGTACCGGTTTCTTATGCCCTATGAGGACAAGGTGCCAAACCATGCCGGGTTGCTCGGTGAGTATGTGCTGGTGCTGATGCGCCGCGGTGAAACCCGGCAGGCGTATAAGTTGCTGTTGCCGCGCTATGAACAAGGATCGCTGCCCGAGACGTTGCGCGATGAAATGCTGTTTCTAGCGGTCGAGCAGGGCGACGAACAGACCGCGCGCGGCGTGATGCATGCGCTGGATTTCGGCGCGCTTGATGAAAACACGCTGATTGCGCTGATTGAGCTTGGCTTGAGCAATGACGTCCCAGAGCTGGTGCGACTGATTCACCGCGCCGCCCATCGCGATACCGCCCTGCCGGAACATAAGCCGCGGCTGGATGCGGTGCTGGCGCTTGCCACCGGTGAGGCGGACAATATGGCCACGCTGCAGGCGCTACCGTATGACGGACTGGCCTTTGCCTACCGGGCGCAGCTGGCGCGAGTGTGCGCGCGGGTGGAGCAGGCGCCGTGTCTTGATCTGTTCGAGCGCACTTTGCCGCCGCCGGCGCGCTTAAACGAGCGCGAAGCCCTCGAGGCGGCCGAAATATTCCTTGCCGCGAAACGCTACGAAACCGGTTATGACTATCTCAAACCGGTGCAGGAGCAACACCGCAGCGCCGCGTTTCAGATGCAATGGGTGCGGCTTGCCGCCGCTATCGGCGACTGGGAAACGCTTGGCCGGTGGCTTAACCGGCGCCGCGAGGTGACCAATGAGAAACTGCTCGCCGATTTGTATTTCTATGCGTTTCGGGCCGAAGCCTACCCGCTGGCCGTGCGGCTGGCCGAGCGCATCACCGCGCTGCGCCAGACCACCGCTACGCGCGATTATCTGGTGCAGGCCTATTTACGCAACGACCAGCTGACAGAAGCGGTGGCGCTGTTGCGTCAACACCGCGCCGCGTCCGCCGAGGATGCAGCGAATTATCTGTTTGCCCTGATTCAGCTGGCCAAGCAGGATCCCGCTTACCGTGATGAACTGGCGCAGTATGCGCAAAGCCGGCTGGCGCGGGAAGAGGTTGCTTACCAGCAGCGGGCGGCATTGATTTATGCGTTGATCGATGCCGGTATCGGCCAAGTGGCGATGCCGTATGTGCGCGATATTGCGCTGCGCGAGGGCGGCGAGTGGGTGACGCTTTATGCCGATTATCTGGTGCAAAGCGGCGAGATCGGCGCGGTGACGGCGTTTTGGGATGCGCTGCGCGGCAGGTCGCATGTCACTAGCACCCAGCTTAGCCAGATCGCCTATAGGTTGCTGGATGAGGGGCATCGCGAACAGGCCGCACGATTGTTCGAGGAACTGGCGCATGACGCCTCGGCCGATTCGCCAGTGGTGCGCCAGCTGGTCTATCTGTGGGGCCCGAACCTGAGCCTGGAGCAGATGCAATGGTTGGGCGGGCGCGCCGCGCAGGCGGATTCCACGGCGGAAAAGAAGCAGTGGATGCGCTATCTGGTCGACGGGTCCAATGCCAAAAATCTGATGCAATATGTCCGGATGGAGCCGCTCAGTCTGAATTATGCAGTCGTGGAAGCACCGTATCTTGCGGCATTGACCCTGACCGATAAACGCACCTATCTTGGCAGTTATTTGACGCACCGCATCGAACACGCCGCCAGTCCTGCCGCGCTGCAGCATTATGCGACGCTTGCCATCGCCCATAACATGACCGAACTGGCAGATACAGCCTATCGCAGGCTGCTGGCGCAACAGCCTGATTATGCCGAAGCACTGCTGAGGCTTGGGGTGCATGCGCATAACCGGGCCGATTACAGCGCCAGCCGGCGCCATCTGTCGCGGTATGTACGGCTGCTGGAAAATGACCGGATTGCAAAGACGCCAGCGAGTTATCAGGCGTATTTTTATCTCGGTGAAATGGCGCGCCGCGCGTTTGAGCGTGAGCAGATGCAAACGCATTTCCAGCGCACCGTTCAGGAAGTGCAGGCGCAACCCGACCCGTCGGTTGAAGCGCAGACCAAAATGGCGCAGGCCCTGGCGTATGCCGGCGACCCGCGCGCCGCCCGCGAGCATTTCGACTGGCTGCTGGCGCGCTATCCGCATGACGGCACGTTACGCGCCGAATATGTCAGCCTGCTGATTGCCCTGCAGGATTATGATGCGGCGCGCGAGGTGCTTGCGGGGTATGAGGGGCCGCGTTTCATGCGGGCGGATCTCAAACCCATGGTGCTGCGCAACGAAGCCATCGCATCGTATGCACTGCACGGTTATGATCAGCATCTGGTGGTGCATTTCAATCCGCAGATGCGCCAGCCGCAATGGCTGAACAACGAGCAGGTAGGCGATTATGGCTGGGCGAGTTATACCGCCGAAGGCGTGGGCCGCGCCATGCTGGTCAGCCGACCTAACTATCGCATGCAGGTGGACGAACAGGCCGACGGCAGTCTGGTGATTGCCCCGATACCGGTGATCAGCGAGGCGGAGATTGCGCAGGCCGAAGCCATGGACCGCCGCTTCGCGCTGCTGGACGCCCGGATCAGGCTGGAAACCGGCGAAGGTTACGCCGCGCGCCGCGCGCTTAACCGGCTGTTGGCGCAATATCCCGACAATGCAGAAGTACTCGGCTTTACCGCCAATGCCGAACATTTTCTGGGCAACTGGCCGCGGGCGCTTCAATTACTGGGCAAAGCGCAGGCGCGCCAGCCGGAAAACGAAGACATCGCCCGGCTAAACCGCAATATCATGCGCCGCCACGCGCCCCATGTCTTTGCCGATCATGCGTGGCGCATGCTGGGCGATAATGATGAGCAGATCACCACGCTTGGTGGCAATGTGATGCTGGATCATACCTGGGATGTCGGCTTGCAGGTGCAGCATAACCGTTTTGACACCACCACCATTCGCCGGGTAGACGGCCGCATCGGCACGTTTGACGGTGACCGCCAGCGCGGCGAGCTGTATGCGGCGCATTACTGGCCGGACGGTGCGCGCGCCAAAGCATCGCTGTTTGCCAATAACGATACGCTGGGCGGCGGGCTGGCCTATCGCTGGATCAACCCGTTCGGCCGTACCGAACTGGTCGCCGAATATCGCCGGCCATACTGGGATTTTGTCGAAGCCGTGGTGGATAATGCCACGCGCGATAAGCTCGCAGTGCAGCACCGGACCACGCTGCAGGGCGATGTTGAGGTCACGGCGCGCACCGGCGTGGCCAATTATCATCTGGACGGTGATGATAACGTGATCCAGACTGGCTTTTTCGGCGGCCAGGTGACCGTGCCGGTCGTGCAGGAGCCGCATTATATCGCTATCGGCTACGGACTGGATGCGGAGTATGAAATTGACGAGGACGCACGCATTGATGCCGCTACCGGCCAGCGCTTCCAGTCGCTGCCGCTGGACAGCCGGGAAATCCATTTCGTCTCGCTGATCGGCAGCAAACGGTTCGGTGAGGATACGGTGGGAGATGCCACCGTAGGCTATGCCTATGACCGGCTGGGCGATCACGGGCCGGCCGCGGAGGTGCGCCTGACGCATTACCTTACCGAACGATTTTCCCTGCAGGGCCGGGCATCGTATGGCTTAAGCAGCTCGGATACCAACGACGACGTGACGCGGGTCGGCGTCCAGTTGAAATACCGGCATTAACGGCATGTTCCCCGCACCCGGCGTAAGGGGTAAAAAAGGAGACGCATTATGGACACGCAACACACGCTGAGCAACGCGCCCGAGCACCGCATGCTGTTTGGCATGCGGGCTGTGGCGTTGCTTGAACTGGGCCTGTTTTTTCTGATTACGCTCACCCTGGATGCGCTGTTTGGCGGGGCGGACCGCTTCTGGGGAATCCAGCCGCATCCGTTCTGGATTATCGTGATTCTGCTGTCGGTACAGTATGGCGTCAATGCCGGGCTGGCCGCGGCGGCAGCCAGTACCGTCGCGCTGCTACTGTTTAATATGCCCGAGCAGCGCCTCGGCCAGGATCTGTATGGCTGGCTGTTTGAAGTGGCGATCAATCCGCTGATGTGGCTGGCGGCGGCGGCACTGATCGGCGAAATCCGCATGCGACATATCCGCGAGCGCGACGGCCTGTATGAACAGGTCGATCATATTGCCGAACGTGAGCGAGCCATTACCGAATCGTATGATAAAGTGCGTGAATTCAAGGAAAATCTGGAGCTGCGCATTGCCGGCCAGATGCGCGCGGCGACCGATACCTACCGCGTGGCGCAGGCGCTGGAGACCCTGCACCCCAGCGAAGTGCTGCACGGCATTGAAGATTTGCTGCGGGTATCCATGGGGCCCAAGAAATGTTCGGTTTATTTGCTGGAAGAGGGCATGTTACAGGAGCGGCTGGTTTCCGGCTGGGATGACCGCGAAAGTTTCAGCCGCCGGTTCGAGCCGAGCCACCGGCTGTTTCAGCAAGTGATTGGAGCGCAGGAGACGCTGAGCATTATCAATGCCGAGCACCAACTGATTCTGGGCGACCAGGGCGTGCTGGCCACCCCGATTATCGATCGTGACAGCGGTCAGGTGCTGGGGATGCTCAAAATCGAACAGCTCGATTTTACGGAATTAAACATGCAGACCATCGAAACCTTCCGCGCCATCGGCGAATGGGCGGGGCTGGCAGTGCGCAACGCCATGCACTATCAAGATGCGCTGCAGTCCAGCGTGATCAACCCGGAGAATAATCTGATGACGCCGGGTTATTTTAATCGCTTCAGCGATTATATGGCGGCACTGGCCAAGCGTCAGAATTTCGATGTGACACTGCTTGAGGTCAGCCTCAATCATGCCGATTCTCTCGACCATGAGGCGCGCCTGCTGGGCGGTCGCTTGCTGGCCGAGGCCGTCGATAAAGGCCTGCGCAGCGTCGATCTGGCCTTTGAAAACCACTTAAGCGGCGCCAGCTATACCATCATGCTGCCCACCGCCAATGCCGAAGGCGCGCGCGTGGTGCAGCGCAAAATCGAAGATGCGCTGCTGCCTGAGGTGCGGGATAAGGCCCGCGAGCTTAGCTATTCCTTCCGTATTCAACCGCTGCATGAGGCTGCGTGATGGCTTATCTGTACGCACATCAAACGCCCAAGACCGTGGAAGATTATTTCGTGCCGCCGGATATTCACGAGACGGCGCAGGTGGAGCACGACGATCAGGTCCTGGTGTTTGGGCTGTCGATTATCTGGTCGCTGCTGCATGGCATCAATACCTTTCTGACGCTATGGCAGTATATCCCGTTTTGGATGGGGCTGAGCGCGCATGTGATACTGGGTGTGATCGTGCTGGCTATTGCGCTGCTACGCCTGCGTCTGGGTGCTGAGACCCGCTTCACGCTGGTGCTTGTGGTCACAAGCTGGGTGGCCGGTGTAATCGGCGCGCTGGGCACGCTGCTTAGCGTGCTGCTGGTATTTTATTACGCGGCGCGTTCTAAAAGCTTCATTGAATGGTATCGTTCGCTTTTCCCCGCACTGGCGAGCTCGCGTTCGGAAACGATTTATGAGGCGCTGCGCGCAGGCCGGGAAGAGCATGTGAAGCCCTATAGCGTGGTGCCGTTTATGGACGTGATCCAGCTGGGTACGGAAGAGCAGAAACGTCAGGCCATCGCCCGCATCACCGAGCAATTTCACCCTGCCTTCGCGCCGGTACTGCAATATGGGCTCAAAGACAGTATTAATGCAATACGCGTGCAGGCTGCCACTGCCATTGCCAGAATCGAAAACCGTTTCGGCGAGATGGTGATGAAGATCGAAAAACTGGAGCGCGAGCGCCCCAAAGACCCGATCGTGAAAAAGGGTCTGGCGCGCTATTATGATGACTATGCGTTTACCGGCATACTGGACCCCGACCGCGAAGCCTTAAACCGCGAACAGGCACTGAAGAAATATAAAGAATATCTGGAGCTTGCCCCCAATGATATGGAGTGCCGTATCCGGATCGGGCGGTTATTGCTGCGCCAGGGAGAACCGAAAGAGGCGGCGGCGTGGTTTGAGCGCTCGTTCGATGCGGGGCACCGCGACCGCCAGCTTCTGTTATGGTATGCGCAGGCGCTTTATGAGTCCGGCCAGTATGACACGCTGCGCCGCGTGGCCGGCGAGTGCCTGCCTTTGCTGGATGCCATGCGGGCCTATCTGCCGAAGCTGGCGCAGTGTATCGAAAGCTGGGCGCAGCCCCGGCAACCGGCGGCACAGGAGGCGCAATGATCACCTCGGAATGCGATATCTGCCTGATTCTGGAAGGCACCTATCCCTATGTGCGCGGCGGCGTATCGTCGTGGACGGATGAACTGATCCGCCGGCAGAATCATCTGCGATTTCACCTGGTATCCATCCTGCCGCCGGATGCCGAGCCGGTACGCCAGTATGACTATCCGGATAACGTGGTTGGCCATACCGATCTGGTGCTGCAGGAACTGCCGCGCGGCAACCAGGCGCCGCATGGGCTGATTACGCGACTGCAAAGGCCGCTTGAGCAGATTATCAACGATCAGGCGGGACTGAAACCGTTTGAGGACATGCTGGCACTGCTCGGCCCGTACCGTAAGCGCGTGGGCAGCGACTATCTGCTTAACAGCCGTGAAGCCTGGCAGGTGCTCACCGAGATGTATCAGGAAGATTATCAGGAAAGCTCCATCCTCGATTATTTCTGGAGCTGGCGGGCGGTGATGGGCGGCCTGCTGTCTATTGCGCTGTTTGAATTGCCGCGCGCCAGGGCGTATCACACCCTGTGCACCGGCTATGCCGGCCTGCTGGCCGCGCGCGCCAAGCTGGAAACGGACAAGCCGACCTTCATCACCGAACACGGGATTTATACCAACGAGCGCCGTATTGAAATTGCATCGGCCGACTGGCTGCTGGAGACCGCCTCGCGGCGTTATACGATTGATCATACGGTAAGCAATCTGCGCGATTTATGGATGAATACTTTCGCCAATTATTCCCGCATCTGCTACGACGCGTGCGACCGCATCATCACGCTGTATCAGGGGAATCAAATCCAGCAGCGTCAGGACGGCGCCGCTCCGGCGAAAATGACAGTTATCTCCAACGGGGTGGATATTGAGCGATTTCGCGCCATCGACCAGCGCGTTGTCGGTAAACCCACTATCGCGCTGATCGGCCGGGTGGTGCCAATTAAGGACATTAAAAGCTTTATCCGCGCCTGCGCCATGATCCGCGAGCGCGTACCCGAGTTGCAGGCGTATATCATGGGACCGAGTGACGAGGATGCGCACTATTACGCCGAATGTTGTGAGCTGATTTCGCATTATGCGCTGGATGCGGTCATCACCTTTACCGGACAAGTGCACATAGATGATTACCTGCCCGAGATAGACGTGGTGGTGTTTACCTCGCTCAGTGAAGCGCAGCCGCTGGTTATGCTGGAAGCCGGCGCCTGCGGGATTCCGGTGGTGGCAACGCAGGTCGGTGCCTGCGAGGAGATGGTTATGGGCAAAGCCGACGAAGATCCGCCGCTGGCCCCGGGCGGTATCATCACGCCGCTGGCCAACCCGGCGGCGACCGCGCAGGCGGTGATCGATCTGTTATCGGATGAAACGCTGTATCTGAAAAGCGCCGCCGCAGCGCGCGAGCGTGTGGCGCGCTATTATGACAAAAATGACCAGCACGCAGCCTACCGCGCATTATATGCGCAGGCGACAGGAAAGGAATAATGATGCGCTTTACGTTATTGCATCACCAGGAGATTTAACGATGGCAGGTATTGGATTTGAACTCAGGCGCCTCACCCGGCAGGATAACCTGATCGGCGTGGTGCACGCCTATGCCAGCGCCGGCTTTGCGGCGGCCGGGCCCTGGGTGTTCACCATTTTAGCCATTGCCGGGATTACGCTGCTATATGCTGACTACCTGGACTATGACTATCTGATTAATTTCCGGGTGGTACTGGTATATAACCTGGCGGCGTCGCTGGTGCTGTCGGCGCCGGTGTTTATGGTGATCACGCGTTATATCGCCGATCGGATTCATACCAACGACGTGCGCAGTGTGCCCAGCACGCTGATCGGCTGCCTGCTGATTGTGATCGCGATTCAGTTGCTGTTTGCATTACCGTTTTACGGGTTTTATGTCGATATGCCGCTATCGATGCGGCTGGCCGCGCTGGTTAATGTATTCCTGTTGTCCGCCGTGTGGTTGCTGGGCGTGTATCTGATGGCGCTGAAAGATTTTCATGCCGTAAATATTTCCTATGGCCTGGGCATGCTGATTGCTGTGCTGATGGCGCAATGGCTGAAAACTGATTACGGCGCGGCGGGGATGCTGACTGGGTTTAATATCGGCATTGCCTTTATCGTCTTTTCGCTGATCGCCAAGGTATTTGCAGAATACCCTTATCAATCGGGCGATCACCTCGCTATGATGCCGTATTTCGCGCGCTACAAGGAACTGGCCATCGGCGGATTCTGCTATAATTTGGCGATCTGGGCGGACAAGCTGATTATATGGTTTGCGCCCGAGCGCACGCTGCTGGACAACCGGATGGTCATGTATCCCGATTATGACAGCGCCATGTTTCTGGCCTATGTCAGTATCGTGCCGGCGATGGCGGTATTTGTGTTTTCTGTGGAAACCCACTTCTTTGAACGTTACCGCCGGTTTTACGAAGATATCCTGGCGCATAAATCACTGCAGAAAGTGCATGAGAACGCCAAAGCGGTGATGAGCAGCGTGCTCACCCATGCGCGTAACTTTATTATCGTGCAGGGTACGATCAGTTTTTTAGCGCTAGTGCTGGCGGCACAGATACTGGGCGGGCTCAATATGAGCTTTCATCAGATCGGTATTTTCCGCCTTGGCGTATTGGGCGGTTTTTTCCACGTGCTGGCGCTGTTTGCGATGATCATCCTGTCATATTTTGATGCGCGTCGTACCGTGATGGGGATACAGGTTTTTTTCCTGGCCGCTAACGTGGTGCTCACCCTTGTTAGTATGCAGATAGGCTTTGCCTATTACGGCTATGGCTATTTCCTGTCGTCATTGCTGACCTTCGTGCTGGCCGCCTTTGTCATGTATCGCCACCTAGCGGACTTGTCCTATCATGCCTTTATCACGCATAATAAAGCGGTGAAACCGTAAGCGCGATCAGGCCGCTCGCGATAAATGGGTGAGATATTCGCCTAAATCATATAGTCCAAACACACCTCCAACTTGTGGGGCACGCCAGCTTTATGCGCCTGCGCGCACAGATCGGCCAGCGTGGTTTCGGCCAGGCGCGTGTGCATCGCCTGCTGTGCCGCAGCGAGCGGCGGCAGGAGGAATTCTGCAAAATGGGTGAAGGCCAGATGATCGGCATCAATCGGACGGTTAAAACAGGTCAGGATATCGCGCAGGGTGACCGCGTGCGCGTCGGCCACGTAATAGCCGCCATAGGCGCCGGGCTGGCTTATCAGCAGGCCGGCCCGGGCTAGCGGCTGCAAAATGGGCTCCAGCGCACGCTGGCTCAGGCGATAGCGCGCGGTGATCTGGTTGCCGGTGATCGGCCGCTCGGCGCTACCGTGATAGGCGATAAAGACCATGGCCTGAAGGGCGATGAGTGCTCTGGCGGAAAAGGGCAGGCCGGACGTGGCGGTCTTGGGCATGGGGGCTACCGTATTAGCGTCATCAGTAGGCATAATATACATCAGAAAAATGTATTTACAATATAAAAATGACAGATAGACTGAATATGGTTGGTTGTTAACGCGTTTGTCATCCTGCGGGCCGATGCCCGCAGAATGACAGCACAGAAAAATTAGGCAGGCACAGTGTGAATACGTTTCCCCTCTTTTTACGGCTCAGGCCGGAGCACGCCATTGTTGTGATCGGCGGCGGCGACATTGCCTATGCCAAGATCGAAACCCTGCTGTCGCACCATATCCCGCTGCGTGTGTATGCACGCGCGATCACGCCACGCCTGCAGGCGCTGCTTAACCGGCACGGCGTGCCTTATAGCGAATGCGACTATCAGCCCGCCCAACTGGAAGCTGCGGCACTGGTGATTGCCGCCACTGATGATACGGTGCTTAACGCGCGCATCCACGACGATGCGCATGGGCGCGGGCTTTTGGTCAATGCGGTGGATCAGCCCGAATTGTGCGATGTGATTTTCCCGGCGCTGGTGCGTCGCGGCAATCTGCAGGTGGCGATTTCCTCCGGCGGCGTCTCGCCGGTACTGGCGCGGCTTGTCAAATACTGGATCGAGCGTGCCCTGCCGTGGAATCTGGAACGGTTGATGCGCTTTGCGCAGACCCGGCGGTCGGCAGTTAAGGCGCAACTGCAGGGTATTCAGGCGAAACGGCTGTTCTGGCAGCGCCTGTTTGAAGGCCCGCTGGCCGAAGAAGTCTATGAGGGAAATGATGCGCGCGCGCAGGCGTTGTTCGATGAGGCGTTACAGGCAGCGCCGGGCAAAACCCTGCCGACTGAAAACGCGTGGGGCACGGGCATGGCGGCTTTATATCTTATCGGTGCCGGGCCGGGCCATCCGGAGCTGATTACCGTGAAAGCGGCGCGCCTGCTCAGCCAGGCCGATGTGGTGCTGTATGACCGTCTGGTGGCGCCGGAGCTGCTCACCCAGTACGTGCGGCGCGAGGCGGAAAAAATCCCGGTTGGCAAAAGCCGCGACGTGCATCTGAAAAGCCAGGAAGCCATCGATGCCCTGATCGAACAGCACCTGCGTGCCGGCGAGGTGGTGGTGCGGCTTAAGGGCGGCGATCCCGGTGTATTCGCGCACGGAGCGGAAGAAATCGCCATAGCCCAGAAGCTTGGGCTGCCCTATCAGCTGGTGCCCGGCATCAGCGCCGCCAATGGCTGCGCCGCCTATGCCGGCATTCCGCTCACCGAACGCGGCGGTGCCAATGGCGTGCGCTTTTTAACGCTTTACAGCGAGCAGTTGCACGATGAGACGTTCTGGCAGTCACTGCGCTATGCCCGGCAGGAAACGCTGGTTTTTTATATGAGCAGCAAGCACCGCGATATACTCTGCCAGCGCCTGCTGGAAGCCGGCCTTGATCCGGATACGCCGATGCTGGCGGTCAGCCAGGGCACGACGCCGGCGCAGCAGGAATGGGCGGCTCCGCTGGGGGTGTTTGCCAAGCGCTTTGCCGGGTTGGCGTTTCCCTCGCCGACCCTGCTGATCGTCGGGGATGTGGTGCGCTGGCGCGAGACGCATGGCTGGAAACAACAGGCGCAAACGGCGGTTTCCTTTTTCCCGCCGGCGGATGAGGTGGCCTATGCCCTACACTGAAGCAGACATTGCCGGGCTCAACGAGGCGCTGACGCCGCTTGACTGGCGGCAGCGTCTGGCGTGGCTGAGCGAACAGACCGCGCGCGTGGCGTTTTCCACCAGTTTCGGGCTGGAAGATCAGATGCTCACCCATGCCATCGCGGTGCACGGTTTGCCGGTTCGCCTGTTTACGCTTGATACCGGGCGTCTGTTCGAAGCAACCTATGCGTTGCAGCAAGAGACCATCGACCGCTACGGCCTGACCATTGACACTTATTATCCCGATCCGGCAAATCTGGAACGTTTCGTCAGCCGAAACGGGATCAACAGCTTTTATCACTCGGTCGAAAACCGCAAGAGCTGCTGCCATATCCGAAAAGTGGAGCCGCTGGCGCGGGCGCTTTCGGGTGTGGATATCTGGATCAGCGGGCTGCGCCGCGAACAATCGGAGGCCCGTCATATGCTGCCGGTTGCCGAATGGGACGCGGCGCATCGGCTGGTGAAAGTCTATCCGCTGCTGGATATCAGCCAGCCGCAGCTCGAGCGGTTTATCGCCGAACACCGTGTGCCGTACAATCCGCTGCACGATCAGGGCTATCCTTCCATCGGCTGCGCGCCCTGCACGCGTGCCGTGGAGCCGGGCGAACATCCCCGCGCCGGGCGCTGGTGGTGGGAACAGCAAAGCGAGCAGGAGTGCGGGCTGCATGTCGTTAACGGGCGGCTGGTTCCGGCCCGTCCGAGCGGAGGGGTGCATGCGCATTGACGCTAAGCATAACGTCGCGTGCCCTCACCCTGCCCCTCGTGCACACGGAAAGGGATGCGTTCGCCACGCCCACGCGAACAACGCGACGGTGCATGAAGCGGGTTAGGGTGAGGGCGGCGTATGCTAAGCAATGAACAACAACAACTGCTTGCCCGGCTCGAAGGTGCCTTAAGCCGCGACCAGCTGCTGTGGGCGGCGGGCTACCTGGCCGGTCGCGCCGGCGGCGCACCGGCAGCGGCGGAAAATTCGACCGCCACGGCGATGAGTAAGCTCACCGTGTTTTTTGCCACCGAGACCGGCAACAGCAAAATGGTTGCGCAGCAATTGCTCAAACCTGCCAAGGCCGCGGGCTGGAAAGCACAGGCCAAGCCGGTCAGCCGGGTGACAGTAGCGGACCTGCAGGCGCTGGAAGGCCCGGCGGTCTTTGTGGCGGCCACCCACGGCGAGGGCGACCCGCCTGAGACCGCCGTTTCATTTTATGATCAGCTTAAGGCCGCACCCGGTGGCGCGCTTGAGACGCTGTCATTCATCACGCTGGGGCTGGGTGATACCAGCTATGCCGAATTTTGCGGTTTCGCGCGCAAGCTCGATACGGAATTAGAACGGCTGGGAGCCAGCGCACTGATGCCGCGCCGCGAGTTTGATGTCGATTTCGCGCAACATGTGCCGGAGTGGATTGAATCCACCTTAAAACACCTGCACTTGCAGCCGGGGGCTAAAGCACGGGAGGACTCAGGCACGCCTGCCCTCAGCCTTTCGCTGGAGCAGGGGGAGGCAACCATAAAAAGCGGCAAGGGTTATAGCCGGCTCGAGCCAGTTACCGGCACGGTAACGGAGATTGTGAATCTGAATGATACGGGCTCGCGCAAGGAAACGTTTCATATCGAGATCGCCTATGACGACGAGCTGAGCTATCAGCCCGGCGACGCGGCGGGGATTATAATGCCGCAGGCGGAAGAGGGGGTGGATATGATCACGCCACGGCTGTATTCGGTCGCCTCCTCGCCGGAAGCGCATGGCCAATCGATTCATCTGACGGTGGCGCATGCCTGGCACCGCCAGGAAGACGGCGGCATCGGCTATGGCCTGTGTTCGCATTATCTGGCGGGATTGCAGCCGGGCGATGAAATCCGGTTTTATATTCACCAGAATCATCAGTTCCGCCTGGCACCGGATGGGCGCGATATGATTATGATCGGCCCGGGCACCGGCATCGCGCCGTTTCGCTCGTTTGTGTGGGAGCGTGCCGAACGCGGCGACGCGGGCCGCAACTGGCTGTTTTTCGGCGAACAGCACGCGCATTGCGATTTTCTCTATCAGCTCGAATGGCAGGATCATCTGCAGGCGGGCAATCTGGAAGCGATCGATCTGGCATTCTCGCGCGATCAGGCAAACAAGGTCTATGTGCAGGACCGGCTGCGTGCGCGCGGCGATACGCTGTGTGACTGGCTGGAAGGCGGCGCGCATCTTTATCTGTGCGGCAATAAGGATCCGATGAGCCACGATGTTGAAACCGCGCTGGTGGATATTATCGCTGCCCGCAAAGGCGAAAGCGCCAGGGATTACCTTGCCGATCTGGCCGATGAGGGCCGCTACGTGAAGGATGTGTATTAGGTTTAGGAGGCGCCATGACAGAGGCTAAACGCTCGCCCAACGAAGCGATCAAAACCAAAAGCCGCGGCCTGCGCGGCGGCATGGCGGAGGGATTGCGGGATCAGCTGACCGGCGCACTCGCGCCGGACGATCAGCAATTGCTGAAATTTCACGGCACCTACCAGCAGGATGATCGCGACCGCCGCGCCGAGCGCGAACGCAAAAAGCTGGAGCCGGCCTTTTCCTTTATGGTGCGCCTGCGCATACCCGGAGGCGATCTGACCGCCGGGCAGTGGCTCGGCCTGCAGGAGGCGGCGGACCAGCACGCCAGCGGGGTGATCAAAATCACCACACGTCAGACGGTGCAGTTTCACGGCATTGTCAAATCGCATCTGAAGCCTTCCATGCAGTGGTTCGACCGGCTGGGGCTCGATGCGATTGCCGCTTGCGGCGATGTCAACCGCAATGTGGTGGCCGGCGCCAACCCGGCACTGACGCCGTTTCACAGGGAGGTGCACGATTTTGCCGCCGCCATCAGCGCCCATCTGTTGCCTGCCACCGGCGCTTATAAGGAAATCTGGCTGGACGGCGAAAAGCTCGAAGGCGAGCAGCCGGAGGAGGACCCGCTTTATCAGGATCGTTACCTGCCGCGTAAATTCAAAATCGGCCTCGCCATTCCGCCGCATAACGACACGGATATTTTCACGCAGGATATCGGCCTCATCGCGATTGAGGAAGCGGGCGCTTTCACCGGGTTTAATGTTGCGATCGGCGGCGGGCTCGGCACCACGCACGGCAATGCCCAAACCTACCCGCGCCTGGGCACGGTGATCGGTTTTATCCCCAAGGACAAAACGCTCGATTGCTGTTGGCAGATTGCCGCCACCCAGCGCGATCACGGCAACCGTGAAGACCGCAAGCTGGCGCGGCTGAAATATACGGTAGACCGCATGGGCGTTGAGGCGTTTAAGGCGGAAGTCGAACGCCGCATGGGCGTGGCGTTTGAACCGGCCCGGCCGTTTACCTTCAGTCACCGCGGGGATGTGCATGACTGGCTGCAGGACGCGCAGGGCTTATGGTATCTCACGCTGTTTGTGGAAAATGGCCGCGTGCATGATGCGCCCGGCTATCCGATTAAAAGCGGGCTGCAGGCGCTGGCTGAAAGCGGCCTGTGCGGGCTGCGGTTTACGGCCAATCAGAATGTGATGCTCACTTGTATTGCCGAGCAGGATAAACCGGCGATCGAGAAGATATTGCAGGATTATACGCTGCATCGCTATGCCGAATCACTAACGCCCATCCGCCGCGAAGCGCTGGCCTGTGTGGCGATGCCGACCTGTCCGCTGGCGCTGGCTGAGGCGCAGCGTTACCTGCCCGAGCTGATTACCAAAATCGAAGGGCTGATGGATAAACATGCGATTAAACAGCAGGAACTGGCCATCCGCATGACCGGTTGCCCCAATGGCTGCGCCCGACCTTATGTCGCCGAAATCGGGCTGATCGGCAAGGCGGCGGGGCAGTATAACCTGCATCTGGGCGGCGACCGGCTGGGTGAACGGCTGAATACGCCGTATCAGGAAGACGCCGACGAGGCGACGATTCTGGACACGCTCGACTGGCTGTTCGGCGATTATCAGGCCAGGGCCGAAAAAGCCGAAAGTTTCGGGGATTTCGTGCAGCGCCTCCACCTCTGATCGGCGGCGCGCATGCCGCTTCAGGCAATCAGACAGGTGACAAAGCGGATAAAACCGGATAATGCTGGTAGCATATCATAGGAGGTTTCCGTATGGGGCGTAATGTCATTGAGACCATTATGGGTGCAGTGGTGCTAGCGGTAGCCGGCGGGTTTCTGGCCTTTGCCTACCAGCAGAGCAATATGAAATCCATCGACGGCTATGTGGTAACCGCCGTTTTTACCGATATAACCGGTATTTCACTGGGCAGCGATGTGCGTGTGGGCGGCATCAAGGTAGGGGTCGTCGAATCCATGACACTCGATGATAAGACCTATCAAGCCAAGCTGAACCTGCAGATCCGTGAAACAGTTGAGCTGCCCAAGGATACGTCGGCAATTGTCGCCTCTGAAGGGCTGCTGGGGAACAAATTCATCCGTTTGGAACCGGGCGGCAGCGACGCCCTGCTGAAAGACGGCGGTCGCATCGATTATACCCAGTCCTCCATCAGTATTGAGGAGTTGCTGGGCAAGTTTGTCTTCAGCGGCGGCGGTATGGACAGCGACGGCGAGGCGCCGACGGCCAGCGCACCGGCTGAGGATGGGCAAGAAAAAAAGAAAAACCCGTTCAGTCTGGGATTTTAACCCATGGCAGGCGGTCGGTCATGGATCGTACTGGCGCTCGCTGTGGTAGTCTGCAGCAACTGCGTGCTGTTTGCCGCCTCCGCCTCGGCGCAGCAGCCTGCGATGCCGCCGCAACAGCCGGCTAACCCGTTAACGGCAGACAAAGCCAAACCGGCCAGCGGGGTGAAGCTGCGCGGCCTGAATAAAGTCACGGCGCGCACCTCGATTCTGGAGGCTACGCTGGGCGAGCCTATGGCGTTCGGTAATCTGATCATCATCGCCACCGCCTGCTGGATTGCGCCCAGCGATGTCCGCCCCGAACAGGCGGCGCTGTTGGCGATTACCGAAGCCAAGCCCGATAC
Source organism: uncultured Azospirillaceae bacterium (assembly GCA_964564675.1). GTDB lineage: Bacteria > Pseudomonadota > Alphaproteobacteria > Rickettsiales > UBA3002 > CAZMBI01. The sequence goes on from CAZMBI010000015.1 coordinate 26,103, forward strand.
CGGCGAGACCCTGATTTTCTCAGGCTGGATGTTTGCTTCCTCGCCGGCGCTGTCGGTACTGGAGCATCCGGTTTATGATATCACGCTGCTGAAGTGTAAGGAATAGGGCAGGGTATAAGCTCTAGCGTATAGAGAGAATGGGCATTCCTAACCCCTGTGCCTTACCCTCACACCGCTGTTTTCAACATCTCCCACTTCTTCGGTTGTCAGCGCCATGCGCCGATGCTAGTTTAATGTTAGCAATTCTAGAACGCTGTGATTTATCAAACAGCGCGGCTTTCGTTTCGGCCAAGCAGTTCCTTACGTCATAATAACGTTTCCCGCCATGGCAATGGTGCATTGTCAGTCAGGGAGAAGCTTGGGATTGAAACCGATACATGCAGATCACCCGCCAGTTTACCCGCGCCGGCTCCTCGCCCTTTGCCGATATTCCGTTCAAGGCCGTCGATATTGAAATCTGTCATGCCGATGAAACGCAGCGCTTGTGCATTCCGGAATTTGAAGTGCCGGCGAACTGGTCTTATGCCGCCAGCGAATATCTGGCGCGCCATTTTCTGCGCAAAACGGGCGTGCCCGCCAAATGCCTGCCAAATCCCAGCGATGACGAACGCGACATCATGCCGGAGTGGCTATGGCCGTCGGTTCCCAATGAGGCGGCGCTGAATTATCTGCCCGAAGCCGAGCGCTACGGCTCGGAATATTCGGCGGCGCAGATTTTTCACCGGCTGGCCGGGGCGTGGACCTATTGGGGTTGGCGCTGTGATTATTTTGATACCGAAGCCGACGCGCGCGCCTTTTATGACGAATGCTGCTATGCCATGGCGCAGCAGATGATGGCGCCTGCCGCGCCGCAATGGCTGAACACTGGCCTGCACTGGGCTTATGGCATCGACGGGCCGGCGCAGGGGCATTATCATATCGAGCCGCAGTCGGGACGTATCTGCAAATCCACCAGTGCCTATGCCCGCCCGCAGCACCATCATTGCTTTATCCAGTCGGTGCGTGACGAGCTGGTCGGTGACGGCGGCATCATGGATTTGTGGGAGCGTGAGGCGCGGTTATTTAAATATGGCTCGGGCACGGGCAGTAATATGTCCTCCATCCGCAGTGCGCAGGAGACGCTTTCCAGCGGCGCCAATTCCGGCGGGCTGATCCGTTTCCTGAGTATCGGCGATAAGGCGGCCGGGGCGATTAAACCGGGCGGCGGTGCCTCGCAGGTGGAAAAGCTGGTGCTGGTAGATATCGACCACCCGGAGATTGAATCCTTCGTGCGCTGGAAAACGACGGAAGAATATAAAGCGGCAGCCCTGGTGGCCGGTGCGCGGCAGTTGCACGGACACCTCAAGGCATTGCTGGCGGCGCTTGAGTCGGGCGAGCAGGCCGCGATTGCCGAAGCGGAACTGGCCGCGCGCGAGGCGCAGGTGCCGGAAAGTCACATCGCGCGCGTCAAGGATTACGCGGCGCAGGGCTTCAGCGAGATTTCGCTGCCGGTGTTTGACTGCGAGGCGGATTCCGAGGTGTTTCTCACCGTCGGCGCGCATCAGGCGCGCATGGCGGTACGGGTGCCCGATCATTTTTTGCATGCAGTAAGCAAACGAGGTGTATGGCCCCTGTACGGGCGTCGCGACGGGATAGCAGTCGGCGAACTCGCCGCCGAGGAGTTGATCGGGCAGATCGCGCAGGCCGGCTGGGCAACCGGCGAGCCGGCGGTGCAGTTCAGCGATACCATCAAAGCCTGGCACGGCTGCGCCAAAGAGGGGCCGATTACCGCGTCCAGCCCGCGCGGGGAATTTTTGTTCCTCGATGATACGGCCTGCGATATCGCTACGCTTAATTTGGTGCATTTCGTCGATGAAACGGGCGAGTTTGATGTCGCCTCGTTCGAGCATCTCACGCGCTTGCTGGTGGTGATGCTCGATATCGCCATTACTATGGCGCAATATCCCTCGCGCGAGATTGCGCGCAACACCTACCGTTTCCGCCCGGTGGGCCTGAGCTATTGTAACCTGGGCGCGATGCTCATGCAGATGGGCTATGCCTATGACAGCGAGGAAGGCCGGGCCATGTCGGCGGGGGTGACAGCGCTGATGACCGGCGCCGGCTATGCCGCTTCCGCCGAGCTGGCGCGTGAGCTTGGCGCCTTTGAGGCTTATTCCGCCAATCGTGACGGGATAATGCGGCTGATGTGGCAGCATCACGAAGCGGCGTTTGGCCGCACGCAATATCTGGGTTCGGTCGATGTCTGCCCGCCGGCGCTTGACCATGCCAGCCTGCCTGATGCCGGTTTGAGCGAGGCCGTGCAGCGAGTGTGGGATCTGGCGATGATTCGCGGCGACGAGTATGGTTATAGCAACGCCCAGATCAGTCTGATGGCGGCGAGCCCGCGGCTGTTGCCGCTGCTTGATGCAGGAGCTGCCGGGGTGGCGCCGCTTGCGCAGTTGGTGGAAATGCGGCCGCATCCGCGCGGCGGTGTGGAGCGCCAGCTCAACGGCGCGGTGATCGCGGGGTTGCAGCGGCTGGGCTATGATGCCGGGCAGATTCAGGATATTATCGTGCATGTGTGCGGCCATGGCACGCTGGCGGGGGCGCCGGCGATTGGCCATGAAGCGCTGGCCGCGCGCGGGTTCAAAGACGAGCAGTTGGTGGCGATAGACGTGGCGCTGATGCGTGCGGCGCATCTGCGGCATGCGTTTGATTCGTTCGTATTGGGAGAACGCTTCTGCCGCGACGTGCTGCAGATGAACGATGCGCAGTTGCATGATGCGGGCTTCGATGTGCTGCGCCATATAGGCTTCAGCACAGACGAGATCGCACGTGCCAACGCCTATGCCTGCGGCACGAACAGCCTGGAAGACGCACCGCATATCAGCGAAGAAGACCTTGCCGTATTCAGCGGGGAGCTCTCCGTTGAGGCGCAGCTTAACATGATGGCTTCCGTGCAGTCGTTTGTTTCGGGCGGCATTGCCTATGCCGTACCGCTGGCGCGTGATGCCTCGATCGAACAATGCCGCAACTGGCTGGTGATGGCCTGGCGGCTCGGCCTGAAATCGCTCAGCCTGCAACGCGCGGGCGGCGGATTATACGACACGCCGCCGGCGGCCACAGAGGCTACCCCGCAGGCTGCGCAAACACAATTGGCGCACGCACCGCAAACGACCGCCGGGCACACCATGCCCGAGGGGGTGCGCTGGTCGGTGCGCCAGCCCAGTATTGCGGTGGCCGCTGTCGATCATCTGTCGCTGCCGCAGGCAACCGGAGCCACCGCGCGCGAGCCGCTGCCCGCCCGTCGCCACGGCTTTACGCAAAAAGCGGCAGTGGGCAACCATACCCTGTTTTTGCGCACGGGCGAATATCCCGACGGCCGGCTGGGTGAGATTTTTATCGATATGCCCAGACAATCGCCCGCGATGCGCAGTATGATGAATCAGTTCGCCATCGCCATTTCCATTGCGTTGCAACACGGCGTGCCGCTGCAGGCCTTTGTCGACGGGTTCCGTATGAGCCAGTTTGAGCCGTCCGGGCATGTCGAGGGCAGCCATCATATCGAGACCGCCACATCGGTACTTGATTATATTTTCCGTGAACTGTCGGCGCATTATGGCCAGCCGCCGATGCATCGCCGCGAAGCCGAAGCAACCGCCCGGGAAGCTTCACCGAACGCCTCACCGAACGCC
>CAZMBI010000015.1:29876-56055 GCA_964564675.1 uncultured Azospirillaceae bacterium
TCACCGAACGCCTCACCGAACGCCACTCAGGCGCTGCGCGATATCATGCGGTTGGATGGGTGAGTCGGCGGCGAGGTTAGTGTTAACAGGGCCTAAAGCCCGTAATAATCCTTCAGAATAGACGGATAATTCTGCGCGACGGCCGCTGCCACGGCGGGTGGTGGAGCGGTGGTTTCAAGCGCCAGCAACTGGTCGTTGATGCTGCGCGCGTCGCGCATGAGCACCCGCGGCAGAATGCGACCCCATTCGGCCCGGCGCAGGCGCTCGGCGGGCGCACCCAGATCAAAACAGACGGGAAAAAGCCGAAAAGCAAGCGCAATGGACAGCGTATAGCTGTAGGTTTCCGGCCACAGGCTCGGGAAGAAGGCGGCGTGGCAGCGCGTCTGGTTAAGTGCCTCATGCAGCGTGTCTTCCTGATAGGCGCCGTGTAGGGTGACGCAACCGGTGCGTTTGAGCGCGCCGGCGCGCTCACTCTCGCCGAATAGGTGAAAATGAATCGGCAGGTCGCGCTGTTTGGTGTCCTGGGCCATCTGCACCAGCAATTTGGCCCCTTTATGATCGTTAAGATGACCGATCAGTGCCACGCTGACGGGCGTATTGGGACTGTGCGGGAGATACAGGCTCGGCCCCTGAACGGTGTGTTGCGGATGCGGCTGGACGAACACGTCAATATCGGGAAAGAAGCGTTGTATGCGCTCGGCGGTGTCACCGGAAGGCGCGATCACACGCCGCGCTGCATGTAGTAGCTGGCCATGCAGATGCTGCCACAGCCACAGCGGCGTGCGTCCGGCGGCGGTCGGATGCCGACGGGTCCAGGCGGCGCATTGTTCTGTGCTCGGTTCGCCCTCAAAATAACCCTTATCATACAGTAGGTTGATGCTGGGGCAAGCGAAATAATAATCGTGCAGGGTGACATCATAGCCGACCGCGAGGTCATCGCGCAGCCGTTCCAGTATAAACAGCATGCGCTGTGGGAAGCCGAGCAGGTGATGAATATGCAGGTGATGGATGCCCAGCTGTGTCAGCACGTCGCGTAGCGTGTCGTATTCCTCGTCGAGGTCGAATATCAGGTTGGGACAGTCGGGCATCGCCTCATGCCACAGGCACAACTGGGCGGCATGCTCGGGATCGGGGCTGAGGCGATAGGCGGTGACGCCCTCGCGCGCCAGCCGCTCGGTGAGGTCGCGAATGTGTTTTTCGGTGCCGCCGCCGGCATTGTGGCTGATCATCAGGAACGCCTGTTGCTGGCGGAGGGAGAGCAGCCGCGCCACATCGAGGCGCTGGCGATGGGGTTTGAGCGGGTCTTCATCACGGAAGCGGCGCACCAGTTCGCGGTAATGCGGATGGCGCTGGTTCAGCTTATACAGCGAGCGGCGCAGCTCCCGCCGCTTGTGCGCGGCAAAGGAAACCGAGCCGGCATGGCGGACGAACACATCGGCCGCCAGTACGTGCCGCCAGCCGGCGCCGGCCGTGCGTAGGCACCAGTCATTTTCTTCACCGTAGCCGCGGCCGAATATATCCTCGTCGAAGCGGCCGATCTGTTCGATGGCGGCGCGCTGCATCAGCATGCAAAAGCCCACGGCGGTGGGCAGTTCGTCCGATAACCCGGCATTCGCCTGCGCCGCCAGCCGGTCGAGCTCGGCGTAACTCACCCCCAGTTCGCGCGTTTTGCCATAAAACGGGACGGGATAGCTGCATAACTCGGCATTGTTGGAAAACGGCGTCACACTGGCCGTGCGCTCGTCGCGTTCAAGGGCGGCGACCAGGCGCTCAAGCCAGAAATCATAGACCTGCGTATCGGCGTTGAGCAGCAGCACATCGTGCGATTCATGCCGCGCCATGCCTTCATTAACGGTACGCACGAAGCCCTGATTGTGCTCGTGGGTGATCAGGTCAAACAGGCCGTGCTGCTGGAGTTTTTCCAGCATGGCCACCAGCGCCGCATCGGGGCTTGCGTCATTGATCACCGTCAGGCTGAACGGAATGTCGGTAGGCGCGGTGAGCACGCTGTACAGACAGGCCAGCGTTTCCTCATAACCTTTATAAACCGGGATAATCACCGCCAGCCGCACCGGCTCACCACTGTGTGCCTGGCGTTTGACGCCTCGGCTTATCACCTCCTGCCACTGGGCTTCGCTTGGCACCTCCAGCGCTGTCGGCGGCTGTTCGACTTCGCGCCGCATCAGCCCGTGCAGGCGCGTCAGTCCGGTGTGGCGGTGCAGCCAGTCCTGATAGCCTTCCGACTGCACAATGAAATGCTCAATGGTGTGGTAGGTCAGCTCGGTGGTGATGTCTTTCGCCCGCCGCGGCAGCGGGAATTTGTCATACAGCCAGCTCAGGGCATGGCCGGTGGCGTGTACGAAACGGGCGGCCAGCTGGCGGCGCGCCCATACCGCACGCAGCATACGCAGGCTCCAGGCCGTTTTGTCATCGGCCTCAGATGATGGCGGTTGGTTGATCATGCACGCGCAGCATAGCCGATGGCCTCAGCCAGCGGAAGGAAAGAAATCAGGGCGTGATGTTGCTTAAGGGATGCGCCGTTTCCACCAGTTCCTGCAGGCGCGCCCCGGCGACATGGGTATAAATCTGCGTCGTGGAAATATCGGCATGGCCGAGCAGTTCCTGAATCACCCGCAAATCGGCGCCGCCTTCCAGCAGATGGGTGGCAAAGGCATGGCGCACGACATGCGGCGAAAGGGCGGCCGGGTCGAGCCCGGCTTTAAGGGCCAGGTCTTTGAGTAACTGGCCGAAGCGCTGGCGGGTGAGGTGCCCGCCCACGCCTGTTGAGGGAAACAGCCAGGCAGAGGAGCCGCCTGCTTTTATAAACGCCGCACGCTGAGGCAGGTAATCGACAATGGCCTGCACTGCGCGGCTGTTCAGCGGCGCCAGCCGCTCCTTATCACCCTTGCCGCTGACGATGAGATAGGGCTCATAACCATAGGGCTGGCGCGCGTTCTTGCGCAGATGCGACAGGCGCAGGCTGACCAGCTCGCTCACCCGCAGGCCGGAGGCGTATAATATCTCCAACAGCGCCTTCAGCCGGGCGCCCTCGGCGCCTTCCATATGATGCGCGGTGATCAGCAGACGTTCGATTTCCTCGGCATCCAGGCATTTGGGCAGCTGGCGGCCCTGTTTGGGCGTGGCGATGGTGGCGGCGGGGTTGTCGGCGCGCTCACCGTCGCTTTGCAGGAACGCCAGGAATTGCTTGATGGCCGAAAGTTTGCGCGCCAGGCTGGCGGTGGCCAGACCCGACTGGTGTAAATGCGCGACGTAGGCTTCCACCTGACGCCGCGAAAGGCGGTCAAGCCGCCATTTCTGATCGCGCAGAAAGGCCAGGAACTGGACCAGATCGCGGCGATAGGCGGTCACCGTATTGGCCGAGGCGCCGCGCTCAGCCAGCAGCGATTCGATAAAGGCGTCAATCCGGTGGTCCATATGCGCTATGGTGCGCCCAAAACGCGCCCGGCGCAAGCATCTTGCGCGGGGGACGGCTTTGGCCTATGCTCTGCTCACTTATTAGGCAGATGATGGCAAACACCCACCCGATTATAACCGATGAGGCAGCTGAGTCGGCGTCGCCCGCAGAACGCGAACCCGCCGATACGCCCGCCACCATCCAGTGGCAGATGCGCCGGCACCTGCAGGCTTATTTCGCCAGCCACGGGCAGGAGCTGCCACCAGCCGGGCTGTATGAGCGGGTGATGGGGCTGGTGGAAGCACCCCTGATCGAGGAAACCCTGCGCGCCACCGGCGGCAATCAGCTGCAGGCGGCGAGATTACTCGGGCTAAACCGCAACACGCTGCGCAAGAAGATCCGCCGGCTGGGCCTGGCATCGCCGCGCCGTGATAGCAGGCGACAGGCATCGTGAAGGTAGCTATGGCCACTTCCAGCTCGACCATTCCGATTACGTCCGACCAGCTGGGTAGCATTCTGGAGCGCTTCCGGAAATTGCGACCGTCGAAAGTGCTGACCTTCACCCTGCTGGTGGCGGCGCTTAGCTCGGCGATTGCCACCTGGATCGTGATAACCGGCAGCGACGCGCCGTTTGGCTTTGAATCCGATACGCTGACCTGGCTGGTCGGCGTCAATCTGGCGCTGGTGGTGGTGCTGGCGAGTTTTATCATCGCCCGCATGGTCGAGCTGCTGCGCGCCATGAAACGCGGGGCGGTGGGCTCGCGCCTGCAAACGCGCATCGTGCTGATTTTCAGCCTGGTGACCATTATCCCGACCATTATGTTGTCGATTTTCGCGGCGATCTTTTTCCATGTCGGCATCAAGGGCTGGTTCGATGAGCGGGTGACGCAGGCGATTGAGGAATCGGTTAAAGTGGCCGAAGCCTACCTGAATGAACATAAGGAGACGATCCGCGCCGATGCGCTGGCCATGGCCAGCGATATCGAGCGCCACCTGCCGATGGTGCTGACCAACCCGCCCATGTTCGGCAAGATGCTGGATAATCAGGCGGCGCTGCGCAACCTGACGGAAGCCATCATCTTTGACCAGAATCAGGTGATCGCCCGCTCGGAACTGAGTTTTTCGCTGTCGTTCGAACGGCTGCCGCCGCAGGTGCTCGAACGCGCCGATGGGGGCCGTGTGGTCGTGCTCGCGGACGATCAGGATAAAATCCGCGCGCTGGTCAAGCTGGGTAATCTGAACGATACCTACCTGCTCGTTGGGCGGCTGATCGACCCGGATGTGCTTGAACACATGGTGGTTGCCCAAGGCGGCGCGCGCGATTACCGCCAGCTGCAGGCCAATATCTCCAATATTCAGCTGCATTTTTCCTTATTGTTCGCACTAGTGGCCGTATTGCTGCTGCTGGCGGCGATCTGGTATGGCATGTATCTGGCGCTGCGGCTGGTGGTGCCGATCACGCGGCTGATTTATGCTGCCGAGCAGGTCCGGGCCGGGGATTTTACGGCGCAGGTGCCGGATACGCACAAGCAGGATGAAATCGCCACGCTCGGCCGGGCGTTTAACCGGATGACCCAGCAGCTGGAAAAACAGCGCCAGGAATTGATGGCGGCCAACCGCCAGCTGGATGAGCGCCGGCGCTTTATCGAGGCGGTGTTTGCCGGGGTCTCGGCCGGCGTGGTGGCGCTCGATCAGCACCAGGTCATCAGTGTTAACAACCGCACCGCCGCGCAATTGCTGCAAGATGATGAAACCCAGTCGATGAAGGGCATGCCGATTACCGCCCTGTTGCCGGATATCGAACCGCTTCTCAGGCAGGCAGCGGACAAACCGGAGACCCTGATTGAGGAACATATCAGCGTGCGCCGCGCCGGGCGCGTGCTGAATTTGCAGGTGCGGGTGACGGCGGAAGCAAAGGATAAGCAGATCGAAGGGTTTATCCTGACGTTCGATGATATTACCGAGCTCGTCAACGCCCAGCGCAGCGCCGCATGGGCCGATGTGGCGCGCCGCATCGCGCATGAGATCAAAAATCCGTTAACACCGATTACCCTGTCGGCTGAGCGGCTGCGTAAAAAATACCGCGACAAGCTGGAGCGCGAAGAAGAACGCGAAGGCTTCCAGCGTTATACCGACACCATCGCGCGCCATGCGCGGGATATCGGTCAGATGGTGGAGGAGTTTGTCTCCTTTGCGCGCATGCCCGCGCCGCTGATGAGCGAACACGATCTCAGCAAGACGGTGCAGGAGGCGGTGTTTTCGGCTAAAACCGTGCATCACGGTATCACCTTCACGACGCAGCTGCCCGAAGAGCCGGTGATCTGTTCCTATGATGAGCGGCTGCTTGCCCAGACCCTGACCAACCTGCTTAAAAATGCGGCGGAAGGCATTGAAGCCAGACGCGAACGCGAGCCCGATCTCAACGGTGAGATTACGGTACGCCTAACGCAGGACCCCGAAACCACGCATCTGATCGTGGAGGATAACGGTATCGGGTTTCCGCCGGAGGAGCTGCACCGCCTGACCGAACCGTATGTCACGACGCGGGCTAAAGGCACCGGTCTGGGGCTTGCGATCGTGAAAAAACATATGGAAGAACATCGCGGCACCCTCCACCTGGAAAATCGTGCGCAGGGCGGTGCGCGGGTGGTGCTGGTGTTTGGGTAGCGTCATCTCGCGGCGACGGCCTGCCGCCGGCCTGTCGTGGATGCCTGCACGCCGACTTCTCCCCAACCCCCGATTAAGGGCTGGACATTTTTGCAGATTTTTGTAGCATTTGTGCAACAGGTCGTGTAACAGGCCATTCGAAAAGATAAAAGCTCGGCAATCATACGGTTTAACCTGTTGTAGGAGTCTTGCATGAGCGCCGATATTCTCGTCATTGATGACGAATCCGATATTACCTCCCTAATCTGTGACATCTTATCCGATGAGCATTATCACGTGCGCATTGCCAATAACAGCGACCAGGCGCTGCAAGGCCTGGCCAAGCGTGTGCCGTCGGCGATTATTCTCGATATCTGGCTGCAGGGCAGCGAGCTGGATGGCCTGGGTATTCTTGAGCGTGTGATGCAGAAATATCCGCATGTACCGGTGATCATGATTAGCGGGCACGGCAATATTGAAACCGCGGTCACCGCCATTAAAATGGGGGCGTATGATTTTATCGAAAAACCGTTTTCGGCAGAGCGCCTGCTGCTTATCCTCGAGCGGGCGCTGGAGACGGCCAGCCTGCGCCTGGAAAACAACGAGCTGCGTCTGCGCGGCAATCCCGAAACCGAACTGATCGGCCGCTCTTCGGCGGTTCTGCAGATTCGTCAGATGATCGAGCGGGTCGCCCCGACCAACAGCCGGGTGCTGCTTTCCGGCGGGCCGGGTGTGGGCAAGGAAGTGATCGCCCGTCAGATTCACCAGAGATCGCACCGCATCAAAAGCAAATTCGTGGTGCTCAACGCCGCCAGCATGTCGCCCGGGCGGGTGGATCAGGAATTGTTCGGTATCGAGGATAACAACCCCAACGGGGGCGCCGAGCGCGTGGGCGTGCTGGAGCGCGCCCATGGCGGGACGTTGTTTATTGATGAAATCGCCGATATGCACATTGAAACGCAAAGCCGCTTTCTGCGCGCTCTGCAGGCGCAGTCTTTCACCCGTGTGCACGGCGACAAGCCGGTGATGGCCGATGTACGCATCATCACCGCCACCACGCGGGATCTGCAGGCGGAAATCGAAGCCGGCCGCTTCCGCGAGGATCTGTATTATCGCCTCAACGTGGTGCCGATCAAGGTGCCGGGGCTTGAGGAGCGGCGCGAGGATATCCCCGAGTTGTGCCGTTATTTCATCAAGCGCGCGGCGGAGATTTCGGGCATGCCCAAGCGCGAGCTGAGCCAGGAGGCAATGGCTATTTTGCAGTCTTATCGCTGGCCGGGCAATGTGCGCCATCTGCGCAACATCATGGAGTGGCTGCTGATTATGGCCGGCGGCGAGGCCAATGCGCCGATCAAGCCGGAACATCTGCCGCCCGAGCTGTTTGAAACCTCCAGCGTCATGCTGTCACCGGAAATCAACAGCGATATCTTGTCAATGCCCCTGCGCGAGGCCAGAGAAACATTTGAAAAGCAATACCTTGCCTCCCAGATCAATCGTTTCGGCGGCAATATTTCCAAAACCTCGCATTTTGTCGGCATGGAGCGTTCCGCTTTACATCGCAAGCTGAAAATGCTTGGGTTGCATAACGAGGAAAAGGCTACGGCTGCTTAAAAGAGGCGAGGGACGGGAGACAAGAGGCGAAAAGACGGATAGGCTCGCCTCTGGCCTCTCGCCTCTCGATTCCACCCATGCACATAATCATCTGCGGCGCTGGACAAGTCGGGTTTAGCATTGCGCGGCAGCTGGCACGCGAAGGCAATCAGCTGACCGTCATCGATATCAACCCCGATCTGGTGCAAAAAATTAACGATCAACTCGATGTGCGTGCCTATGTCGGCTATGCCTCGCATCCCAGCGTGCTTAAGGCCGCTGGTGCAGAAGACGTCGACATGCTGGTTGCGGTGACCTATTCCGACGAGGTGAATATGGTCGCCTGCCAGGTGGGCTACTCACTGTTTAACATTCCCACGCGCATCGCGCGTATCCGCCATCAGGATTATCTCAAAACCGAGTGGTCGGGCCTGTATCACAACGAACATATGGCGCTGAATGTGATCATCTCGCCGGAAATCGAAGTGGCCCGGGCGATTAACCGCCGGCTGAGCGCGCCGGGCGCGCTGGATATGATCCCCTTTGCCGACGGCAAGGTGAAGGTGCTGGCTGTGCGCTGTATGGAAAACTGCCCGGCTGCCAACCTGCCGGTTTCGCTAGTCCGTCAGAAAGTGCCGCAGGCCGAGATGAAAATCATCGGCCTGCAGAGTAAGGGAAAATTCGTGGTGCCGACGCCGGAGACGGTGCTGCATGCCGGCGACGATGTCTATCTCATCACCACGCTGGAGCGTACGCGTCATATCATGACGCTGTTCGGCCATTATGAGGAGGATGTGCGCCGCGCGCTGATTCTGGGCGGCGGTAATATCGGGCTGTTTCTGGCGCAGGAGCTGGAGCGCGGCGATCATATCAATGCCAAAGTGGTGGAATATGACATTGGCCGGGCGGAATCAATCGCCGCCGCTCTGCAGGAGACCACCGTTATCAACGGCGATGCGCTCGATCATGAAATTCTGGTGGAAGCAGGCATTGAATTCACCGAAAGCGTGATTGCGGTGACCAATGATGATGAAACCAATATCCTCGCCTCGCTGCTGGCCAAGCGCTACGGGGCGGAACGGGCGGTGACGCTGATCAATAACGCCAATTACTCGCCGCTGATCAGCTCGCTGGGCATTGATGTCACGGTCAATCCGCGCGATATTACCACCTCGCGCATTCTCGAGCATGTGCGCCGCGGGCGGATTTTTGCCGTGCATGCCATTGCCGACGGCATGGCCGAGATTATCGAGGCCGAGGTGCTGCCCACCTCGTTGCTGGTGGGCAAAACGGTGGCCGATATCAACCTGCCCAAGGACATTATGTTCGGCGCTATCATCCGCGGCCAGACGGTGATCCTGCCGGATGAAACCACCATGATCGAGGAGAAAGACCATATCATCATCCTGGCGACCGTTAATATGATCCGCAAGGTGGAAAAAATCTTCTCGGTCAGCGTGGAGTTTTTTTAAGCCCTCATTTGCTGCCGGACCTCAGGCTTTTGCAGCCGTTTAATAGCCTGCTGCTTGGCCTGCACATAATAGCCTGCACATAATAGTAAGAGCCAGAAAATGGTGTTGCCTCAACGGTGAGATGGGTTCTTCCCGGGGCAGATTCGGCCGGCGGCATATACTAGAACTGCCCGCGCTGCTGGGTTTGCTCGAGCATACGTGCAATGGCCTCGGCATGCGAGACCACACGGTTGGGTTGCGGCGTCTCGGACTGCCTGTCGAGGCGCTGTTGTGCTGCGGCGGATTCTTCCCGGCCGCGTTCGGGCAGCTCGGTCGCAGGGTCCATGGCGCGTTCGGCGTCGATGGACTGCGCCTCCATAATCTCTTTGGTGTGATCGGTCGCCTTGATTTTCTCCAGCGTCTTGGCCAGCTGGCGGCCGATCTGCTTGGCCAGCAGCGCTTCCTGGTCGACATCGTTTTTAATGTCGGTACGGAAGGCGACATAGCCGGCGAAGCCGGCGACTAAGCTGGAGGCTGCGGCACCCATTGAGGCGGTGCCAATAATCCATGGACGATTATCATTTAAATCTCCCGTCATCCATTCATTGATTGATTGAACCAGTAATGATCCGCCTTCAGCGGTCAGACAGAAACCCAGCAATAACGCCGCCACTGTGCCGAAAAACACCGCCACCTGGGTCCAGCCATAGACTTTTTTCCGGTTGTGGGCGTAGCGCTGAAGGGTATATTCGGGACTTTCCCGCTCCATCGACTCCAGATTGGGGTCGCGATCGGGAATAAAATAATCGATCCAGTTCAGCGGGCCGTAATTGCCAGCCGTGCCCGCCTGGAATTCCTCCGGAGTCGTACGCTTGCCTACCATTCCTTCAGTATAAGGATTCAACTGGAAAGAGTATGTGAAGATTGCGTGAAGTTAGGGTGGCTGAGTGCCTGATTAACCAGCTAGTTTTCCCTCTTCCGGCGAGCTGGCATGGGCATATTGGCGCTGGGGCATGCGCCCGGCGCGATAAGCGGCGCGGCCTGATTCAACCGCAAGTTTCATGGCGCGGGCCATCAGTACCGGGTCGCGGGCCTCGGCGATGGCGGTATTGAGCAACACCCCGTCGCAGCCCAGCTCCATGGCGATGGTAGCGTCTGAGGCGGTGCCCACGCCGGCATCGACCAGCACCGGCACGCCGGCTTGTTGCACGATAAGCTCGATATTCAGCCGGTTCTGAATGCCCAGGCCTGAGCCGATCGGCGCACCCAGTGGCATAATCGCCACGCAGCCGGCCTCTTCCAGCCGGCGGGCGACCAGTGGGTCGTCGGAGGTATAGGCCATCACCTCAAACCCGTCTTTGACCAGTAATTCGGCGGCTTTCAGGGTTTCGGCCGTATCGGGATATAAGGTCAGCGTATCGCCGATGACCTCAAGCTTGATCAGGTTCCACCCGCCGAGTTCACGCGCCAGGCGCAGCGTGCGCACCGCTTCCTCGGCGGTGTAACAGCCGGCGCTGTTGGGTAGGTAGGTGTAGCGATTCGGCGGTAGCACATCCTGCAACCGTCCGTTTTGTCCGGATAGATCGCTGCGCCGTACGGCCACGGTAACAATTTCCGCACCGCTGGCCTCTATCGCTGCCTGCGTTTGCGCCAGATCACGGTATTTGCCGGTGCCCACCAGCAGGCGCGAGCCGAAGCGGCGGCCGGCAATCATCAGGGAATCGTCCGCCATCAGCCGCCTCCGATAAATTCGACGATTTCGATGGCATCGCCTTCGGCCAGTGCCTCCTCGCCATAGCGACTGCGCGGCACGATCGTCAGGTTGCGCTCAATTGCCACGCGCACCGGGTCGATGCCAAGCTCGTGAATGAGCCCGGCCACGGTGGCCTTGACGGGCATAGAGCGGGGTTCGCCATTGAGGGTAATCTGCATGACACACTACCTGTTTTAATTTCACCTTCTCACACGCGGCATGCTTGCGAAGCGGCAAGCAATCCAGTTTAATGCACGTGATTATACAGAATATTAATCGTTATTTAGGAAAATATATTTCGAAAAGCAACCGGGTATCCCGCATGAGCGCGCGTATTCTCATTCTGAACGGGCCGAATCTGAACCTGCTGGGCACGCGGGAACCGGGGATGTATGGCCCGCAGACACTGGCCGAGATCGAGCAGGCCTGTGTGGCCCGCGCCAAGGCGCTGGGGCTGGTGCTGCAGTTCAGACAAAGCAACCATGAAGGCGAACTGGTGGACTGGATCCAGGCGGCGGCAGATGAGGCAGACGGGCTGATTATCAATGCCGGCGCCTATACCCATACGTCGGTGGCCATACATGATGCCCTGCGCACCCTGCAAACGCTCATCATCGAAGTGCATCTGTCGAATATCTATCAACGCGAGCCGTTCCGCCATCATTCCTATATTTCGCCCGTAGCGCGCGGTGTGCTGTGCGGCTTCGGCGCCGCCGGTTATGTAATGGCGCTGGATGCCATGGCGGGGTGGATGACATCGGAGAGTGAATAAATGGAAGAAAAACTGATTATTGCTCATCGCGGCGGGAAGGCGCTGGGTGCCGAAAACACTCTTGCTACCATGAAACGCGGGCTGGCAGCCGGCGCCAATGCCATTGAGATTGACGTCCATGCCACGCTCAATAACGAGCCGGTGGTGGTGCATGATGCCACTATTGACCGGACGACCAGCGGCAGCGGCGAGGTAGCAAAATTATCACTGCCGGAGATTCAGCGCTATCACGCCGGGGATAATCAACGGATTCCAAGCCTTATCGAAGTGCTCGATGAACTGGCCTTAACCGGCGCGCGTATTTTCGTTGACCTGAAACATCCCAAAGCGGCATTGCCGACCGCTAAGCTGGTCGATCATTACACCCGCAATAAAGGCTATATGCGCGGGCAGATCGTGATAATTTCCGCCAAGCATCAATTGCTGGCGATGGTGCGTCAGAGCTATCCGAAAGTGGTGACCGGCGCCGGGCTTGCCAAACTGCCCGACGGGCTGGCCGCTGCCGGTGAGTACACCAATTCCAATTATATCCTGCCTTCTATTGATATTGTGAATGAGGCGTTTATGGAAGACGCTAAAAAGCGCCGGCTGAAAGTGATTACCTGGACATGCGACAGTGCGGAAGAGATTGCGCGCGCCTGGCAACTCGGCGCCCACGGCGTGATCACCAGCGACCCGGGCATCGCCAACGCGTTCAAGTAATATGGATTACGACAAGCTGACCGCTGAGCAAGTATTGGGAGCGTATGCTTCCGGCTACTTTCCGATGGCCGAAAGCCACGATGATCCGCAGCTTTACTGGTTTAACCCGACGCGGCGCGGCATTTTGCCGCTGGAATCGTTTCACGTGCCGCGCAGCCTGAGAAAATTCCTGCGTAAGCACCCGTTTACGGTGCGGGTGGATACCGCCTTTACGGAGACGATCCGCGCCTGCGCCGAACTGGGTGACAGCCGTAAGGAAACCTGGATTAATCATGCGATCATCGGGCTGTACAGCCAACTGCACTCGCAGGGGCATGCGCATTCGGTGGAATGCTGGTATGAAGACCAGTTGGTGGGTGGTTTATACGGGGTGTCGCTGGGCGGTGCGTTTTTCGGGGAGAGTATGTTCAGCCGCATGTCGGGTGCGAGCAAGGTGGCGCTGGTGACGCTGGTGGAGATTCTGCGTGAAGCGGGCTATACGCTGCTTGATACGCAGTTCGTCAACGAGCATTTAAAACAGTTCGGCGTGAAAGAGATTACCAAGCGCACCTATATGATGAAGTTGGATAACGCCCTGAATGTCGAGCCCAACCCTTCCAGCCTCTTTTCCACCGTTTCGGTGCGCAGGGGCCTGGCGTCTTCATCCAGTTCGAGTAACACCTCCGAGGCGTCGACGCGCAACCGGGCATGATGGAGATTACCCTGTTTGCCGCCGGAAAGATGAAACGCCAGATTCGCCGCCAGTCCGACGCAACGCGCCCACAGGCGGTCCTGCTCGCCGAGCAGGGTGGTTTCGGGCCGTTCGGTTTTCCATTTGTTCTGATAGCG
Source organism: uncultured Azospirillaceae bacterium (assembly GCA_964564675.1). Classification (GTDB taxonomy): domain Bacteria; phylum Pseudomonadota; class Alphaproteobacteria; order Rickettsiales; family UBA3002; genus CAZMBI01. The sequence goes on from CAZMBI010000015.1 coordinate 43,034, forward strand.
GTGAAACAAAGCCATGGCGAGCATCACGCGTTCGCGATGGCTGATCCCTTTGATGGAAGACTGGATAATCCGCAAATAGGCCCACTCGGCCCGGAAATTGGGATCCACCGTCCAGGCCATTTCGCTGATGGTGCAAAGCGCCAAACGCAGCCGTTGATTGGCCGGGGATTCATAGGCAAATAACGGCCGCATCCAGTCAAACAGTTCCTGCGCATAACGGCCGCGCCGCCCGGCAAGTGCGGCCAGATCGCGGGTGGAAGCGGTGAGCGGATCGATGGTCTGGCTGGCGTCATCCAGTCGGTCATACAGCAGGCCCTCACGCAGACCGGTGACGCTGAAAATCACGTACGAGGCGCGGGTGTCTTCCATTAATTGCTGCAGCATCATAACGGCGGGCAGCATAGTCGGCGCGCGTTTTTTGGGTACGCCCGGAATGTTTTCAATCTCCTCGGCAGGCAGGCTGCTGAGCATGTCAATCAGCTTATCGATGGTGCGCCAGGACAGGCGGTATTCATGCACAATGGGAAGGGGATATTCGCTGCGGCGGATTTGCATCTTGGCAATGGCGCGGAAACTGCCGCCAATGGCGTAAATCTGATCGGCCGCTGCGCGTGCCAGCCAGGGAATCGACTGTAATTCCTGCGCGACGAGGCGGCGCATCCGTTGCCTGTTGCCGCCGCTTTCATCAAGCAGGCGCAGTACACCCAGTTCAAAACTATGCATATGCTCGATGCGGTCACGGTTGATAAAGGCAAGCTCAAGACTGCCGCCGCCAAGATCGGCCGCAATACCGACCGGTTCATGGATGGAAGCTAGAATGCCTTTAGCGGACAGCTCGGCCTCCTGCCTGCCGGACAGCACCTGCGGGTGAATCTGGAATTGCGCTTTGAGGGATTCGACAAAGTCCGGCCCGTCTTCGGCATCACGTATGGCGGCGGTGGCCAGCACGGTGATATCCGCTACTTCCAGCCGCCGCGCCATCACCACGAAGCGGGCCACGGCGGCGGTGGCATCGCGCTTGCCGTCAGGATCAAGCTGGCCAGTTTGGGACAGACCGCGGCCAAGGCCGCAGTAATATTTCTCGTTAAACAACGGAATCGGTACACGCACCAGTGCATGATATACTACCATACGCACCGAGTTGGAACCGATATCAATCACCGCGTGGGCATGTTGATGTGGGTCGGTGGCGGGAAACGCACTCGCAGAAGATGCCATCGCGTGAGGGAGTGCCATTAGCCGGTTCGCCTGCGTTCTTTTTTGTGGTTGATCTGAATATCGGCCGGCATTTTACCCTTCTTAAGTGCTTTGCCGCGGCCGGATAGGCTGGGATTGGTCATAAAATAGTCATGGGCCGAGAAGCCCTGCGCGCCGCATGGCTGACGGTGATAAACGCCATGCGAGTCGAGCAGCCAGCTTTGTCGCTCATCCTTGAGGTTGGCCACCATGATCTGATCCAGAATCTGTGCATGCACGGTAGGGTTTTCGATGGGCAGCATCACTTCCACCCGATAGTCGAAATTGCGGATCATCCAGTCGGCGGAAGAGATAAATACTTTGGCGTGATCGGAGGGCATGGCGTGGCCATTGCCGAAACAATAAATCCGTGAATGTTCTAGAAAACGCCCGACGATGCTTTTGACCCGTATGCGATCGGACAGACCTTCCACGCCGGGACGCAGCCCGCATATACCGCGCACGACGAGATCGATTTCTACGCCCGTGCGGCTGGCGGCATACAGCGCATCGATCAGGCGCGGATCGATCAGCGCGTTCATTTTCGCCCAGATCGCCGCCGGGCGCCCGGCTTTGGCGTGGGCGACTTCATCGGCAATTAACTGCAGCAGATCGGTGCGCAAATTATGCGGCGCCACGCTGAGTTTCTTGAAAAATTTCGGCTTGGCGTAACCGGTGATGTAATTGAACAGATAGGAGGCATCCTGACATAATTTGGCATCGCAGGTAAAAAATGACAGATCGGTATAAATCCTGGCCGTCATCGGGTGATAGTTGCCGGTGCCGAAGTGGGCATAAGAGACCATATGGTTGTTTTCGCGACGCACCACCAGCGACACTTTGGCGTGGGTTTTCATATCGACGAAGCCGTAGACCACCTGTACCCCGGCCTGCTCCATATCGCGTGCCCATTTGATATTGGCTTCCTCGTCAAAGCGGGCTTTCAGCTCGATCAGCGCGGTGACGGTTTTGCCGTTTTCCGCCGCTTCGATCAGCGCGCGCACGATGGGTGAATCGGAGCTGGTGCGATACAGGGTTTGTTTGACGGAGACGACATCGGGATCGGCTGCGGCTTGATGCAGGAATTTGACAACGACATCAAAGCTTTCATACGGATGATGCACGACGATGTCTTTGGCCTTGATCGCGGCAAAGCAATCGCCGTTGAAATCATTGATGCGTTCGGGAAAGCGCGCGGTAAACGGCGTGAATTTCAGCGCGGGGCGGGCGCAGTCATATAATTCGGCGACATGGTGCATGCCGATCAGCCCGTTGACCACGTAAATATCATGATCCGAAACGGGCAGGTTGTTGCCCAGAAAGTTCAGCAGCTTGTCAGAGACCGGCGCTTTGATCTTGACGCGGACGATACGCCCGCGCCGACGCTGCTTGACGGCATCTTCGAAATGACGCACGAGGTCTTCGGCTTCTTCCTGAATGTCGAGATCGCTGTCGCGCACAACGGTGAACATGGTCGTATCGGTGCGTTCAAAGCCGGGGAATAGCAAATCAAAAAACAGGGTGATGATATCTTCAAGCAGAATATAGCGCAGGCTGCGGCTGCGCGCACCGATGCGGGTGAAGCGCTTGAGTTTGTGCGGAATGGTAATCAGCGCCGTGTGTTTCTGGCGCTGGCTGCCACTGGTGGCCTGCAGCTCAAACAAGCAGGCGATGCTTAAGTTTGGCAGAAAGGGGAACGGATGCGCCGGATCGACCGCAATCGGGGTGAGCACGGGAAAAATATTATTAATGAAGTGCTTGCGCAGCCAGCGCTGCTCTGATTGATCGAGCCGGTCGGGCGTGACCACCTCTACGCCTTCTTCGCGCAGCGACTCGCGCAGATACAGCCAGCTGGCCTGCTGACCGTGGATCAGCAGTTCGGCGCGCTGGTAAATGGCATCCAACTGTTCCTGCGGTTCCAGCCCGTCAAAGCTGGGGTTGTGAATGCCATGATGGACCTGGTCTTTGAGCCCGGCTACGCGCACCATGAAAAATTCATCGAGATTGGAGGCGCAGATCGAGAGAAATTTGACCCGCTCAAGCAGGGGCACATGCGGGTTGCAGGCTTCTTCCAGCACGCGGGTATTAAACGCGAGCCATGACAGTTCGCGGTTGATGAAGCGGCTTTCCGGCGGGTCGAAATGCTCGGCGATGGCCTCAGCCGGAAGTTCGGGATCATGCGTGCGGGGCTTGGACATGGTTTTACAACACGATAAGACTATGGTAATCAGTCATAATTACTCTAATTGACAATCATCTATTTAACCATAAGCGATTAGTCCGAACAACGTGAAAACCATCCATCTTCTGCGTCATGCCAAAACCGAACAGGGCGGCCCGGCGGTCTCAGACCGCGAACGGGCGCTCACCGCGCGGGGCGAGGCCGATGCCAGGGCGCTTGGGCGCTGGCTGATGCAAACCGGGGCGCCGTTTGACCGAGTACTGACCTCGCCCTCAAAGCGCACGGTGCAGACCCTTGATATGATTAATCAGGTCTATCAGCCGCCGCTGGCCGGTGAGCCGGTCGAGGCGCTGTATCTGGCCAGCTGCGGCGAACTGATCCACCAGTTGCAGCAATTGCCCGACGCGGTCGGCAGCGCGCTGGTCGTCGGCCATAACCCTGGCATGCATCTGTGTTGCCTGAGCCTGGCCGGAGACGGCGCGCCGGAGGCAATGGAGGCAGTGGAGCTCAGCTACGCCACGTGCGCCTTATCGCAGCTCAGCGCTGAGGTGGCGGACTGGGCGGCCATCGCGCCCGGCTGCGCTTATCTGCAGTATTACATCAACCGCCATCAGGTGGCGGCTGATTTGGGCATTTCACCCGCTTAACCCGGCGCGCGTATGTTTGTCGATCAGCCCCAACAGCGCGCTTAGGACCTCGTCGCCGATTTCCGGCCCGCTGCCGTGGAATTCTTTCTGAAAGATCACATACAGCGTGTCGATATGTTTGCGGATGATGGTCAGCGCCAGCGGGTCAACCGTGCGTAATGCGGCCGTGAAATCAAACAACTGCTTACTTACGGCGGTGGCAAAGTCATACCCGAAGGTGCCCGATTGCGCCTTGATGGTCAGTGCGGCCTCGCTGATCTCCTGCAGGGCCTCGGTATCCTGCGGATCGCTGCGGGCCTTGCCGTATGCCTCTTCCAGCCGCTTAATCTCTTCCTGCACCCACGACACAAAGTCCGTTTTCATATTCCAGATCACTGACTGTGCTTCGCGCACCACCGTCTCATCGAAGATATCGGCCGCGCTGATATCCGGCCCCAGCAACTGTTTGAGCGAACGATCCGGCTTATACACGATGATTTCCTGATCGTGGATATGATAGATGGTTTTGTTGCCGCGGCGCGTGGCGTGCCGGTTTTTTTCCGCCTCCGACAAACGCCGCTTGTCGGCCTCCTGGGAAGCGGCGTGGCGGCGGCGTTCGGGGCCGATAAAATCACGCGAGATGACGAACGCGCGGGGATGATCGATCACCTGCGTGATGCGGTGGCTTAAGGTGCTGGCGGTAAAGGGTTTAACCACGAACTCGGTGACACCGGAATCGCGTGCCCGTTCGACATCGTGCTGCTCAGCGCGGGCGGTAAGCAGAATAATCGGAATATCACGCAGCGCCTCTTCTTCCATATGCCGGATATGGTGCACAAAATTGATGCTCGGCGCCGGCTCGAGCGGCCATTCGGCAATAACAAAATCGATCGCTTTGTGGCGCAGCAGCTCGATGGCTTCCATTCCGCTGCGCGCGGTATGGATATGACGAAAGCCAAAATCCTCAAGCACATAGCGCACCAGCCGCGCAAGGCGGGTATCCGGGTCCGCGATTAACACCTCAAATTGCTGCAGGCGCCCGCGGTTGCTGTGGGCATAATGCGACACGATATCCTAACATATACTATTTTGCTGGATTTGAGGGGAATTTTTCCAACAGGATCTGGCGGGCGAAGGGCAGCGTTATGCGTCGCCCCTGTTGCAGAGATGCATGGTCAAGCACGCTGACCATCTGTTGCACGGCGCCCGCTGAGCGCTCGCAGTGGCGTAATAAAAACGCAATCACCTCCGGCGTCACGTTGAGTTGACGATCGGCCAGTTGTTTGACGATCAGCGCCTCCAGCAGGGTGTCGTCGGCTTCGGCGATGGCGGCATGAGGCAGGGCCTTTAACCGCGAGGCCAGATCGGGCAACGTGACCGGCCAGCGCGCCGGCGGCGTACGGCTGACCAGCAGCAGGGCTTTATGTTCCTGCGTGACATGATTGAGCAGATGAAACAAGGCGGGCTCATCCTGCCAGTCCTGCCAGTTGCCGTCGATGGCCAGTGCCTCTGTTTCAGCGTAAAGCGTCTCCGGCCGGTCGCTCAGCGCTTGCGGAGGTATGATGCGGGCCTGTGCGTGCTGCGCCCAGATATGCGCCAGATGGCTTTTGCCGCAGGCGGGCGGCCCGCTTAACGCCATGGCCGGGTGCGACCATTGCGGCCACTGCATCAGCCAGTCATAGGCCAGCCGGTTGCACGCGCTGTGCACGAAATCGGCAGCAGAGAAGCTGGGCGGCGTTGGAAAATCAATCGCGAACTGCGTCATGCTTTGTCGTAATAATCGCTTTGGCGATATTGCTCGATGGCGAACCGGACCAGCACCCCGATGACGGCGGTGACCGGTACGGCCAGAAACACCCCGACAAATCCCAGCAGCGTGGCGCCGGCCAGCATGCCGAAAATCAGCCACAGCGGATGCAGGCCGACCTTATCCCCCACCAGTTTAGGCGTCAGGATATAGCCTTCAAGCATCTGGCCGGCCGCAAAAACGGCAAACACGGCGATGATGGCGGCAATTGAATCAAACTGCAGCATGGCCATGCCCACTGCAGCGACACCGCTTAAGAAGGTACCAAGATAGGGGATAATAATCATGAATCCGCCGAACAGCCCGATCAGAATGGCATAATCCAGCCCGATCAGACTCAGGCTGATGGCATAAAACAGGCCGAGTATCAGCATCACATTAAGCGTCCCGCGCACAAAACCGGAGATCGTATGATCGATCTTGATCACCTGCTCGCGGATAATGGGTGCGGAATCACGCGGCAGCAGCGTATCTACATAGGTCACCAGTCGGTCCCAGTCGCGCAGAAGATAAAACGAGACCAGCGGGGTGATAACGATCAGCGACAGCAGATTAACCAGCGCGAAGCCGGACCGCAGGGCGTCGAGCGTTACTTCACGCACGGTGGTGACCATGCCGGAGGAGGCATCGGAGACCGCCTGCTTGGCCTTGGCCATTTCTTCGGGCGCAAAGTCGCCGGTTAAGCGCCGGACCTCGCTTTCCACTAGCTCGCGAACATCCCGCCATAAAGCGGGCAGTTCGGCGAGCAGGGAGCTGAACTGGTTATACAGCGCCGGCAGCAGCGCCACCAGAATGAGGATCATGCCGGTGAAAAACAGGACGGTAATGATCAGCGTGGCCAGCGTGCGCGAGCACCCCCACCGTTCCAGCCGGTCGGCGGCAGGATCGAGAAAATACGCCACCAGGATACCGACGACGAAAGGCAGCAAAATGGCTTTTACCGCGTAAATAAAGAATGCCAGCAGGGACAGGACAACAACCCAGAACACCCACTTTTTGCTGATCGTGAACGCGTCCGCCATGGCATTAATAGGTCGCAATTGCCCAGCGTTTGCCGCGATCGCGCACGGCCAGGCCGTTGGCCTGCATGATCCGCCGCATCATTTCCGGCGAGCTTTCTACATATAAAGTGGCTTCTGCCGAGGCGATATTGATGGTGTGAACATCCAGCCGCAGGACTTGCGGCAGTTGTTCAAGTTTGGATCTGAGGGCGACCCAGTCTTTCAGGCGGCGGAAATTCGCCTGCAGTCTCAGCTTGGTGGCCTCGGCGAGGCGACGCTCTTTTTCGCCTTCATAATGTTGCGCGATTTGCTTGAGTTCATCGACCATGGCGCGGGCGGCAGCGGGCAGGGCGCTGTCGGCGGGAGCATCGGGCGTGGCGGTTTCATAGAAATTGACCTTGCGCTTATCCAGCCCGTCAGTGCCGAGGCGGCGCAGGGTTACCCGCACGCCTGCGGGTTTCTGGTCGCGTTTGACTTCGGCCAGGGCGACCACCACCTCACGCGCACCATAGCGCTCCGCCAGATTCTGCACGTCCTCATAGCGCGAGGACAGCACAGTGGCGCTGGATACCGTCGAGACATCGGTGGGATCGCCATAAGGCATCACCAGCAGGCTTTCCCCGCGCTCAAGCGCCACGCCGTTGACGATATTACGCCAGACATTGTCTTTATCCCACAGGAGCAGCTCGGCGTTTTGATTCATCACCGGCAGCACGAGAATCGGATTGGTGGCCTGATCGGTGGCTACCTCGTTGGATACCAGGCGCGCCACCATGTCATCGACCACGCTGACTTTATACTGGGCCAGGTAGCGGTTGCCTTCCATCTTATCCTGCAGGAGCTGATAGCCGCGGATATGGCGGTTGATCTGTGCGTCGCTCATGCTGCTGGCGATGGCGGCGGCGCGTTCGGGCTCAAATTCCAGCAGTACCAGAAAAAAGGCACGCTTCTTTGCGTAATCAATGGCTTTCTGCTGGGCATCGACAGGGTCTTCGCCGGTCACATCAGCGATAATCTCCATCTCCCGAACATCGGCCCAGACCGGCTGGGCCAGCAGAAGGCCGCATAAAACCAACAGCGAAAGAATGCGCATGACTTGCCCTGTTCAACGAACCTTGCTAGGTGTGAGCCATAGTAGTTGGAAAGCTAGCCCAAGTGATTCGAAAACACAATCCTTCACTCACCTATGAAGATGCCGGGGTGGATATTGCCGCCGGCAACCGGCTGGTTGAGCGCATCAAGCCGCTTGCCGCCGCCACGGCGCGCACCGGCACGCTGGCGGGCCTTGGCGGATTTGGCGGATTATTCGATCTGAGCGCCTGCGACTATCATGATCCCGTGCTGGTAGCCGCCACCGATGGCGTAGGCACCAAGCTCAAGCTGGCCTTTGCCAGCGGTCGGCATGAAACGGTCGGCATCGATCTGGTGGCCATGTGCGTGAACGATCTCGTAGTGCAGGGGGCCGAACCGCTGTTCTTCCTTGATTATTTCGCAACCGGCGGGCTCGATGAAGCACAGGCGGCGCAGGTGATCGGCGGGATCGCCAACGGCTGCCGGCAGGCGGGCTGCCAGCTTCTGGGCGGGGAGACCGCCGAGATGCCGGGCATGTATCAGCCCGGTGAGTATGATCTGGCCGGATTTGCCCTCGGCGCGGTCGAGCGTGAAGCGCTGCTGCCGCATCAGGCGCGCATGAAAGCGGGCGATGTGGTATTGGGGCTGGCCTCCAGCGGGCTGCATGCCAACGGGTTTTCCCTGGTGCGGCGAATAGTCGAAAGCGGCGGCCTCAGCCTCTCCGATGCGGCCCCCTTTGCCGGGCAGCCGCCGCTTTGCGAGGCCCTGCTCACGCCGACGCGGATTTATATCGCCTCCTGCCTGCCGCTGGCGCAGGCTGGGCGCTTTAAGGCGCTGGCGCACATCACCGGCGGCGGGTTAACCGAGAATATCCCGCGTGTTTTACCTGCTGCGCTGGGCTGTCGCATCGATCTGAGCGCCTGGGCGTTGCCGCCGGTGTTTCGGTGGTTGCAGGACAGTGGCCATATCGCGCCGGCTCAGATGTTGCGCACCTTCAATTGCGGTGTCGGCATGGCGGTGATTGTGGCCGCCGAAGAAGCCGATTCGCTGGCGTATGATTTGCAGCAGGCCGGCGAGGCGGTCTATCGGCTGGGCGAGCTGGTGCCACGCCGCGACGAGGCCGTGGAGTATCAGGGAGCGCTGGCATGAGCCGCCGTCGCGTGGCCGTGCTCATTTCGGGTAATGGCAGTAACCTGCAAGCCCTTATCGACGCCTGCGCCGCGCCTGATTTTCCCGCCGAGATCGTACAGGTTATCGCCAACCGCGCCGAGGCATATGGCTTGCGCCGCGCGCAGCAGGCGGGCATTTCCACGCGGGTGATTGAACATACCCGCTTCCCCGACCGCGCCGCCTTTGACGCCGCCTTGCACGAAGCGCTGCTCGCCTGTAATGCCGAACTGGTCTGCCTCGCCGGGTTTATGCGCTTGCTGACGCAGGAAATGGTTGCCCAGTGGCAGGGACGGATGGTGAATATCCACCCCTCGTTACTGCCGGCGTTCGCGGGTATTAACACCCATGCGCGGGCACTTGAGGCCGGTGTTAAAATCACCGGGTGCACGGTGCATTTCGTGGTGCCGGAGATGGATGCTGGGCCGATTATCATCCAAGCGGCGGTGCCGGTGGCAGCTGGCGACGACAGCGAGGCACTTGGCGCGCGCGTACTGGCGCAGGAGCATCGTATCTACCCGCAGGCGCTGAAATGGCTGGCCGAAGGGCGCATCGCCATGCATGGGAACGAGGTAAGATGGCTGGGTGGCGGGCCGAGCCCGGCGGCATGTCTGATTAATCCGCCGACGGACTAACCGACGATTTCAATATCACTGAAAAAGAAGCGGATTTCCTGTTGGGCATTTTCCGCGCTGTCTGATCCATGCACCGAGTTGCGCTCGATGCCTTCGGCGAACAGTTCGCGGATAGTGCCTGCTTCGGCGTTTTCGGGGTTGGTGGCGCCCATCAATTCGCGGTTTTTCGCCACGGCGTCGTCGCGTTCCAGCACTTGCACCACTACCGGGCCGGAAGTCATGAAATCGACCAGTTCGCCGTAAAACGGACGCTCTTTGTGGACGATATAAAACTGTTCGGCCTGTTTGCGGCTCAGGCGCAGCCGCTTTTGCGCGATGATGCGAAAGCCGGCCTCTTCGAACATGGCGTTGATTTTTCCGGTCAGGTTACGTTCGGTGGCATCGGGTTTGATGATAGACAGGGTGCGTTCGGTTGCCATAATGAAGCCTTTTGTTGGATTATCTGTGCGGGTTCAATGTGGCGTGGTTATACGCATAGCATGACGGGGATGCAAGCCCATTTCTCATCGGTTTAGCGAATCGGGCCTGGTGAATCGACTGTGCACAAAGCGGGCAGGCGGCTTGCTCCTGTTTGTGGCTTCGGGCTATGCTATAGTACCGTATATAGTATAATCATGGGGGACGTATGCGCCGGCTCGGGCTGGTAGGGTTATTATTGGTTGTCAGCGCCTGTGCCACCACGGCCAGCCTGGATACGCTGCGCACCGCCAAGCTCACCGGCTCCTCTTTTCAGATCGCACTGGCGCGCCATTACCTGGATTTCTCCGAGCAGGAAGTGGCGCTTTATGACTGGTGGAGTTCCAAATATTTCGCCGATAAGGGGCTGATGGTGGCCTATGGTCAGGATGTGCCGCCGGAGCAGCTGGCAAACTGGGATATAACCGGGCAGGCAAGAGCGGAGCTGAAGGCGGCGCGCGTGTTGCTGCTGGAGGTGCTGTCGCCGGCATTAAAGCGCGAGCGGCCGGAGCTGGCCGCCTCGTTGCAGTTTGGCTTTGATCAATGGGTGGAAGAGCAGGAAGAAAGCTGGGATACGCAGCGTATCGACAGGCTGCGCAAACGGTTTTATGAGCTGATCGAGCAGGCCCAGCAACCGCCCGAGCCGGCGATGCCGCAGGCCACGCTGCCGCAGGTGGGCGACGTGGCGGCCGATCCGCCGGATATGCCCGGCGCGGATGCCCGGCCGGAGGCCCCTGCCGCACCGGCGCTTTCCTCTTCCTACCTGATTCATTTTCCCTGGGATGCCAGCAGTGTCGCCGGGGTGGCGCGTGACGAACTGGAAGCAATGGCCGTATCACTCAAAGCCAATCCTGAAACCAATGTCATCATACACGGCCATGCTGACCGTTCCGGCACGGATGAATATAATATGGCGCTGTCGCAGCAGCGGGCCGATTTCATCCGCCGGTTTCTGGCCGAGCACGGCATTAAAGAGGACCGTGTGACGTATTATGCGTTCGGTGAGTCCGATCCGAAAGTGCCGACGCCGGATGGTGTGCGCGAACCGGAAAACCGCCGTGTCGAGATTTACATTGAGTAGGGTAAGAACGAGTTATGCGCGGTAGCGGGTGAGCGCGATGGGTGCTACCTGTCTTGTGCCGCGCGGACGCCGTCTGCAATCAGTATGAATCCATTCGACCAGACAGTGCTTGCCGAGCGCCTGATCGTCCTCATCGCCGCGTTGGGGCTGAGCGCCTTACTGCTTGGCACGCCGGGCCTGCGCCGCTTGCTCGGGGTTCAGGCCGCCGCCAGCTGGCTCGAAAGGTTTGTCCGCACCATGGAAAGCAAGCTAAACCGCGAGCGTCGCAGCGCCGGCACGCGGGTCTATCGCGGGATCATTTTGCTGCTGCTCATGCTGTTTCTCGCCTTAATTCCGGCTTTGGGGCTGTATGTCGTGGTGCGGCACTGGCCGTATGGCCTGTATCTGGAGATGGTGCTGCTGGCGGCAATTATCCCGGTGCGCGCGTTGTATGACGAGGCGCGCACCGTCTCGCGGGCATTAAAGGCCAATCGCCTGGAAGAAGCGCGGGCGCAGGCCGCCGGCATGGCACGCCGCGAGCACGGCGAACTCGACCGCGCCAGCGTGATCAGGGTGACCATCGAATATCTGATGGAAAATTTCAGCGATAAGATTATCTGTCCGGCGCTGTGGTATCTGTTGCTGGGCTTTCCCGGCGCGGTGGCGGTGCGGATGATCAATACGCTCGACGGCCTTGTCGGCCATAAATCGCGGCGGTTTATAGCCTTTGGCTGGGCGGCGGCGCGGCTGGATGATCTGCTGCAGCTGATTCCCGCCCGCTTAAGCGGCCTGTTGCTGTGTGTGGCGGTCTGTTTTGTCCCCAAAGGACGGCCATTCGGTGCGCTGCGCGTGCTGTGGCGCGACAGCGGCAAGACTACCTCGCCCAATAGCGGCTGGCCGCTGGCCGCCGCCGCCGGGGCGCTGAAACTCACGCTCGCCGGTCCGCGGCGGGTGGCCGAAGGCGTCGTGGATGATGCCTGGATCGGCCGTGGCACCGCCCAGCCCGGCCGGCGCGATCTGTCCCGCGCGCAGTTGCTGTATGGCGTGGCGCTGCTGTTATGGCTGCTCATGCTGGCCGGCGGGCTGCTGGCGTTGACGATGAATCCGCAAATGTGAGGTTGCAGCCGTCGTGGCGGTTGGCTAAGTTAACGCCATCACAGGTGGGATGCTGACGTGGCAATCAAGTTTAAGCGGAAAAAATCCGACCGGGCGGCATCCGACGTTCTCGAAGAGGCGGTCCGGCGTTATCAGACCGATACGGTCACCATCGACGAACTAATGCAGGCGCTGCACGAGCGCGGCTTCGGCATTTTGTTGATTATTTTCGTGATTCCCAACTGTTTTCCGGTGCCGGCGCCGGGGATTGTCAGCCTGACGGCGTTTCCGCTGGCCTTTATCGCCTGGCAGATGATTGTCGGCCGCGATTATCCGTGGCTGCCTCGATGGATCGGCCGCAAAACCATCCGCCGCGCCTTTCTGGCGCGGATCGTCGAGCGCGCCGCGCCGTGGATGAAAAAAATCGAGAAAGTGCTGCGCCAGCGCATGGCCTTTGCCTCCAGCGAAACCGGTGAACGGCTGGTGGGCATCTGGTCGCTGGCGCTGACCACCTCGATTGCCGTGCCGCTGCCGTGGACCAACTTCCTGCCCGGCTACGGCGTGCTGATTATGGCGCTGGGGCTGCTTTCACGCGATGGGGTGGTGATTATTCTCGGGGCGCTGGTGGGCCTTGTCGGCCTGTGCCTGACCGCTTCCATTCTCATCTTCGGCACCGAGGTGATCAG
>CAZMBI010000016.1:0-22707 GCA_964564675.1 uncultured Azospirillaceae bacterium
GGTCTTTGAGTTGGTTAGGCATAAGCGGGCAGGGCCAGGTCGCGGGCGTGATCAAGGCGGGTAATCGGAATCTGCATGGCGGATCGTTCCTGCGCGCTGATTTTATATCTTGCCATTTGACTTTTGGCATGAAAGCCGCTAATCAGCCTTTCTTTAGCGGTATCGTCAAGGAGAAAAAAACATGAAAGCGGCAGTAACATTTCAGGCCCAAACGCGCGAGGCTCTGGGCAAGGGCGCATCGCGGGCGTTGCGGCGTGCGGGCAAAGTCCCGGCCAACATCTATGGCATGGGTAAAGGCAATCTGAGCGTGGCCATCGAAGACAACGAGGTCTCCCGCGAATACTGGCATGGCGGATTTTTCAGCAAGATCATCGGGATCGACACCGGTGGCGAAAAGTTCATGGTATTGCCGAAGGATATCCAGATGCATCCAGTCAATGAAAAAATCCTGCACGTGGATTTTTTCCGGGTGGATGAAAAGTCGAGCATTGATGTGCAGGTGCCGGTACACTTCCTGAATCAGGAAAAATGCCCGGGCATCAAGCGCGGCGGCACGCTGAATATCGTTCGCCACGAGCTAGAGTTGGCCTGTTCCGCTGGGAAAATCCCGCCTTATATCGAAATTGACCTGGCCGCGTATGATATCGGTGATTCCATTCACATCAGTCAGGTGAGCCTGCCTGAAGGGGTGGAGTCGACCATTGCCGACCGCGACTTCACGATCGCCACCATCGCCGGCCGTAGCGCCGAGGAGGAAGAAGAGGAGCCCGTGGAAGTGGCAGCCGATGAAGTGCCGGCCGAGCAGGACAAATCAGCTGAAGCCGAAGCAGGCGAGCAGGCCGAAGGCGACACTGACGAATCCAAGAGCTAAGCGATGCTGCAGGCGGTTGTCGGCTTGGGCAACCCGGGGGCTGGCCACGCCCGCCAGCGTCATAATGTGGGCTTTATGGTGGCCGACGCAATCGCTGCCGACGGTCATGCGCCCGCCTGGAAAAAAGGCTTTTCCTCCGACATCACCGAAGTAAGACTGGCAGACCGCAAAATCTGGCTGCTTAAACCACTAACCTATATGAATCGCTCGGGCAGGGCGCTGGGTGCGTTCGCCCGCTATTACGACATCCCGCCCGAGGCGATACTCGTCATCCACGATGAGCTGGATCTGACGTTTGGTAAGGTGCGCATCAAGCGCGGCGGCGGCCATGGTGGCCATAACGGCCTGCGCGATATCGATACACATATGGGCAAAGACTACTGGAGGCTACGTATCGGCATCGGCCATCCCGGTGATAAGGACCAGGTGACCGCCTATGTGTTGCATGATTTCAGCAAAGACGAACGCGCTTTTATCGATTGCTTAAGCGATACCATCGCCTGTGAACTGCCGCGCCTGTTCACTGAGTCCCCGGAAAGCCTGATGAGTCGGGTCGCCTTTAAATGCCCGCCACCGGCGGATGCGGCGCCCGCCTGATGATGACGCGGCTTGTTCTTGAAGTCCGTTTGCATTATAATGCGCAGAAATAAATAATAAAGGTATTCGCGCTATGAAACGGACAGTGATTGGGGTGGCCGCAACGGCACTCCTGGTTGGGGGCTGTACGCAACCGGCCATACAGAATGTGGTACACAAAGGCGAACGGTTTTACGGCCGCGACGGCACGGTGACCGCCGAGCTGGAAAAACCGTTATATTCCGATCGCAATCGGGCTGATCAACCATCTGAGATTGCTGGTAAATACCGTTCTGAAACCCATCAATACAGCGTCGCCGCACAGGTGCCGGAAATTGAAGCCGACACGCTGCCCGCGCCCCAGCCGGTGCAGGTGAGCGAGCCCAGCGCGCCCGTCGGCGGGCCGATGGAAACGGCGGCGCAGCCAGCACCCCGGCAGGACGACCAGCAGGACGAGCCGCAACCGCTGGCCGCGTTGCCGATGACCCTGCCCGAGCCGGGGACGACGGCAGCAGGCGATCCGCAAGCGCGTGTTTCAACCGGCAGCGCGTCGGAGGATACGATTCGCGGGGCCGGGCAGGCGGTTAAACAGCCCCCGAGACTGGAGCCTCTGAATGAGCGGCACAGCAATTTTATCTGGCCGGTGGAAGGCAACGTGGTCTCGCGCTTTGGCCCCAAACAAAGCGGCCTGGTCAATGACGGGATCAATATCGCCGCGCCCGAGGGCGAGCCGATCTGGGCGGCGGCTAAAGGCGAAGTGGTCTATGCCGGCAATGAGCTGAAAGGCTATGGCAACATGTTGATTATTCGCCATGCCAACGGCTGGATGACGGCGTATGCTCATACCAGCGATACCCTGGTCGACAAAGGGGATCGGGTGGAGCAAGGTGATTTGATCGGCTATGTCGGCAAAACCGGCAGCGTAACCGAGGCCCAGCTGCATTTCGGCGTGCGCAGCGCCGACGGCCCGATTGATCCGGAAACCCTGTTGCCGCGCCGGGTCGCCTCGGCGGATTAATCGCCGCCGATATGCCCTGCCGTTGCACAGGTTCCTTTACGGACATAAGCGGATTATATATACCTCTTTTTATGAGCACCCTACCGCGTTCCCTCGTCTGGCTGCGGCGTGACTTGCGTCTGCATGATCATGCCGCGCTGCATGAGGCACTGCAAAGCGAGGGCGTCATTCAGCCGGTCTTCATCTTTGACCGCGATATCCTGGCGCGTTTCAGCAACCCGCGCGATAAGCGCCTCAGTTTTCTGGCGCAGACCCTCGTGCAGCTGCACCAACAGCTGCAACGGCACGGTGGCGGCCTGTTGATTGCTTATGGCCGCGCCGAGGCGCTGATCCCTGAGCTGGCCGGCCGCCTGGGCGCCTATCAGCTGGTCTGCGAAGCCGATTACGAACCCGCCACCCGCGCGCGCGATGATGCGGTCCGCCGCGCCTTGCCGGAGCATACCCGCATGGTGCAGGTGGTGGATCATGTGATTTGCCCGCCGGAAAAAGTCATCAAAGACGACGGCGAACCGTATAAAGTCTTCACGCCCTATGCCAAACGCTGGCGGCAGGCGTGTAATCAATACAGTTTTGCCGAAAGACCGGTGGCGCTGGCTGAGCGGCTGATATCGCCGCCTGCCGTTGCGCTGGCGTCGGAGGGTGTGATGCTCAACCCCGATGACGGCGCGGCGGCGATGCTTGAGGCAATGGGCTATGAAGCGGTGGATACTGACCCGTGGCAGGTGGATGACGCGGCGGACCGCCTGCGGACGTTTACCAGGGCGCGGCTGGATGCGTATCACAACTGCCGCGACATGCTCGCCGAGGACGGTACCAGCCGGCTGTCGCCTTATCTGCGGTTTGGGCTGATTTCGGTGCGTGAATGCGCGCGGACCGCCGGCGCGCAGGCAAGCAAGGGCAGCGACGCCTGGCTGAATGAGCTGATCTGGCGGGATTTTTATACGATGATTCTGTATCACTTCCCGGACAGCGTTCAGCAGGAGTTTCAGGCACAATATCGCGGCCTGCCGTGGCAACAGGATGAGGCGGCTTTCGCGCGCTGGCAGGAAGGCCGCACCGGCTTTCCGATTATCGATGCGGCGATGCGCCAACTGCGCGAGATCGGCTGGATGCATAACCGCGCGCGTATGATCGTCGCCAGTTTTCTGACCAAGGACTTGCAACTCGACTGGCGGCTGGGGGAGGAGCATTTCGCGCAGTATCTGATGGATTACGAGCTGTCCTCCAATGTCGGCGGCTGGCAGTGGGCGGCGTCCACCGGCACAGACGCCCAGCCATATTTCCGTATATTCAACCCGTTCCGGCAAAGCGAGCGGTTTGACCCGCAAGGCGAGTATATCCGCCGCTATGTGCCGGAATTGCAGGCGCTGTCCGCCGGGCAGATTCATGCGCCGCACGCCGCCAAAGACCTGTTCAATAAGCCCGATTACCCCGAACCGATGGTCGATCACGCGCGGGCCAAAGACCAGGCGCTGGCCCTGTTCAAGTCACAGAAAGCCTCATGAAACGCCTGTTCTCCTATGCCAAATACCCGATTGCACTGGCAATTTTATATGTCGTGCTGCAGGCGGCGGATGCCCAGCGTATCTGGGGGCATATGCGCGAGATGCCGGTATGGGCGCTGACCGCCTCTTTTGCCGCATTCAGCATCGCCCAGTATATCGCCGTGCTGCGTATGAACGCGTATTATGCCCATATCGGGCGGCCGCTGGATTTCCTGTATTCGCTCAAGCTGCATTATGTGGCGCTGTTTTATAATATTATCCTGCCCGGCGGTATCGGCGGCGACGGCTATAAGGTCTATTTACTCAAGCGCCGGGCCGGGTATCCCGCCAAAGAAGGCATCCGCATCCAGCTGTTAACCCGCACCAACGGCCTGTTGATCCTGATGCTTTCCCTTATGCTGCTGTTGCCGTTTTTGCCGTCGCCTTTCCCGTTATGGGCGGTGGTGCTGGCCGCCTTAGGCCTGGCCGCGCTCGGCACAGTGGCCTATTTCTGGCTGATTCCTCTATTGCTCAGGGGCAGCCGCGCCATGGAGTGGCGGGCGTTGCCGTATTCCTGCGGGGTACAGGGGTTCAATCTGCTGTCTATGGTATTGCTGTGGGCCGGTTTGAGCCATAGCGGCGCACACCTGGCCGATTACATGTTTTTATTTCAGGCGGCAGCGGTGGCCGGGATGATCCCGGTGACCATCGGCGGGCTGGGGATTCGCGAGTTCACGTTCTTTTACGGCGCGGAATGGATTAACCGTTTCAGCACCACAACGCTGGATCCTGAAATGGGCATTGTGATTTCGCTGCTGGTATTCGCGGTGACGGCGGCCAGCGCCCTGATCGGCCTGATCTGGCTGGGACGCATCCGCACGCTTAGCCCTTGCGCCACATTGCCAGACGTGATTAAACCGTAAAGGATAAACATGGGAGGATCATATGGCCGCACTGGAAACACCGGAAGTTGAAATCGGCGCCAAAGCCCCGGATTTTGCGCTGCCCGGCACCGACGGGCAGACCCATCGCCTGGCCGATGCCGCCGGATCTAACGGATTGCTCGTGATTTTCATGTGTAATCACTGCCCGTATGTACAAAAACAGCTCGACCGCATCATTGAAACCGCTAAAGCGCTGCAGGCCATGGATATTGGCGTGGTGGCGATCAGCGCCAATGATGCCGAGCATTACCCAGAAGATTCATTCGACAACATGCGGAAACTGGCGCGCGATAAGTCCTTTCCGTTTCCGTACCTGCATGATGAAAGCCAGGAGGTGGCGAAAGCCTACGGCGCGGTATGCACCCCCGATTTCTTCGGCTATAATGCCAACCTGGAGTTGCAATACCGCGGCCGGCTGGATACTTCGTGGATGGATATGGTGGAAGATGGCCGGCGTGAGTTGCTAGAGGCGATGCGCCAGATCGCCGAGAGCGGGCAGGGCCCGCAGCAGCAAAACCCCAGTGTCGGCTGTTCCATCAAATGGAAGGACGGTGCAGATCGCGCCGCGTCCTAAGGCAGGCGCGGCCGCGCCTCACCGCATGTCGTGGGGGCTTGACAGGCCCCGGAATTTCGCTATGGTGCGCCATCTGGCGTAACGCAAGGAATAAGACTTATGGCTAAAAAGAATACCATATTGGTAAAACTGCAAAGCACGGCGGACACCGGCTTTTTCTACGTGAAAAAGCGTAATCCGCGCAAGCAGACCGAAAAACTTAAATTCCGCAAGTTCGACCCGGTCGCGCGCAAGCACGTGGAGTTTGTTGAAACCAAACTGAAGTAACAACCCCAACCCGCCGCCTTGCGCTGCGACCTGCCGGCGTGAAAGCGGATGAAAGAGGTGCCCATGCGTTCAGACTGGCTAATTTCCGCTGCTTATGCTCAGGATGCTGCGGCTGCCCAACCCTCGGCGCTGTCCAGCTTTATTCCGCTAATCCTGATTTTTGTGGTGTTTTATTTTCTGATCATCCGCCCGCAACAGAAAAAATATAAACAACACCAGGAAATGATTAATTCCGTCAAACGCGGTGACGATATTGTGACCGGTGGCGGGATTATTGGCAAGGTCACGCGGGTGGAAGAAGGCGGTAAAGTCAAGGTGCAAATCACCGACGGTGTGGAAGTGCGGATCGAGCAGTCCACCATCGCCAATGTGCTCAGCAAGCCGGGCGCTGACGATAAAGACCAGGATAAAGACAAAAGGAATAAGAAAAAAGACAAAGAAGGCAAGCAGGCTCAGGCCGATGACGCCGACGAGCAACCTACCGATGACAAATCCGAAAAAAAGCCTAAAGCGGCCAACGACAATACGTAATACCCTGTCGATGATGAGCTGCGCCGGCACGAGGCCAAGGTGAAATGATATGCTGGATTTTCCGCGCTGGAAAGTGCTGTTCATTCTGGCGGCCTGCCTGTTTTTTATTCTCGCGGCGCTGCCCAATCTGTTTTCCGAAGACGCATTGCAGGATTACCCCGCGTTTCTGCCCAGCGAGCAGGTCAATCTCGGGCTCGATTTGCGCGGCGGTTCGCATCTGCTGCTAAAAATAGATTTTAAGACCTATTTGCGCGAACAGCTCGATAATCTGCGCGACGAGGTGCGCTCCGCTCTGCGTGAGGAGCAGATCGGCTATACCAGGCTGGCCATTACGGAAGACGCGGTTGAAGTCGCCATCCGTCCGGAAACGCTGCCCGAGGGCCCGCGGGTTGATGCGTTGCTCGGCGATATCACCCCGATGCTTGATATCGAACAGGGCCCGGCGGATCAGTACCGCGTGGGGTACAGCGCCAACGCGCTGGTTGAAATGCGGCAGAAGCTGCTCGAACAGTCGATTACCATCATTGACCGGCGGATTAATGAAACCGGGACCAAGGAGCCGACCATTCAGCGCCAGAGCGATGATCGCATTTTGGTGCAGGTGCCGGGGGTAGAAGACCCGCAGCAACTCAAAAGCATTCTGGGCACCACCGCCAAGATGACCTTTCACCTGGTCAATGAAAACGTCACGCAGGAGCAAATCCGTAAGGGCATCGTGCCGCCGGGCACGCGTATCCTGCCGGCCGATGACAGCGAGGAACGTCTGCCCGACGGGTCGCAAGCGCGCTACGCGATTTATAGCAAGGTGGCCTTAAGCGGCGATCTGCTGACCGCCGCCAACGCCACCTACAGCCAGGGCCAGCCGGTGGTGGAGTTCACTTTCAATGCTGTAGGCGGGCGTAAGTTCGGCGAAATCACCCAGGAAAATATCGGTCGCCGCTTCGCCGTAGTGCTGGATGAAAAGGTCATTACCGCGCCGGTCATCCGCTCAGCCATTCTTGGCGGGCGCGGAATTATTGAGGGTAATTTTACGGTGGATTCGGCTAACGAGCTGGCGCTGCTGCTGCGCGCCGGGGCATTACCGGCGCCGCTGGATATTATTGAGGAGCGTTCGGTCGGCCCGAGTCTGGGGGCGGATTCCATCGCCGCCGGCAAGCGCGCGGTCATCGTCGGGCTGGTGGGGGTGATGCTGTTTATGCTCGCGTATTACGGCCTGTTCGGAGCGTTTTCAGTGGTGGCGCTGATTGCCAATATCATCATTATCCTGGGCGTATTGTCCTTATTGCAGGCGACGCTGACCCTGCCAGGCATTGCCGGTATTGTGCTCACCATGGGCATGGCGGTGGACGCCAATACGCTGATCTTTGAGCGCATCCGCGAGGAGGCGCGGCTGGGCAAATCGCCGCGCGCGGCAATCGATCAGGGCTTCCGCAGCGCCTTTGGCACCATTCTAGACTCCAATATTACCACGCTGATCGCCGCCTTCCTGCTGTTTTACTTCGGCTCGGGCACAGTGAAGGGGTTTGCCGTGACCTTGACGATCGGCATTCTCTCCTCCATGTTTACCGCAATATTATTAACGCGCCTGCTGGTGGCCAGCTGGTTCCGCGCCCGCCGGCCCAAAGCGGTGCCGCTTTAACCATAACCACGCGGTGAGCCATGGATTTTTCGGCCAAGCTTAATCAGTCAGAAGCGCTTATCAGCGCCTATGGAGATGCCGGATTTACCATCGGCGGGCAGCGCTATGAGGGCAGTGTCTTATTGCTGCCCGATCAGATAATCGCCTGGGACGGTGGCCCGCTTGAGCAAAGCCCGCTTGAGGCGATGAAACCCTATGGCGCGGCGATCGAACTGCTGATCATCGGCTGCGGAGAAGCCACCGAGCTGATTCCCTCGGCGGTGCGCCAGTCCTTTAAAGCGCAGGGCATCGCCATCGAGGCGATGGATACCGGTGCCGCCTGTCGCACCTATAATATTTTGCTTTCCGAATCGCGCCATGTCGCTGCCGCGCTGGTGGCGGTTTAGCCGGGCTCCGGGCAGCCCTTGCCGCCGGATTCCCGGATAGCTGAGGCCGCCGAATGCTGCTTTTTTATTAAAATCCAATGGACTAACCAACAAAAATGGTTGGCGTTGTGCGTTCGGGCCGCTATACTAATGTTAATTAATGTCCGCATGTAGCGGTATATCGAATGGAACGTATCCATGGACAATTTAGCTGTCAGCGCCGCTTCGAACGCGGCCAGCCTCTTTAACAGCCCGGCCGAGCGGGCCAAGCAGTCATTGCGGTTGGCCGATGCATCGGTACGTACGCAGGCTTCGCGCGCGGCAGCGCAGGCCGGCGCCGGGGCGATCAGCACCACGCAGCTTAATTACACGGTCGGTCCGGACGGGCAGCTTTATGCCACCTCGGCGGTGATTTCCACCTCCCAGCGAACCCGGGGTGCCGACGATACAGCGTTACCGAACGGGCAGAATCTGCCACCGGCGCAGCCGTTATCGCTTGCCGATATCCAGCCGACGCGCGCCGGACTCACCCCCTCCGATGAAGCCATTGTCTTCGGTTCCCCGGAGTTTCAGGAAACACCCCGTCTCCAGCTTGCCGCTTGATTGTTCCACCGGCAGCACGTAGCTTGTGATTTTGACTATTCCCCTTGCTGCTTTTCGCCCTTAAAAAGAGAGCAGGTGCGCATCGGCAATGGGGTGAGCCCAAAAGGATAGGCATGTATATCAACTGGATCGGAATGTGGACGCTGTATAAGCGCGAAGTCTGGCGTTTTATGAAAGTCTGGAATCAAACGCTGACCGCGCCCATGGTCACCACGCTGCTGTTTTTTACCATTCTTACCATCGCCCTGGGCGGCGACCGCCGCGAGATCGGCACGCTGTCCTTTGAGATGTTCATCACGCCGGGGCTGATTATGATGGCGATTGTACAAAACGCGTTCGCCAACACGTCATCCTCGTTCATGCTGCAGAAAATCCAGGGCGTGATTATCGATCTGCTGATGCCACCGCTTTCCGCTGGCGAAATTACTTTCGCCATGACCATGGGCGGGGTCACGCGCGGGGTGCTGGTAGGCGTGGTGGTTTCCATCGCCATGTATCTGATTGTTTCCTATGAGCTGCACGACCCGCTGCTGGCCGCGTTTTATATCATTGCCGCCAGTGTGATGCTGGCGCTGCTGGGCATGCTGACCGGCATCTGGTCGCAGACATTTGATCAGCTGGCCGCCATCACCAATTATGTCGTCACCCCGTTGTCGTTTTTGTCGGGGACGTTTTATTCCGTCACCTTTCTGCCGCCGATGTGGCAGTTCATCAGCCATTTCAATCCGTTTTACTATATGATCGACGGTTTCCGCTTTGCGGTGACCGGCTTTTGCGATGCCTCCATCCCGCTGGGCATGGGCGTGCTCATCGGCTGCAATATTGTGCTGTGGGTGCTGGTCCATGGGTTGCTGGCGCGAGGGTGGAGACTCAAAACATAAACCCTTTCCCGTCGCGCGAAGCGCGGCGGGAGAGGGGGTTACAATAAGTTCAAAAAATTCTTCAGCAGCGCATGGCCATGCTCCGAGGCAATGGATTCCGGGTGGAACTGCACGCCGTGGATGGGCAGCGTGCGATGCTGTAATCCCATAAGGATATCCTCCGATTCCGCCGTCACCTCCAGACAATCGGGCACGCTCGCGCGCGCGACGATCAGCGAATGATAACGCGTGGCGGTGAAGGGCGTGGGCAGCCCCACGAAGACGCCCTGATGGCGGTGGGTAACCGCACTGGTCTTGCCGTGCATGGGCGGGGTGCGCACCACTGTGCCGCCGAATGCCTGGCCGATTGCCTGATGGCCGAGACACACGCCCAGAATCGGCACGGTGCCGTTAGACTCACGGATGATGTTCAGGCAGATGCCCGCCTCGTCAGGTGTGGCGGGGCCCGGTGAGATGATGATGCCGGCCGGTTTTTTAGCCAGCAGTTGCGCCGGTCTGAACGCATCGTTGCGCACCACTTCCACCTCAGCGCCCAGTTCGCGTACGTAATGCACGAGGTTATAGGTGAAGCTGTCATAATTATCGATAAGGAGGATGGTCATAGATTTTGTCGTTAGCTATTGGGTGTTAGCGTTCAGGAAAACAGAATATAAAGCTAAAACCTGTCACCTGAAACCTTATCCTGCAAAGCGCACTGCTTCTTCTGCCGCGCGCATGATGGCGCGGGCTTTGTTCACGGATTCGGCATATTCCGCCGCCGGGTCGGAATCGGCGACGATACCACCGCCCGCCTGCGCATGAACCATCCCGTCCTTGACCAGCGCCGTGCGCAGATTGATGCACATATCCATTGAGCCGCCGGCGGACAAATAGCCCGTGCCGCCGGCATAAAAGCCGCGGCGTGTGGGTTCCAGCTCATCGATGATTTCCATGGCGCGGATTTTCGGCGCACCGGACACCGTACCCGCCGGAAACCCCGCAATCAGCGCGTCAATCGCATCATAGCGCGGGTCAAGCGTCCCTTCGACATTGGAGACGATATGCATGACATGGCTGTAGCGCTCAACAAGCATCTCCTGCGTGACCTTAACGGTGCCCGTCCGGGCGATGCGGCCGACATCGTTGCGCCCCAGATCAAGCAGCATCAGATGTTCGGCGATTTCCTTGTCATCGGCCAGCAGATCGGCTTCAAGCGCGGCATCCTCCGCGGCGTTTTTACCCCGGGGCCGGGTGCCGGCAATGGGGCGGATGGTGACCGTGCCATTGCGCAGGCGCACCAGAATCTCCGGTGACGAGCCCACCAGCGTGAACCCGCCGAAATGTAGATAAAACAAAAACGGCGAGGGGTTCAGCCGGCGCAGGGCGCGGTACAACGCAAAGGGCGGCGGCGTAAACGGCGCGGAAAAACGCTGCGACGGCACAACCTGGAAAACATCACCGGCGAGGATATATTCTTTCGCCCGCGTTACCATGGCGTGATACTCGGCCTCGCTGATATTGGGCGTGAAGGTAAGCGGCGGCGTGTCTACCGGTTTATAATAGTGGCGCTGATCAAGCGGGCCCTGCAGTTGGGTCACAATGGTTTCGATATCGCAGCAGACTGTTTCATAGCTCACCCCGCGGTCGGCCCAGACCGGCGCGATGATATAGACCACGCCATCCACCGAATCAAACACCAGTAAAATAGTCGGGCGTATGAAACAGCCGTCGGGAATTCCCAGCATGTCTGGATTGGCATCGGGCAGGCGCTCCATCAGCTTGACCATGTCATAGCCCAGATAGCCGATCAGCCCAGCGGCCATCGGCGGCAGGCCCGCCGGCAGATCCATGCGGATGGCGCGCGCCAGCTGGCGCAGCGAGCTTAAACTGTCTTCCCAGTCGGGTGCGAAACTGTCCTCGCTGAACGGCGGCTGGCGGCTGATTTCCGGTTTATTGCCCAGGCAGCGCCAGACCAGGTCGGGCTTAAGCCCGATGATCGAGTAGCGGCCGCGTACTTCGCCGCCTTCCACTGATTCGAGCAGGAAAGACGGCTCGCGGTCGTCCTTGAGCTTGAGCATGGTGGAGACCGGCGTTTCCAGATCGCTGACGAGTTTGGTCCACACTACCAGCGGCTGGCCCGCCGCGCGCGCGGCGGCGAAGCCTTCGGCATCGGGTGTGATGCTCAGGCGGGACATGCCTCTCTCCTTACCTTTTCCCGGAGGAAGAAGGAAGCCGCGCATGTGATGCGTAAAGCGGCGGGCAGTGCAAAGCAGGCCGGCAATGCCTGCTTCCGTGCGCCGGGCCGTGCGGATGACGCTTCACTGCTGTGCCTCCATGCCCCCCGGCATGATGGCGTTGATTTTGACATCCACCTCATAAGCCTGCTTAAGGTGAGCCATATAAAGCGCCAGCACATCATTGCTCAGCTGGTTGGTAAGCTCCGTTTCCAGGGTTTGCAGCGCCTCATGCGTGGGTTTGGGCGCTTCGTTAACCGCCGTTACAATCCCGATCACATACTCACCGGAGGGCAGGGGATAAGCCCCGGTGGTTTTACCCTTGGTCAGGCGGAACAATTCCTTAACAAACCCGGAGGTAAGAATTTTGTCCTTGAGTTGCGAGGGATTGGCGACTGTATCATCCATGCGTTGTAACGGCCCGGAAGCATGCAGCGAATAGCCGGCAGCGCGGGCAGCGGCTTCGGGATTGGCGGTATCGGCTAGCATGGCGGCCGCCTCATCGGCCTGTTCGCGCAACGCCTGCCGTCGGTGTTGCTTACGGTACTGGGCTTCAACTTGCTTGCGCACCGCGTCAAACGGTTGCAGCGCCGACGGCGTGACCTCGCGTACCCCGACCATAAAATATTCACCGTTTTCCGCCAGCGACAACGGCGAGACTGCGCCCTGCTCAAGGGAAAAGCCAAGCTCCAGGACCTCCTCCTCAATGGGCGAAAGAGTCGGCACCAGTTGGTCATCCGAGGTGCCGTCCGCGGCTACCGAGTCCAGTGACATAATGGCAATGTCTTGGAGCCCGGCCTGTTTCAGGGCATCTTCAAGGCCGGCGCCGCCGGCGATCGCATCTTCGAGCCTGTTGGCCAGATCATTCATGGCCTCTTCCGAGCGCGCGCGGCGATATGCTTCGAGCAGGCGGTCTTTAGCCTCCTCAAAGCTCAGCTTTTTCTCGGGCTCGATCGCGGTGACGCGGAAAATATGCCAGCCGAAGTCGCTTTCCACCGGCTCGGATATCGCGTTTTCCTCCAGTGCAAACACGGTATCGACCACTGCGACCGGCAGTTCGCTTTTACCGATCGTGCCAAGGTCGATATTATCCGGATTAAGCACGCCATCATTGTCCCGCATGGTTGTCAGCGACGCGCCCGGTTCCAGCTGCTCATGCAGCTTGGTAGCGGTTTCTTCATCAGCCAGCAGCAATTGTTCGACACCACGCATTTCCGGCTGGATAAATTCATCCGCTTGCGCCTCATAGCGTTCGCGTAGCAGCGTCTTGGACGGGCGGAGTCCCAGCGCCTCCAAGGCGGTCTCGACATCGAAATGCACATAACGGAAACTGCGTCGCTCCGGCGTGGTGTAGCGCATAGTATGTTGCTCATAAAGGCTGCGCAGCGTCTCTTCATCCGCGGTTTTCAAGGCGCCTGCTTCCGGCTCGTCGATCAGAATCAGGCTGGCCTCAAGTGTTTCACCGCGTATGGCATGCATGGTTTTCACCATCGCTTCCGGCGGCGTGATGCCGGCGGAAATCGTATCGCGCAGCAAAGCGGTGCGTAAATCGTCGGCCAGGCGGCGCAGATATTCGCGCTCGCCCCAGCCGTTCTGGCGCAGCACGGTTTCAAACAGCTCGCGGTTAAAACTACCGTCTTCCTGCTGGAACATCGGGTTGCGTGCGATATAAGTCGCCAGCGTTTCGCGCGAATAGCGCAGGCCGAGCGCTTCGGCTTCCTGCTCAAGCAAGAGGTTATCGACCAGGTTGGTCAACGCCTGCACCCGGAATTGCGGATCGGCCGCCAGTTCCGGAGTGATCTGCGCATAGCTGCGCTGCAGGCGATCCACCAGCATATCAAGCTGGCGCTGGCTGATGGTTTCATCGCCGACGGTGGCCACCTCCGTCTCCCCCGAGCCGCGAAAGATATCACCAATCCCCCACACGGCGAAGGTCAGCACGATAAACCCAAGCAAGATTTTGGAGGCGAACCCTTTCGCCCATTCACGGAATCCGGTCAACATGCCTTTTGGTCTACACGAGCACTGCAAATTGTCAAAGTGCAATTGCCCGGATAGCCACAATGACCCGTTGTATCCCCGCCGGGCCTGTGCTAGCGTGCGCGGCTATGACGGCACTGATCATCGCGAACTGGAAAATGCACAGCCCGAATCTCGCCGACTGGGCGGCCAACGTATCGCCGGCGGCGCTTGCCAGCGAAGCAGGGATCGTGCTGTGCCCGCCATTTACGCAATTACTGGCTGCACAGATGCTGTGCGAACGCGCTGGACTGGCGCTTGGCGCGCAGGATTGCCACGCCGAAGAGCAGGGCGCGTTCACCGGCGACGTGTCGGCGGACATGCTCAAACGTGCGGGCTGCCATTACGTGATCGTCGGACATTCCGAGCGCCGCACGCATCACGGCGAAACCGACGCCATGGTCGCGGCCAAAGCCGAGCGCGCGCTGGCGCACGCATTGACACCGATCATCTGTATCGGCGAGTCGCTGGCGGAATATGAGGCGGGCGAGACGTTGCCCGTGCTTGAACGGCAGGTGGAGGCGTGTATTACGCCGCTTTTACGCTCCGCCTCCGAGGGGGAATCATTCGTTGTCGCCTACGAGCCCGTCTGGGCGATCGGTTCAGGCAAAACCCCGGGTAATGAGGAGATTACCGCCGCCCACGCCCAGATCAAAAAACACCTTGAGACGGCCCTGCCGGTGGTGTATGGAGGCTCGGTGAAACCGGCCAATGCGGCGGAGATATTAGGCCTCGAAGGTGTTGACGGCGTGCTCGTGGGCAGTGCCAGCCTGGCGGCGGAGGATTTTGCGGCGATCATTAATGCGGCACAATGAGGCGAACCGGCGATGAAGCGAATCGTGAGTAAGGGGCATCGCATCATCGTACCATCGGAGAAACCATGGAACTGATCTTTTTAATTATTCAATTAATACTGGCAGCGGCGTTAATTGGCATCGTGCTGATGCAGCGCTCCAGCAGTGACGGCTTCGGCCTGGGCTCGGGTTCGGGCAGTAACTTTCTCTCTGGTCGCCAGAGCGCCAATTTCTTAACCCGCACCACCGCCGTGCTGGCCACCCTATTTATATTTAACAGCCTGTGGCTTGGGATAGTGGCCGCTAACAAATCCTCGACCACGCTGGTCGATCAAATCGAGGCGCAAGTGCCCCGCGCGCAGGATGAGTCACCGACGCTGGAAACGGACCCGGCGCCCGTTCCCGCCACCGAAGGATCGGACCAGGTTGACCCGGCGGTGCCGCAACCAAGCGGCGATGGCGCCGCGCCGCCCGCTTCGGATACACCGCAACCGCCGCAACCGGGCGGTGATGCAGCGCAGCCCGAGCAGTCGCAATCGCCTACTCCGATCGTGCCGCGCGCGGAGTAATCCCGTGCGCTTTACGACAATACATCGCTGCCGTTTCATTTACTCCTTTCCATCTTACGCAAAACCGTGTAATACCACACTCCCATGACGCAATTTATTTTTATCACCGGCGGCGTGGTTTCCTCTCTTGGCAAAGGTCTGGCGGCGGCTTCACTGGGCGCGCTGCTGCAGGCGCGCGGCTTCAAGGTCCGCCTGCGCAAGCTAGACCCGTATCTCAATATCGATCCCGGGACGATGAACCCGACTCAGCACGGTGAAGTATTTGTCACCGATGATGGCGCCGAGACCGACCTCGATCTGGGCCATTACGAGCGCTTTACCGACGTCGATGCCAAAAAGACCGATAATGTCACCACCGGGCAGATTTATTCGACGCTGCTTTCCAAAGAGCGCCGCGGCGATTATCTCGGCGGCACGGTGCAGGTGATCCCGCATGTCACCGACCTGATTAAGGATTTCATCCTCACCGATACCGAGCGTGAGGATTTCGTGCTCTGTGAAATCGGCGGCACGGTAGGAGATATCGAGGGCCTGCCGTTTTTCGAGACCATCCGTCAGCTACGCAACGAGCTGGGCTCGATGAAAGTATTGTTTATCCACGCCACGCTGGTGCCCTATATTGCCGCCGCCGGCGAGCTGAAAACCAAACCCACTCAGCACTCGGTGAAAGAACTGCGCTCGATCGGCATTCAACCCGATATCCTGCTGTGCCGCGCCGACCGCGAAGTGCCTGCGTCCGAGCGGCGCAAGATTGCGCTGTTTTGCAACATCAAAGAAGATAACGTGATTCAGGCGCTGGATGCGGACAGTATTTATAAAGTCCCGCGCCTGCTAAATGCCGAAGGGCTGGACACCCAGGTGCTGCGCCATTTCGGCATGCGCTCGAAGCAAAAGCTCAATTTAAGCAAATGGGATACCATCAATAAACGCATCGCCGAGCCCAAGGCGCAGGTGACGGTGGCGATGGTCGGCAAATATACCTCCATCGGCGATAGCTACAAATCACTCACCGAGGCACTGGATCATGCCGGGTTTGCCAATAAGGTCAAAGTCAACGTCAAATGGGTGAATGCGCGCGAATTCGAAAAATCGGATATCGCTAAAAAGCTGAAAGGGGTGGATGCGATTCTGGTGCCCGGCGGCTTCGGCGAGCACGGCGTGCCTGGCAAGATCAAGGCCGTGGCCTACGCGCGCGAGCACAACATCCCGTATCTGGGTATCTGTTTCGGCATGCAGATCGCGGTGATCGAAATGGCGCGGCATATTCTGGGCATTCACGATGCCTATTCCACTGAATTCGGGCCGATTGAGATCTCCGATCCACGCGGGCCGTTGATCGGTCTGATGACCGAATGGGCGCGCGGCAACGTGCTGGAAAAACGCGCCAAGGACGGCGATCTCGGCGGCACCATGCGGCTGGGCGCCTATGACTGTGAGTTGAAAACCGGCACGCTGGCGCATAAAACCTATGGCCGCAAGAAAATCTCCGAGCGCCACCGCCACCGCTACGAGGTCAATAACGCCTATATCGAGCCGTTTGAGAAGGCAGGCGTCATTTTCTCCGGCATGTCGCCGGGCGGCGTGCTGCCCGAAATCGTCGAACTGCCGCAAAGCAGCCATCCGTTCTTTCTCGGCGTGCAGTTCCATCCCGAATTCAAATCCCGCCCCTATGATGCGCACCCGCTGTTTGCGGCGTATGTGAAAGCGGCGAAGGACAGGGGGAAGTGATGGAGGGACGTCATTCCCGCGAAAGCGGGAATCCAGAGATTGTGGTGCATGAGATAAACATAGATGAAAAGTTGAAGAGCTGTTTTAATGTTATTGTTAGGGCTCGTAATAATATTAAGTATTTTTCAAAATTATCAGAAACAGTTCCGCTGGTTGTCTCAGAAATTACCGATTGGGATATTATCTCTGGCGATTTCTTGAGGCATCCTATTGTTGCACCTTTGACTGACCAGCATAATTATCTTACAGATGAATTCCAGGTATGGGTTTTGAGGCGACTTGTGAGAGATATTATTGAGGAGTTTTATATTCTTTTGGACAAAATCTATTCATTTTGTTGGGCATTTGAGAAGATGCAAAATGGATCAATAAATAGTTCAGATTTTATTACCGAAGTCTAACTGGATAAATTTAGATATAAAAAACCTGACGAAAAGATTGATGTATTGAGATCATATGGTATTTAGCTTGATTGTAGTGATGCAGCCATCCTGTGGGATCTAATAAAGATAAGAAATGCTTTTGCACATCATGGAGGTCGTGTTCGGCCTTCAGATGGTCGTCCCGCGCGTGAAGGATATAGGAATTTCTGTTGGTATACGGTTGATGTATGTGCAAGAAGAGGCGGTAGTAGAAAACGTGAAAATTTGAGGGTGGACAAAAAGATATATGGCAGAGATGTGGATGTCACACCGTATAAGTTATTCATTAAAGAATCCACTATTGGTAATATTATGACCTTTTCTCGTGCCGAAGCGTATGATATTGCAAGAACAGTGGAGAAGTTTTCTATGGATTTCAGGAGGCAGCTTCTTGAGTATGGTAAATCCAGAGGGTTAAGGGTTGTTAACCAAGAATCGGCAGCATAATTTCTGGATTCCCGCTTTCGCGGGAATGACAACCTAGAAGAAACAATATGAAAACCGTCACCATTCAAAGCCTCACCATCGCCAACGATGCCCCGTTTGCGCTCATTGCCGGGCCGTGTCAGATGGAAAGTCGCGAGCACGCGTTTGAGGTGTGCGGGCAACTGGTGGAAATCACCGGCACGCTGGGCATTCCGTTTATCTACAAGACCAGTTTCGACAAAGCCAACCGCACCAGCCTCAAAGGCAAGCGCGGCATGGGGCTTGATGCGGCGCTGCCAGTATTTGAAGCGCTAAAAAAGGAATTCGGCTGCCCGATGCTCACCGATATTCACGAGCGCGCACAATGTGCTGAAGTGGCCAGCGTGGTGGATGTCTTGCAGATTCCGGCGTTCTTGTGCCGCCAGACTGATCTGCTGGTGGCGGCAGCGCAGACGGGCGCGGTGATCAATGTCAAAAAAGGGCAGTTTCTCGCCCCGTGGGATATGACAAATGTCGCGCAGAAGATCGCCGATTCGGGTAACGACCGCATCCTGCTTACCGAGCGCGGCGTCAGCTTCGGCTACAATACGCTGGTGGTGGATATGCGGTCCATCCCGCAAATGGCCGAGACCGGCTATCCGGTGATTATCGATGCCACCCATGCCGTCCAGCAACCGGGCGGGCAGGGCAGTGCCTCCGGTGGGGATCGCCGCTTTGCTCCCGTGCTGGCCCGCGCGGCGGTGGCTGTTGGCGTGGCCGGCGTGTTCATGGAAACCCATCCTGACCCGGATAACGCCCCCTCCGACGGGCCGAATATGATTCCGCTGCATCAGATGCACGATCTGCTGGCGCAATTGCAGGAATTTGATACAGTAGCGAAGACACGAAAATACGAAGATACAAAAATACGAAGATACAAAAATACGAAGTTAGGAAGACACGAAGACACGCAGTCATGGATAAAAGAATAATCATGATTACGTGTCTCTTCCTGAACCCGTGATCTCTAATCCCAGGAGTGATTCCATGCGATATGTCTTAGTCATCGTGCTCGCTCTGAGCTTTGCCGCTTGCAAACAGATGCCAAGCGTCGCCGATTCGCGTCTGACCAATGAGCAACTGATCGGCACGTTTCAGGGGGTAAAAACCCTGCCGCTGAGTCTGGTTAATCAATGCGACCGGCGGATTCGCGATTATTATATCTCAGGTTATCAAAAGCCATACACCTGGCGTAAGGCCATCACCCAAACGCCGATGGATGAAACCAATCTATATATTCTCAACAGCCATCCGAGCATTTCCCGCCGCGTCGGATTCGATGTCTCGCGTATGGTGTTGTTTGCCACGCGCTATCGCGGGCGCAATGCCGCCGACCTGCCGGATGTAACCGATTTTATATGCGTCTACGAACATACCGGCGACAAACAACTGGTGTTCAAGGCAGTCTACAGCGACGATCAGTTCGAAAGCGCGTGGGGGATTGATGCTATTGCCCCGGCACAGTGGGGCGGTCCGCTGCGATGATTTAAGATTGTAGATTGTGGATTTTTGATTTATGAGAAAGCTAATAAATTAATATCTGCAATTTCAAATTCACAATCTTATATCCTATGACCGCAATCGCATCCGTCCACGCCCGTGAAATCATTGACAGCCGGGGTAATCCGACCGTTGAGGTGGACGTCACTCTAGAAGACGGCGCCTGCGGCCGCGCCGCCGTGCCCTCGGGCGCGTCCACCGGTGCCCGCGAAGCGCTTGAGCTGCGCGACGGCGATCCGGCGCGTTATCGTGGCAAGGGCGTATGCCAGGCGGTGGCGCATGTCAACGGCGAGATCGCTGATGCCCTCACCGGATTTGATGCGCGCGAACAATTGTTAATCGACGGCACGCTGATCGAACTCGACGGCACTGATAATAAATCGCGGCTGGGCGCCAATGCGTTGTTGGGGGTATCGCTGGCGGTCGCCCATGCGGCGGCAGCCTGTTTGCGCTTGCCGCTTTATCGTTATCTCGGCGGCGCCCAGGCCCATGTGCTGCCCGTTCCGATGATGAACATTATAAATGGCGGCGCCCACGCCGACAATCCGATCGACATTCAGGAATTCATGATCATGCCGGTGGGCGCAGATTCCGTCACCGAAGCCATCCGCATGGGGGCGGAAATCTTCCACGCCCTCAAGCAGCAACTCAGCGAGGCGGGGCTGAACACCAATGTCGGCGATGAGGGCGGATTTGCACCGCAGCTGGCCTCGTCTGATGAGGCTCTGTCCTACATTATGAAAGCGATTGAAGCGGCGGGCTATCGGCCCGGCGAGCAGGTCGTGATGGCGCTGGATGCCGCCGCGTCGGAATTTCATCATCATGGCGGCTATACGCTGAAAGGCGAGGGGAAAACGCTCGATGAAGATGCCCTGGTGAAATATTACGAGGATTTAACCGGCCGTTATCCCATCGTTTCGATTGAAGACGCCATGGCCGAGAACGACCACGCCGGCTGGAAGATCCTTACCGGCCTGCTGGGTGAGTCGATTCAGCTGGTGGGGGATGATCTGTTCGTGACCAATCCGCATATTCTGGCCGAGGGCATCCAGGCCGGGATCGCCAACGCCATCTTGGTAAAGGTTAATCAGATCGGCACGCTGTCGGAGACCCTGCAGGCGGTGGAAATGGCGCATCGCGCAGGGTATAAAGCGATTTTATCACATCGCTCCGGCGAAACCGAAGATACCACCATCGCCCACATTGCGGTGGCCACCAATTGCGGGCAGATCAAAACCGGCTCGCTGTCGCGTTCGGACCGGCTGGCCAAATATAACGAATTGATGCGTATCGAAGAGTCGCTGCCGGTAGCAGGCTATGCCGGGCACCACGTTTTGCGCCGCGCCGGCTGAAGCAGGGCCATCCGGAAAGCTGGATCGACCCGGTGGAAATGGGCTGCCACACGCGCGCCCATCAGCCAGGGGCCTGTTTCGGGACTATAACGACGCCCGCAACGCCGTGGCCGCATGGACGCGGCAAGTGATTGTGTTTGTGCCGAAACTGGTTTATAGTACCGGTAATTAATAAGACGAAAACGGTTATGCGCGCACGGTCCTTACAGGGACTTATCAAGCCGATGCTATTCTCGTTAGGCGTGGTGTATCTCGCTTATCACGTGCTTCATGGCGAGCGCGGCTTGTATGCCCTGTTCAAACAGCTTCATCAGCGCGAAGTCCTCGAGCAGGAACATACCAAAACCCGCGCCAAACGCGAGGCGCTGGAGCGTAAGGTCACGCATATGCGCGCCGGCTCGCTGGATCTCGACCTGCTTGATGAGCAATATCGCCGTATGCTCGGCGGCGCCAAAGACGGCGAGGTGGTGATATTGTTTGAATAGCCGTAAGCGCTTAGCCGTTCGCAACGTATGGTATTAACCGCTGAGCGCAAACGGCTTTTGTGCGGCGCAGCAACATTTTTTCCCCTGAATCCGCCATTTTTCGTTGAGTTCTCAGTTTGCTGAGTTAAAACGTCTATCAGGCAAGCGGGATGCCGCTTTGAGCCGTTTTTTTGCGGGTCGTCAGTTTGAACGGGATTCAAAATCAGGCGGCCTAACTCCGGTCAGCAGGACGGTCAAAAAAGAGTGGCCGGGACTGAAGCGGTAACCAGTTGCAATGGGAGATCCTATGGCGAAGGCATCGGCACAAAAACAAAGCAAAAGCAAAGACCAGAGCAAAAGTAAGGACAAGGTGGTCGAGATCACACAAGGCGGCAAACAGGCTGGGCTGAACAAGGATCAACTGCTCAAGATGTATCGCGATATGCTGATCATCCGCCGGTTCGAGGAAAAAGCCGGCCAGCTGTATGGCATGGGGCTGATCGGCGGCTTCTGCCACCTGTATATCGGCCAGGAAGCGGTGGTCACCGGCCTGAAACATGCCAGCGAGCCGGGCGACACGGTGATCACCACCTATCGCGACCATGGCCATATGGTTTCCTGCGAGATCGACCCCAAGCTGATCATGGCCGAATTGACCGGCCGCATTGACGGCATTTCCAAAGGCAAGGGCGGCTCGATGCATATGTTCTCCACTGAAAATCATTTTTATGGCGGGCATGGCATTGTGGGCGCCAGCGTGCCGCTGGGTGCGGGACTAGCTTTAGCGCATCAATACCGCGGCGATGGCCGGGTTAATCTGTGTTATTACGGCGATGGCGCGGCCAATCAGGGGCAGGTGTTCGAGGCCTATAACATGGCAGCGCTGTGGAAGCTGCCAATCATTTTTATCATTGAAAACAACGAATACGCCATGGGCACCAGCGTCAAGCGCAGCCATTCTTCCACCGAGCTGTACCGTCATGCCGAGCCGTTTGGCATTTCCGGCAAACAGGTCGATGGCATGGATGTGACCGAGGTATACAAAGCCGGGGTAGAAGCGCTGGAATATGTGCGCGGCGGCAACGGGCCGATGTTGTTGGAGGTAAAAACCTATCGCTATCGCGGCCATTCGATGTCGGATCCGGCCAAATACCGCACCAAAGAAGAGCTGGAGTCCTATAAAAGCGGCAACGATCCGATCAACAATCTGAGCAAGCTGCTTCAATCCGAGCATAAAATGACCGAAAGCAGCCTCAAAGAAATTGATAAAGAAGTGAAATCCCTGATCAATGACGCCGCCGAGTTCGCCAAGGAAAGCCCGGAGCCGGATGTCTCGGAGTTATGGACGGATGTGGTGGTGGAATAACACTCGGTGTCATTCCCGCGCAAGCGGGAATCCAGAGCAGTTGGGTTGGGTAGTGGTAAAGA
>CAZMBI010000016.1:22807-25785 GCA_964564675.1 uncultured Azospirillaceae bacterium
ATCCAGAGCAGTTGGGTTGGGTAGTGGTAAAGAGCTGGATCCCCGCTTTCGCGGGGATGACAACGGAGGGGCCGGGGAAATATGAAAATCTATTTCGTTTACATCCTGGCCAGTGCACGAAATGGGACTTTGTATATTGGTGTGACGAATGATTTGATACGCAGGGTATGGGAGCATAAGGAAGGATTGGTCGAAGGATTCAGTAAAAAATACGGTACGAAATTGCTGGTTTATTTCGAGCAAACTAATGATGTACATGAAGCCATTTTGCGGGAGAAGCAGATGAAGAAATGGAATCGGAAGTGGAAACTGGAACTGATAGAAAAATCCAATCCGGCATGGAAAGACTTGTACGAAGAGATAGCTAGTTAGAATTGTCATTCCCGCGCAAGCGGGAATCCAGAGCAGTTGGGTTGGGTAGTGGTAAAGAGCTGGATCCCCGCTTTCGCGGGAATGACAAATTGAGAGGGAAGAGAGAAAATGACTGAACAAACAATCCGAGTAGCCCTGCGTGACGCCATGGCCGAAGAATTGCGGCGGGATGAGGACGTGTTTTTAATGGGTGAGGAAATCGCCGAATATCAGGGCGCCTACAAGGTCACCGAGGGCCTGCTCGATGAATTCGGCCCCAAACGGGTGATCGACACGCCGATTACCGAGCACGGCTTCGCCGGGCTGGGTATCGGCGCCTCTATGGGAGGGCTGAAGCCGGTGGTGGAATTCATGACCTGGAATTTCGCCATGCAGGCGATGGATCAGCTGATCAACTCTGCGGCCAAAACGCGCTATATGTCTGGCGGTCAGATTGGCTGCCCGATCACCTTCCGCGGTCCCAACGGCGCGGCGGCGCGTGTCGGGGCGCAGCACAGCCAGGATTATGCCAGCTGGTATGCCCATGTGCCGGGACTTAAAGTGATCGCGCCCTACGATGCCGCCGATTGCAAGGGGCTGCTCAAATCGGCCATTCGCGATCCCAACCCGGTTTTCTTTCTGGAAAATGAGATCACCTACGGTTGGAGCTTCGACGTGCCGGAAGGTGAGCATCTGGTGCCCATCGGGCAGGCGGCGATCAA
Source organism: uncultured Azospirillaceae bacterium (assembly GCA_964564675.1). Taxonomy (GTDB): domain Bacteria; phylum Pseudomonadota; class Alphaproteobacteria; order Rickettsiales; family UBA3002; genus CAZMBI01. The sequence continues at coordinate 23,881 of CAZMBI010000016.1, forward strand.
GCGCGAGGGCACGGACCTGACCATCGTGGCCTATTCCATTTGTGTCAAATATGCCCTGGAAGCCGCCGACGAGTTGGCCAGGCAGGGCATTTCGGCGGAAGTCATCGATTTACGGACCATCCGTCCGCTTGATAAACAAACCATCATCGATTCAGTACGCAAAACCCACCGCCTGATGTCGGTGGAGGAAGGCTGGCCGGTAGCGGGTATCGGCTCGGAGATCGCCGCCATTGCCATGGAAGAGCTGTTTGACGAGCTGGATGCGCCGGTGGCGCGGGTCTGCGCTAAAGACGTGCCGCTGCCGTATGCCGCGAACCTGGAAAAGCTGGCGCTGCCCTCAACCGCCGAAGTGGTCTCCACCGCAAAAGACATATGCTATCCACTGGCGGCATAAAAGGGCTGGCGCATCCTCCCGCTTACCCGTAGCATGGTTGCGATTACTATCGGGAGAGCGTCAGCATGCAGTATGTTGGATTCTGGCCGCGCGTGGGCGCGGAAATTATGGACGGCTTAATCACAGGGCTCGCCAGCTTCATTCTGGTCTTCATACTAGCGCTGGCCCTGCCGGAATCGATGCACGGTATGCTGCCCTTGATGGGCTACATCATTTACCCGATCTACTCCGCTTATTTCGTTTCTTCGGATTATATGGCCACCCCGGGCAAAATGGCCATCGGCGCCATTGTCACCAAGCCGGACGGCACGCGCCTGTCATTTCCCAACGCGCTGGGCCGGGCGCTGGCTAAATATGTCTCCGCCTTTTTGTTGCTGATTGGTTATATTATCGTCGCTTTTACCGAGAAAAAGCAGGGGCTGCATGATTTTATGGCGACTACGGTGGTCATTAAAAAGGGCACTCGCCCCGAGCCGGCGGAACAAGCCCCGGCCAACCCGATGAGTCAGCAAATGGGAGGGCCGCTTTAATGCGATATCTCCTATATGGAATGATTATGGCATGCGTTGTCGCTTCCGCCCATTCCGCCCAGGCGCTTGCAGCCGCATGTCCTGCACGATGCGCGAAAGCGTGACCCTGTCTTACAGCAGTCAGCTCCAGGAATCGGTGCATGCCATTGCCAAAGAGCTCAATATCGATGAACTGACCATGCAGTCACAAAGTTATCATATAAACGCCGGCTCGCGCAGCCAATATGCATTCAGCGGCAATGTCCGCGCCAGTTACTCGGTTCCTTCCGAGGAGCAGGCTAAAAAGCTGTTCCGCGCAATGGTGGAACGCGATATCGATGCCGGCCTGTCGGTCAATAAACACGGCGGCGGCAACTGCGCGCGTTAGTCTCTTAAGGGGTCGGCTTCGGTCCATATCGATGAAATCTGCCGCCCGGCCGGCAAAAGCGCCGCTTGCATGCGATTAATCGGTTGACCCATGCCTGTTTCCTGCTACTAAAAATAAAGGATTAGCCACTGTTTCAAGGTAGCTTCATGCGTCTTCTATTTGGTTTGCTGGCCGCTGCGGTGTTGCTGATGCCCTCGTGGGTGGCGGCGCAGCCTGCTGCTGCCCGCACCATCACGGTATACGGTGAGTCCAGCAAAGAAATCGTACCCAACGAAGCGGCGGTTTTGGTCATGATCACCGCGCAGGAGCGCGAGCTTAAACGCGCCAAGGTCGAACATGACCGCCAGCTGGAATCGCTGTTTAAAATCGCCGGTGACCTGCAGATCGGCCGCCGCGATCTGAAAACCCAATATGCCAGCGTGCAGCCGGTCTATCGTTATCAAAACCAGGAACGGGTGTTTGAAGGGTATGAAGTCTCCAGCCGTATTGAAGTGACCGTTAATGCGATTGATCAGGTGGGCATTCTCATGCAAAACCTGATAAACGCCGATTTTGATAATATCGGCAATGTGCAATACCGCGTCGATAATGATTTGGGGTATCGCGACGCCGCC
>CAZMBI010000016.1:25885-39817 GCA_964564675.1 uncultured Azospirillaceae bacterium
GCGGGCGTGGTGAAAATTACCGGCACCGTCACGGTAACGTATGAGTTAAAATAATCGTCACGTCTGACTGCGCTGCTGCGCTGGAATGACGAGAAATAGCGTAACAAAGGATTGATACATGCCTACTGAAATTCTCATGCCTGCCCTGTCGCCCACTATGACTGAAGGCAATCTGGCCAAATGGCTGGTTAAAGAAGGCGACGAGGTGGAAGCCGGCAAGATGATTGCCGAGATCGAAACCGATAAAGCAACGATGGAAGTTGAAGCCGTCGATGAAGGCACTATCGGCAAAATCCTGGTCAACGAAGGCACCGAGAATGTGCCGGTGAATGAGGTGATCGCATTATTGCTGGAAGAAGGCGAAGATCCTAAGGCGATCGACGAGTGGCAACCGAAGCAACAGGCTGCGCCGGCCGAGGCGCAGGATTCAAAGGAAATACAAGAGGGTAAACAGGAACCGGAAAAACCGGCAACAAGTGCACAGCCGGCAGCGGCGCCCGCACCGCAGGCGAGCAAAGCCCCTGAGGCGCCGGTTAAAACGCCGGCCGCCGCCGGCGCTCCCCAAACCAGCGAACGGGTGAAAGCCTCCCCGCTGGCCAAGCGCATTGCAGCCGATAACGCTATCGACCTGTCACGCGTGAGCGGTTCCGGCCCGCACGGGCGGATTATCAAATCCGATGTCGAAGAGGCATTGATGCGCGGTGTGGGTGGAGGCGGCGCGGTCCGCCGGCATCCGGTGGAGATGGTGCAGATGCCCAATTCCTCGATGCGCAAGACCATCGCCAAGCGCCTGCTGGAAGCCAAGCAACAGATGCCGCATTTTTACCTGACGGTAGAATGCGAAATCGATGCCCTTCTCGATGTGCGCAAACAGCTCAACGGCCACGCGCCACAGGATGCCGAGGGCAAACCGGCCTATAAACTCTCGGTCAACGATCTGATCATCAAAGCCGCGGCCTGCGCCCTGCGTGATAAGCCGGCATGCAACGCCAGTTGGTATGATGATGCCATCATCCAGTATAACAATGTCGATGTGTCGGTGGCGGTGGCGACCGAAGGCGGGCTGATCACGCCGATCGTGCGCAATGCCGACCAGAAATCACTGCCACAGATTTCCGGCGATATGAAGGATCTTGCCGGCCGTGCGCGCAAAAACCAGCTCAAGCCGGAAGAATATCAGGGCGGCGGCTTTTCGATCTCCAATCTCGGGATGTATGGCGTGCAGGAATTCTCGGCGATCATCAATCCGCCGCAGGCCTGTATTCTGGCGGTCGGCGCGGGGGAAGAAAAGGTCGTGCGCCGCAATGGAGAATTCGGGGTAATCAACGTGATGAAAGTCACGCTCTCGGTCGATCATCGCGCAGTCGACGGCGCCATGGGCGCCGAGTGGCTGCAGCTGTTCAAACAATATATCGAACAGCCGATACTGATGTTTGTGTAGCGTGTCATTCCTGCGTGATCCCCGCTTTCGCGAGGAAGAATCCGAAGATGGGGCGAAGAAAAGAGATGCCCGCTTTCGTAGGTAGATATTATGAGGAGTATTATGGCCAATTCAACTAAACATGACATCATCATCATCGGCGGCGGGCCGGGCGGTTATGTCGCCGCAATTCGTGCCAGTCAGCTGGGCATGAACGTGGCGCTGGTCGAGCGTGAGCATCTGGGCGGCATCTGCCTGAACTGGGGCTGCATTCCGACCAAGGCGCTGCTGCGCAACTCCGAAATTTTCCACCTCATGCACACGCTTGATGACTATGGCTTTTCAGCGGATAATATCGATTTTGACCTGAAAAAAGTCGTCAAGCGCTCACGCGACGTCTCGGCGCAGCTGACCGGCGGGATCAAAACCCTGATGAAGAAAAATAAAGTGACTGTTTATGACGGCCATGGCGCGCTGGCCGGTCCCGGCAAAGTCAGCGTGACCGATCCGGATAAGAAAAAAATCGCCGATCTGCAAGCACCGCATATTATCCTGGCCACCGGGGCACGGGCGCGCACCCTGCCGGGCCTGGAGCCCGACGGCAAGCTGATCTGGACCTATCGCGAGGCTATGGTGCCGGATGTGATGCCCAAGAAACTGCTGGTGATCGGTTCCGGTGCGATCGGCTCGGAATTTGCGAGCTTTTACCTGAACATGGGCGCCGAAGTCTCGCTGGTGGAGGTGATGGATCGCATCCTGCCGGTGGAAGACGAAGAAATCTCCAAATTCGTACATAAACAGTTCGAACAGCAGGGCATGGCCATTCGCACCGGGACCACGGTGACCAAGCTGGAGAAGGGGAAAAATAACGTGAAAGCCACCATTAAGGGCCAGGACGGTAAGGAAAAGACCGAAACCTTCGACCGGGTGGTGCTCGCGGTGGGCATTGTCGGCAATGTTGAGCAGCTCGGGCTTGAGGGCACCAAGGTTAAGGTGGAAAAAACCCACGTGCAGATCAATGAATGGTGCGAGACGCATGAAAAGGGCGTGTATGCCATCGGCGATCTGGCAGGCGTGCCCTGGCTGGCGCATAAGGCGAGCCATGAAGGCGTGATCTGCGTCGAGAAAATCGCCGGTAAGAAAAATGTCCACCCGATGAAAACCACGCGCGTGCCCAGTTGCACCTATTGCCGGCCGCAGGTGGCCTCTATCGGGCTGACCGAAAAGGATGCCAAAGATCAGGGGTATGAGATCAAGGTCGGGCGTTTCCCGTTCATCGGCAACGGCAAGGCGATTGCGCTGGGCGAGCCGGAAGGCATGGTTAAGACCGTGTTTGACGCCAAAACCGGTGAGTTGCTGGGAGCGCACATGGTGGGCGCCGAGGTCACCGAGATGATACAGGGTTACGCCATCGCCATGCAGCTGGAAGCCACCGAAGAAGACCTGATGCATACCATCTTCCCGCACCCGACACTGTCGGAAATGATGCATGAATCGGTGCTGGATGCGTTCGGGCAGGTGGTTCATATGTGACGAAGCACCCGGCGGCTTAGCCGCCGTTGGCGCGCTGTCATCCCCGTAGCGAGGGCAGCAGTTCGAGCTATCTGGCCCCGGCGCTGGCAGCGTTTGGGCAGGATAGCAAACGCGTATCTCATGTGACGGCTTTTTTCACCTGCGTCGCGCTATTGCGCACCGCCCGGGTTCATTTCGGCGCCGGCCTGTCCGGAATGCCGCGGGCTTCAGGCTCCCAGCGCATCTTTCACCCGGGCGATGGCGTCGTGAATCCGCCCCACATCCGGCCCGCCGCCCTGGGCGAAGCGGGGTTTGCCGCCGCCGCCTTTGCCACCTAGGGTTTCCACCGCCGCGCGCACCATGCTCGGCGCATCGAGCGCGTCGCGCACCTGCTCACCGATGGCAACGATCACCGAGGCCTTGCCTTCATAACCGGCGGCCATGGCCACCACCGCCTGCGCATGCTGCTTGGAGACGCGGGTGACGATATCGCGCAGCTCTTTCGGCGGCAGTTCGTCAAACGCCTTGCCGATAAAGGCAATCTCGCCGATCATTTCCGGCTCGGGTTCGCCGCTGCCGGCCGCACCGCCCCCCATGGCCAGCTGCTTTTTGGCCTCCGCCAGCTGCTTCTCCAGCTTTTTCTTATCTTCCTGCAAACGCCCCACTTTGTCGTTGATCTCCTCGGGCAGGGTTTTCAGCTCGGCGGCCAGCGCATGCAGGCTGTCATCCTGCGTACGCAGGTAATCAAACGCGGCTTCACGGGTAAAGGCTTCGATCCGGCGCACGCCGGCGGCCACCGCGCCTTCGGAGATGATTCTAAACAATCCGATATCGCCCGTGCGTGCCACATGGGTGCCGCCGCACAGTTCGACGGAATAGGCGGCTTGCTCATTCAAGCCCATACTCAGTACGCGGACTTCCTCCCCGTATTGCTCGCCGAACAGAGCCAGCGCCCCGGCGTTAATCGCTTCATCCGGCGGCATCAGGCGGGTACTGACCTCACTGTTTTGCCAGATCAGGCGGTTGACCTCGTCTTCGATCCGGCGCAATTCCTCAGGCGTGATCGCCTTGGGATGGCTGATATCGAAGCGCAGGCGATCGGCAGCTACCAGTGAGCCTTTCTGCGTGACGTGATCGCCCAGCAGCCGGCGCATAACGGCATGCAGTAGGTGAGTGGCCGAATGGTTGGCGCGGATGGCCTCGCGCCGCGGCGCGTCGACAACCAGCGTCACCGTGTCGCCCACGCGTAGGGTCTCTTTTTCCATCCCCACGCGGTGCACATGAAAGTTATCCAGCGGTTTTTGCGTATCGAGCACCTTGGCTATGGCGTTGCCGTTGCCGATGATGCCGGTATCGCCGACCTGGCCGCCCGATTCGCCGTAAAACGGCGTCTGATTCGTGATAATATGGCCCTCCTGCCCGGCTTCAATGACCTGGGCCGGCTTGCCGTCGATGACGAGGGCGGTGATAACACCGTCCGCCTGAGTGGCCTGATAGCCGAGGAATTCGGTGGCGCCGAGCTGTTCTTTCAGATCGAACCACACCGCCTGCGTGGCGCTGTCGCCCGAGCCGGCCCAGGCGGCGCGTGCGCGGGCCTTCTGTTCAGCCATGGCGGCGTCAAACCCGGCGTGATCAACGCGCATGCCATGCCCGCGCAGGATATCTTCCGTCAGATCGAGCGGGAAGCCGTATGTGTCATACAGTTTAAAGGCGATCTCACCGGGAAGTATGTCCTCTTCACCTCTCCCACTGGGAGAGGTCGAATCAACCACAGGATGATCCGGGAGAGGGTGTAATCGCTGCACTTCCTCTTCCAGCAATTTCAGCCCGCGCTCGAGCGTTTGTTGGAAGCGTTCTTCCTCGAGCTTGAGCGTCTCCGTAATCAGCGGCTGGGTGCGGCGCAGGTCCTGATAATGCTCCCCCATCTCCTGCACCAGCGCGGGCACCAGTTGATACATCAGCGGTTCGCGGCAGCCGAGCATATGGGCGTGGCGCATGGCGCGGCGCATGATCCGCCGCAGCACATAGCCGCGCCCCTCGTTGGACGGCAGCACACCATCGGCAATTAAAAAGCCCGATGAGCGGAGGTGATCGGCAATGATACGGACTGAAGCCGCGGTTTCATAAGCCTGTCTTGCTTCGGGTTGATCGGAGTCTCGGAGTAATGTCTCTTTGTTATGAGTGGTCAAATCAATATTGGCTTTTTCGGCAATCGACTCGATCAAATGCGTAAACAAATCAATGTCATAATTATCCAGCTTGCCTTGCAGCACGGTGGCCATACGCTCCAGCCCCATGCCGGTATCGACGCAGGGTTTGGGTAAATCGACGCGCTGATCGGGGCTGACCTGTTCATATTGCATGAACACCAGATTCCAGATCTCGACAAACCGTTCGCCGAAACAGTCATGGCCGTTTTCATCCAGCGCCCATTCGCCCTCCAGCGGTGCGCCGTGATCGTAAAAAATCTCCGAGCACGGCCCGCATGGGCCGGTATCGCCCATCGACCAGAAATTATCCGAGGTCGGCACCCGCAGAATGCGCCCGTCCTCGCAACCGGTGACTTTCTTCCAGATGGCAAACGCGTCGTCATCGGTATGAAACACGGTAAAATACAGCCTGTCTTTATCCAGCCCGAATTCCTGCGTCAGCAGCTCCCAGGCCAGGGCGATGGCATCTTCCTTGAAATAATCCCCGAATGAGAAATTTCCCATCATTTCGAAGAAAGTGTGATGGCGGCGCGTATAGCCGACATTCTCCAGATCGTTATGCTTGCCGCCGGCGCGCACGCATTTCTGCGCCGAAGCCGCACGCGGATGGGGCGGTTGTTCCACCCCGGTGAAGATATGTTTAAACGGGTTCATCCCGGCATTGGTGAACATCAGCGTCGGGTCGTTATGCGGCACGAGCGAGGCGGAAGGCAGCACGCGATGGTCGTGGCTTTCGAAAAAACGCAGAAAGCTTCTACGAATATCGGATACGCTGGTCATGCATCGGTTGTAGCGGACGAGCCGCCCAAGCGGCAAGCGCAAAAAGGGCAGATGACCGGCTGCCGGATGAACGTATCCACATAACCGCTGGATTTCACAGAAATGTCACATTATGCCAACGCATAACTCGATACAAACGGGCAACGAAAACACGTTAGGAGCTGGCATAGATGTTTGAAACATTTATGCTGGAACGGCAAAGTGAACGGAACGTAGAGCAAAAGCCGAACCGCAAAGCGGGCGGAACCGCTAAAGCGTCAAAAGGATATGGTGCATCCGACGATCAGGCCGCATCTTCGGCTGGCGGGTCATCCTGGCCGCTGGCAGCCTCGGCGTAGGCTTCCGTGCCTTCTTCCAGCGCTTTGCTGATAATGCCTTTGGCCTCACGGATCTTATGCGCCACCTCTTGCGCAACTTCGGGATTGTCTTTGAGGAATTGCCGGGCATTTTCCTTGCCCTGGCCAATGCGCTGGCCGTTATAGGAAAACCAGCTACCGGATTTTTCGACAATATCCGATTTCACGCCGAGATCGATAATCTCGCCTTCCCACGAAATGCCGGAGCCGTAGAGAATATCAAATTCGACCGTTTTAAACGGCGGGGCGACTTTGTTTTTCACCACCTTAACACGGGTATGGTTGCCGACTACTTCGTCTTTATCCTTCAGCGCGCCGATGCGGCGGATATCCAGCCGCACCGAGGCATAGAATTTCAGCGCGTTGCCGCCGGTGGTGGTTTCCGGGTTGCCGAACATGACGCCGATTTTCTGGCGAATCTGATTGATGAAAATCACCGTGCAGTGGGTGCGCGAGATGGAGGCGGTTAACTTGCGCAGCGCCTGGCTCATCAGCCGCGCCTGCAGCCCCATGTGCGAATCGCCCATTTCGCCTTCTAGTTCGGCTTTCGGCGTCAGCGCCGCGACCGAATCGACCACGATGATATCAATCGCGCCCGAGCGCACCAGCGTATCGGCGATTTCCAGCGCCTGTTCGCCGGTATCGGGCTGGGAGATCAGCAAATCGTCGATATTTACCCCCAGCTTGCGGGCATAGCTTGGGTCAAGCGCGTGTTCGGCGTCGATGAACGCGGCGGTGCCGCCCGCCCGCTGGCACTCGGCGACACAATGCAGGGTCAGCGTGGTTTTGCCCGAGCTTTCCGGCCCGTAGATTTCGATCACCCGGCCTTTGGGGATGCCGCCCACGCCCAGCGCGATATCCAGCGACAGCGAGCCGGTGGAGGTGGCTTCGGTTTCCACCTGCTGCTGTGTCCCCAGCTTCATGATCGAGCCTTTACCGAAGGCCTTTTCGATCTGGCTGACTGCGGTCTCGAGGGCTTTTTGCTTGTCCATGTCTCAGTCCTTTCCAATATGTCACGCCCGTGGGGTGGGGCATCTCCTTCGCCGCGCCGTAACGCCCGCCGGTGCGGGTGATGCAAGGCGCGGCATCAATAGCGGCGCTTGCTGCTGTCTTCGTCTTGCTGCTGTGGCGGCGGGGGCGGCGCGGCACTTGAGCGGTTTTGCGAGGCGGCGCGCTCAATCGAGCCCCCGGCCGTGCGCAAATCCTCACCGATTCCCTCCACCGTATTACAGCTAGTTAAACATAGAATCATACAACTGAACAAAACAAATCTCATGCGAAACACCCCGTACGCTAATTTATTAACAACAAATTAGAATAATGCCGAATTGATGCAAGGGAAATATGCGAGTTATCCGTATCTGCCCGGTGGGTGAGAAAACATGCAAACTGCGCAAAGCGCTTGCAAAACGGCGGGTTTGGGGCTAATTCAAGTTTATACACGGTGTCATCCCCGCGCAGGCGGGGATCCACAACCACAAGGGGGCAGGGCATTACTCTAATGGTGAGGTCTTTGGAATATGGATTCCCGACTCGCCACCAAAGGTGGCTCTCGGGAACGATAAACGATAGAAACTATGCCAACCAAACCCGAACAGATTGAAGATATTTCCTTCCGCGACGCGCTGGGTGAGCGATACCTCGCCTATGCGCTGTCGACCATCACCTCGCGTTCGCTGCCCGATGTGCGCGACGGGCTGAAGCCTGTCCATCGCCGCTTGCTGTATGCTATGCTGCAATTGCGCCTCAACCCCAATACCGGCTATAAAAAATGCGCGCGCGTAGTGGGCGATGTCATCGGTAAATATCACCCGCACGGCGATGCGGCAGTGTATGATACGATGGTACGCCTGGCGCAGCATTTCGCCGTGCGCTATCCGCTGGTTGATGGGCAGGGCAATTTCGGCTCCATCGACGGCGACAACCCCGCCGCCATGCGCTACACCGAGGCGCGGCTGACCGATGTCGCCATCGCCCTTATGGAGGGAATCGAATCCGATACCGTCGATTTCCGCGATACCTATGACGGCGAAGACAGCGAACCGGTGGTGATGCCGGCGGGTTTTCCCAACCTGCTGGCCAATGGCTCGGAAGGGATCGCCGTGGGTATGGCGACCTCGATTCCGCCGCACAATGCCGGTGAAATCTGCGATGCGCTGCTGTATCTCATCAAATCCCCCGCCGTTAAAATCGAAACCCTGCTCGAGCGGATGCCGGGGCCGGATTTTCCCACCGGCGGGGTGATCACCGAATATTTCGAGCAGCTGGTCAAGGTTTATTCCGAAGGTCGCGGCAGCATCCGCCTGCGCGCCAAGTGGGAGAAGGAAAGTCTGAGCCACGGGCTGTATCAGATCGTGGTGACGGAAATTCCGTATCAGGTGCCCAAATCGAAGCTGATTGAGCGCATCGCCGAGTTGTTTCGCAACAAGAAACTGCCGCTGCTTGGCAATATCACCGACGAATCGGCGGAGGATATTCGCATCGTGCTGGAGCCCAAATCCCGTCAGGTTGATCCCGACATGTTAATGGAATCGCTCTTCCGTTCGACCGATCTGGAAATCCGCTTCAATCTGAACCTAAACGTCCTGCGCGCCGACGGGGTGCCGCAGGTGATGAACCTGCGCGAGGTGCTGCAGGCCTTTCTCGATCATCGTCACGAGGTGCTGCAGCGGCGCAGCCGCTTCCGTCTGGAACAGATCGCGCGCCGGCTGGAAATTCTCGACGGCATGCTCATCTGTTACCTGAATCTCGACGAAGTTATCCGCATCATCCGCGAGGAAGACGACGCCAAAGCCGAACTGATGAAGGCATTTGAGCTCACCGAGCTGCAGGTTGAAGCCATCCTCAACACCCGCTTGCGCCAGTTACGCAAGCTGGAGGAAATGGAAATCAAAAAGGAGCATAAGGCGCTCAAAGCCGAGCAGAAGGAACTGAAGGCTCTGCTTAAGGATGAAGGCCTGCGCTGGGAGAAAATCGGCGAGGAGATTAAAGACATCAAGCAGCGCTTCGGCCAGAAAACCGCGCTTGGCGCACGCCGGACCGACTTCGCCGAGGCGCCGGAAGCCGGCAAGGTGATTGCCATTGAGGCCTTCGTTGAAAAAGAACCGATTACCATTGTCTGCTCGCGTCTAGGCTGGATTCGCGCATTCAAAGGCCATCACGACGCACTACCCGATCTTAAATTCAAGGAAGGGGACGGCCCGGCCTTTCAGCTTAAAGCTAAGACCACGGATAAACTCATCGTCTTCGGCTCGGACGGCCGGTTTTATACCATCGGCTGCGATAAGCTGCCGCCGGGTAAAGGCCATGGCGAACCTATTCGCCTGATGATCGAGATGGATCAGAAAGATAAGGCGGTGGCCATGTTTGTACACACGCCGGGCGAGACCAATCGCCGTCTGCTGGTGGCTTCCAGCCAGGGCAAGGGCTTTGTCGTTGAGGAAAACGACGTGATCGCCCATACCAAAAGCGGCAAGCAGGTGCTCAATCCCGGTAAGAACGCCCGCGCCATTGCCTGCTGTATGGTCGAGGGCGATCACGTGGCCACCATCGGTACCAACCGTAAGCTACTGGTGTTCCCGCTCGATCAAATTCCGCCGATGAAGCGCGGTCAGGGCGTCACCCTGCAAAAGTTTAAGGACGCTGGCCTGGCGGATGTGAAAACCTTCACAATGGCCGAGGGCTTAAGCTGGCGCGTCGGCGAGCGCACGCGTATCGAGGAGGATATGACTCCGTGGCTCGGCTCGCGGGCCGGCGCCGGCAAACTCCCGCCGGTGGGTTTCCCGCGGAGCAATCGCTTTAGTTAGGCCCCCCGGGCTGTCGGATGGACCTTGAATACGGCAGGCGCAAACGCTATCATAATGATATGAAACTGGAACTCTCACCTCGTCAGGAAGCATGGGTTCAGACCGAGATTGCGGCCGAACGCTTCCGTGACGAAGCCGACGCCCGCGCCTATCTGGCAGCGGTGATCGATGATGCCACCTGCTTGCTGGCGGATACGGGCTACTCCGTCGAAACCCTGCGCCGACTGTGGGATGAAGCGGAAGACAGCGGTGAGGCCCTCGATGGACCGGGTGAAATGGCGGCGATCTGGGAACGGGTCCGCAATCAGCGGTCGGTGTGACGGCTTATCGCCTCAAGCCCGCAGCCTCGCAGGATATCGAGGCGATCCTTGCCTATCTGTACGAAGCAAACCCAGCCGTGGCTGAGCGCTATAAGATGGCATTTCTTGGGGCATTCAATCGCTTGGCTGAGCGGCCCTATCAGGGGCGTGCCATACCGGAGATCAAACCGGAAGCGCGCCATTGGGTGATTAAACCGTATCGGATTTTCTACAGACCGATAGATAACGGGGTTGAGATCATGCGCGTGCTACATGGTGCCCGCCATATTACGAAACAGTCACTGGCGTAACCACCGCCGCGCGGTTTCCCGCGGAGCAATCGCTTTTCATAGTCTCGGCGGGATATCCTTCGTGCTGTGCACGGCAAAGGTCAGGTAAGCGCAGGTCACCAGGATGGACATGATCACCGACAGGCCGCCCAGCCCGGCCAGGATAAACACGCCATCAAGCAGGATCGCCGGCGTCATGGCCACGCAGGCCAGGCGTACGCCGGTCTGATAGCTCATCTGCACGCGCATGAACGAGCAGACGATCATCGCCACGCCGCCATAGATCAGCGCCTGAAACAGGCGATAAACATATAGGAAAAGGGTAAGCATCACCCACAAGAACAGGCTGAGAATGAGATAGATCCCCACCTGATTGGCCGTGGCCCAGTGCGCCGCCTCGTTCAGCAACTCGCGGGCCACCGCGCGGTCCAGATAAAACGTCTCCTGTTCGATTTCGTCCCAGTAATGGGTTTCAATACTGTCATCGCGCTTACTGTGAACCGCTTCTTTGGTCAGCAGAAACATAGCGTCACTGTCGCGCAGGGTGCGCATGTCGGTATCCAGATCGATGATGGCCAGCGGAAACGCTTTCTCCCCGGCTTCGCCCTGTACCGAAATGATATAAGGCTGCTCGCCTTCGATGCTGAGTTCGCCGTCCTCCCACGTCATGGGGGGCAGTTGGTCGGCCACCATGGTGGCAAAGAACATGGCGCGCGACTGGCCGTTGACCGTCTCGCTGAATAAAAACACATGCAGCGCCACCAGCATCGCCGCGACGGCGGGGATAATCAGCAGCGCCATCAGAAGAAACAGGTAGGAAAACCCGATGCCCTCCCAGCGCGTGCGGATATCGCGGTATAGATCGCGTGAAAAGAAGGAATAGGGGATGGCTTTGAGTTTGGAATAGGCCATGGGCGTTTTCTATGCGGGTTTTTCTACGGGCGTTCGAGGTATTATGATGGGGGCACGGTCAATCGGTTGTGCCCCCATCCTCCGCGCTGTCACGCCGCCTTGCGATAGCCCAGATATTCCGGCACCACCGCTTCCACCGGGGTGGGTGTGATCCCCAGATCGGCAAAGGTCAGTGCTTCCTCGCTGACGATATTATCATATTTCAGCAGCCGCACCTGATCGCTGGTCAGCATCGGATTGGGCAGCAGCTGCGTGATCGAGCCCATCAGTCCGGCGACCGAATAGGGAATCGGCACCAGGGCGCGTTTCTGCCCTGTCACCTCGCCGATATATTGGAGGATTTCTTTAAATGTGAACACCTTCGGCCCGCCTAGTTCATAGGTTTTGCCGGCGGTATCGCGGCGCTCAAGCACGGTGGTGATGGCTTGCGCCACATCGTCAACATAAACCGGCTGAAACTTTGTCTCTCCGCCGCCGATGGCCGGCAGCGCCGGTGAGAACTGGCTCATCCGCGCGAACTGATTGAAGAAATTATCCTCTGCGCCGAAAAGCACGCTCGGTCGCAGAATCGTGGCATTCGGATAGACCCCGCGCACGGCCTCTTCGCCGGCCAGCTTGGTACGCGCATAGGTGGAGTTGGAGGCTTTGCTCACTCCCAGCGCTGAGACCTGGACAAACCGCGGCACGCCGGCTTCTTTGGCCAGCTTGGCAAGCTTTTCCGCGCCTTGGGCATGAATCCGGGAGAAGCTGTGTTTCCCGCTTTCATACAGGATGCCGACCAGATTAATAACCGCCGCGCTGTTATCCACCTTACCCTTCAGTGATTCCGGCTTGGCGAGATCGGCATAATCGGGCACAATCTGGCCGACATTGCCGGCGGGTTTTAAAAAGGTGGCCTCCGAGGGATGCCGGCACAGCACCCGGATTACATAGCCTTGCCCGGCCAGGCGGTGCACCACATAGCGCCCGAGAAAGCCCGAGCCGCCCACCACGGTGATGATCGATCCACTCATACAACGCCTCCATCGTGACTTATTGCTCCAACCTCTAACACAGCGCAAGCGGAAGGCCAGCAAAATGTCTACGACTTGTATTCCGGAGAATTATTGCTAAGTTGAAGATGACTTCACCAACAGGGAGGGCATGATGCCGATCTTGCGTGCGATTTTGTTTTTTTTCACGATTGTCATCGGGGTGGCCGCGGTCTCGGCGATGGAGCCCAAAGACGCGCTGGAGCAGGGCGTCAAGGCAGGCGAGCAGGCGCCGGAACTGCAGGCGGTCTCTGCTACCGGTGCGCCGGTCAGTTTGGACGATATCATGGGCGAAAACGGCGTGGTCCTGCTGTTTGTGCGCTCGGCTGACTGGTGCAGCTATTGCAAAGGCCAGCTGCGCGACTGGAACGTGCACGCCGGCCGCTTCAGGGATGCGGGCTATCCGGTGGTCAGCATTTCCTATGATGACCCGGCCAGACTGCGGACATTCATTGAAACCGCTGCCATCGACTATCCTATGCTCTCAGATCCGAACTCCGAAACCATACGGGCTTTCGGCATTATGCATGAGGGCTTCGAGAAAGGTTCGCGGTTTTATGGCATTCCCCGCCCGGCGATTTATGTAATTGAGCCGGATGGTAACATTGCCCATCGTTTCACCGAAAAAAGCTACAAGGAGCGTCCGGAAATCCAGCGCGTGGCCGAGGCGCTGGGGCTGAACAAGGAGGCGGCGGCGCACTAAGGCCTTAGCCGGTGCGGCGTGGGCGCCGCCCGCCGCAATAGCCATTGACATTTGGCGCATTCGGTGGCACATCAACGGCCTCTAAGACGTGCCCAGGTGGCGGAATTGGTAGACGCGCTAGCTTCAGGTGCTAGTGTTCGCAAGGACGTGGAGGTTCGAGTCCTCTCCTGGGCACCATTCTCCAGTTTTATTGCAGTCAGCGATAATCTCGAATGGCTTTTCCATTGTATATTCAAGGTTTTTTCCGTTTAGCTGCAGGTTCTGGAATACGAATTTCAGCAACTCACGTTTTTGAGCAAGCCCAGAACCTCGGAAGTCCTCAAGCGCTCCTGCCGCCACTTCTATGATATAACTCAGTCGTTTGCTGAACTCGTCGTCCGTGGCGTCGTAAGCGTGAATCAATTCCACGATTTCGTATTGGCGATCTTTAACTCGGCTCAGTCAAACAGCTGTTGATTTAGCGGCATCGTGCTGGAATCGATAAGATAAAGTGCGTCTTGTGCGTCAACATCCGCAGGCAGCGCTTTGCCCAAGAGCCAGCGAAACAGCGCTTCATAGAGTGCCACCGGACGGCTTGCATTGGCGTCGGAAAGCGTCGAACGTTTCACGGCAT
>CAZMBI010000017.1:0-38388 GCA_964564675.1 uncultured Azospirillaceae bacterium
TATGTTGATGGAATAATACCGTATTCTAGGTGGGATTTTCATGTTGATAAGAATTCGTATACGTCTTCGCTAAAGGGTATGAGTATCGAGTCAGACGGCAGTGGGTTAATTTACGGACACAAGGACCAGGAGCGCCCGCTCAAGCCGGAAGCTGAATTGCTCATCGATCAAAGTTGCGAAGCGGGTGAAATCGTTTCGCCTGATGACACGCCGGGGATGAATGACCCAAAGCCGGGCAGGGGACGTGGTAACGGTCCTCCCATGTCTTGACGCGATTAACTCTCCACGCGGTAATTCGGGGTTTCGCGGGTGATAGTGATGTCGTGTGCGTGCGATTCGCGGTAACCGGCGCCGGTGATGCGCACCAGCCGGGCGTTACCCTGCATCTGGGCGATCGTGGCGTTGCCGGTATAGCCCATGGCGGCGCGCAGCCCGCCGACGAGTTGATGCACCACCCCGGAGGCAGAGCCTTTAAACGGCACACGGCCTTCCACGCCTTCGGGCACCAATTTCAGTTTATCCGCCACTTCCGCCTGAAAATAGCGATCGGCCGAACCGCGCGCCATGGCGCCAACCGAGCCCATGCCGCGATAGGATTTGTAGGAGCGCCCCTGATACAGCACCACGTCGCCGGGGCTTTCCTCGGTGCCGGCAAACAGCGAACCGAGCATGATGCAATCGGCCCCAGCGGCAACCGCCTTGGCCAGATCGCCCGAATAGCGGATACCGCCGTCGGCAATCAGCGGTACGCCAGCTTTGCGACAGGTGGCTGCCACATCCATAATCGCCGAAAGTTGGGGCATGCCAACGCCGGCGACCACGCGGGTGGTGCAGATCGATCCCGGGCCGATGCCGACTTTAACTGCGTCCACCCCGGCATCAATGAGGGCCTGAGCGCCGTCGGCGGTGGCCACGTTACCAGCCATAACCTGGGTGTGGTTGGAAAGCTGTTTCACTCTCGAAACGGTTTCCATCACGCCGCGGGAATGGCCGTGCGCGGTATCCACGACGATGACATCAACCTCCGCGCTTACCAGTGCCTCGCTGCGCGCCAGCCCGTCGGCGCCGACCCCCACGGCGGCGGCCACGCGCAGCCGGCCGCGCTCGTCTTTGGCCGCCAGCGGATGCGCCTGGGCCTTTTCGATATCCTTCACGGTAATCAGGCCGATGCAGTGATAGGCCTCGTCGACTACCAGCAATTTCTCAATGCGGTATTGGTGCAGCAGGCGTTTGGCTTCTTCGCGGTCGACCGCCTCGCGCACGGTGACCAGCTGCTCCCGCGTCATCAGTTGCGCCACTGGCGTAGACAAATCGGAAGCGAAACGAACGTCGCGATTAGTCAGAATACCGAGTAATTTACCTGACTGTTCCGTTACCGGAATGCCGGAAATCCCGTGCTGTTTCATCAATATCATGGCATCTGCCAACCGGGCTTCGGGCTCGATCGTAATTGGGTTGATGACCATGCCCGATTCGAATTTTTTCACCCGGGTGACTTCGGCGGCCTGTTCCTCGGGCGTCATATTTTTATGAATGCAGCCGATGCCGCCTTCTTGCGCCATGGCGATGGCCAGCGCGCTTTCGGTCACCGTATCCATCGCCGCGGAGATCAGCGGGATACCTAGCGTAATCTCGCGGGTGAGCCGGGTGGTGGTATCGGCCTGATGGGGCAGAATCTCAGACGCCGCAGGCACCAGCAGGACATCGTCAAATGTGAGGGCTTCGGGCAGGTCGGTCGAGTAAGGCATGGCAATTTCCTTTGCTACCAAACGTGAAATTGCACTGTTCCGTACCCCTTTTTTCGGCGCGTGTCATGGAAAAATATCATGAAATTGTCATATCACGGGCGCCGTGGCTTGCTACACTAAAAGTGGAGGAACTCTACCATGGTTGAGCTATATGATGCCGTGCGCGTATATAACCATGCCAATCCGGGGCTAGATGGCCGTGCCCCGCCATCGCCCGAGCAGATGGGCGCGCAGATGCGCAAGGCGCTGACATATGCTGATAAAACAACGCTGCCGGTGAATTACTACTATGGCGGCGGCTATGTGCATCAGGTGATGGGCGCGGTCGCCCGCCACGCGCCGGAGGCCATGCCGCTCATGCAACACTGGCTGCAGGATCCGGCGCATGCGACGGTTATCAAACGGCTGGAATTTGTGCTTGCCGCGGTCGCCGAACGCTCGCCGGAGACCTGGGCGCATATCAAAAACCACGCGGCGCTGACGATGAAAGCCTTCACTCCCCTGCACGGGCCGATCGGCGAGCACCCCGCCGAAGCCCTGCAGGCGCTGGTCGGCGCGCTCGGGCATGATGTCGGCAAGCTCGGCATCGCTCCCGAATTACTGCATAAACACACCCGGCTGGCGCCCCGGCGCTTTGACTATGCGCTTGCCAACTACCGCCAGCACGTGCCGGATTATCCGCAGAAAGCGCATGATCTGGCATTCTTAGAGGCGGCCCAGCGCGGCCAGCTGGTCTTTGACCCGCAAGCGTCCCCTGCCGCCGACCAAGCCGCCGACCAAGCCGCTGGCCCTTCCGATGCCACGATTGATTTGCAGGATCGTCGCCGCGCCGAGCGCGAAACACTGTCGCCGCAGGAGCTGGCCAGGCATAACCAGATACTGGCGCGTATTGACCGGTATGCCCGCCGCCATGTCCCCGAAGCCGGGCAGGGCGAATGGCTGAAACCGGCGGAAATCTCGCAGCTGGCGAGCGCACGTTATGGCACGCTGAGCCCGCAGGAACACGCGTCGATGATGGCGCACGACCCGATGGGGGAGGCCTATTTTGCCATGCAGGAGCTGCCTGCGCCGCTGCAGGCCCTGCCCGAAATCGTCAATATGAAGGGCACGCCGCGCGATCCGCGTACGGCGAAAGTCAAGGATATTGTACAGTTGGCCGATACGTTTGAGGCCCTGACGGCCGATCGCGCTTACCGCCCCGCCTATCCGGTCACCCAGGCGCTGGACATCATGGATGCGATGGCGCGCGAGGGAGCACTCAACCCTCAACTATATCAGCAATTCAGGCAAAGCGGTGTGGGGCAGGCATTCGCCAGGGACGCCGGTCGCAAGCAGGGCGAAACAGCGCAGGTAAAAGCCACGCCGGCCCTTAAGCAGCAGGAAACGGCCCAACAACCCTCGCCCGCGCCGGCTGGGGCATGGGTGCAGCGCGTGCACCGCACGCCAAATTCGTCTCCGCATCCGGGGCTTTAAGGCCACGTCCTGCAGGCGGTGCCTTATGCTTGACCCTATCCCTTAAACCCTGTGGCCACCACATAGCTTTCCGCCGAATCCTGCCGCGAGGCTTTCGGTTTGGCGTGTTTAACCCTGGCGAAGCGTTGCTTCATGTCTTGAAGCAATTGATTCTCTGTGCCACCACGCAACACCTTGCAGACAAAGCCGCCGCCGGGAGATAATGTTTCGGCAGCGAAATGGTAGGCCAGTTCACACAGATGCATGATACGCAGGTGATCGGTCGGCGCGTGGCCGGTGGCATTGGCCGCCATATCGGACAGCACCAGGTCGATGACGCGCACCTGGCTGGCCTCAGCCCCTTCCTCCTGGGCGTGCGGGGGGAGTCTGGGAGCGGGGTGTCCCGCGATCGTTTCCAGAATCCGCGCCGGCGCCTCATCACCCATAAAATCCAGCTGCAACAGTGTTGCGCCGGGGATTGGGTCCATCTCCAGCACATCAATCCCCACCACACGGCCGGTCTCGCCCACGCCGCGTACGGCCACCTGCGTCCACCCGCCGGGCGCGGCACCTAGATCCAGCACGCGCATTCCGGGTTTGAGCAGCCCGAACCGTTCATCCAGCTCCAGCAGCTTAAACGCCGCCCGCGAGCGATAGCCGGCGCGCTTGGCGTCGGCCACATACGGATCGTTCAACTGCCGCTGCAGCCAGCGGGTGGAGGATTTTTTGCGCCCGCGCGCGGTTTTCACGCGGGTGGTCAGGTGTCGGGATCCAGACATAGTAAAACCGGTATAAGCCATAGGGTTTAAGGTAAAAGCATCACTGTATACCCTCTACCCGAAACCATAAACCCTTTTCACCCATGCTGCTCGCGCATTAGCGAGACGATAATCCCCTCGCGCACGCCGCGGTCGGCGATGGTGATCTTATCGATGGGAAAGGTGCGCACGATGGCCTCGAAAATGGCGCAGCCGGAGAGAATATAATCGGTGCGCGCCGAGCCGATACAGGGATGGGCAGCGCGCTGCGAGGGGCTCATTTGCATCAGTTTCTGGGTGGCGGCGCGGATGTCGGATACAGACAGTTTCAGCCCGTCGATGCGCGAGCGGTCATAGCGCGGCAGATCGAGGTGAATCGCCGCCAGTGTCGTCACCGTGCCGGAGGTGGAAAGCAGTTGCACGCGCTCACGCCAGATGCGCTCGGAAATCTCGTTGGCGCGGTTGAACGAGGCCAGCATCTCGACGATTTTATCGACGATTTCCTCGAAATACATCTCGGTATAGGCCGCCCCGCCGAACTGTTCGGACATGTTCATCACACCATAAGGCAGGGACAGCCAGTCCTGGATCAGATGGCGCTTGTGCGAGTCCAGCGGCACCGAGGCATCGATTTTGACCCACATAAATTCGGTGGAGCCGCCGCCGATATCAAAGGCCAGGGCAAAGCGGGTATCCTTTTGCAACAGCGAGGAACAGCCCAGGAAGGCGAGGCGGGCTTCCTCCTCGTTGGAGATGATATCCATCTTGATGCTGACCTCCTCTTCAATACGGTTGATAAAGGCGTCGGCGTTGGTGGCACGGCGGCAGGCTTCGGTAGCGACATAGCGCGCCTTGGTGATGGTATAGCGGTTGAGTTTGGCGCGGCAGGCGGACAGCGCCTTGACGGTGCGCTCCATCGCCTCCTCGGAGAGTTCGCCATATTCGCTGAGGCCCTCGCCCAGACGCACGATGCGCGAATAGCTGTCGACCACGCGCAGGGTTTTATGCTGGCTTTTCTGCTGGAAAACGGGCCGGGCGACGAGCAGGCGGCAATTGCTGGTGCCTAAATCAAGCGCGGCATACAGTTCGGCGGCATCAGGCTTCGGGCCGGCGCCGTGGTCCGCCTCACTCGTTTCGCGTGCGGTATATGCTTCCGGGTCCCTCATGGTGTTGACCTGCCGTGTCCGAGTATGACTTTACTGCGGATTATAACAGATCGGCGGTAATAGGAAAGTGCCGGGGCTATCGTTGTAGGGATTTGCCTTGGCGCAGGCATGTGTCTGCCGCTACGGCGGCTTTTGTGCGCAGTTCGAACCCCGGTGGGCCATCATACATTTGCGATAGGGTGGCGGCACAATCGGGTACGTCCTTCACCGATTGCTCCGGCAAAATATCAGCTAATTGCTTGACAGTGAAATCATCTAGTCTGGGGTCTTTACCATATTCTTTTAAGAACTCGGCGCCCAAAGTCGGTAAAGCTTCACTCACAGGGGGAGACGCAGGCTTTTCTGCCAAGCGGGCGGCGGCTGCTAATGCGACAACCCGGTCAAAATTTGTCAGGCTTACCCCTTCTGTGGGAAGGTTGTTAAAATCAGTGTTCAGAAAGCCACTTTCCTGTAAATACGCCATTCCCAGCGCATCGTTGACGGCATCGGGATTGTCTTGGAAATGATCGGATAACCCTTCGTAGCCTTTTTCTTCGAGCACGCGCTGTAACAAGGCGGGGCAAAAATCCCCTGCAGTTGGGAAATATGGCTGCTCGTCTTTTCCCAAACCATCATATTTTCCCGTTGTGCAATTATCGAGTTCTTGTCTAGTAGCTAATGGAGATTTTAGTGTTAAATACAATGCTTCGGCTACATCAATAGGTTCGCTCATAGTCTGCACTCCGCTTTTTTAATTAAGATGAAAAGACATTAGCAGATGCATGTACCAATTGGATGACAAAATGATGAAGATTGTTTGACAAAAACCCTAAGCAAGTGTCTGGGAGGGTTTGTCATTTAATTTTGTTGTTCTTTTGGTGCTTGGGCTGGAGCTTGGCCCATCGGGTGTGGTGGCGTCGCCGTCCACCGCTACGGATCCTTTAATTTTGGCGACCGCAGCCTCTATGGCATCGGGTTGCGCCGGGTCGCTTGGTTGCGCCTGAACGCTGCTTTGGGTTGATTCGAGAGGCAAAGAAGTCTTGGCTAATATATGATCCAGCGCGGCATGGTCGAAGCCTAGAGAGGCAGGCGTCGATTGTGTGGTGGCGGCTACCGGTGTGGCATGGGGATTGTCGGTGGTTAATAAGTTGTCCAGCGCCTGCTTGTTGAAGCCTAGGGCGGAAGTGTTGGATTGTGCCTCGCGCGCCTTCCTGCGTGCCTCAATATCCTTTTGTGCCTGGTCAGAAACATGGCCAGTGTTTCTATTGATGTATTTTATATTATTGCGCTCAGCCTCTTCCGCTATAATCTCACGTTCCGTTTTATAGTCTTCCCTGGTTCTCTCAATTATTTTTTCATCCACCCCCAGCTCTTGCAATCCCTCAATATGTGCCTCGACCTGCGCGTCCCACGCCGCCATCGCGTCGTCGACACGGCTTTGTTGTTTATGCACTGTGCTGTCGATCTGCCCGATCACTTCCCGCTTGGCGCTGATAGCCTCTTGATCGGGCGTCGGGCTGCTCTCCAGTTCTCTAATCTGTATCTGTAATTGTTCGCGCAGCAGTTGCATTTTCTGCAAGCGTAGCTGTTCCAGCTCGGCTTGTTGCTGGCGCAATAACTCGAACCCTTTCGGGTTTTTTTCATGGTCGGCAATTTCACTTTCCAGCGCGGCGATTTGCTTGTCGATGGCAGAAGTGTCGATCTGGTTAGCTTGGGCTATCCGCTCTATACCCTGCATATCTTTTGCCGATGATTTTTCACGGGCCTCATAGCGCTCATCTAACGCAACTGTCTTGTCGCGATAACCGGCTGTATTGTTTTTCCACATATACATGTCAGCCACACCGGCATTGTGGTAACTGTAGTTCGATTCTTTTAGCGCGTGGTTGATGCCGTGCGCCGCGACATTTTGTTCAAACGTGCTTAATTCGCGGCGGAACGTGTCGGACCAGTTGCGGCTCATCTCCAGGTAATTGTCGAAATGATCGCCGAGATGTTCGGCCAGCGACACAGCGGCCAGCGCCGATGCATGCGAACGGGCGCCGAGGGCGCCGGCCACCAGCCCGCCGGCGGGGCCCATCATCTGGCTCAACCCGGCCAGTTGGGTCGGGCCGGCGGTCGCTACCGTGGATTTCAATCCCTCCAGCCCCTGAATCTGAGATCGTAACATCTCTTTCGCATCCGGAGACGATTCCATCTCGCTGGAGGCTATGGCCTGTAATTCGGATTGCAGGCGGCCGATTTCATCCTCGATGGCACGCGTCAGCTCCCGCCGAATGGCTTCCTCGCGGGCGGCGGGCTGGTCATCGCCGAGAAAAATATAATCATGCCGCAGGTCAGACGCGCGTGGTTCCCGCGCCTGATTGAGGGAAAATAGATTGATGACGTCTCGGTCTTGCGGCACCGCACCGCGCATGGCGGACGGCTCACTGTTCGCGATCATTATTTGCACCTCCCAATATGTATTCCGGAATGTTGACTGCCTCCGGTTTATTCCTTCCGATCATAGCGCCGTCTGGTTAATGAATGCTTAATTTGATAACAAAAATTTGCCTAAAATGCTTAATAATAGCTAATTATTGGATGGGCATCGTGGGCTATGGCAAATAAGTAAATGTATATCAATAGATTATGGCTTGCGCGGTGGCCGGCTGGGGTTTTTGTGCGGCGACATAAAACGGGCCGGATTAGCTAAAATTAATACTAAATTAATATTTATCGGCTATTCTGATAGTTAATATAACGACGCATCCACCAAGACGTGATTATGGGGATTTTAAAACAACTTGGCAGAAGCAAATGGTTTGCGTCCGGGCAGGGGGCATGCTCTGAGGTGGCGGCGATGGAGTCAACCCGGCTGGAATCGGCAGTCACCGGTGAGTCCACCCGCAAACTAACCAATCCGGTCGAACATCTGCTGCACGATACGGCGCTGCATGCCAAGGCGGAGGAGAAGGAATTTTCCCTTTCGCTGATGATTAAGCAGTTGCGCAGTCGGCGTTATGCGGGGGTCGGCCCGGCGAATGTCGGCGATATGCGCCATATTCACTTTCCCGATCTGCTGCATAAGGCCGGCCTTGAGCATTTTGTATTTGATGGCAAGGGCCTTGCGGCGCTGCGTGACTATGCCGGCAATGAGGCGTTGGCCATACGGCTGGACGGTGCCGTGCTTGGCGGCTGCGTGATCCATCCAGATTCGGGATTTCCGGGTATTGCCATGTCGGACGATATCCAAACCCTCGACGGCATGCTGGTCGATCATGCCAATATCGAGGGACTGATTTTTGAGGGGTTTGACATGCCCTGCAGCATGCATTTGCTCAAGCTGAACCTGGAAAACTGCAAATTTCGTGGCTTTGGCGAAAAAGGCATGCGCCAGACCGGCATTCATTTCATCGGTACGGATGCGCGCGGCATTGACTTAAGCGGCGCCAAGCTCGCCAACCTGACCTGTGAGCAAAGCACCATCGATTATGCCACCCTGCGCGATGTGTCGGTGATTAAGGTGCATACCAATCAGGCTTCGCTGCAGGGAGTCAGCTTCGAAAACGGGACGTTCGGGCCGGCCAGTGAGATGAGCAACAGTAACCTGATGTGCGCCGATTTTGCCGGGGCGCAGCTGGGCGATTTAAACATGTCCCAATCCAACTTATGCGGCGCCAATCTGGAAGGCGTCGATATAACGGAGGTCAAGCTCGATCAGGCGCAAATCCGGGCCGAGGATCTGCTCGGTGCCATCGGGCCCGAGGGGCCGATTCAGAATCTGGAACAGGCCCGCGCCTTTATGAAGCAGCGCGGCATGAGTGAGCCCAGCCATGCCGTGGCCAATCAGGTGCTCAACGTACATCTGGAAATGCAGCGTTTCAATGCCATGAAAAGCCGCGGCGCGGCCCATGAGGGCAAAGGCATGGACAATATGGACAAGGCGCTGGTTGAGGCCTATAAGCAGATGCATCAGAACAAGATTCGCCTGAGCCACGAAAAACTGAAAGGGATCAGCCAACAGGAGAAAGCTTCCGTGGCAATCGAAGTGGCCAAACATAAGGTCGATCACTCAGCGGAATATGTCCGCCATCGCAGCACGCGCCAGTCTTCTTAACGTTTTTCCATCTTATAACTTGTCTAATCTCATCCGACTGCCTATATTCCACCGAAACATTAAAGGAAGCATGCGATGACTGCGACAAAAGCTGCCCCTTTGGCCCTGTCTGCCCGCCCCTCGCGCGAGGAGGCAATGGAAGCTGTGCGCACCCTGATCCGCTGGGCCGGTGACAATCCCACGCGCGAGGGCATGCGTGATACGCCCAAACGGGTGATCGAAGCGTACAGGGAATGGTTTGCCGGTTATGATGAGTCGCCGGAGGCGATTCTATCGCGCACCTTCGAGGAAGTCGAAAATTACGATGAGATGGTGCTGCTGAAAAATATGCGGCTTGAGTCACATTGCGAGCACCATATAGCGCCGATCATCGGCAAGGCGCATGTGGCCTATCTGCCCGATACCCGCGTCGTGGGCATCAGTAAGCTGGCACGGCTTGTGGATGTTTTTAGTAAGCGAATGCAAACACAAGAAGTGTTGACGGCTCAGATTGCCGATACCTTGCAGGAAGTGCTGCAACCCAAAGGAGTGGCGGTGGTGGTTGATGCCCGCCATCAGTGCATGACCACGCGCGGCGTGCATAAAACCGAGACCACCACGGTGACCAGCCGTATGCACGGGCTGTTCAAAAAGGATCCGCGCACGCGCAGTGAGTTTATGGCGCTGATTGCCGCCCCAGATGTGGGGTAGGTATCAGGCAGCGGGGACCGGCGTCGGTTTTTGATTGTCTTTTGCTGATGTCTGATGCCTGATGCCTGATGCCTGTTACTCAGCATATCCCTCTCGTGCTGGCTTCCGGTTCGGCAGTGCGCGCGCAGATGCTCAAACAGGTCGGGCTCAATTTCAGCGTGGTGCCTTCGGGTGTCGATGAAGAGGCGATCAAGCAGCGGTTTCTGTCGGCCGGAAACGGGGAGCCCGTCGCTCTGGCCGGCGCACTGGCACGCGCCAAATCCGGTGGCGTGGCCGCTGATTATCCGAACCATCTCACGCTCGGGGCCGATCAGCTCTGCGTCGGGGAAGACGGTGTTATTTTTGATAAGCCGGGCTCGCCGGAGCGCGCCTGCGAGCAGCTCCGCCACCTGCGTGGCTGCACGCATGCACAACACAGCGCGGTTTGCCTGATGCGGGGCGAGCAGGTGCTGTGGGAAACGGTGGCCACGGCGCAACTGACCATCCGAAAGTTGTCTGACAGCGAAATCGCGGCCTATGTGGCGGCCGATCAGCCGTTGCAATCTTGCGGCGCCTACCGGCTGGAAGGGCTGGGCCGGCATCTGTTTTCGGAGATTGCGGGCGATCACGATGTGATTAAAGGATTGCCGCTTGTGCCTTTGCTGTTTACGCTTTATCAACAACGCGCTATCACACTGGATTAATATTCCGTATGCGAAACGTCGACTTATTTGTGGATAATCTGACCGTCATTGACTGTTCGGTGCTGGATCCCCTGCACGGGCTTTCCGGTGCCAGCTGGATCTGTGATATCGTGCTGGCTGGTGCGCTTGACAGCCAGTCGATGGTGATGGATTTTGGGCTGGTCAAAGCCCGTATCAAGCAAGCAATCGACCGGCTGGTGGATCATCGCCTGCTGGTGCCACAGCATGCTGAATCATTAATCGAATATGAAGCGAGCGAGGCGTGTGTCACGTTAACCTGGCGCGATCACGCCGGGCACGTGCTCCAGCTTTCCACCCCCGCGCAGGGTGTCTGCACGCTGCCTGTGCCGGCGATCAGCCGACAGGCCGTAGGCGACTGGCTGCCGACGCTGCTCATGCCGGTAGTGGGCGAGAATGTCGATCAGGTACGCGTGCAGCTGCGCGAAGAGGCCATGACCGGGCCCGGCTATCATTATTCACATGGCCTGAAAAAGCATGACGGCAATTGCCAGCGTATCGCCCACGGCCACCGGTCCAAACTGGAAATCTGGCGAGACGGGCAACTGGCCGAAGACCTGATGCGGCAATGGGCGCTTGACTGGGACCATATCTATGTCGGTAGTCGCGAAGACATCGTCGCGCGTCAGACCGCATCCGGGCAGGAGTACCTAACTTTCGCCTACGAGGCCGATCAGGGCCGTTTCGCGCTGCAACTGCCTGCGGCGCGCTGCCGGCTGATTGAGGGTGACTCAACTGTCGAGACGATAGCGGCACACATACTGGCCGAGCTGGCGGCGCGCGAACCCAACTCTCAGTTTATCGTTAAAGCCTATGAAGGCGTCAGCAAGGGCGCGATCGCCAGAAATGTGTCACCTTAATACTATGAATAGATTAAAACACTGGTCAATACAGTACAGCTACGCTACACCCACACCATGTCGGAACGATTAGTCAGATTTGATGCAGGCAGTCTGATTTTCCGCCAGGGCTATCCCGGCGAACATGCCTATATCGTGCGCAGCGGGGAAGTGGAGATATTCAAAGAGCACCCCGACGGCAGCGAAGAACGCCTGGAGATTATGACCGACGGGCAGATGTTCGGCGAACTGGCGCTGCTTGACGATGCGCCGCGTTCCGCCTCGGCGCGGGCGCATACCGACTGCGTGCTGCAGATTATGGAGATATGACGCGTATTTGGATGATTAGCGTTTGGTGCGTGTCTGTTGCGCCAGCACCTGGCGCGCCTCCTCTTCAAATTGGTGGTTCACGCCGTGTTCACGCTCCATGCGGGTTTTCACATCCGGGGGCACATCCGTACCGAGTCCCCATTCGACGATCTCGCCGAAATCTTCCAGATTAAACGCGCCCGAGCGCTGCGCCTTGCGGAAGGCCTTGGCCTTGGTGGCGCTGAGTTCGAGATAGGCCCAAAACGGCTCACCATCGGCCCGCTGGCCCTGTACCAGAATGGTAAAGACGCATTGTTTGTCACGCGGGGGGATTGACGTCATTCGGCTACAATGCAACGCCGTGTCCGGCTTGTAAACGCTCCAGTTCGGCTTGCTGGCGAGCTTTATTGGAGACCACTTCGGCGCGGCCGTTCAGCCAGTCGGCAAAATGCCAGCCGGCAATACTGGCCAGAAAGCCCACGCCCCACATGGCGACGTCTTTAGCCCCGGAAGGGTCTGAGGCCAGGGCGGGTGTCAGATTTGGGTTCATCACTTCCCATCCGGCGAAACCCAACCCGATGGCGGTGGCGGCAACGCCGATAATCGATGCAACCTTGACGATGGAGGCGGTGATAACCGTGACTGCGCCGAGAACGCTCATGCTACTTTCTCCACAATATTTTAGCTTTTGTTAAACCTTTTACTCTATTCTATCAAAAAAACAGGACAAATGCATGCCTTTATGGCATAGCAACGCATCGGAAACTCGCACAGAAAGCTGCCGTATGGCTGACAGCTTGCAGGATGAGAACGCGGCGCACCGCTTCATGATTAAATTCTGGGGCGTGCGCGGCTCGATGCCCACGCCCGGTCCGAGCACGGTACGCTATGGCGGCAATACCTCCTGCGTGGAAATGCGCTGCGACGATCAGCTGCTGATTTTCGATGCCGGTTCCGGGTTGTTCCAGCTCGGCGGGTCGCTGACGAATGAAAACGAGATCAATATCTTTTTAAGCCACACCCATCTGGATCATATCCTGGGCTTTCCGTTTTTCTCGCCGGCGCACAGCCCCGCCAACCGTATTCGCATCTGGGCCGGGCATCTGCAGGAGGAGGGGCGCAATGTGCGCGACGCCCTGCAACAGCTTATGTCGCCGCCGCTGTTCCCGCTGACGCCGGATTTTTTCCAGGCGGAAATCAGCTATTATGATTTTGCCGCCGGCAATCCGCCGCCTTGCGAGCAGTTGCTGGCCAAGGGCATCGATATTCAGACCCTGCCGCTGAACCATCCGGACCGGGCAACCGGCTACCGGGTCAATTTCCGCGGGCACTCCGCCTGTTACATCACCGATATCGAGCATACCGACCGCCTACTGGATACTGCCTTGCTGGACTTTATCAAGGAAAGCGACATCCTGATCTATGATAGCACTTATGATGACCGGGAGTTCGAAGGCTATATCGGCTGGGGCCATTCCACCTGGCAGCACGGGGTGCGGCTGGCCGATGCCGCTAAGGTCAAAAGCCTGGTATTGTTTCATCACGATTATAATAACTCCGATGAGGTGCTCGACCGCCGCGGCGAGGAGCTCGAGGCCATGCGGCCAAATGACCATATCGCCCGCGAAGGCATGGTCATCCGGCTGATCTGATGGCTTATCGGGCGGATGGTAGATATGCCACCGGTTTAGAACTGGTCATCGTGACCGGCAGCGTGTTAGCGCACCAGGGAATAGTGAATTATCTCCTGGCTATGTTCGGTGTTGGCGGCGGCTTCCGGGTTGTAATCCTTAAGAAAGTCACGAATCGTTAAAACCAGCACCCGGAAAACCCCGCGCATGACCGGGTCGAGCTGCTCGACACGATGCTGGAAATTTTGCCGGTTCATGGTATAAAACCCGCAATCTGTTTTGGCGACCACCGTGGCGTTACGCGGGCTGCTATTGACAAGTGCCATTTCGCCGAACACCGAACCATCTGAGAGCTCTGCTAATTCCCGTACACCGCCATTTTCTTTACGAAAAATTTGCACCGTGCCGTAGCAAGTATAATACAGGCCGTCATTCGCCTCGTCGCCCTCGTTGAATACGACCTCGCCTGCTTTCACCATGCGCGTGGGCATCACATCCATAACGGCTCCATTTCTTAATAAAAGCGAAAAAATTAGCGGTTTTTAACTTTTTATTAAGGCTTGCCGCCTAAGCTATGTAGTAATGTATAGGATTCATCGCCGACAGACAAGCGGTGAACCAAAAAACGAACAGTAAACGAGGTGCAAGCATGAGCAAGGCGATTACATTACCCAAAATGGCATTGGCTTCCTTTGTCCTCCTGATCGGACTATTTCTTGCTATTCCCGCCCAGTCAGACGAAAGCTATGGCGCCAAACAGGCGCAATTCAAAGAAATGTATGCGCAGTTGCTGGACGATCCGAGCAATACGGATCTGACCTTGCAATATGCGGAACTGGCAGCCGAATTAGGCGATTATGAAGCGGCGGTTTCGCCGCTGGAGCGGCTGCTGATGAGCGATCCGGATGTGCCGAAAATTCGGCTCGAACTGGGTATCCTGTATTATCTATTAGGCTCGTACGATATGGCAAAGACCTATCTTCAAGAAGCCAAACAAGCGCAATCGGCCAAACCGGAGATTATTGAACAAGCAGACGAATACCTACAGCGCATGTAATCCATGCGAACGATAGGGGGGAGCGAATTATGCCGAGCGCGATTTCAACCATCATCACCCGTGTATTAATCGCAAGTGCCGCCAGCAGTGCCATTGCCTTTGGCGCGGTGGCCGGCACCAAAGTGGGCGTTGTTGGGGCGCTCAATCCGAAGGCCACGGCCGTGGATGAAGACGGCGCGAAACGGGCGCTGAAAGTCGGTGACGATATTTACTTAAACGATACGATCGAAACCACGCAGGGCGGTTCGGCCCAGCTGATGTTTCTCGATCGCTCGGCGCTGACCATCAGTCCAAACACTTCGGTGACTATCGATAAATTCGTCTATGATCCGGAAAGCGAAGACGGTTCGATGACGCTGGAAAGTGCCAAAGGCGCTTTCCGTCTGATCGGTGGCGCGCTGACCAAGAAAAAGCCGGTCAAAGTCAAAACGCCGGTTTCCACCATCGGGATTCGCGGCGCGATTGTCGATACCCATATCGCCAAAGGCCCGGGCGGTTCGGATGAAGCGGTCCTGCTCTTCGGGAAAGAGCTGAGCATGACCGGCTCCAACGGCCAGACCGCTAGCACCAGCGAGTTCGGCAGCGGGTTGAGCGTGGCGCAAAACGGGGTGGCGGTCGCACTGCCGCGCACCACCGCGTTGCAAAATATTCAGAATTCACCGGTCAAGCAGGCGATACCTGAGACCGGCGGCGATACCGGCGGTGGCAGTGAAATAGATCAGAAACTCAACATCCACACCCAACCCTCAGACGGTAATGATAGTGGTGGAGGTGATGGTGGTGATAATACAGGTGCTGCGCCGACGGATAACGGTAACACGGCATCGCAGACAGCAAACTCTGATGACGATAGTGGCGCATCAACCAATGAGAACGCATCAGCCTCAATGAATGAACAGATGACGGATGAAGGCGCTGGGGATGCGTCGTCAGACATGATGGCGGAAATGGACATGGACGCATCCGGTGAAAATATCACGGATACCATGCAGGAAATGGCCAGTAACTCGTCTCAGGACAGCAATAGCAATCCGCGTAATGACAAGGATGAACGTCCCGGAAACGGCAATGGAGGTCGCGCCGGTGACAGTCCGGGTAACGGTAATGGTGACGGACGTCCGGGTAATGCCGGACCGCGGGATGAAGACCCGGTTGCTGATGCTGATAATGACAACGATAATGATAACACGAACCCGGGTGGAGGAGCAAATAATCCGCCGCCTGCGATATCGGCGAATACCCCGCCAGTAGGCAATACCGAGACGCTTGACTTTTATGATGATGGGCCGGTTAACGGCGCCCCGCTCAATCTGCTGGTCAATGACACCGATCCGGATATGGACACGCTGAACACGGTAGCGGAAAATATCGTCGTCTATGATGGGGCAGACCCGGTCGGCGATCTGGCGATCGATGCCGATGGAAACGTGACGTTTACACCGTCTCCGGATTTCAGCCTCGGGGCCGGACAGACGCTGAGTGTCGACTTCGATTATCAACTGACCGATGGCGTGGAACCCGTTACTCAGACCAGCACCATCGATCTGCTCGGCAAAGACTATTTCGGTAATAAGGTGGAGTGGGCCATCACTTCCCCGAGCCTGCCCGGCACAACGACAAAACGCGGTATTTTAGGTTATGAAGATAGCGGCCTGGGAGATCGTGAGTTTGGTACGCTCAAGGCCTACCAGCCGGCTGCAGACTATGACTTCCTTTACGAAACCACGGAAGAAAACGGGACGGCCATTGGCACGCCTCAATCCGACGATTACGTCATCGGTCGCCTGCCGGAGCTTGTGGGCGGCTACAGCACGATAACCCCGGGGGCTCTCCTGTTGGAAGATGAAAACGGCGTCATGTATCTGGATAACAACTTTAATGGTGCGGGCTACGCCACGTCGAATAAAAGCCTGAATTTCTATCAAATGGCATGGGATGACTTCGGTACGGGAGATCCGCAAAAGGTGCGCGCCTATCTGCTCAACAATCCGATCATTAACCTGGGACTTGATATAAGCAACGCCCAGACGGTCTATGATTATATGCTTACGGAATCCGTCAATTCGGCGACTGCGACCGGGGGTATCATCGAATATGAGTTCCTGCCGGATGCGCGGGATTTAACGAATGTCGACCTGATCGATTATAACAGCGCGGGCAGTTTCGGCGCCGTCAGTCCGAACGATGTCGGCATGCTGGTTAACTGGGATCAGAGACGTTTCCTGGGCGGTTATGCCCGCTTTATGGGCCCCAATCCGACGATGAGTATGACGGTGGGTAAAATCAATGACAGCAGCAACGCGATCGCCAGCTTTAATGTGGGCGATGATGTAGCAGGCACGGCCTTTGAAGGGGCGTTCGTGCAGGCCGATTCCGGCGCGAAGCTGGTCGATTTCGGCGGCACCCAAGGTGATTTGACGGTGAAAACTCGCGATCTGGCCGCCGAATATGGTGCCGGCAAGCCGGTGGAAGGGTTTCTCGTGAATGTCGATGCCGGAGCGCAACAGGCGACGCAGGGTGCGGTTATCGGTGGTGATGCCGATACCACGCTGCTGCCCACAGCGCAGAATCTGAATGTGACCAACACTAACTATCAAGGGTTCACGGCCGGTCTGGTGATAGATGATGCCGGCGACGTCTCTCGTATCGAAGGCAACGGCAATAATGTGCTGATCAATATCGGCGCAGACGGAGACCGCGCGGTCGGTGCCACGATCGATTATAACCAGCTGGATCCGGACGGAACGGGCTCCGGCGGCAGGCAAGTCTACTTTGGTGCGGATGCCGGCCTTGCGGAAGACAGCGGCGCCATCCAGAAAGACCTGTATGGCGCGCGCGCCGGCGGCAGTCTCTTCGGCGGGCCGACGGATGGCGGGCTGGTGAGCATGCATGAAGCGATTAATGATACCGAGGCCGGTCTGGTCTGCAATAACTGCCAGTTCCTGCACTGGGGAGTCTGGTCAGCGCAGCATAAAGACGGGGTGAGCAATATCGTCCAGCAAACCGCGCAGGTGCCTTATATCGCCGGGGAGGTGTTTAACGGCGATATCTATGCGGCTTATGGTAATAACTCTGGCATCGTCGAATACGATGGTGACGCACTGGGCAATTTCCATATTGGTAGTAGTGATACGATAGTAAATGCCGATGGTAATATGGATGCCCAGATCAATTTGATGACGCGAGAGATTCCAGCTAGCGGGTTGAATATTGACTTTGCCGATATCGGGGGATCGGGGCTGAACGTGTCCATGGCAAATGATAATACATTATCGCTGCCGGGCTCCGGTCCGAACGTCTTCTCCGGCCAGTTAAATGCCAACATCGAAGGTAATGTTGCTGCCAATGCCGCGTCGGTAGACGGCGCTCTTTTCGGCCCCAATGCCAGGGAAATCGGTGGCCAATTCCAGGTGAAAGGCCCCGGAGGGGCTTATGGCGAGGTCAAAGGTGCCGGTATCTTTGCCGGCAAGTGCATCACCGCGCCTGGCGGTTGTTAATCCCGGCTTACTTACTTTTCGCCTCAAATACCCCGTCCCAGTCATCTGGCGGCGGGGTTTGGCGATACAGCGCCAGCCGTTCCTGATACAGCGCAAACAGGTCCGATAGTACCACGTCTGGCACGTTGGCGCACTGGGTGGCGCATAAGCCCAGATAGTGCTCACATTCGTCCCAGCGCATCGCCTGATAGGCCTCACGGGTATGTTCCCACAGTTCTTTCAGTTTGACGAATTCGGGATGAAGCGCCAGCCCCTCATCACCCAGCAGGGTATAAATCCGCACGGCGCGGTCTTTACCTTTCACTTTGATGTCATCGAGCGCGAGGGTGGCCATATCCGATGCCTGCGCCCGGGTGTTCTCACCGATCACAATTGATACGCCATAGGTTTTGCTTTGCCCCTCCAGCCGCGAGGCGAGATTCACGTCGTCACCAAGCACCGAATAGTCGAAGCGCTGCTCGGAGCCCATATTGCCGACGCATATCTCGCCTGTATTCAGCCCGATGCCGATATCGACATCGAAATAGTCCCACCCCTCATCAGTGGCGCGCTGCTTGCGCCTCGCATTCCATTGCTCCAGCTGTCCGATCATCGCCAGCGCGCTTCGGCAGGCGTTTTTCGCGTGTTCGGAATCATCGAGCGGGGCATTCCAGAAGGCCATGATACAATCGCCCATATATTTATCGATGGTGCCCTTGCGCGCAAGTATGACATCGGTCATGGGCGTTAAAAAGCGGTTGATAAAGGTGGTTAGCTGCTCGGCGTTGAAGCGCTCGGAAATCGAGGTGAAGCCGCGCACATCGCAAAACAGGATGGTCAGTTCTTTCATTTCGCCGCCCAGCTCGAGCTTGTCCGGACTTTTGGCCAGCTCCTCCACCAGTACCGGCGACATATATTGCGCAAACGCACCGCGCACCTGTTTGCGCTCCGACTCGGAGAGGATATAGCGCCTGAGCGACTCGGTGA
Organism: uncultured Azospirillaceae bacterium; assembly: GCA_964564675.1. Classification (GTDB taxonomy): domain Bacteria; phylum Pseudomonadota; class Alphaproteobacteria; order Rickettsiales; family UBA3002; genus CAZMBI01. Next base: position 18,893 of record CAZMBI010000017.1, read on the forward strand.
GATAGAGCATGAGAATGGCCAGCCCCGGGCTGACGGGATCGATCAGATAGCCCTGGGTGCGGAACATTTCGACCGAAAAATACAGCGCCCCGCCTTGTGCGGCGAGCATAAACAGCGCGCCCCAGGTGGCCGGCAGGTGCGACATCACCACAATCAGCAGCAGGCCAACGGCGGCCAGGCCGACGATTTCGGCATATAACACCCAGTCCGGGCGATAGAGAAACTGGCCGAGCAGCATCTGCTCGATGGCCTGGGCGTGCACCTCCACACCGGGCAGGGAGGGTTTCATCGGTGTGGCGCGCAGGTCTTTCAGGCCTGGCGCCGAGGTGCCAAACAGCAGGATATGGCCTTCTACCAGCGAGGCATCGAAATCATCCGAGAGCACTTTCCACGCCGGGATATAGCGATCATCGGTATGTTCGGTATAATGCACCAGAAAATTGCCGTTCGCGTCGGTGGGAATTTCCAGATGCCCGCTACGGATGTGCGTAATCCCGCTTTCCGCGCCATAGCTTTCCTCACCGCTGGCTCCGGCCATTTTGATCACATAGCTGGAGGCGCCCTGCGCCACGCGCAGTGCTTCCATGCCGAGCGAAAAATACACGTCATCGTCCAGCGCCAGTGCCAGTGGCACGCGGCGGACAATGCCGTCGGCATCCGGCGTATTATTGAAAAATCCATTACCTTCCGCGGCTTTTTCATACATCGGCAAATTCAGCGTCGAGCCGCCGAAGCGGAGCAGAAAATCGGTCGGTTTGCTGCCTTCCATCCCGGCATAGGAGAAACCGAATTTCTTCGTCGGCTGGCGGGCGGTTTCCTTGTGGGTTAGGACAAAACCGGTGACGACATAGCCGTGTCGGAAGGCATCCGCCAGCATTTCATCGTGATCAGGCAGCGCATGCAGCAACTCGCTGAGCTCTGGCTGCGCATGCCACAGTTCGGCAATACTGCGCGGCGAGGTACGATCGGTTTCGGCAAACACAATATCAAACGCTATCACTCCGGCATTATGCGTAATCAGGCGATACACCAGCTCGGCCATCACCTGCCGCGACCACGGCCACTGGCCCAGCCGGGTCAGGCTTTCCTCGTCGATATCGATAATACGCACCCCGGCGGGCTCATATTCCCGCGGGTACTGCCGCTGATAAACATCAAACACCTTGTTTTGCAGCTGTACCATAAAGCTCGGCTGCTCGCTCTTGATCATCACGGCTATGACGAGCAGGATAAACGACAACAGGACTGGAATGCGTTTCAGCAGGCTGCGCATAGCCAACCATAGGCGGATTCTGTCGGACGGCGCAAGGCTGTGACGCAAAAACCACGCGTAATTCACTAAAATTTAAGGCTTTGCGACTAACCTGTAACGTAGAGGGCCCTTTAAGAGCCTACCTTAGAAAGAATAACATACGCAGTTGGCTGAATAAAATGATAGGGCAAAACAAGCGGTATAGTTGGCTGGCCGGTGCCAGCACGTGGGTGCTGTTGGCGGTGATCGGCAGCGCCTATGCGCAAACGCCGCCGCAGCCGACACGTGATGAAGCGGCGCAGGAAATCATCGAACGTACGCAGGACGAACAGGACCAGCAGAAATCCCGGCCCCAACCCAAAGAAAAGCAGCTGGATACCGAAGCCGCCGCGGAATCACTGGCCGGTTCCGGCTCCAAGGTGTTAAGCAAACTGCCCAGCCGGGAAAACCTCAACCGTCTGGCCGCGCTCATTCAGGCGCAGCCCAATAATCTCGATCATTATTTCGCCTATGCCCGGATGGCCTCTCAACTCGGGCGCTACGAGCAGGCGGCCAAAGCCTATGAAATGATGCTGGCGCTGGCCCCGCAACTGCACCGGGTGCGACTCGATCTGGGCGCTACCTATCTGCGGCTGGGCCGGCTGGAAGAGGCCAGAGCGCAGTTAGAAAAAGTATTGCAGACCAACCCGCCTAAGCAGGTTGAGGCCAATGTCGAAACCATACTTGCGCGAATAGACGGCGAATTACGCGAGCATCACTGGCAGGGCAATATCACGGTGGGCATGAATTATGACTCCAACAGCAGTTCCGCACCCGATAGCGACACTATACTGCTATTTGATACGGTGCAGGATCTGGCCCCGGCGCAGCAGCAGCAATCCGACCCGCAGTTTTTTACCTCGGCGGGCCTCAGCCATGAATATCGGCCGCAATGGGCCCGGAGCGAGCATTTCTACCGCAAGTGGAAAACCGATCTTACGTTTTACGAGTCCGAGCAATCGACGCTGGATTCGCTGGACCTGCGCTTCATCTCCCTGAAAACCGGGCCGGTGTTTCGCTCGCTGCAATCGGGCATCGAGGTCTCGCCCAAAATCGGCTATAACCATATCGTACTGGCTACGCACACCTATCTGCGCAGCCTGTCGGCCGAATTTGCCGCCGAGTTTCCGGTAGCTGACTGGCTTGTGCTGACCTTTGACGCCCGTCATGAGTTCCGCGATTTCGAGAATGCGCCGGATGTAACGATTTACGAAGACCGCACCGGCTCGGCCACGCAATTTGCCTTAGGCGGCCGGGTCATCTTCGGCGACAGCGATTTTCTGACGCTCAGCCTCACCTCAAGGCGGGAGCGCACGCGCGTTGAATATTATGATAACGAGCAGCTGGCGGCCAATCTCACCTACACCCACCTGCTTCCGGACGGTTTTTTCGGGCGCGCCGCGCTGGGTTATCGTAACACGGTGTATGACAACCCGGACTTTCTCATCAGCAGCCAGACGCGCCATGACAAGCAGCGCACGTTTGCCCTGACGCTTGGCAAACGCTTCACCGAGTCCATCACCGGCACGGTGGGCTACCAATATCGTGACACGCGCTCCAACATCCTCAATTACGACTATGAAAACCACCGCCTTAGCGGCTCACTGAGTTGGCGGTTCTAAAAGGGGTCAGGGCTGAGGAATCGAGATTCAGGGGGTATCGTCTGTGCGGCTGGTTGATTGCATGGTTTGCGATAATACATCAACGCTCCCCGTTACTACCACTGCCGCACCGGGCCGGTATCCAGATGCAAGAAGTCGGAGGGGGCATAAAACCCGACGCCGCCGCGCCTCAGTTCCAGCGCCGCATCACGAATGGCGGCCGTTTGCACGCCGGGCATGCGGATATCAATCGCCCGCCCCTGCATGTGAAAGCTGTTTTTATCCACGCCTTCCGAGCGTGCGGCGAGCATGGCGTTGGTTTTGGGCGAGCGATAGCCGGAGATGATATGAAGTGGTTCCCGGCTCTCAAAACGTGTCTGCAGGTCGAACAGGATATCCAGCAGTTCGGTATCCATTGCCATCCGGTCACCGGTGCGCCAGTCGCGCAGCAAATGGTTAATTTTAGTGAGCACCTCCTCGTCGTAATACCCGTCGCGGTAAAAGGTGGCGGTTAACGTTTCGGCGGTATGCAGATTATAAATGGAGAGGGTTTTATCCGGCTCGGCGCGCCGCCTGCCGGCAATATAAGGGGTGAGCTGATAAGTGGCAAAGGCGGGTGACACCAGCGATATCCCGGCCAGCGCCGTAGCGTAGCGGGCGGTGAAACGTATCACTTGTCGGCGCGAGGGCACGCAAAACTCCCTGATTTTACTTATGTTTCTTGTATTAAATCACAGCCATCTGCGGTTTTCCAGCAAAAAAAACCCGGCCGCGTACAAGGCGCCACCGGGCGGTTTTCAAGTAAATAAGCGTGGAAGAAAGGTGCGAGTAGAATCTGGGTGCCGATGCCTTATATATTGGGTTTTTATGATCTAATTAATATTATTATGCACAATAAATATTAATATATAGTTAATATATTAACTTTTACTAGCGGAGTCGTTAATTTTTTATCGGGCTAGACCCTGCAGAAAAGCTGGGCTATAGTGCCAAAAACGAGGAAAAAACAGTGAGGAAATCCCATGACTGACGCGATACCCGCCAACCACAGTCTGGAAGCGCTGACAGAGGAACTGGTGGCGCTTGGCGAACGCTATTATTTGCCCACTTACAAACCCCGCGAAATGGTGCTGGATTGTGGTCAGGGCGCCCGATTATGGGATATTGAGGGGCATGAATATATCGATCTGGGCGGCGGCATCGCGGTCAATGCGCTGGGCCACCAGCATCCTGAACTGGTCTCGGCGCTGACCGATCAGGCGCGTAAATTATGGCATACGAGCAATATTTACTATACCGAACCCACCGTGCGCCTGGCGCACGAGTTGGTGGAGGCAAGCGATTTTGCCAAACGGGTGTTTTTCTGCAATTCGGGTGCGGAAGCCAATGAGGCGGCCATCAAGCTGGCGCGTAAATATGCGGCCGATCAGGGCCGGGCGCCCGAAGCGCGGGAAATCGTTACCTTTGCCGGTTCGTTTCACGGCCGCACGCTGACCACCGTCACCGCCACCGCGCAGCCCAAATATCAGCAGGGCTTCGAGCCGCTGCCCGGCGGCTTTGTCTATGCCGACAAATATAACGACGAGGCCGCGGTCGATGCCGTGGTCTCAGACAAAACCTGCGCCATTCTGGTTGAGCCGGTGCAGGGCGAGGGCGGTATCATCCCTTCCAAGCCAGGATTTCTCAGCTATCTGCGCCAAAAATGCGACGAGGTCGGCGCCCTGCTAATGCTCGATCAGGTCCAGTGCGGCATGATGCGTACCGGCAAGCTGTTTTCCCACTGGCATGAGGAGGACGTGCAGCCCGACACCGTATCGCTGGCCAAGGCGCTGGGCGGTGGCTTTCCCATCGGGGCGCTGCTGGTCGGGGAGAAGGCTGAGCAGACCATGCAGTTCGGCAGCCACGGCACAACGTTCGGCGGTAACCCGATGGCCTCGGCGGTGGCCCGCGTGGCGCTGCGGGTGCTTGCCAGCGAACAGACGCAGACCAATGTCGAAGCACGCAGTATGCAGCTGTTCGCCGAGCTGCATCAGATCAATCAGGAGTTTGATGTATTCGCCGATGTACGGGGCCGCGGGCTTATGATCGGCGCCGAGCTCAAGCCGCAATATCACGGCAAGGCCGGAGACATTATGGAGCTGGCGCGGCATGAGGGGGTGCTCATCCTGCAGGCCGGGCCCAACGTCATCCGCTTTCTGCCGCCGCTTGTCATCAGTGAGGAGGAGCTGCATCTGGGTTTGGTGCGCCTGCGTAACGCCATTGCCCGCTTCACGGGGGAGGGTGAGACGCCATCACCCGACAGCGATAAAAGCCTGCTCGCAAAAGCCAAAGATAAACTCCTGGGGTGGTTGTGATGGCTGATTTTCAGCTTCTTGCCGACTGGATAGACTCGCAGGCCGCGCATATGGTGCATCTCACCGAAAGCTGGTCGCGCATCAATTCCGGCTCGTATCATCTTGCAGGCCTGGCGCGCCAGCTCAAAGCGCTGGAGGATAATTTCCTGTGGCTGGATGCGGCGATGGAGCGCATCGACCTGCCGCCGCTGAAAGCTATTGACGAAAAAGGCGAGGCGGTTGCCGTCCCGGTAGGTCAGGCGTTGCGGGTACGCAAACGCCCGGATGCGCCGATGCAGGTATTGCTTGGCGGGCATATGGATACGGTGTTCGGTCGCGACCACCCGTTTCAGACGCCCGCCTATCATGATGACAACACGCTAAACGGCCCCGGCGTGGCCGATCTAAAGGGCGGGCTGGTGGTCATGCTTAAAGCACTTGAAGCCTTCGAGCAAAGCCCGCTGGCGCAACGGCTCGGTTGGGAAGTGCTGATCAACCCCGATGAGGAAATCGGCAGCCAGAGCTCGGATTTTCTGCTCAAAGAGGCGGCGCAGGGCAAGCGTGCGGGCCTGGTGTTCGAGCCGGCGCTGGCCGATGGCACGCTGGCCGGCGCCCGCAAAGGCAGCGGTAATTTCACGCTGGTAGTGCGTGGCCGCGCCGCGCATGCCGGGCGCGAATTCGAAAACGGCCGCAATGCGATAGTCGCCGCCTCGCGGCTGGTGTTGGCGCTGGATGCGCTCAACGGCCAGCGTCAAGGTGTCACGCTTAATCTGGGCAAGGTCGAGGGCGGCGGGCCGCTCAATATGGTGCCCGATCTGGCCGTGCTGCGGTTTAATGTCCGGGTGCCGGACGCGGAGGCGCAAACCTGGCTGCAATCGGCGATCACGCGGCTGGTTGATGAATGGGCGGTATCCGCCCCGGATTATGCCGTGCATCTGCATGGCGGATTCACACGGCCGCCCAAACCGATGGCTCCGGCCAATCAGCAGCTATTTGAGCTGGTAAAGCAGTGCGGCGCGCAGCTGGGCATAGCGATCGACTGGCAGCCCACCGGCGGCTGTTGCGACGGCAATAATCTATGGGCGCACGGCCTGCCCAATGTCGATACGCTCGGGGTGCGCGGCGGTAAGATTCATTCGGATCAGGAATTTGTCCTGCTAGATTCGCTTCCCGAACGCGCCAAACTGGCCACCCTCATCCTGCTGCGGCTGGCGGAATCGCAATAAACCCCCTTGGGCATGGCCCTCTGTCATCAATCGCCAATAACGAGCAAAGGCGTCTGCCTTGTCCGCGATATTCCAGCAAAAAAAAGGCGATGAACCGTAGTCGCATCGCCCAAGAACGTGATTAGGGAGGTACATAAATCGAGAACGATTTATTCAGATCGCTGGGTGGGTGTTGTGTTTTATTATCCAGCCGGGCGATCGTTCGTCAGATCGTTAGTTTCTCCTTGATTATGTGTCTCTTACCGCTTCCTCTTTCTGAATATATAAAATTTTATCTATTTAATAATTACGTTATACCATGATTGGCCGCGCGTGTGTGTGACAATATTGTGAAAATGCGAATTCAGTAGATTCAATAGGTTATAAAAAATTTGCAGCATTTTTTAGCCTTGCGGCCGATGCGGGCGGCCTGTTATCTAGCGCTTCACGCCGGATTATGCAGCCCGAGCAGGCTCATAATCCGGTCTTGGACGGCCTGTAGCCGCTTCGCCAGGGCGGCATCGCCCAGCTCGCCCGGCTCCAGCTGCTTGGGATAATCCGCCGAAATCAACTCGCCCAGGCGCTGATAGAGCCGCTGCGAAAAGCGCACACCGGGTGGCATTGCAGCCAGCTCCGCCTCGCTCAGCGGGACGCGCAGGCGCAGGCAGGCGGGTCCGCCGCCATTTTGCATACTCTCACGCAGATTGAGAAAGGTGATATCCTTAACCATCGGCAGTTCGTCCGGCAAGCGCTCGCATAAGGCTTTGGTTTCCGGTTGTTCGGCGCATTCCTGCGGGAAGATGATGGTCATCCGTCCTGCCTGCGGCTCCAGCAACTGGGCATTGAAGAAATAGGTGGCCACCGCCTTCGCCAGCGACAGTTCGCGCTCGCGGATCACCCGCACGGTGATGCCTCTGGCTGCCAGCATGTCTAACACTCCGGCCTGATCGACATAGGCCCGCTCATGACAGATCAGCAGCGAGCCGGCGCTCATCGCAATGACATCATTATGAAATACGCCAGCATCAATCGCCTCGGGCGCCTGCTGTAAATAGATACATTGCTCAGGCGGCAGTTGATGCATGCGGGTAATCGCTTCGCAGGCGGCGCGTTGCTGGCGCGCCGGATAGCGGCGCGGATGATGCGGGCTGTCCGGCGTTGCGCCGAACACAAACACATGCAGGCCGCGTCCGTGATCATCAACCAGGCGCATATGGTTAGCGGCGCCCTCATCGGCCAGCCGGGTCGTCACCGGCAGCGGATCATGCACAACGCACTGCGTAGGCTCGGCAAAAAGCTGGCGCAGAAAATGGGTGGTGGTCCGCGGCTCGATGGCGCGGTGAAACGTGCTGAACAGGTTGGCCGGGGTCAGATGCAGCCGCTCGTCCAGCGCATCGGCAGAAGGCGCGACCGTGGCGGCATTGGCTGTCCACATCGATGAGGCCGACCAGATCGCCGCGGCTAGATCAGGCGCATCCCGCCAGGCCGCATCCAGCATGGCCTGTACGCTGCCCTGATAGCCCAGTCGGGTGAGGATCGACAGATCAGGGCGCGGCTGCGGCGGCATCACGGCAACCGGTATGCCCCGCGCCTGCACGGCCTGCATTTTCTCCAGGCTTTGCAGCGCTGCCGCGCGCGGCTGCGAGACAGACTGCGCATGGGTGGCGGAGGCGACATTACCAAAACTCAGGCCGGCATAATTATGCGTCGGCCCGACCAGCCCTTCCAGTTGCAGCTCGATCATGGCCCACCTGCCTTCATGTCTGCGCAGGTGCTGATGGTGGTGTATCGCTGTAAAACGATCATAACGCCAATCCCGGCGGCAGCTGCTGCGGCAGTGCCAGCGAATCGGAGACCATCGAAGCCACCGGCCAGGCGCAATAATCCGCCGCATAATATCCGGCCGGATGGTGATTGCCGCTTAAGCCCACCCCGCCGAAAGGGGCGGCCCCCGAGGCGCCGGTGGTCTGCCTGTTCCAGTTGATAATCCCGGCATTAATGCGTTGCACAAACGTATCGAAATGGCTGGCATCATCGCACAATAAGCCAGCGGTGAGGCCGTAGCGGGTGCGGTTAGCCTCGTCAATCGCAGCGGAAAAATCGGGCACACGAATCACCTGCAATAACGGTCCGAACCATTCCTCATCCGGACGCTGCGCCATGTCGGTGACATCGATCAAGCCGGCCGTCAGCAGGGGGCGGGCGGCATCCGGTTGTTGCATGGTAACCAGACTAATACCGCCGTACTGTTGCAGCATGGTTTGCGCCTGCAGCAGCCGTTGCGCCTCACGTTGCGAGATCAGCGGGCCCATGAACGGCGCCGGCGAATCGCCTGCCGTGCCAACGCGTAATTGCTGCACGGCTTGTTGCAGCGCATCCAGAAACGGCTGCTGCCATTGCCCGGCTGTGACGATCAGCCGACGGGCGCAACTGCAACGCTGGCCGCTGGAAATATAAGCCGAGAGCAGCGTTTCATGTACGGCGGCTTTCAGATCGCTCACCTGATGCACCACCAGCGGATTATTACCGCCCATCTCCAGTGCCAGCAACACCTCCGGGCGCCCGGCGAATTGTTTGTGCAGCGCGATACCGGTGGCGCTGCTGCCGGTGAATAACAGCCCGTTTATATCCTGCTTCGCCAACGACATGCCGGTTTCTTTTTCGCCTTGCACCAGACTTAGTACGCCGCGCGGCAGGCCCGCCTGTTCCCATTGCTGCACCATCCATTCACCGACTGCGGGGGTTTGTTCGCTGGGTTTGAATACCACCGTATTGCCGGCCAGCAGGGCAGGGGTGATATGCCCGTTGGGCAGGTGTGCCGGGAAATTATAGGGGCCATATACCGCCATCACGCCATGTGGCCGATGCCGCAACTGGGCGGGGCTGCCCAGCCTGGTAGGCGTGCGTTCGTCGTAGGCCGCCAGCGAGCATTTGGCTTTGCCGATCGTTGCGCCGGCCTCACTTGCCGCATCCCAGCCGATCTTGCCGGTCTCGGCTGAAATCAGCGTGCTAAGCTCGTCTTTTCGCGCCTGCACCCGTTCACTGAACGCGGTGATTATCTGTGCGCGCGCATCAAACGGCATCTGCGCCCAGTCTGCAAAGGCGGATCGCGCCGCCCGGACGGCAGATTCAACCTGCGCCGCATCCGCCGCGCGCGCCTGCCAGAGCATCTCGCCGGTGGCCGGGTTGTATGAGGTCAGCGTCTCGCCGGCACCCTCGACCCATGCGCCGTTGATAAAATTCATAGCCTGCTATGCGGCAGATAGCGCACCGCATCCCCCTGCTTTACCTGTAACTGTTCGGCCGTGCGCGGCGTTATCGTGACGCTGGCCCCATCGGCCCCTAAGGCGCCGGCGCAACAGCGAAAATTGGCAAACGCTTCGTTGCTGATCAGGTGCTGATCCGTTTCAATCCGTTCATCCAGCGCATCCACGCGCGCCACCCGGCTTTGGGTAACGCAGCGGAGCTGATCGCGGTCGGCCTGCATTGTCGGTCCGCCGTCGAAAATATCGACATAGCCGGTAAAGCGAAAGCCTTCGTCTTCCAGCATCGCACGCGCCGCCACTGCATTGGGGTGCGGCTGGCCGATGACTTCCTGCGCGGCTTGCGGCAGCAGCCCGGCGTATATCGGATAGCGCGGCATCAGGTCGTTGATAAATTCATTGCCCCTGGTGGCGTTTGTGTAATCAGCGGTGGGGAAATCCATTTCGAAAAACGGTTTGGCCACCGAATCATAAAACGCCGAAGCACCTCGATGATCGTGCACGCCGCGCATTTCGGCGATGATTTGTTCGGCAAACAGCTCACGAAAGGCGGCTATGAATAAAAAACGAGAAAGCGACAGCAGCCGGCCAAGCCGGTCACGGCGATAATCGGGCAGCAGAAACAGCGAGCCGATTTCACTGGAGCCGGTCAGATCGTTGGTCACATGCAGCAATTCATGTCTGGAAAAAATATCCAACTCTTTGCAATGTTGGGTGATGGTGGTGATTTTATAGGAATAAAACGGCTGATTAAGGCCGATATGCGCCTTGATGCCGGTGGTGCCCACCACCTTGCCCGCGTGCGGGTCTTCAAGCACGAACAAAAAGGATTCCTGACCTTCAACCGAACGGTCATGGCTGAAGCTGCGTACGGAATGCTCGATTTTTTCGGCCAGTACTTCCGCATCCGCGGGCAATGACGTCATACCGAAACCGGCGGTTTTCGCCATCGCCAGTACGGCGGCGTGGTCTTCCACTCGAACAGGGCGTAACAGCATAGAAGAAACACTGTGTGATTTATCGTGCGTGATCTTTGACAGATACGCCGGGCGCGTCAACTCTAAACTATGCGTGCCGGCTTGTCTTGCAACGCTTATGGCTTATTCGTCGACGAACGGGGCTATATCTTCCGGCCCGCGTTCTCGCGCCGGCGGTGTCGGGGTGGTGGTCGTCGCGCCGACATTGGGCGTCGGGCGCAGGCGGTTGATCTGTGCATCCGGCGTATTGAGCGCATCCACGGGGTTGCTGCCTTCCGCCGGCGCCTGGGATGCATTGCCGATGCCCGGCAACAAGATAGGCTCACGCCGTAAAATCTCGCGTGTTTTGTCTTCCTGCTCCTGCTGTTCTTCCCGGCGGCGTTGTTCACGCACCGCGTCAGACGGCGTTTCGGTTTGTTGACGGGGGCGCGGCGGTGAGAGCAGTTCGCGGGGGGCGGGTTGCTGCCCCGGACGCAGATCAAGGTAGCTGCCGCGCAATAAAATGATGGCAATCCGACGGTTGCGCGGGGCATTTGGGCGGGCTTTATCGAGCAGTTCCGAGTCGGCCATGGCGACCACTTTCTTGGTGCGCTCCAGATTCATGCCGGCGCGTTCGAGATAGCGGCGCGAGGCGTTGGCGCGGTCGGCGGAAAGCTCCCAGTTGGTGTAATCGGGGCTGCGGCTGGTCATCGGCGAGGCATCGGTATGTCCGGTGATGGAGATATAATTCGGGAATTGTTCCACCAGGCGCGCCAGTTTGGCCATAATGCGCTGGCCGTGTTCGGTCAGTGTGGTTTGCCCCGGATTGAACATCGGGTGTTTATCGGAATCTGCGATTTCGATCTTGAGCCCTTCGGGCGATTGTTCGATCAGAATATTGTCGCTTAAATCCCGCATGTTGGGGTCCGCTTCGAAAGCCTGCCGGATTTCCTGCTCGGCTTTTTCAAATAGCTGCGCATCCTCGGTGGCTTCAATCGGTGCGGTTTTCGGGTCATCGGGAATCGGCCCCTGCGGCGTTTGTCCCGGAACCACGCTCGGCGGGGCGGTATCGGTGCGTTCGGTGCCGATCACATCCGGTTTGCGGCCGCCTTCAAAGCCAATACCCATCGAATCGCGCAGACCGACCGTCGGGGTGAAATATTCGGCGATGCCGTCAAGCTTGGCTTCATCAACCGCAGACAGCAGCCACAGCATGAGGAAAAACGCCATCATCGCCGTCACAAAGTCGGCATAGGCAACTTTCCATGCCGTGCTGTGGTGCGCATGGTGCCCTTTTTTTACCTTTTTAATGATAATCGGGCGGGTTTGTTCGTCATCGGCCGCTGCCATAATGATGCCTAATTGCTATCGATTTTGACCGTGCTGAGCAATGCTTCGACCTCGTAGAAATCCGGTTGATATTGCGAGGGAATATTGCCGCGGCCAATTTCCACCGCCACCTGCGGCGCATTGCCTTTTAGATGTGCAATGATAACGTCGCGGATAATTAAGTAGAACTGGTGTTCACTGTTGCAGATCTGGCTCAGCTTGCTGGCGATCGGGCCGACAATGGTATAAGACAAAAAGACCCCCAGAAACGTCCCCACCAGCGCCGCGCCGATCATACCACCAAGCACCTCGACCGGCTCATTGATCGAGGCCATGGTCTTAATCACGCCGAGCACGGCGGCGACAATACCCAGCGCCGGGATGCCTTCCGCCATGGTCTGCAGGGCTGAGGCCGGCGCATGTACTTCATGATGGTGCTTTTCCAGCTGCTTTTCCATGACATCCTCGACTTGATAAGGGTCTTCGAAATTCATGGTCATCATGCGCAGCGTGTCGCACAGGAAACTGACCGCAAAACTGTCTTTCATGATGCGCGGATACTGATTGAAAATATTACTCTGGCTGGGATTCTCAATATGCTGCTCAATGGCGATCATGCCCTTGCTGCGCATCAACTTCAGCAGCGTAAACAGCAGGCATAACAGGTCTTTGTAATCCTTTGATTTCCACTTCCCGCTGCCGGGCAGTTTGGGTAGCTCTTTGAGGGTGGCTTTCAGCACCGTCGTTTTATTAGCTACTAAATAGGAGCCGACAGCGGCGCCGCCGATAATCATCATTTCAAAGGGAAGGGCGTGCAGCAGAATGCCAAACTTACCGCCGGCAAGCGTAAACCCGCCGAACACCATGCCCATGGTGAAGATAAACCCTAAAAGTACCAGCATAGCCCTTCCCGAAGATGATTTTTTATTATCTTTTTAAGATATCTTCATAGCTATAGCATGAAAATTTATCCCGATACAAAATGTAATGCACGTTGCCCCGGAGAAATCATGCAATTTTTGTCTTGTGTGCTATTCTTTTCGGTTAACCGATGGCTTTTTTGTCTACGATGCAGCGAATGCTCAGAATGAAGCGCCGGGCCTGGGTTTCAAGGGCCCGTGCGTCTTGCTGCGCCTGGCTGTAGCCCGGCTGATAGCGGATCTGGTTGGCGTGCAGAAAGGACTTGAGCGCGGGCAGGGTGACCGCAAAATCCATGGTGCCGGTTGAAATCTGCCGGTGGGTTTGCGGGTCGATCACATAATGCTCGCTCTTGCCGGTGACCACGCCGATGACGTTGCCGGACATGTCAAGCAGCGGCCCGCCGGAATTACCCTGATTGGAAATGCTGGAAAATTGCAGCCAGTGTTCCTCATCGCCGGGGCCTTTCAGGTCTTTGACCGTCCCCAGCGCGATTTTATGCCGGCCCTCGTCGGCGGCGCCCTCGGGATAGCCCATCACCATCACCACATCGCCTTGTTCCAGATTGAGCTCTGCGGCGCGTAATTTGCCGGCGCTGGGTGCATTGCCGGAAGCATCGAGCAGAGCCAGATCCAGTTTGCTGTTGACGGCCATAATATGGGCCGTGCCTTTGATCGCGCCGCCGAGGGTGATCGTGCCGGGCTTGCAGTCTTCGACCACATGAGCGTTGGTAATGAGCTGGCCGTAGGGGGAAATAAAGAAGCCGGTGCCGGCGTTATAATAGGTCATCGCGCCGGATTGCGCGCGGGCGCTGCCGGCAGCAAGCAGGCAGCCACATACAAGCGCCGCCAGCATGGTCTGGAACGTGGCGCGGTAGGGAGAATCGGTGAACATAACCAAAGTTCCGCGTTGAGACACTACGGTGCGCGAACGGGAGTCATACCAGTTCCTCATCCGCCTCGGTGCTGGCTGTGCGGCGCGAGGCGGAGCCGGGCTTGTCGAAGGCGAATGTTAAATCGTCATCTTGCAGGTCGATCGTGACCGAGCCGCCTTTGACCAACTTGCCGAACAGTACCTCATCGGCCAGTGGCTTTTTGATCTTATCGGCGATCAGGCGGGCCAGCGGCCGGGCGCCCATGGCTTTGTCATAGCCCTTGGTGGCCAGCCAGTTGGTGGCAGCATCGCTTAAGGAGATCGTCACATTGCGTTCGGACAGCTGCGATTCGAGCTGATAGACGAATTTGCCGACCACGTGGCGCACGATGTCCGGCGACAGGTGTTTGAAGCCGATAATCGCGTCCAGCCGGTTGCGGAATTCGGGCGTAAACAGACGGTTGATGGCCTCTCTGTCTTCGCCCAGGCGGTCTTCTTTGCCAAAGCCCATCGGGGCCTTGCTGATTTCCGATGCCCCGGCGTTACTGGTCATAATGAGGATGGTATGCCGGAAATCGACACGTTTGCCGGTGGTATCCGTCAAAAAGCCATTATCCATAATCTGCAGCAGGATATTAAACACATCCGGGTGCGCCTTTTCCAGCTCGTCCATCAGCACCACGGCGTAGGGTTGCTTATCGACCGCATCGGTCAGTTTACCGCCTTCCTCATGGCCGACATAGCCGGGAGGCGAGCCGATCAGGCCGGAGACCGAGTGTTTTTCCATATATTCGGACATATCGAAGCGCACCAGCTGCATGCCCAGGCATTGCGCCAGCTGCTTGGCGACTTCGGTTTTACCCACGCCGGTGGGGCCGGTAAATAGGTAGCAGCCCATCGGCTTGTGGTCTTCGCGCAGGCCGGCCCGCGCCATTTTGATCGCCGAGGATAGTTCGCTGATCGCCTGATCCTGTCCGAAGACCACCAGGCGCAGGTCTTCATCGAGATGCTGCAACTGGGTAGCGTCGTCCATCGAGACGTTTTTCGAGGGCATACGCGCCATGCGGGCGATGACCTCTTCCACCTCGCGCACCGTAATGGTTTTTTTGCGTTTGGAGGGCGCTATCAGCATTTGCGCCGCGCCTGCTTCATCGATCACGTCAATGGCCTTATCCGGCAGTTTGCGATCGGTGAGATAGCGAACCGAGAACTCCACCGCCGCTTTCAGGGCGGCCGGCTGGTAGCGCAGTTTATGGTGTTCCTCATAATAGGGCTTCAGCCCGCGCAGAATTTTCACTGTGTCCTCGATTGAGGGCTCGTGAATGTCGATTTTCTGGAACCGCCGGGCAAGCGCCCGGTCTTTCTCAATATGCTGATTATACTCTTTAAATGTCGTTGATCCCATGACCCGCATGGTGCCGCGCGCCAACGCGGGTTTGAGCAGATTGCAGGCATCGAGTGCACCTCCCGAAGTACTGCCGGCTCCAATAATCGTATGGATCTCGTCGATGAACAAAATCGCGTGTGGCAGCTTCTCAACCGCCTGAATCACCGCTTTCATCCGTTCTTCGAAATCCCCACGATACCGAGTGCCCGCGAGCAGCGCGCCCATATCGAGCGAGAAGATCACGGCTTTCATTAACACGTTGGGCACTTCGCCGCGCACAATGCGCAGGGCGAGCCCTTCGGCGATGGCGGTTTTGCCCACGCCGGCGTCCCCGACAAACAGGGGATTGTTCTTATTGCGGCGGCAGAGCACCTGAATCGTGCGCTCAATTTCCGCTTCGCGGCCCACCAGGATATCGGTCCGCCCCGATTCCGCTTTTTTATTGAGATTGATGCAAAACTGGCTGAGCGGATCTTTTTTGTCCTCGCGCTCCTCGCGTGCGCTGCGGCTGTATCGGATGCTGCCGTCATCCAGGTCTTCTTCTTCATGGTCGCTGTTGGACTGCTCCGCAATCGGCCCGGTCAGGCGCATAAATTCCCCATATTTGACGATACCGTGGGAAATGTAATTGACCACGTCCAGCCGGGTCACATCGTGCTCCTGCAGAAAATAGACCGCATGCGACTCGCGTTCGGAAAACAGTGCCACCAGCACGTTGCTGCCGGTGACTTCGGTTTTACCGGCGGATTGCACATGAATCGCGGCGCGGTGAATCACGCGCTGGAAGCCGGCCGTGGGCTTGGCCTCGTCGAGATCGTCCATGATCAGCGATTTCAGATCATTCTCCAGGAAATTGGCAATGGTCCGCTTTAAATCCGTCAGGTCCACCCCGCAGCCGCGGATGACCACGGTGGCATCCTCATCGTCGCTTAAGGCAAATAACAGGTGCTCAAGCGTCGCATATTCATGATGATATTCCTTAGCAATCGCCAGCGCCCGGTGCAGTGTTTTCTCTAGATTATTCGATAACATAGCCTTGCCTCTTATGTTCAGGTATCGGGGGTCAGGAAGCGGGTATCAGCGTTTTTACCGATGCCCGGCGCCCGATTCCGGATGCCTATTCCTTTTCAATCACACATTGCAGCGGATAATCGTTGATCCGCGCATATTCGATGACCTGATCCACTTTAGTTTCAGCAACATCGCGGGTATACAATCCCGCGGAGGCCGATCCCTTATTATGCACCACCAGCATAATATCGATGGCTTCTTCATGGGGCTTGCGGAAGATATGCTCCAGCACTGTCACCACAAAATCCATCGGCGTAAAGTCATCGTTGAGCAGAACAACCTTATAAAAAGGAGGGCGCTCGACTTTGGTTTCCGGCTCGGCAATGAGCAGTTCCCCATCGTTTTGCCCCTCTTTTTCCGTATCGTTCTGCTGCTGCGGCTGGTCTTTGGCAGCGTCTGCCGTCTTGTGACCGTCTGCATGGTTCCAATATCGCATAGATTTCCTAACAATCGGTAAACAGCGGCGATCCACCTGTCATTTTCTTTGCCATACACTATAATATAGCGAGTTTCCAGCCCCTATGTCACCCCCCTCACGGTGCGCTTTTTCGCTTATCGGGCCCGCCATTGCCCGTGCGGCCAATGGCCACGGCGGAACGAAAAAACCCCGCGCGTGCACAGCCCGTTGTCCGGGGGTGGCCACGCTGTGCACAACCCTGCCGGAAGGTGTTGACAGCCGACATGGCTCATATTAAACATTCATTATCGTATAAAAAATAAAAAAGTCGGCCAAGCATTGACGTTCCTGCCTTATCGCATAACGGACCGGCGCGACCTTTTTATCCCGTATGATAACGTAAGTGGCATTTTCTTGAAAAAAATGCTTGCCAGTTGTGATTGAGAATGTATAACCGCATTCCCGCGATGAAGGAGCGATAAGCTCTGGTGGCGCTGCTGATTGAAATTGTAAATAGGTTTTTCTAACAACCACGTTGTGTCAGCACCATGTTTTGGTGCGGCTACAATACAACGTGAGTTGATGCTGATTGCGTCGAGTTCTGTCACAGATAGTGAAACATATCCGGGTGTTTATCCGGATGGTATCTGATGGTGCAACGGGCTGCATTCAGGCGGTTTTTTTCAATACGGCGGCATTGCGGGTCACTCCGAGCGGCGGTAAGAAAATCAGCAGCCTGAAATATGAGTCCGCTTTGTACTGTGTGTGATGAGCGATCGAGCGATCAAGTTGTCGCTATGAGTCATGTTAAATAGACTCATTTTTCATATGATTAAATATGATAAGGGCATCTGGTGGATGCCTTGGCGGTAAGAGGCGATGAAGGACGTGCTACGCTGCGATAAGCGTCGGGGAGTTGCGAAGAAGCTTTGATCCGACGGTTTCCGAATGGGGAAACCCACCTTAGTTATCAGTTTTCGGTTTTCAGTTGTCAGCTTGCTGACTTCTGACAACTGATAACTGATAGCTTTAAAAGGTATTGATACCTGAATTCATAGGGTATTAAAGCGAACCCGGTGAACTGAAATATCTAAGTAACCGGAGGAAAGGACATCAACCGAGACTCCCTCAGTAGTGACGAGCGAACGGGGACCAGGCCAGTGGTGTGTGTGAATCAACGAGAATCCTCTGGAAAGTGGAGCCATAGCGGGTGATAGCCCCGTATCGGTAACCTAGCACGCACCCACGAGTAGGGCGGGACACGTGAAATCCTGTCTGAATTTGGGGGGACCACCCTCCAAGCCTAAGTACTCCTTACCGACCGATAGTGAACCAGTACTGTGAAGGAAAGGTGAAAAGCACCCCGACGAGGGGAGTGAAAGAGACCTGAAACCGGATGCCTACAAGCAGTCGGAGCGGCCTTGTGCCGTGACGGCGTACCTTTTGTATAATGGGCCAGCGACTTAGTGTATGCAGCAAGCTTAAGCCGATAGGTGTAGGCGTAGCGAAAGCGAGTCTGAATAGGGCGTCTGAGTTGCGTATATTAGACCCGAAACCAGATGATCTAGCTATGGGCAGGCTGAAGGTGAGGTAACACTCACTGGAGGGCCGAACTCACGTCTGTTGAAAAAGACAGAGATGACCTGTGGCTAGGGGTGAAAGGCCAATCAAATCTGGATATAGCTGGTTCTCCGCGAAAACTATTTAGGTAGTGCCTTGGACGAATACTCTGGGGGGTAGAGCACTGGATGGACTAGGGGGCCTCACCGGCTTACCAAATCTAACTAAACTCCGAATACCCAGAAGTACTATCCGGGAGACAGACAGCGGATGCTAACGTCCGTTGTCAAGAGGGAAACAACCCAGACCACCGGCTAAGGTCCCCAAATCATAGCTAAGTTGGAAAGCATGTGAGACGGCCAAGACAACCAGGAGGTTGGCTTAGAAGCAGCCATCCTTTAAAGAAAGCGTAATAGCTCACTGGTCTAAATAAGCTGTCTTGCGGCGAAGATGTAACGGGTATCAAGCTATGTACCGAAGCTGTGGGCTTGGATTAGTTGTCAGTTATCAGTCGTCAGGCGTCAGTATTGTTACTGGCAACCGGCAACTGACAACTGGCGACTTCTTCAAGCGGTAGCGGAGCGTTGTGTAAGCCTGCGAAGGTGAGGCGTGAGCCTTGCTGGAGGTATCACAAGTGCGAATGCTGGCATGAGTAGCGACAAAGAGGGTGAGAAACCCTCTCGCCGAAATCCCAAGGGTTCCTGCGTTATGTTAATCAGAGCAGGGTTAGTCGGCCCCTAAGGCGAGGGCGAAAGCCGTAGTCGATGGGAATCAGGTTAATATTCCTGAACCTGGTGGTAGTGACGCATTGCGTAAATGGTTCGTCCTTATTGGATTGGTCGGGCTGTGAAGTGGTGCCAGGAAATAGCTCCACCATGAGACCGTACCCGAAACCGACACAGGTGGGATGGTAGAGTATACCAAGGCGCTTGAGAGAACGATGCTGAAGGAACTAGGCAAATTGCACCCGTAACTTCGGAAGAAGGGTGGCCTCTGTTCGGGCAACCGGATGGAGGTGGCACAGACCAGGGGGTAGCGACTGTTTATTAAAAACACAGGTCTCTGCGAAGTCGAAAGACGACGTATAGGGGCTGACGCCTGCCCGGTGCCGGAAGGTTAAGAGGAGATGTGCAAGCATTGAATCGAAGCCCCGGTAAACGGCGGCCGTAACTATAACGGTCCTAAGGTAGCGAAATTCCTTGTCGGGTAAGTTCCGACCCGCACGAATGGCGTAATGACTTCCCCACTGTCTCCAGCATCGACTCAGCGAAATTGAATTCTCCGTGAAGATGCGGAGTTCCCGCGGTCAGAC
>CAZMBI010000018.1:0-34423 GCA_964564675.1 uncultured Azospirillaceae bacterium
ATAAATTTCGTTCACTATATCCTGGCGGTGCAAATCGCGGCGTAATGCTTGCGCCTGCTCAAACGTCTCCAATGGCAGAATGGCGCCGTTGGCGCAGGTAATTTCCCCGCTCATCAGGCGCGTGCGCGAGGGCAGGTTTTGCCATTCATACGTATTGGGGTTGATACTCCACACTTGATACGTTTCAGCATACATGGTATTGCCTTCTGGCGTCACATACTGCCCGTGCGCATGGTTCGTTCTGGTATTATCAAAAGATGGTTGTGTTTTGAAGTGGCCTTTTTCGTTTTCTGAAAACTCAAACGTGCCTTTCTCAGCCGGCATCGCTTACCCCCATTGTAATTCTTATATAACATATCATAATCCCGGCATGATTTCATTTTTTTTACGTACACAGCGGCTTGTTTTACGCATTGCCTTTTCGCGTTGGCCGCTTATGATCGGGTAATAGAAAACGGAACACCGAGTCTATTGTCATGCGCACCGGAGCACGCATCGCCAGCGCTATCGAGCTGCTAGAGTCCCTGCACTATCACTGGCGGGAAGAACATCGCATCCCGGCAGACGGCGTGCTGTCGGATTATTTCAAGGCGCGGCGCTTCATGGGCTCCAAAGATCGCGGCTTTGTTTCCGAACTGGTGTATTACATCCTGCGTTATGGCGCCTCACTTGAATGGTGGCTCGAACAGGCGCGCCTAGAGGCCAACCCGCGCCAGATCGTCATCGCCGCGCTCACCCTGCGCAATGAATATACGCTCGATGATTTCACCACCCTCTTTGATGGCAAACATTTCGCCCCCAAGCCACTGAATAACAAAGAGAAAGAGCTCGTCTCCCGGCTCGAGGGCCAGCCCGAGATTGACGAGGCGATGCCCGACTGGGCGAAATATAACATCCCGGAATGGCTGGAAACCAGACTCAAGCGCACCTTCATGGAAGATTTCGCCGACGAAATGCTGGCCATGAACCGCGAGGCGGGGGTGGATTTGCGGGTTAACACGCTGCAATGCCCCGATCGCAGCGATCTGATTATGGCCCTCGACCGGCTGGGATATTACGGCTCCCCAACGCCTTATTCGCCGATCGGCGTGCGCCTGAAAAAACGCCTGCCCATCTTTACGTTGGAACTGTTCCGCAACGGCTGGTTCGAGATGCAGGACGAGGGCTCGCAGATCGTCTCCCTGCTGGTTGATGCCAAGCCGGGCGATAAAGTCATCGATTTTTGCGCAGGCGCCGGCGGCAAAACGCTAGGCATTGCGGCCAGAATGGAGAATAAGGGGCGTTTGCTGGCCTGGGACGTGAACGAAAAGCGGCTCAATCAGATAAAAAAACGCCTGGCGCGCGCCGGCGTCGATAATGTGCTGTTGCATGTCTTGGACAGTGCGCAGGATGCGTTCATTAAACGCCATAAGGAAACGGCCGACTGGGTGCTGGTCGATGCGCCGTGCAGCGGCAGCGGCACATGGCGCCGCAATCCGGATCTGAAATGGCGGCTTAACCCGCAAGATTTGAAGGAAGTCAAAGACTTGCAGCAAGAGATTTTGGCCGGCGCTGCGCGCACGGTTAAACCCGGCGGTAAGCTGGTTTATGCCACCTGCTCACTGTTTGAGGAGGAAAATGAGGAACAGGCCAAAGCGTTTCTTGTGGACCACCCGGATTTCGCGGTTGAGCCCATCGCCGAATTGTGGAATAAGCATAAGCTTTGGTATGACGGGTTGGGTGAATGCCTGCGGTTAACGCCATTCCGGCATCAAACCGATGGATTTTTCGCGGTCATGTTCGCGCGCGTGTGAAAATTGCCACATTAGAAGCGTTTGTGGCACCCACAAAAATCGTGTACCATAAAAAGAAAAACTAGGGGATGTATGCCTATATCTGTTAAGCGCCATCGCAAGCGGCTATGGCTAGCCCGGTTTCTGGGTTCATTTGCGCGCCGTTTGTTTTGTCATCGCAATATCATCATTATCTCGGAGCATAAAACCGAGCATGTGCCCGTCAGCATGCTGCTGCAAATCGTGCTGATTGCCGGCGTTCTGGGCTTTGTGGCGTGGGGCTCGTATTCCACCGGCAATTACATGGCGGCCCGGCAGGCGTTGCAGGAAAAAGAACGCAAGATTGCTTCCGCCAGTCTGGAAAACCGGCGGATCGAAAGCGAGTTTGCGCTGCTCAAGCGCGACCTTATTAAAATGATTGAGGAAGAGCAGGATAACCCCAGCGAATATGCCCAATTCGTGGTGGAACAATATAAAAACGGCGGCACCGAAGGCGAGGCGATGGATATTGATGTCTCGCAGTTGGGCGGTGTGCAGCATGCGGCGGTGTTTGAACGCATCGCCTTTTTAGAGCAAACGGTTGAGGCGCTCAAAGAGAATCATCAGGTGATGATTGAATCTATCCGCGCCACCGCTCGTGGCAAGCTGGAAGAGCTGGAAACCATCATTCAGGCCACAGGGCTGAAAGCCAACAAGCTGGAACAACAAGCCGCCGTTGAATTACCTGAGGTATTGAATGCCACCCTGGATAACCGGCAGCAAGAGGACAGCCAGGGCGGGCCATATAACCCGTTATATAAAGAAGCCCTGCTCGAGCAGGATGCTAAGCTGTATCATGATTTAACGCGCATGAGCATTTTAGCCGACGTGGTCGATAGCCTGCCGCTTGCGGTGCCGATGAAAGACGAATACCGCATTACCAGCGGGTTCGGGCCGCGTATGGACCCTTTCCGCAAACGCTGGGCACGGCATACCGGGCTGGATTTTGCCGGTCCATGGGGAGCGGAGGTTTATGCCACGACCGAGGGCGTGGTCAGCCAAGCCGGCCGCCGCGGCGCATATGGTTTAAGTGTGGAAATTGAGCACCCTATGGGCATTTCGACGCTGTATGGGCATTTGCACCGTATCCGGGTGAAAGAAGGGGAAACCGTCAAAGCAGGTGACGTAGTCGGCATTCAAGGCTCGACCGGTCGCTCGACCGGCCCGCATTTACACTATGAAGTCCGCTATAATGGTGCTAAGGTAGATCCAGCAGGCTTTTTAAAAGCGGGCAAAAAAGCGGGGTATAACGATGTTCGGAAAATCGAAGACTAATTCGCACAGCGCGTCGACACAATCGGCACGAAAAGCCACGCCGTCGGTTATCTCAGCCGATATGAACGTACTGGGTAATATCATCAGCGAAGGCTTTCTGGATATTAACGGACACATCGAAGGCAATGTGAAATGCGAGCAGGCGGTCATTCGGGAAAACGGAAAAGTGAAAGGCGATGTCATCGCCGATAACGTGCAGATTTATGGCGACGTGGAGGGACTGGTCAAAGCCAAACATGTCAGCCTGTACGCCTCGGCTCATGTCTCCGGCGTCATTATGCACGAATCCCTGTCGATCGAAGACGGGGCCTTCGTCGACGGGAAATTCAAGCGCACCGATAAAGTCTTCATTGATGACAGTGAAGAAGCCATTGAAGAAGCAGGCAGCGCGGCAATCACCGAGACGGAAGAAGACCAGCGGATTCTGGATAATCTTCGCTTAATCAGCGGTTAACCACCCTTTTATGACTTCCTTTTTATGACTTCCTTTGCGCATGAGACCATCTGGCTGATCGGCGCCAGTAGCGGTATCGGGCATGCCCTCGCGCAACGCTTATCGGATGCGGGTGCAACCCTGGTGCTCTCGGCGCGCAGTGCCGACACGTTACACGCACTAAACCAGGAGCTTGGCGGCAAGCATCAGGTTATACCACTGGATGTGAGCGGCGCACAGGCCGTGGCGGATGCCACCGCACGCCTGCAGGATGCTTACGCGCGCATCGACCGGGTGATTTTTCTCGCCGCCACCTACTCGCCCGGCAGCCTGCTGGATTTTGATATCAGCGAGGCGGAACAGGTGGTTCATGTCAATCTGACCAGCGCCTATTATCTGATCCATGCCGTGATTCCCATGCTTAAGGCACAGCAAGGCGGGCAGCTGGTGTTGACCGCCAGTGTCGCCGGCTATCGCGGCCTGCCCGGTGGGCAGCCTTATTGCGCTACCAAGGCCGCGCTGATTAATCTAGCCGAAAGCCTGGCGCTGGAAGTTGATCGCACGATTGACGTGAAAATCATCTCGCCGGGTTTTGTCAAAACGCGCCTAACGGAAAAAAACGATTTTCCCATGCCGTTTATGATCACTCCTGAGAAAGCCGCAGATGCCATCGCCCGCGGGCTTAGGCGGCGCGCCTTTGAGATCCATTTCCCCAAACAGTTCACCTATGTCATGAAGCTACTCGAACTGTTGCCGCACTGGGCGTATTTCGGTCTGATGCGCGCCGCCTCGCCAAAGCGCTGACCCATCTTATGATTAAGCGGCCGCCCGTTATCATGCATTGGCCGGCATGCCGGAGCCTTCGTCACCGGTTTGTGGCGGCATGGCTTCGGGATCATGCTCGGTATCGGCATAGGATTGCTCCGGATCCGGCGCTTCTGCCACGGTGGGCTTGGGTTTCTTGCGCGGATCGTAGGGCTCCTGCTCTGGCAGTTCAATCGGCGGCAGCAGCCGCTTGGTGAAGAAACTGTCTTTAAAATACAGAATCTTTTTACATTTAATCGGCGCAAATGATTCCACCAACAAAATTTGTTCTTCACGCGGCAGCTGGATCACTTCCTGCGGCAACAGGAGCGCCCGCTGCGTCTCGGAAACGTGCATGGTTCGCGCCGCCGGGTTAAAATCAAGGAATTTCGGTTTATTGTGCGATTCCTGATCGACCGTTTTGTTACCCACCAGCTGGCTGATCATATTGGCAGTTTCCATATTGTTGGCCGAGAAGGTCACGCGGTAATACGAGTTGGACAGGAACGAGTTCATGCCGGCTTCTTCATAAATGCCTTTCAGCTGCTGCGTATCCTGTACGATCAGGAAGAGCTTGACCCGATAGCCGCGGAAATAGGCAATCCCGATCTGAAATTGCGGCATTTCGCCCAACGAGGGAAACTCGTCCATCATGAACAGCACGCCGTGCGGCTCATCCGGCTGCGGCATGTGGCGCGTTAGAAAGTCGGTGGCCTGCTGGTAGAAAATCTTGAGCAAGGGCTCCAGGCGCTGCAAGTTATCCGGCGTCACACCCACGTAAATGGTCTGTTTTTCCTTTTTCACGGTCTGCAGATCAAAATCTGACGTGGCGGTGGTAGCGTCAATCAGCGGGTTAGCCCATAATTCCAGCCCCGAGTTCAGCGTGGAAACGCAACCGGAGCGTTCCTTATCGGCTTTTTGCAGGAATGCCGCGATGTTCATGTAAGATACCGGGTGAATCTTGCCGCCGATCGTATCCAGCACCACGGCCAGGTTATACACCACGTCGTCGGAGCGCATGGTGCGCACCACCTCCCCAAACGAGGTGATTTTTTCCGGCACCGCCACCAGATACAAGATCACGCCCAGCAAGAGCGAGCGCGCCTCATTCTGCCAGAATTCCTGCTCAGGCAACACCAGGTTGCACATTTTCTGCACGTCATCGACCAGCTGACCGGGCTTTTCCGACAGCCAGTCCAGCGGATTATAACAATAACTGATCCCGTTGGGATCTGCCGGATTCCAGACATAGCAGCGCTGCTTGAGCTTTTGATTACGATAGCCGCTGGTCAGTTCGTAGTTTTCCATTTTAATGTCATGGCAGATGACGGACTCTTCCCAGAACAGCAGGTTGGGAATCACAAATCCGACCCCCTTACCGGAACCAGTTGGCGCGAATAACAGCACATGCTGGAAATCGTCGCATATCAGGTAGTTGCGTACTCCGGTGCGGCCCAGCAAAATCCCCTTTTTGGCGCGCAGTTTGGCGCGGCGGATCTCTTCCTCATCCGCCCATTTCGCATCCCCATGAATTTTCTCTTTCTTATTCAAGGGCCTGAAGTCCATCAGCGGGGCGCGCACAGAAAACAGCAGCACCGCGGCAAACAGGAAAGCCCCGGCCGGCGGGCCATAAAAGCGGCTGTAAAAATCCATCGAGCCGTAGGCATTGCGGTAATAGCTGTAGGATTTCAGATAGTCGCCGGTCAGGCGGTTGGCTTCATAATGCGGCTGGACTTTGGATAGCCAGTCCCGTGCCTGGGCCCCGCTGGAGTGAATCCCCAGATAGGATGTGACGATAGCGCCCGGATCGCTCAGATGGTCGAGAAACTGGCTGGCCGGTGGCGGTTTCTGGCCGGATATGCCGACCAAATGCTGCGTACCCAGCACATAGCCCAGAAAAATACCGATAGCCGTCGGGATAATCAGCGCACTGGCGATAATCCCGAAGATGATGCTCTTATTGGCAATCGATTCAACTGTTGGTGACATGGGCATAGGCAACTATAACCGGCTTAAGCTGCACGCATTAAGATCGTATGATCGCTGCAAATCCGCGCCTTAGGCCGACCCTAATACAGCTCTTTAAAATACACTTCCGAGACGTAGCGTTTTCCTTTTTCGCCTCTTTTCAGCTGAATTATAACATTAACAATGGTTTGGACATACTCTTTTATTTCTTCGCGCTTTAAACCGAGATTGGCCTGCATAATCATCAAAATGAGCTGCTCGATTGCCAGCGCCGGCGAATCGGCGTGCAAGGTGGTGATCGATCCCGGGTGACCGGTGTTAATCGCACGCAGATAGCTGAACGCCTCTTTCCCGCGCAGCTCCCCCAGAATAATCCGGTCGGGACGCAAGCGCAGACAGGCCTCAATCAGGTCTTGGGCGGTCACCTGCGCCCGCCCCTGTTCGCCGCGCGAGGCAATCAAGTGGACGCGGTTGGGCAGATGTTCAATATTCACTTCGCGGGCGTCCTCAACAGTCAACACACGCTCCTGCTGCGGAATTTCCTTTAATGTCGCATTCATGAAGGTGGTTTTACCGGTGGAGGTTCCACCACTGACCACGATGTTCTTACGCATGCGCACCGCGTTGGAAATAAACTCACGAATGGCCCCCTGATCGAGCATTTTACGCAAGGCGATATCGTCCTCGTTCTCCTCGCGGCGCACGATCGTGCTTTCAAACGCGCCGATAGCTTCATATTGCTCAAGGTTGAGGTTGAGCACCGTTTGTTTACGGATGGACATGGCCACCGTAAATGGCTCACACGCGGGCGGGAAGACAACCTGAATCCGGTAGCCCTCCGGCAGCGTCGCAGACAGGAGGGGTTTTTCCTCACTGATCATCTGGTTGGTCGACTGGGCGACCAGGTGCCCCATGGAACGCAAATGATCGAAATCATATTCGGAAATCTCATGGTGTTCCATTTCGCCAAAGCGTTCCACCCAGATTTCACCCGGGCGGTTAATGGATATCTCGGTAATCCCCTCTTGCGCGAAAAAATGCTTGAGCGGACCGAGAAAGGTGTCGAGCGCTACAATACTACCGCGAGCCATTTCCGCTTCCTTTGGTATAGACGGTGGTAAGCTTCATTATTACCTGAAATACTTACTATTTTATTAAAATGCCGGGAAATGCCCTGCATGATCCCGTCATAGCATCTGACAGGCCATTGCATTGGCCGGAGCCGGCCGCAACCAAAAGCATAGCGGCCCATAAAACGCACCCGGCTCAGGGAATGATGCGGGCGCCCGCATACTGGTTGGGGAATATCAGGTCGCGATTGACAAACACATTCACCGGCGTGCCCTGATCAACCAGAATGGTGGGCTGCACATTGATGAAACGGCGCAGATAGGCGTCGGCGATACTGCCGATCTGCTGGGTCTGATCGACAATGGCCGCACCGGTAGCATCCCCTGTCTGGGTGGTGCTGCCGTCGGTATTCGTCGTCGTGGTCTGCTCTTCATCATTGATCTGATCAGCCACAGCTGCAACCGAAATGGTAATCACGCTGGTTAGCAGAGCGCGTGAGAAAATCTCGGTAAATTTAGTATCCACCTGCCCGGCCACACCGGCCTGCCCGATTTGATCAACCAGCGGCGAGTTGATCATGATATCCACCCCGTCCGGGCGGATCAGGCGGGTCCACACCACATACACGCGCTTCTGCCCGCCGAAGATGGAGGAGTTATATTGCCCAATAAGGCGGGATCCCTTGGGAATAATCCGCTCATCACCCGCTTCCGGGTACACATCGCGCGAGACCACGCCGCGGATGCTGCCCGGCAGATCGGTGTTAATGGCGGTCTCCAGCACCGCCGGGATAATTTTCCCCTGGGCGACCACTTTGCGCAAATTGCCGATATGCGTCGCGGTCACCTTTGGGGCCTGGGTATTAGACTGATAGACGCGGTTGGCAAACTGCAAATTGGGATCGTCTGATGCCTGCTCCGAACCGCTGAACGCATCCGGCAAAATGTCGTCACCTCCGCCGGAAATCAGCATGCTAGAGCGAATACGCTGTCGCAGCAACTCATTGGTCGGCCCGTCATCCTCCGGATCGATCACCGGGGTTTCCGCAACCGGAATTTCCGGCGGCGTGTAAATCGGCGGCGGTGGCGGCGCTATATCCGCCCCGATATCGGGAATATCCGGTGCCTGCTCCTTACGCGTGATATCAATTTGCTCGTCCGTGGTGCGATCTTCTTCGCCTTCTTCAAAGACGAACAAGTTGAACATGACAAAGGTGAAGATGGCCAATACCAAGCCTAAGACGATAAACACGCGGCTGGGGGCCGCCGCTACAGATGGCGTGCTGTCATCAAGCGGCTGTCCGCCCTGTCCGTTATCGCCCCCTGAGGCGAAGGGATCGTTATACCCCCCGCCACCGCCTCCAGGCGGCGGAGGCGGAGGTGGCGGTGGAGAATTGGTATTGTTGCTGCTCATATGCTACATCGCCCGTTGATTAGAGAAATTCTCGTTAAACACCTTAATGTTGGCGTCGCCGCGGCGAATGGAAAAACGCGGCGCGACAGTGGCAATCACTGCTTCACCCTGCGCATTATAGCTGGGCTGCACCGGCTGCTCCTGGCCGTCCGGCGAGAGCACGAAGAACTGGGGCGACGCATCCATCGAGCGGGCAAAGGTGAAATAGGTATTGCGTCCGTCATCATAAATCTTCACCGGTGCGGCTTCGGAAGGCCCGGTATAGGTGTAGTTAAAATTCAGTTGCGGATTAGCCGGGCCGGTCCCCCTTGCCGGCGCCGAAGCCTGCGCGCTTACCGCCGTGACCGGCGCCGCTGCCTGTGTGGTAGGGCTGGCGCCGACACTGGCCACCTGATACGGCCTATAATTACCGGCCACCGCATCGCTGTAAATCGGGGGCTTGGGCTCGAAACGCTGGTCCTCGGGATAGAAAAAGCGCACGACATAGACCAGCTCTTCGTTAGGATGCAGCGGCTGGCGGCCGCTTGAGCGCAGATCGAACTGATAGGCGCGCTTGTTGGTCACCACTGTCATATTCGTGTGCGCATTTTCTTCCATCGCCTTAATGAACAGCCGCCGCCCCGCCGGAATCACCTGCCAGGAGACGCGATCCCCCACGGAGACGGTTTCGATTGATTCCGCACGGCTGAATTCGATATTGGACTGGTAGCCATAATGCGTTTTCAGCTTGTACACATCATTTTCGTTATAGACAAAGGTCTTAATCCGGCTGTCACTGACAACCGGCTTACCGTCTTGTGCCATCAGCGGGGCACTCAACCCAAGGCAGACCAGCAACCCCCATATCATGCGCCTCATTGGACTACCTCCCTCTCAATAGCGTAATTGGTAACGAGGAAACCAATCGGATTCATGAACCGCTCTTCCTCATTTAAATTCAGGTTGGAATATTGAAACGTGACCGTGACGATGCTGTGATACTCAATCGGCGCCGGGAAGCGCCGGCTCATATCGGTCAGCACGATACGTGCCTGAGCAACTTTTTCCGTATTTATGCGGTCTTCGTCGCGCTTGATAAAGCTGATATTTTTAAACTTAACGGTGCGTACGCCATCCGATTTCAGAATCGCCGCCGGGCTTTCCGGGTTACGCTCGCTGATATATTGGTTGTATTGGTTGAACACGAACCGATCACTCATCACCCGCACGATATCATAATTATAGGCAAACACCTGGCGGATATAGCTCTCGCGCGCGCGGATGTATTGCGCGATGAAATAGCGGTCGATGGCTTCGTTGGATGTAAATTCCGTACGGGTAACCGGGTCCACGCGCTGGACAATACCACTTTTTTCATCGATCTGGATGACAAAGGGCTCAACCGATTTATAAGGTGTTAACCACATCACCGTAAACACCGCTCCCGCTGAAAATAACAGGCAAAGCAGAGTGGTAGCCGCCAGCAGGTCGCGCTGCTGGCGCACATATTCATATTTATCTTTATACCAGTTTTTGCCGAGCTCTCTCTCGGCCTGGCCCTTCTTTTTGAAAAACACGTCCGCTCCGCGCTCATGCTACCATCTTTTGTAGCCCTACTACATCATATTACTATATGTTGGGAATCCATAACGCAAGCGGAATACGGAAATGATGCACAGGTCCCGCCATTATGCATAGCTGTTCAGGTAACGCGCTACCGATTCGCGCTCATGCTGGGTCAGATCCGGATCCATCTGCAGCGCCTGGATAATTTCACCCATTAGTTGCTGCCTGGCTGCGGGATCCGCGGGCATATTCACACTGCTCATAATCGCCGCCACCTCGCGGTGGATCTGTTCTTCACCCAGTTCACTCGTTACACTGGCATAGCTTAAGTCGGTACTGGTCACATCCGCACCGGCAGACGGTCCCATCCGCATACTGGCCATCTTGGCCGCCACTTCGCGGCTGACACGCTCAGCTTGTATTGATGTTGCACTGGCATCCACCTCGGTGGTCCGGCCTGTGGGCGTATAACGCGGCACCGTGGGGCTGGCATCCCCATCCGCGGTCGGCTGCGCCTTGCCGCTGCTGGCGCTGTCGCCCGCGTCTCCCCCGTCGCGGCTCATCACGCGGCCCGTGCCATAGCCCAGCGCGCCGCCGCCGAGCACGGCCAGCGCCCCGGCTGCGCCCGTACTGACCATATCATCAATCGCGCCGGACATGGCCTGCCTGCCGCCGGCCACAAAGCCCGAAATCATCGCACCCGGCGTGGTGAAGCCGCGGAAATTCTGCGCCCCGGCCATAAGAGCCTGGCGCGCTCGTTTTTCGCCCGGCAGGGAGACATCTACTTCCTCCTGGCCGCCGACGTCGCCGCCGCCCAGCTGCGCAGCATATTTTGGTCCGGCCAGGTGGCGCGCCATCTGCGGCACGAAATCGAGCATAATATCAAGGATGTAAAACATAATGATCATGGCCAGAATTTTCACCGACGCGAAATGCAGGAAGTTCTCGTCCTGCGTCAGTTTACCGATTTCCATGGCCTCGTTGGACTTACAACTCGGCTTTTCATCCGGGGCGACTTTATTCATCTCGCACACGCCGCACATATTGAGCAGACCGGCACTGCCCGGCGCCTGTCGGACATCGCGGTTATATGGTTTGACGAGATCGGTATAGCTTTGAATATCATCGGCCATTTTGCTGATAATGTTAAATGCCATGCCTAAAAAGGCGAACACCACCACCATCTGAAACGAAAAGGACGTGAGATACTCAATCCATTTTTCAAATAGAGCGCGGGTAGGTTTGAACAGTGCAAAACTGACATAAATCGGTGCCAGCGTGACCAGAAACGTCACACCCAGTATGCCCTGACAATAGCCAAAGACCGCGCGCACCATCACCCAGACGATCTTGATCATGAAATACATACCAAGCATCGCCACCGGCGGCAGGGCAATCGCTGCCATCGCCATCAGCGAAAACAGCGCATTGGTGCAATCCCCGTCATCCTTACTCTCGGCGGATGCCATCTGCATGATGTCCTTGAGGGCATCATCGAACATGCGATAAACGTCGTTTGCGGTCGAATAGCTGGCCTCGAACAGATAATTGAGGACAATAATAATGCCTTCCTTGGCGATATTCATGAACAGCGCATAACCGATGCCGATCATGTATTCGGCTTCGGTGGCAAAGGCCATGACCATGGCAAACTTACCGGCGAACATCATTAGTTCCTTGGCGGTAAACGGGCTTACCCCCATCAGAAACATCATGCCGAAAAACAGCACCGCCATGGTCAGCGCAGCCATCACGGCCGGATACGCTTCATCGACAATGGCGCAATAGACCTTGCTCAGCGCCTCGTTGATGATCTCCTCGAATTTGCAGACAAAATAGGAGAAGACCTGACCGTCGGCCGGACTCCCCGAGCAGCCGCCGGAGGTATAAAACTGACCGCCACCGCCACCACCGCCGCCACCACCGCAGCTAAAATTCTGGCCGAACTGCATGCCGGTGATCTCGGCGGAGGCATCGGAGATAAACAAAGGCAGGCAACAAAACACAAAGGCCAGTAACAAAACCGGCTTTAATCGATGCAGGCTATAACGCCCTTGTGTCATGCACTCACCCTCGCCATAAACGGTACGGCTTTGCCGCCGCCATAATAATTATTGTCTTTGGATGCTGTCCCCGACAACACGGCCAGGTGTTCATCCAGGCCGCCCAGATTGAGCTCCGCAATAATACTCTCATTAACCCGCTTCAGCATAAAATGGCGGTATTCGATGTTCATCGCATCCAGATAAGAGAACTCTTCGTCGGTCAGGCCGCATACCTCCTGATAGACGTCATCGGGCTCTTCATCAGGCAGATAAATCTGAGTGGCCGCCTGCTCGATGATCCCGGCGCTGTATTTGAATTCGCGAATACGCTCGACCTCTTCGGTGGTGAAAATCCCCAGCGCATTACGCGAGGTCAGATACTGCATCCAAGCCGACACGCGCGGCGTAAACATCGGAGAATTCAGCAGCTCCCACGCCTCATCCAGCATCAAAATGGTGGGCGTGCCATCGAGCGTCATGGTAATGCGGTGCAGCAGGTAACTGGCCAGCGGCACCAGAATCGGGCGCTTATCGATCATCGCGCTGACATTAAAGCCGATGATGTTATTGCGCGGCTCCACCGATTCGCTCGCATGATCGAAATAAAAGGCGCGGTCCCCCTCGCCGTACCACTGCGCCAGGTCATCAGCCAGCATGCGGTCATATTCCGCTAGAAATGCCGCCGCATTGGCCAGCGTGCGCTCTTGTTGCGGCAGCTCATACATTTTGGCGATGACGGCATGAAACCATTCCATTTTGCTATCATCGGCCGCCACATGGCCGAGCGGATCCACCAGTGTGGACAGCCACAGCGCCAGGAATTCGCGGTTAGCCGGCTGATCGGGCAGGCCCAACGGATTCAGATGGTGATGCGTGCTTTTGGGGTCGGCCAGGTCATAATAATTACCACCGATGGCACGCACAAAATCGCCAGCGTTGCCGCGTGCATCCAGATAAAACAGACGGCTGTGATATTTGCGAGACTCGGACAGCAGGAAATTGACCAGCACCGACTTACCCGAACCGAACGGCCCGATCACCGTCGTATGGCCGTTTTGCTGCAAGTGGAAGTTGAAGAAATAAGGCGTGCCGGCCGCGGTGTAAAACAGGGTCACCGGCGGTCCCCATGGGCAGCCGCGGGCGTTACCAGCCGGATAGTTATGGATGTTGACGAACCCGGCGACATGCTCGGTGTTGGTATAAGTCAGCCGTGAGAAAAACTCAAAATTAGCGGGTAGCTGCGCCCAGTAACACTCTTCAAAGCGCAAATCCTCACGGATGGTGATAATGCCGATCTTGCTCATGGCCTCGCGAATCAGCCGCATGCTTTTTTCCATCTCGGCGACGCTGGCGCCGATGACGAAAATACTGGTTTGCTGCTCGCCGAAATCCACCTCGCGGTGGCTGTCATTTTCCAGAATCCGGGTCAGTTCCGTCAATTCGGCCAGTTCCGTATCGCCGCTGACATTCATGTAATATTCCTGCCCTTTAAAGGTCTGCAGCGCCTGGCGGGCATTGACGAAATCAATACACTGGGTAACAATGAACTCGCAGGGAAGCTGTAAAATCTCGTCGATGCGATACAGCGAGGCTTCCTTATATTCCTTCACGGTGAGGATGGAGCCGAAGCGACGCTCTTCATCGGCCGTGCGCACCTCCATAGCGTTATAGGCGAAACTGATCTCGCCGCTGGTCAGATAATGCGAGAGGCTTTGCTCACCAATCGGCATCGGGCGCTCTTCGAGATTGATCAGCTTTTCGAGAAACTCGATATGTTCGCCGTAAAAAACGCCGCCGCGCTCGGCGATGGTCAGGCGCTTGGCGCCGAACTCGCTTAAATGGGCGAGCATGTTAACCACCGTGGCGTCCAGTGCCGCGGCGCTACGCTCCAGGTAGCTGTTACGCTTGCGCCGATCGCGCCAGGGTAGCAGGCCGCTGAAGAAACCCTTCACATTCTTGATATCCGCGTCCTCGCCTTCGCGCACAATGGTAATATATAATTCATTGATAAATTTACGGTCCCACTCATTACGCTTCTTCCAGTGCTCATGCAGGGTTCCGGAAAATTCATCGGGATAGACGCCATCAGGTGACAGGCGTTTCTTACGACGCAGGGTATGAAACCACAGCGCATAATCGTTGCTTTGGATGCTTTCGCTGATGGCATCGCGGATCACATTGCGCAAATCGGCGTCTTCCTGGTTAATGGCCTCATAGGTAAAGCCGGTAATTTTGATGATTTGCAGTAATTCCCCATCTTTAGTGAGGATCGTGTCCGGGTCGAACAGACAGGCATAGGGCACGAAATCGGATTCAATGACATCATCCGTAATGTCACGATAGACTTCGAGTTGTTTATTATCCAGACGGTTACGCTCAGTGCGCATGAACCCCTCCCTATGGTCACACTCTTGTTATTGTATCGTTTAGAATATCACAGAATTATGACAGAATTTTGACAACGAATCGTTAACATTCGTCTAAAATGCCGTCTATTTGGCGGGTTAGGGCGATGATGTCGGCGGATTGCTGCTCGCGTTGGGCCTTCGCTTGTGCATCCAGTCCCCAGCGGGCGGCCTGATAATCCTCGTCCAGATGGGCAAGCCGGGGCAGGTCCTGCGCACTAACCGCCTGAATTTCATAAGCCAGCACCAGAAGCAGGGAACCCACCAATTCCGCTAGCTGCATCACTTTTAATAATCCGGCATCGTCATAGCGGTCGATATGGGTTTTCAGCCGGACAATCGTGGCATCCGGCTGCACCGCCGGCATGATGCCCACCACCCGGTTGAGATACACACCGAAATGCCCTTCCACCGCCTGGATGACTGGCTCCCACTGAGCGCGTTGCTGCGCTTGCAGTTCTGCCTCCTCTGCCCAGTAACACAGCAGGTCGGTATCGGCATAGGCCAGCAAGCGGGCGCGGATCGTATCGCGCTGGGTATCGGATAAAGGCTGTGTGCTCATGGTGCTACCAATTCTAATAGCTCAATCCTAATAGTTCAAATGTGTGTTGCATGTGCGCCGGCAACGGTGCTGTCACCGATATATCTCCGCCACTTAGCCCGTGAATGGCAATGTGACGGGCATGTAAATGCAGCTGTCGGGGCAACGCCAGCCCGGAAATAAAGGCGCCCTTACCGCCATATTTACCATCACCAAGGATGGGATATCCCAGCGTCGCCATATGCACCCGCAGCTGATGCGTGCGCCCGGTGACCGGTTCGAGTTCGACGAGTGCCAGCCGGTCGCCCAGCGTCTCCAGCACGCGGTAACGAGTGATCGCCGGTTTGCCGCTGTCTTCCACGGTCATTTTGGCATAATCACTGCCGGACTTGGCCAGCGCGCCCTCAATCTCTCCGTCGCGCGGTTCGGGCACGCCCACCACCAGCGCCCAATATTGTTTTTGCGTGTGTTTGCCGGCAAATGCCCGGGTTAGCTCGGTCGCCGCACGCGCATTCCGGCCCAGCAGCAAGACCCCGCTGGTATCCTTATCCAGCCGGTGCACCAGCCGGGGTGGCTCGGGCGCATCAAATTGCAGCGCCGGCAGCCGCCTGTCGAGGTGATCGCGCATATTGCTGCCACCTTGTACGGCAAGCCCTGCCGGCTTATTGACGGCGATCACATCCGCGTTGCGATACAGTACCCACTCGCGGGTCTGCGCTATCTGCTCAGGGGTCGGCGTGGCGGCGGCCGCCTTCGGTGGGGCCGGATTGGCGGCACCCTCAAGGTCTAAAAATTTAATGCGCACTTCCTGTCCGCCGACCACGCGGGTGCTCATCTTCGGCTTTTGCCCTTCCAGCCGAATCAGGCCTTTACGCGCCGCCTTTTCCAGCTGGCCCTGCGCCAGCCCCGGATAATGCCGCCTGAACCAGCGATCCAGGCGGATGCCGTCATCTTCCGCGGCAATCACGCGCACCGTCTCGCGGGTCATAACAGCCCCCGCATCAGCATCAGGCCGGCAAACAGGCCCAGCACCGACAGCACCACCGAACCCATGAGGTATAACAGCACCGCAGTCATCTCACCGCGCTGAAACAATGTGGCCACATCCAGCGAGAAGGCGGAGAACGTCGTAAAACCGCCCAGCACGCCCACCACCAGCAACAAGCGCAGCATGGCATCGCCGCTTGCCTGCTGGGCCAGCCAGCCGATCAGCGCGCCCATGGCCAGCGAACCCAGCACGTTGACCGCCAGCGTGCCGTAGGGAAAACCGGTGCCCAGCCAGCGCCCGATGGCAGCGGTCAGCGCAAAACGCGCCGCCGAGCCAATTGCCCCACCGAGGGCCACATAGAGTAACTGCATGACCATATCGACCTACTCATTGATTGCCGGCGTGCTGTGGCGCCTTTTTTTCCTCGCGCAGCCTGGCCCAATAATCAAGCCGCTTTTGAATCTCGCGCTCAAAGCCTCTGGGCACCGGTCTATAATACTGCTCGCGCGCCATCTCCTCGGGAAAATAATCCTGACCGGAAAACCCTTCCGCCGCGTGATGGTCATAAGCATAATCCGCACCGTAGCCAATCGCTTTCATCAGCTGCGTGGGGGCGTTTAAGATATGTTTGGGCGGCATCAGCGAGCCGTGGGTCTTGGCGCTGCGCCAGGCCAGATTGAACCCGGCATATTGTGCGTTCGATTTAGGCGCGGTTGCCAGATAGATCACGGCCTGAGCAATCGCCAGCTCACCCTCCGGCGAACCGAGAAAGTCATAGGCGTCTTTGGCAGCTAATGCCTGCGGTAGCGCTTGCGGATCGGCCATGCCGACATCCTCCACCGCAAAACGCACCAGCCGGCGCACGATATAAAGCGGCTCCTCGCCGCCGACCAGCATCCGCGCACACCAATACAGCGCCGCATCCACATCGGAGCCGCGCAGTGACTTATGCAACGCGCTGATGAGATTGTAATGG
Source organism: uncultured Azospirillaceae bacterium (assembly GCA_964564675.1). GTDB lineage: Bacteria > Pseudomonadota > Alphaproteobacteria > Rickettsiales > UBA3002 > CAZMBI01. The sequence continues at coordinate 17,276 of CAZMBI010000018.1, forward strand.
CTTTCCTGATGTTTGTCATAGACCGGCGCCCGTTTTTGCACCAACTCCAGCAGGCCGTTAACCGTCAGCACCTGTTCGGGCGCGGCATCCACGATTAATTCCACCTGGTTTAGCAGGGCGCGGCCGTCGCCGTCGGCCATGGCGATCAGCGCCTGGCGAGCATCCTCATCCAGCGGCAGGTTGTGGCCAAGATGCGCCTGCGCCTGCTGCAGCAGCTCGGCCAGCGCAGCCTCCGACAAACGCGAGAGCACCACCACCTGGCATCGCGATAACAGGGCCGAATTTAGTTCAAAGGAGGGGTTTTCGGTGGTGGCGCCGATCAACAGGATCGTGCCGTCTTCCACCACCGGTAAAAAGGCGTCCTGCTGGGCGCGGTTAAAGCGGTGAATCTCATCGACGAATAAAATGGTGCGCTGGCCGTCCACCAGATACTGCGCCGCGCGGTCAAAGATTTTCTTGAGCTCGGCCACGCCGGACTGCACCGCCGAGACGGTTTCCAGATGATAGCCGCATTGCCGGGTGATCAAGCGAGCGATCGTGGTTTTGCCGCAACCCGGCGGCCCCCATAAAATCAGTGACTGATAGTGGCCGCTTTCTATCATCCGGCTTAACGTCCCGCGCCCACCCAATATCGCGTCTTGTCCGACCACCGCGTCAAAACATTGCGGGCGCAAGCGCTCGGCAAGCGGCTGATGCAAGGCGTCCTGAAACAGGCTGGGTTGCGGCAATGTCGGCATACGCTACGAAATGGCTTGCAGGGATAACACACGGCCCCCGCGTTTAATGTTAATACGCCAGCCCCGCCGCCGTTGATCAAGTAGTCCGGCCAGCTGGCGGGTGGCATCAATCCGCTCCCCATTGACCGTGAGGATGATATCCCCGCGACGGAACTTGCCCTGATCCTCCAGCACCACCACGCCGCGTCGGATCGGTTTCAGATTTAACGCCATGGCCAGCGCCGGGTTCAGATTGGCCACGCGCACACCGTCAAGTGGATGATAGCCTTCAAGCCGGCGTGTATCGCGCGGTGGTTCCTCCGGCGGCAGGGCCGGGGTCACCTCGCGCCGCAACTCGCGCCCGTCGCGAATGATGGTCAGCGGCAGCGGCTGGCCCGCCTCGGCCACCGCCAGCCGGTAACGCAGGGCCTGCACGGTGGTCACCGGCTGGCCGTCCCATGCCGTGATCACATCACCCGCGCGCAGCCCGTTGGCCTCGGCCGGGGTCTCGGCAAATACTTCGCTGATCAACACCCCGCGCGGGGTGCGGATATCTAGCGATTCGGCCAGCTCGGCCGTCAGGGTTTGATAGGACGCGCCCAGCCAGGGCTTGATCAGGCGGCCATCACGCTGCGTACCGCCGAGCACGGCGCGCACCATATTAGCGGGGATGGCAAATCCGATACCGTGGGAGCCGCCGGAGCGCGTGTAAATCGCAGTGGGGATGCCGACTAGCCGACCTTGCAGATCGACCAGCGCACCGCCCGAATTACCCGGATTGATGGCGGCATCGGTCTGAATGAAAAACGAGAAATCGTTGATATCGGCCGCTGCGCGCGCCACCGCCGAGACAATACCATGGGTGACGGTCTGGCCGACACCGAACGGATTGCCGATGGCCAGCACCAAATCGCCCACCTGGAGCGTGTCGGAATCGTGCAGGCGCAGATAGGGTAGCGCCTCGCCATTGGTGTCGATAGACAGTACCGCCAGATCGTATTGTTCATCGCTCAGCGTTACCGTCGCCTCGAATTCGCGGCGGTCGGACAGAACCACCACGATATCTTCGGCTTCTTCAATCACATGGTAGCTGGTGATAATGGTGCCGCCGGGCTTGACGATCACCCCCGAGCCCAGCGAACTGACCACGCGCTCGCGCGGCATGCCGAACACACCCAACGGGTCGCCGAAGAACTGTCGGAAAAACGGATCCGCCATAAACGGCGACAGCCCCGGCTCGACCACTCGGCGCTTAGTGTAAATATTGACCACCGCCGGGGCCGATTGTTTGACCACCGGTGCAAAGGACAGGGCGATCTCGCCGCGGGTTTGCGGCACCTCCGGCAGCTGCGCCATCGCATGCGGCAGCAGGCCCCACAGAATAATCAGAAAAGCGAATACGCGTGTTATCATGCGATATATATAATCCTGCCTGCGACGGGTTACCAGCACCGCCGGTTGATAGAGCGGGCCTCGCCGACCACAAAAAAGGGCAGCACGTGGCCGCCCTTTTTACGCATTCATTCCAGCACCCGCTTGCGTTATGCTGCTTCGGCCTCGTCGGCTTCGACTGTTTCGACCGGACCGGAATCCTGTCCGCGGGCGGATTGATCGCGGTCAACCAGCTCAATGATGGCCATCGGCGCGTTATCACCATAGCGATAGCCGGCTTTCAGGATACGCACATAGCCACCCTGACGCTCGGCATAGCGCGGGGCCAGCTCATCGAATACCTTACGCGTCATGGTTTCATCGCGCAGGCGCGATAGCAGCGTGCGGCGCGCCGAGAGGTCACCGCGTTTGCCTAGCGTAATCATACGCTCGACCACCGGCCGCAGGTCTTTAGCCTTCGGCAAGGTGGTAAAAATCTGCTCGTGCTTGATCAGTGCCGCCGCCATATTGGCAAACATCGCTTGGCGGTGCGTCGATGTGCGGTTGAGCTTGCGCCCTCTCAGTTTATGTTTCATGGTTCACTCTCCAGTCTCCAGCGGCCAGGTTCAAAATGCCAGATTCAGAATCTTTGTAATCCTGAATCCTGAACCCCGAAACCGAACGGCTTTTTAATACGGGCCCTCAAAGCGGCTTAATATGGGTCCTCAAAGCGGCGCGCCAGTTCCTCGATATTTTCTGGCGGCCAGCCCTGCACGTCCATCCCGAAACGCAGGCCCATATTGTTTAATACGTCCTTGATTTCGTTAAGCGATTTGCGCCCGAAATTGGGGGTTTTGAGCATTTCGCTTTCGGTTTTTTGCACCAGATCGCCGATATAGACGATATTGTCGTTTTTCAAGCAATTGGCGGAGCGCACAGACAGCTCCAGCTCGTCCACTTTTTTCAGCAGATAGGGGCTGAACGGCAGATCATCCTTTTTGTCGCGCTCGGTGACATCGGGAATGTCCTCGAAATTGACAAACAGGTTTAGCTGGTCCTGCAGAATGCGAGCGGCCAGAGCCACTGCATCTTCCGGAACGATGGAGCCGTCGGTCTCAATATCCATAATCAGCTTGTCATAATCGGTGCGCTGGCCCACGCGGGCATTCTCAATGCTGTAGGCCACTTTCTGCACCGGGCTGAACAGGGCATCGACTGGGATCAGGCCAATCGGCGCATCCGACGGGCGGTTCTGCGAGGCCGGCACATAACCCTTACCCACTTCGACGGTGAATTCCACATTCAGCGTAGCACCCTTATCAAGATGGCACAGCACCAGGTTTTTGTTGATGATCTCCACATCCGCATCGGTTTCAATCATAGCGGCGGTGACTTCGCCCGGCTCGCTGACCTTCAGCGCCATACGTTTGCGCTCGGGGCTGTGAGCCTTAAGCTTGAGTTCCTTGATGTTGAGAATGACGTTAGTTACGTCTTCACGCACGCCGGTAATCGACGAAAATTCATGCAGCACGTTATCGATCTTCACGGCGGTCACTGCCGCCCCCTGCAGCGACGACAGCAACACACGACGCAGCGCTACGCCCAGCGTCATTCCGAAACCACGCTCCAGCGGTTCGGCCACGACCGTGGCGCGCTTGGTATCGTTACTGACCGTTTTAATATCAAGTTTCTGCGGCTTGATCATGTCTTTCCAGTTTTTGTTCAGCATTGAGGACATTGAGGTTTCCTTATCTTGCAGTCGTTTGACATTGTCCGCTAAACGCGGCGGCGTTTCGGCGGCCGGCAGCCATTATGCGGAATCGGCGTCACATCTTTAATCGCCGTAATCGTAAATCCGGCTTGGCTGAGCGCCCGCAGAGCTGATTCGCGCCCCGAACCCGGGCCCTTAACGCGCACTTCAACGGTCTTCATCCCGTGTTCTTGCGCCTTGCGGCCGGCAATCTCGGCGGCAACCTGCGCCGCATAAGGCGTTGATTTTCGCGAACCCTTAAACCCGTTCGCCCCGGCAGACGACCAGGCGACCGCATTGCCGAAAGGATCAGTAATGGTGATAATCGTATTGTTGAACGACGCATTGACATACGCCACGCCAGACGGGATATTTTTCCGGTCCTTGCGTTTCACCGAAGCGGCTGAAGATTGTTGTGCTTTTGCCATGACTGTTTACCTATTTCGTCGCTTGTTTCTTACCGGCGACCGGCACTGCCTTGCCTTTACGCATGCGGGCGTTGGTATGAGTGCGCTGGCCGCGAACCGGCAGTCGGCGCCGGTGGCGCAGGCCACGATAGCAGCCCAGATCCATCAGGCGCTTGATATTCATCGAGGTCTCGCGGCGCAGATCCCCTTCCACCGAATATTCATTGTCAATAATTTCCCGTAGGCGAATCACTTCCGAATCAGCCAGCTGATGAACGCGGGCGGACTCATCGATATTCGCTTTTTTCAGGATTTCAGACGATTTGGCGCGACCAATGCCATGGATATAGGTAAGCGCGATCAATACGCGTTTACCAGTCGGAATATTAACGCCGGCAATCCGTGCCATGCTACACTCCTAGACTAGGTTGGCTAAAAATTCAACCGATTGAATTTTTAATCTTTTCCTCACCGCCCATGCGGCAGGAGGCAGCACTATAGGCGGAAATTGAGCCATGTCAAGCGCTAAAACGCTAGGATTCCATGACAACGCGCAACTGGCGACTGACTTCATCAATATCGGCCATTCCGTCAATCTGTTTGAGCACCCCTTTTGCCTCGTAATAGGGCAGCAGCGGAGCGGTCATAGCGTGGTACGATTCCAGCCGCTTGGCAACGGTGGCGGCATTATCATCCTCGCGGCGCTTGAACTCGGTCGAGCCGCAGTGATCACACACCCCGTCCTGTTTGGGTTGCTTGAATTCGTCATGATAGCCGGCGCCGCAATGCGCGCAGGCAAAGCGCCCGGAAATCCGCTTGACCAGAATCGCGTCATCGACCACCAGTTCAATGACATGATCGAGTTGCTTGCCCTCTTTGGCCAGCATGCTATCCAGCGCCTCCGCCTGCGCCAGCGTGCGCGGAAACCCATCCAGAATGAACCCGTTCGCCGATGCCGGCGCGTTGATCGATTCGCGGATAATGTCGATCATGATATCATCAGACACCAACTCGCCCTTGGCCATAATGTCTTTGAGATAGCTTCCCAGCTCGGAGCCGGAGGCGGCCGTTTCACGCAGCATATCGCCGGTGGCCAGCTTATTGAGTTGGTATTGGTCACGCAGCCAGTCGGATTGCGTGCCTTTTCCTGCGCCGGGCGGGCCTAATAGAATAATATTCACTTAACGCTTCCTGCCTGATGTCCGTAATTTGGATTTTTTGATCAGGCCTTCATACTGATGAGCGAACAGGTGTGATTGCACCTGGCCAATGAAATCCATCAACACGTTGACCACAATCAACAAACTTGTGCCGCCAAGGTAAAAGGGGATGGAATATTTGGCAATAAATAATTCAGGCATGGTACACACCAATGCCAGATAGACCGCGCCCACCGCCGTTAACCGGGTTAAGACATAATCCAGATATTCGGCCGTATGCTTACCCGGTCGGATGCCCGCGATAAAACCGCCGTTTTTCTTTAGGTTATCGGCCGTATCTTCGGGGTTGAACACGACAGCCGTATAGAAGAAACAGAAAAACATGATAATCGCGATATACAGCACGATATAAAGCGGCTGGCCGTGACCGAGATACGCCGTCAGCGTGCGCAGCCAATCGGGGCCGCCATCAGCGTTAAAGCCGGCAATGGTCAACGGAAACAGCAGGATCGAACTGGCGAAAATCGGGGGAATCACTCCGGCCGTATTCAGCTTAAGCGGCAGGTGCGTATTATCCGCCTGCATGATGCGGTTGCCCACCTGGCGTTTGGCATACTGGATCACGATGCGGCGCTGGGCGCGCTCGACAAAGACGATGAGCATAATCAGCCCCAGCGCCAGCGCCAGAATCAGCAATAAGGTGCCGGTTTCGATCACGCCGCGGCGGCCCAGCTCGAAGGTACCGGCAAACGCGCCCGGCAGCTCGGCAACAATCCCGGTAAAAATAATGAGCGAAATCCCCTGCCCAATCCCGCGCTGGGTGATCTGCTCGCCCAGCCACATCAAAAACATGGTGCCGCCGGTCAGGGTGATCATCGTGGAAATGCGGAAAAACAGGCCGGGATCCATCACGGCGGAAGCGCCGGTGGGCCCCTGCATATTCTCAAGCCCGACGGCGATGCCCATACTTTGCGCCAGTGCCAGCACCACTGTGCCGTAACGCGTATACTGGTTGATTTTCCGGCGACCGGCCTCGCCTTCCTTTTTCAGCTGCGCCAGGCTGGGTATACTCACGCTGAGCAACTGCATAATAATCGAGGCGGAAATATAAGGCATGACAGCCAGCGCGAAAATCGTCATACGGCCCAGCGCACCGCCGGAAAACATATTGAATACGCCCAGAACACCGCCTTGCATTTGTTCGAAAATCTGTTCGAGGACAATGGGATCCACCCCGGGGATCGGAATATAGGTGCCGATACGATAGACCACCAGGGCGCCGATGACGAACAGCAGGCGGGCTTTAAGCTCGCTGGCTTTAGCGAGCATTCCGAAATTCATGTTAGCGGCAAGCCGTTCGGCGGCAGAAGTCATAGGCCTATCCTGTTTTGTATCATCCGTTTATACTAGGAGGTATCGCAGATACCAAAGAAGCAATCCAGCCTAAACCGATTGTCGGGATACGATTTTTGCATCTCGATGGATTACCCCGGCCGCGGCGCAGCCCGGCAAAGCGGATTTATGCAGACGCTTGCGCGTCCGGTACGGTCAGGGTGACGGTGCCACCCGCGTTTGATACTTTGTTGATCGCCGCTTTAGACGCTAGCGCCACCTCAATGGTCAGTTTACCGCTTAGCTCACCAGTGGCCAGCAATTTCACTAACGATTTATCGCGGCGGATCAGGCCCGCCCGCTTGAGCGATTCCCGATTTACCGGCGCGTTACCATCTAACTTTTTAGCCTCCAGCGCGCGCGATAGGTCACGCAGGTTGACGGTTTCCACCTGGCGGCGGAACAGGTTGTTAAACCCGCGCTTGGGCAGGCGGCGATTAATCGGCATCTGGCCGCCTTCAAAGCCTTTGACCGCCACGCCCTCGCGTGACTTTTGGCCTTTATAGCCGCGCCCGCAGGTTTTCCCTTTGCCGGAACCCACCCCGCGGCCAACGCGCATGCGGGTTTTCCGTGCACCCTGATTATCATGTAACTGGTTCAATTCCATTGTACTCTCCTTAAGGCTTTGAGGTGGCAGGCAGGCAGGTCAAGCACCCCCCGCGCCCTGATGCCTTGATTTACTCAACAATGACGCCCGTGCCGGAGACACAGACCATCAGCATGGCCCCTTTTTCACCGACCACTTCATAATCGATATCAATGCCGACCACGCCGTTACAGCCCAGCGCATGGGCTTCTTGCTGCATTTCCATAAAAGCCGCTTCGCGCGAGCGTTCCAGATCCTTTTCATACGATCCGGAGCGGCCACCCACTACATCGCGCAGGTTGGCGAACCAGTCCTTCAGGAAGTTTGTGCCGACAATGGCTTCTCCTGTCACAATCCCGCGATATTCGCGGATGGTATGACTCTCGAACGATCCCGTGGTCGTCATCCAGATGCCATTGCTCATAACTACTCCACAATCCGTACGAGGTGACTGACTTTACGCACCATGCCGCGAACCGCTGGCGTATCGACCAATGTTCGGCGACGGTGGCGCTTGTTGAGCCCCAGACCGATCAGGGTCTGACGCTGGTCTTTCGGCCGTCCGATCGGACTGCCGGTTTGTTCCACGGTAATGGTTGGTTCGCTCTTGGCCATCGCGCATTACTCCTTTTCCACGCCATCAGCAGCCGGCGTGACTTTATTGTCCGCTTCGCGGCGCTCGACAATTTCACCCACTTTTTTGCTGCGGCGGCTGGCGACCACACGCGGCGAATTGACCTGTTTAAGCGCCTCAAAAGTGGCTTTGACCATGTTGTGAGGATTGGAAGTCCCATTGGATTTGGCCACCACATCATGTACGCCCAGCGACTCAAACACCGCACGCATCGGACCGCCGGCGATAATCCCCGTCCCCGAAGGCGCCGCGCGCAGCATCACGCGACCGGCGCCATAACGCGCCTTAATGTCATGATGCAGGGTGCGGGCTTCTTTTAAAGGCACCTTAATCATATTTTTCTTTGCGGCTTCCGTTGCCTTGCGCACGGCCTCCGGCACCTCCTTGGCCTTGCCGGTACCATAGCCTACTTTCCCCTTCCCGTCACCGAGCACCATAAGCGCCGCAAAGCCGAACCGGCGACCGCCTTTGACGACCTTGGCCACGCGGTTGATGGAGACCAGCCGCTCGACCATCTGGGTCTCGTTTTGGGTTTGGGACGTGGTATAGGGTTCTGCCGATGCCATGTGCTAATCCTTTTTAAAATGTGAGTCCGGCTTCACGCGCCGCTTCCGCGACGGCTTTGACGCGGCCATGGAAAATATATCCGCCACGGTCAAACACCACATGGTTGACGTTGGCTACCTGGGCGCGCTTGGCAATCAGATCGCCGACGGCCTTGGCGCCGTCAATCGTCGCGCCATTTTTCACTTTACTACGCAGCTCCTTTTCATTGGTGGAGGCGGCGGCTAACGTCTGACCGCGGGCATCGTCAATCAGCTGGGCATAAATATGCTTGCCCGAGCGGAAAACCGACAGGCGCACCTTACCGGGCGCATACCGGCGAAGGCGGTTGCGAACGCGCTGCTTGCGGCGAATATTAGAATTTAAGGCCTTCATGATCTAACCCTTACTTTTTCTTTCCTTCTTTGCGCACAATGGTTTCATCCGCATATTTCACGCCTTTACCCTTATAAGGCTCAGGGCGGCGCAGATTGCGGATTTCCGCAGCCACCTGGCCGACTTTCTGCTTATCAATGCCGCTGATGGTAACCAGCGTGTTTTTCTCCACCTGGCAATTGATACCTTCCGGCAGCACGTAACGCACCTCATGGCTGAGGCCTAAAGTGAGGCTCAGAACATTATTCTGCACCGAGGCGCGATAGCCCACCCCGTTGACTTCCAGCGTCTTGGAAAAGCCTTCCGTCACGCCGGTTACCAGATTTTTCACGTTGCTGCGCACGGTGCCCCACATAGCGCGCGAGCGCTTGGTATCATTGGCCGGCCGCACTACAACCCGACCGTCATCAACCGATACGTTGACTTCTCCCGTAATCAGGGTGGACAGCTCCCCTTTAGGGCCTTTCGCCCGGACAACCGATTCGCCCAGGGTCACCTCGACCTTTTCGGGAATCGCCACCGGCAGTTTACCTAAGCGTGACATGACCTGATTCTCCTAAAACACGCTGCACAATACTTCACCGCCAACATGCTGCTGGCGCGCTTCAAAATCCGACAGCACACCCCTCGACGTGGAGAGGATGGCGATGCCCAGCCCGTTATGGATTTTGGGCAGGCTCTTACTGGAGGCATAGGTGCGGCGACCACACGAAGAGATGCGCTTGATCTGCCGAATCACCGGCTTGCCCTCAAAATATTTCAGCTGCACTTCCAGATCGCGTTTGTTTTTATCAAGCTCAATAATGCGCGTGCCGCGGATAAAGCCTTCGCGCTCTAGTACATGGCAGACATCCTCCAGCTTGCGCGAATACGGCATGCTCACTTTCGGCAGATGGGCCCGCTGACCGTTGCGAATCCGCGTCAACATATCAGCAATGGTATCGTTCATCGACATAAATACTTTCTCCTACCAACTCGACTTGGTTAAGCCCGGGACCTGGCCAAAATTGCCCATTTCGCGCAGCATGTTCCGGCAGACGCGGAACTTGCGATAATAGCCACGCGGCCGGCCGGTGACTTCACAGCGGTTGCGGTAGCGCGTCGGCGAGCTATTGCGCGGCAGTTCCGCCAGCTTGAACTGCGCCTGCATGCGCTCGTCCAGCGGCAAATCCGGATTTTTGATAATTGCTTTCAGCTTGGCCCGTTGGTTGGCATGCCGCTTAATCTGCTTGGCCTTTTTGCGATTATTAATCATTGCACTGTTTTTTGCCATATCCGACTCCTTTACTTCCGAAACGGGAAGTTGAACCCTTCGAGCAGGGCCCGACATTCTTCGTCCGTTTTAGCCGTGCTCACGAAGGTAATATCCATCCCGCGCACCTTGTCGACGCGGTCATAGCTAATTTCCGGGAACACGATCTGCTCCTTCACACCCATATTGTAATTGCCCTTGCCGTCGAAACTTTTCGGCGATATGCCGCGAAAATCGCGAATCCGCGGCATGGCGATGTTCACAAAGCGATCAATAAATTCATACATACGCTGCTTGCGCAAGGTGACTTTGCAGCCGATTGCCATATTTTCGCGGATCTTAAATCCGGCTTCGGACTTTTTCGCGCGGGTAATCACTGGCTTCTGCCCCGTAATCAGCGCCATCTCCTCAACGGCGGTTTTCAGCAGCTTGCTGTCCTGGGCGGCATCGCCCACGCCCATATTCACCACAATCTTTTCGAGATAGGGCACCTGCATCTCGTTTTCATAACCAAAGCGCGCCCGTAATTCGGGGCGAAGCTGGGTTTTATACAATTCATATAACCGTGCCGTCATGACTGTCTCCGTTACGCTCCCACCGTTTCACCGGACCGCTTGGCGATGCGCACCTTGCTGCCGTCTTTGAGCTGCGTGAAGCCCACCCGGGTCGGCTTGCCGTCTTTCGGGTCGGCCAGCGCCACATTGGAGCGGTGAATCGGGGCTTCCTGCGCGATGATTCCGCCCTGGCTGTTCATTGACTGACGCGTGTGGCGCTTGGCAATGTTGACGCCTTTGACCACCAGCCGCTCTTCCGCCGGTATCACGCGCAGCACCTCGCCGCTTTTGCCTTTGTCGCGGCCACTGATCACCACCACCGTATCGCCTTTTTTCACTTTCGCCGCCATGGCTTACATCCTTTACTATAATACTTCCGGCGCCAGCGAGACGATTTTCATGAATCGCTTGGCGCGCAATTCGCGAGCCACGGGCCCGAAAATCCGGGTGCCGATGGGCTCGTTCTGTTTATTCAGCAACACCGCGGCGTTGCGGTCGAACCGGATGGCCGAGCCGTCAGCCCGCTTGACTTCTTTTGCGGTGCGTACGATCACGGCGCGGTGGACGTCGCCTTTTTTCACTTTCCCGCGCGGGATGGCGTCTTTCACCGAGACCACAATAACATCACCGAGCTTGGCAATGTTGCGGTGCGAGCCACCCAGCACTTTCACGCACTGCACCTGGCGCGCGCCGGAATTGTCTGCCACCTCAAGACGTGTTTGCATCTGGATCATCGGTTATGCCTCCAACACGGTCCAGCGCTTGGTCTTGGAGATCGGCTTCGATTCCGCGATTTTCACAAAGTCACCGGCCTTATACTGGTTTTGCTCATCATGCGCCGCATAGTTTTTCGAGCGGCGAACAATCTTTTTGTATAGCGGATGGCGAATCTTACGCTCCACCTTCACGATCACGGTCTTATCGTTTTTACTACCGACCACTTCGCCTTGTAATATCCGTTTGGGCATGTCGTACTTCCTTACCTTATGCGGCCTTCCGCTTTGATTTTTGCGCATTCAGCATAGTTTTAATGCGCGCGATGTCGCGGCGCACCTGACGGAAACGCGCGGTGTTGGACAGCTCGCCGGTGGCTTGCTGAAAGCGCAGATTAAAGCGCTCTTTCTTTAAAAACCCCAGCACCTCCATCAGCTCGTCTTGGGTTTTGCCCTGAATGTCGTCCATCTTCATGGCTAGCCCTCCACCCGTGAGACAAATTTGGTTTTAATCGGCAGTTTGGCGGCCGCCCGCTCAAATGCTTCGCGGGCCAGCGGCTCCGGCACGCCGTCGATTTCAAACAGGACGCGACCGGGCTTTACTTTCACCACCCAGCGGTCCACCGAGCCCTTACCCTTACCCATGCGCACCTCGGCGGGCTTGGCCGTTACCGGCACATCCGGAAATACGCGGATCCATAACCGGCCAACACGCTTAACGTGGCGGGTGATGGCGCGGCGCGAAGCCTCGATCTGGCGGGCGGTGACCCGCTCCGGCTCCAGCGCTTTCAGTCCGTATCGCCCGAAATTCAGGGACGTACCGCCTTTCGCGTCGCCGTGTATCCTGCCTTTATGCTGCTTACGGTATTTGGTTTTTTTCGGCTGTAACATGGTTCGCTCCGTTTACGCCGCTTGCTGCCCGATCAGCGACATGCCCTGCGGCGCGCGCTGAATCTGTTCTTCTTTCAGGATCTCACCTTTAAAGACCCAGACCTTAATGCCGATGACGCCATAGGTGGTATAGGCCTGGCCGAGGCCATAATCGACATCCGCACGCAAAGTGTGCAACGGCACGCGCCCTTCGCGATACCATTCCATACGCGCGATTTCGGCGCCGCCAAGGCGGCCCGAGCAATTGATCCGTATGCCTTCGGCACCCAGCCGCATGGCCGACTGGACCGCGCGCTTCATGGCGCGGCGGAATGCCACGCGACGCTCCAGCTGCTGCGCGATGCCTTCGGCGATCAGGCTGGCATCCAGCTCCGGCTTGCGCACCTCCACAATGTTAAGCTGCACTTCATCGCGGGTGAAACTTTCCAGATCCTTTTTCATTTTCTCGATATCGGCGCCTTTTTTACCGATCACCACGCCGGGACGCGCCGTATGAATAGAGATATGCGCTTTTTTAGAGGGGCGCTCAATGACGATGCGCGCAATACCCGCCGAGCCCAGCTTTTTCTTCAGGTATTTGCGGATTTTGATATCCTCATGCAGCTTATCCGCATAATCGCCGTCGGCATACCAACGCGAATCCCAGGTTTTGTTGACGCCCAAACGCAGGCCGATCGGGTTGACTTTCTGTCCCATTACGCAGCCTCCTCTTCCTTGACCACAATCGTTAAGTGGCTGAACGGCTTCAAAATTTTTGCACCGCGGCCGCGGGCCCGCGCATGAAAACGCTTCATCACCATGCCCTTGCCGACATAGGCTTCTTTAACGATCAGGCTGTCGACATCCAGATTATGATTGTTTTCCGCGTTAGCGATTGCCGAATGCAGCGCCTTTTTAACGTCGGCCGAAATCCGGCGACTGCAAAAGGTCAGCTGCGTCAAGGCCTCGCTGACCGGCAGACCGCGGATCATGCGCGCCACATAATTCAGCTTGGTGGGGCTGATCCGCAGATCACGCAGCACGACGCGCGCTTCATTTTCAGCAAGATCCCGTTTTTTGGCTGGCTTTCCCATGATACCCCTTTACCTTTTCGACACTTTCTTATCGCCACCATGGCCGGCAAACTGGCGACTGGGTGCAAACTCACCGAATTTGTGCCCGACCATTTCTTCCGATACCAGCACGGGAATGAATTTTTTACCGTTATATACGCCGAAGGTCAGCCCGACAAACTGCGGCAGGATAGTCGAACGACGCGACCATGTTTGAATGATCTGATTTTTACCAGATTCGCGCGCCACCTCTGCTTTTTTCAGCAAATAGGCGTCGACAAAAGGGCCTTTCCAAACCGAGCGTGGCATAGTGCCGATCCTTTATCTCGTTTTACTATTCTTTTCAAAAACTCACCAGCTGCCGAAGGAGGCGGGAAACTAGCCTTGCTTCAGCCGAAGGTCAAGCATTATTTCATAGGGCCGCGCCGAAACATCCGCTGGGGGCAATCCCTCTTGACGCATCAGCCGGTTATTTCTTCTTGGCCTGATGGCGCGAGCGCACGATCAGCTTATCCGAAGGCTTGGGCTTACGCGTTTTTTTGCCTTTGGTCGGCTTGCCCCACGGGGTCACCGGATGGCGCCCACCGGAGGTCTTGCCTTCGCCGCCGCCATGCGGGTGATCGATCGGGTTCATCGCCACGCCGCGCACGTTGGGCTTTTTGCCAAGCCAGCGGGTACGGCCGGCCTTGCCATCATTGACATTCTGATAATCCGGATTGGACACGGCCCCGATGGTGGCCATGCATTCGGCCCGCACCAGGCGCAGCTCACCAGAACGCAGCTTAATCTGGGCATAGCCGGAATCCTTGCCGACAAGCTGGACATACGAGCCCGCCGCCCGTGCCAGTTGACCACCCTTGCCGGGTTTCATTTCCACATTATGAATGATGGTACCCACCGGAATCGCTTTAAGCGGCATGGCGTTGCCGGGCTTGATGTCGGTGCGTTCGCCGGCGACCACTTTGTCCCCGACATTCAGCCGTTGCGGGGCAAGAATATAGGCCTGCTCACCGTCTTCATAGGTGATCAGTGCGATAAAGCCGGACCGGTTGGGATCATATTCAATACGCTCCACGGCACCGGTCACATCCCACTTACGGCGCTTGAAATCCACCCGTCGATAGGTGCGCTTATGCCCGCCGCCGCGTGCAAACGCGGTAATCCGGCCATAATTGTTACGCCCGCCCTTTTTGGTCAGGCCTTCGGTCAGGGACTTGACCGGCTTGCCTTTATACAGCTGCGAACGGTCAACCTGCACCAGCTCGCGCTGGGAAGGTGTCATGGGTTTAAAATGTTTCAGTGCCATTGGGCTATCCTCACTTGTTTAGCCTCTCATTCTGTCAGCCGGCTGTGGCCGCGCCCGCAGAATGAGCCGTTCATCACTTCAGGCCGGCGGCCAGGTCAATCGATTGTCCTTCTTTCAGCGTGACCATGGCCTTGCGGAAATCGCTGCGCTGGCCAGGACGCCCGCGAAAGCGCTTACGCTTGCCTTTCACCGTCAGCGTATTCACCTTGGTGACATTGACGCCGAACAATGCTTCCACCGCCTGCTTGACATCGGCCTTGTTGGCATCTGGACGAATCCGGAACACGACCTTATTCTGCTCGGCCGCCATGGTGGATTTTTCGGTGATGACCGGCTTGTCAATCACATCATACAGGCGGATATCATCCACCAGTTTGCCTTGTTTTTTGACGCTTTCGACCTTCTTATCTTTTTTTGCGGCTGTTTTATTCTCAGCCTTCTCTGCCTTTTCCGGCTTTTTAGACTTCTCTGCTTTGGCTGCGGCCGTCTTGCCCGACGTTTTCTTGGCCGGCGCTTTCTTGGCCGACGTCGATTTTGTCGCTTTACCGGATTCTTCCGTTACGCTTTCATCAGTTTTTTGCTTTGATGGCGCCTTGGTTTTGCTTTCCTCGCTCATGACAACCTCTCTTGTAACCCTTCTACCGCTTCGCGGGTTAACACCAACTCGTTATGACGCAAAATATCATAGACATTGGCGCCGATTACCGGCAGCACATCTACCCCTTTGATATTGCGCGCGGCACGGGAAAAGTTGTCATCCACGCTTTTACCCGTGACGAATAACGGCTTGGTCAGCCCCAGCTTGTGAAAGCTGGCCGCCACCTGCTTCGTTTTTTCGTCCTGCAGATTAACATCATCCAGCACCACCAGCGTGCCCGCCTGCTGCTTGGCGGATAACGCCATTTTCAGACCCAGCCGCCGCACCCGTTTCGGCAACTGATAGGCGTGCGTACGCACCACCGGGCCATGGCTTTTACTACCGCCTTCATGGTGCGGCGCACGCAAAGTCCCCTGGCGTGCGCGTCCGGTGCCCTTCTGTCGATAGGGCTTTTTGGTGGTGCCGCTGACCTCGCTTAAGGTTTTCACTTTGTGGGTTCCAGCACGCGCTTTGGCCCGCTGCCATTCGACGACGCGATGCAGGATATCCTTGCGCGCTTTGACGCCGAAAATCCCGTCATCCAGCTCGATATCGCCGGCCGCCTTATTATCCAGTGTGAGCACTTTTGCTTTCATGGCGTTCATCCTTTTTGTTCGTCGGCTGCCACGTCAGTTTCTGCGGCGGGGTTAGCCTCCTCGGCATCCCCCGCCGGACGTGCTGCATCAGCATCTGTTGCCGGTTGCGCTGGATCGGCCGCCGGATAGGGCGCCTCCTGTGGCAGGGCCTTTTTCAGCGCGTCGGTGATGCGCACATAGCCCTCTTTCGGCCCGGGCACGGCGCCTTTCACCAGGACCAGATTACGCACCGGATCCACTTTAACGACCTGCAGGTTTTGCGTGGTAATATGTTCATCGCCCAGATGGCCGGCCATTTTTTTTCCTTTGAATACGCGTCCCGGATTCTGCCGCTGACCGGTAGAGCCATGAGCGCGGTGGCTGATCGACACGCCGTGCGTGGCCTCCAGCCCGGCGAAATTCCAGCGTTTCATGGCGCCGGCGAAGCCTTTCCCGATGCTCACCCCGCGCACATCAATATATTGCCCGGCGATGAAATGATCCGCACGGATTTCACGGCCCACTTCAAGCATCGCATCATCGGCGACACGAAACTCGGCCAGGCGCTTTTTCGGCTCCACCTTGGCCTTGGCGAAATGGCCGCGCATGGCTTTGCTGACGCGCTTGACCTTGGCCTTGCCATAACCGATCTGCACCGCATCATAGCCGTCCTTTTCCCGGGTTTTCTGTGCCACGACCTGCAATTGATCGAGCTTGAGCACGGTGACCGGCACGTGCTGCCCGAATTCGTCGAACACCCGTGTCATCCCCGCTTTTTGTGCAATTACACCCGTACGCATGGCTATCTCCATTTATCCTTTTGCCTTAAGCGGCGTCACCTAATACCGTAATTTCCACATTTACCCCGGCCGCCAGATCCAGCTTGCCCAGCGCATCCACCGTCTGCGGCGTCGGTTCCACGATATCGATCAGCCGCTTGTGCGTGCGCATTTCGAACTGCTCGCGCGACTTTTTGTCAATGTGCGGCGAGCGGTTGACGGTGAAACGCGCCACGTTGCGCGGCAGCGGAATCGGTCCGCGCACCTGCGCTCCCGTGCGCCGGGCGGTATGGACGATTTCCTTCGTCGAATGATCAAGCACCGCATGATCGTACGCTTTCAGGCGGATCCGTATTTTCTGGTTGGCCATCATAACCGTTTACTCCGTAATGTTTGCGACGACGCCTGCGCCGACGGTTCTGCCGCCTTCGCGG
>CAZMBI010000019.1:0-34163 GCA_964564675.1 uncultured Azospirillaceae bacterium
CCGCCATTTAACGGCTGCCCATCAATGCTGGAAAAATGATCCGCTATTCGGTATGGTAATGTCGCCAATGGACGGGAGTCAGACATCATGGCCTTAGCAATTGATTTAAATGGAAAAGTCGGGCTGGTATTGGGCATCGCCAATGACCACAGCATTGCCTATGGCTGCGCCCGGCGTTTTCACGCGGCCGGGGCGGAACTGGCCGTCACCTACCTGAATGATAAAGCCGAGCCCCATGTGCGCCCGCTGGCCGAGGCGCTGGCCGCGCCCATCATCATACCCTGCGACGTGCAGGATGATGCGCAGCTGGATGCGGTATTTGAGCGTATTGCGCAGCACTGGGGGCGACTGGATTTTGTGCTGCATTCCATCGCCTATGCCCCCAAGGCCGATCTGCACGGTCGCGTCACCGACTGCTCGCGCGAAGGGTTTCTCAAGGCAATGGATATTTCCTGCCACTCCTTCATGCGCATGGCGCACCGCGCCGAACCGTTGATGCAAGCAGGCGGCAGCCTGCTCACCGTATCTTATATGGGCGGGACAGAAGTGGTGCCGCATTATGGCCTGATGGGACCGGTCAAAGCCGCACTGGAATCGGCCACGCGCTATCTCGCCGCCGAGCTCGGCAGCCGCGATATCCGTGTGAACGCCCTTTCGCCGGGTGCGATCCCGACGCGGGCAGCCTCCGGCATTGCCCATTTTGATGAACTGATGAGCGAAGCACAAAACAAGTCACCGCTCAAACGCCTGGTTGATATCGACGATGTCGGCGCGATGGCGGCCTTCCTGGTCAGTGACCTGGCCTGCAACATTACCGGCGGCGTCCATCTGGTCGATGCCGGATATGGGATGATGGACTGATGAACAATCACGCTATGACACAACATACGATCGAAAACAAAACCTATGACGAAATCCGCATCGGCGATTCGGCCACGCTGACCCGCACGCTCAGCAAGCAGGACATTCACCTGTTTGCCTTGGTCACCGGCGATATGAACCCGGCGCATGTGGATGAGGATTATGCCAGAGCCGACGTGTTCCACCAGATTGTGGGGCACGGCATGTGGAGCGGGTCGCTGTTTTCCACTCTCCTTGGCATGGTGCTGCCCGGACCGGGGACGATTTATCTCGGCCAGACGCTTAAATTTCTCAAGCCCGTGCGCCTGGGCGAGACGATTACGGCATCGATCAAAGCCATCGATAAGGACGAAAAACACCATCATATCCTGTTTGAAACCATCTGCTCGAACGAACAGGGCGAGCATGTGATTGAAGGCGAGGCGCGGGTGCTCGCCCCGCAGGAGAAAATCGAATGGAAAACGGTGCCGCTGCCGGACGTGCAGATCCAGTGCGGCGGCAACGGCTTTGAGCAATGGCTGCGCGAGAAAGTGGAAGATGTCCGCCCGATCAAGGTGGCGGTGGTGCACCCGGTCGATATTCACTCGCTTTCCGGCGCGATCGAGGCTGCCCGCCGCGGTATCATCGAGCCGCTGCTCATCGGCCCGGAAGATAAAATCCGTCAGACCGCCGAAGACGCCCATATCGACCTGAACGATTACACGATTTACCCCACGCATCACAGCCATGCCGCCGCCGAGGCCGCCGTGCGCATGGCGGTGGAAGGCGAGGTTGATGCGCTGATGAAAGGCAAACTCGCCACCGAAGAGCTGATGGCCGCGGTGATCGATAAAGCGCACGGGTTGCGCACGGCGCGGCGCATGAGCCATGTCTTCATGCTCAACGTGCCAAACTATCCCAAACCGCTGTTTCTGACGGATGCCGCGATCAATATCGAGCCGAGCCTGATGGAAAAGCGCGACATCGTGCAAAACGCCATCGATTTATTCCGGGCGCTGGGGCTTGGCACTCCGAAAGTGGCGCTGCTTTCCGCGGTGGAAACGGTCAATGAAAAGCTGCCCTCCACCTTAGACGCCACCGCGCTGTGCAAGATGGCCGAGCGCGGGCAGATCACCGACGGCTTGCTCGACGGGCCGCTGGCGTTTGATAACGCCATCTCGCGCGAGGCGGCAAATATCAAAGGCATCACGTCCGAGGTGGCGGGCAATGCCGATATTCTGGTCGTGCCCGATATCGAATCCGGCAATATGTTGTATAAACAGCTGCGCTATTTCTCCGGCGTGCAGGGCGCCGGGATCGTGATGGGAGCGAAAGTGCCGATTATTCTGACCAGCCGCGCCAGTGATACCGAAAACCGCGTGATTTCCTGCGCGCTGGCCGCACTCTATGCCAATCGGAGCCTGAGATGAGCATCATTCTGACCTGTAACGCCGGTTCGTCCAATACCAAGCTGGCCGCCTTTGACCGCCAGACGCTGGAGCGCCGGGCGCATACGGTTACGCATGATGCCGCGCAGACCACCGAGTGGATGTGTTCGGTGGGCACGCTGGATATCAGCGCCGTGGGGCATCGCGTGGTGCATGGCGGGCGGCATTTCGCCGAGCCGGTCGCCTTAACACCGGAGGTGATCGACACGCTCAACGCTTGCATCCCGCTGGCGCCGCTGCATCTGCCGCCGGCACTCAGGCTAATCACCGAAACCCGGCAACTTTATCCGCAAGCGCAGCTCTTCGCGTGTTTCGATACCGGTTTTCACCACAGCCTGCCCGAAGTCGAGCGCCGCCTTCCCTTGCCCCGGCGCTTTCATGATCAGGGCATCATGCGCTACGGCTTTCATGGCCTGTCGTATCAGCATATTGTTGACGTCTTGCCCGAAGAGGCGGGCGCACGCGCCGATGGCCGCGTGGTGGTGGCGCATCTGGGTAATGGCTCCTCGGCCTGCGCCATGCACCAGCGGCAAAGCGTGGCTAGCACCATGGGTTTTTCCACGCTCGACGGGCTGATGATGGGCACACGCTGCGGCGCGCTGGATCCGGGCGTGGTGCTGCATTTGCTGAAACAGGAACAGCTTTCGGCAGAAGAAGTGGACACCTTGCTCACAGATGAATCCGGCCTTTGCGGCGTCTCCGGCATCAGCGGCGATGTGCGCGAGTTGCGGCGCAGCGAAGCGCCCGAAGCGCGGGAGGCGCTGGCGCTTTATGCCTATCTTGCCGCCAAGCAAATCGCATCGCTGTTGCCGGCACTGGGCGGCATGGATGCCCTGGTGTTCACCGGCGGGATCGGCGAGCATGATGCCGGCACGCGCGAGGCGATCACCGACTGGCTGCGCTGGGTCGGCGAGTTCGCGGTTTATACCATCCCCACCGATGAGGAACGCGTCATCGCCAGGGCTGGTCAAGACATGTTTGGCGATTAATGCGGTCTCCGGCGGCAAACCGGCAGGCGCGAAAAAAAGATTGGATTCGCCGCCGCCATCGGCTATCCCTAAGGCTAACAAGTGGGGTTTGTGATGAAATTCTGGTTTCTCCCGTGCCTGTTATTGGTTGCCGGTTGCACCGGCTATGTGCTGCCGAATGACGCCACCCCGGGTGAAAAAGCCGAATATCGCGGCACGGTGATCAGCGTGGAAGCCGATAAGGATTTCGTGATGGAGGTCTCGGGCCAGCTCTTGTTCGTCGATAATGACGCGCATTACGAGGCGGAACTGGGCGACCGGCTGATCGTCTATGGCCATATCGACAATGATCGGGACGAAGGCGAGGCGCCGGAGCTTGACGCCGAGCGCGTTCGCCCATGGATTGTGAAATAATTCCGTTTGCCCTCATCGTTTAAGGATTAGCATGGCGAAATCATCGGCAGCGCGCCAGCAAGTTCGCAAACAAAAAGGACAGGCAGCAGGTGATGCCTCGTTGCGGCGTTTCTTCGATGCCTATCGCGCCCTGCAATATGAAACCGCCTACGAGATGGGCAAACGCCAGCTGGCAAGCAGTCAGCACCAAACCCGTTTTCTGGCCGCTTTCGGCAAATGCTGCTTTTACGTCGGTCAGTTTGATGAGGCGGTCGCCACGTATAATCAGTTATTGAAGCTGGAGCCAAAAAACGTCGATGCCCTGCATCATTTGGGGCAGATGGTGCGTATGGCGGGCCACGACAACCAGGCGGCCGCACTGTTTCACACCGCATTGCAGCACAACCCGCTTTATTACCGCTCCATGATCGAACTGGAAAACCTCTACGCTAAACATAAGGCGTGGGATAAATTACTGGCCATCCTCTGGCTGCATGTGAAGCATTATCCCGAGCACAGTTTTCCCTGGTGGCATTTCTCGAACATTCGGGGGGTGGTCGATTTATCCGCCGCCCTGCCGGAGTTGGCCGAATTGACGGAGCAGCAGCTTCGCAAGGGAGACCTCGGCGGCAAATACATCTCCTTCGTTGCATTGGATCTGGTCTTTAAAAGACGGGATGAGTTGAGCCGTTGCGTACAATGCCTGTATGATCACGGCATTGAGCATTTAAACGACCATTATGAGCTGGCGGAGCTGTTAGCCGCCACCGATGACCCCCTCTTTCATACGCTGCTCAGGGTATCCATCGTGCCGCACTGCCTGTTTGAATATACCGTGCGTGCCCTGCGCCACGCGCTGAGCGAACAGGTCATCACGCATGGCATGCCCCCCGAAAGCCAGTTGTCCGATACGCTGATATTGAGTGCCGATCTGGCGCATTACTTTTTTCAGACCGAATATTTACCCGATGTCAGCGACGCCGAGGCGCGCTGGAATGAGCAGTTGCTGGCCAACGCCCGCACGATTCTGGAGGGCGGGCAACCACTGACTGCCGCCGAGGCGCTGAGCCTGTCGCTGGCGATGTGCTACCAGTCGATCGATCGTCTGCCCGGCGCCGAGCGTCTCAGCCAGCGCATGCCACAGGAATTGCCGGAAGCGTTCCGCTCTCTCGTTACGCAAACCTGTGATGCCCTGCTGCGCGAACGGCAGGTGGCAGAGCAGATGCCCAGCTTCTGTGACACCCGCGATCCCGTCTCTCAGGCGGTGCGCGAACAATATGAAGAAAACCCCTACCCGCGGTGGAAGCGGATTAATCCCGATACGACAAAATACGGCACCCCCCGGTATTTCGTGCATATGCTTTTTCCGCAGAGCACGACGTTAGACATTACAATACCCGAACGTTTTGACCTGTTGATTGCCGGCTGCGGCACCGGTCAGCACAGTATATTGCGGGCGATTAAATACCCGAAAGCGCAACTCACCAATATTGATCTGAGCCGGCGCAGTCTGGCCTATGCCGCCATAAAGGCAGAGGAAGCCGGGTATCAATCGCGTTGTACGTTTCTGCAGGGGGACATTCTGGAGCTTGGGGCGCTTGGCCGGCAATTCGATGTGGTCGAGTGTTCCGGCGTGCTGCATCACATGGCTGATCCCATGGCCGGCTGGCAGGTCTTGTATGATATGCTGCGCCCCGGCGGCTTGATGAATATCGGCCTGTACAGCAAGCGCGCGCGGCAGGATATTATCACCGCACGGGAAGACATCGCCCGTCAGGGATTGGGCGAAACCCTGGAGGATATCCGGGCATTTCGCCGGGAGAAGCTGGGCAAGCAGACCTTTGCTTTCAGTACCAGTGTCGATTTTTACAGTACGTCGGCGTGCCGGGATCTGCTGTTTCACCGCCAGGAACAGCAATTCACGCTGCAACAGATCGAACGCGCCATTGAGCGACTGGGCCTGGTTTTTCTCGGGTTTGAAGCACCGCACGCCATATTGGAACGGTATTACGAGCGCTTCCCGCAAGACCGGCGGGTGCAGCAATTGGCGCACTGGGACATCCTCGAACAGGAGGATTCCTCCCTTTTCGCAGGCATGTACCAGTTCTGGTGCTATAAGCCGGTCTGAGAGGGGGAAATGGCATCAATGCCGGGCGTGTCTACAGCAATACCACGTCGCTGGCATCAAGCTGATTCAGATCAAAATTCTCCAGCCGTAACTGGCTGCCGCCGCCCAGGTCCAGCAACACATCGGCGCCCTGCTGCACGGCCTGATCCAGAATTTCCTCTGCCGTCTGGCCGGCCTGCAGCGCGCTGCCTATGCCAAGCCGATCCTGGCCCTGGGTAAAGTCGCGAATGCGGCTAACGCCATCCTCATCGTTGAATATAAAAAAGTCCGCGTCATCGCCGCCATGCAAAGTGTCATCTCCCGCGCCGCCGATTAACGTGTCGTGACCGTCGCCGCCATAAATCGCATCGTCGCCTTGCCCGCCATCGATACAATCCTGACCGTCATTTCCAAAAAGGCGATCATCGCCGCCCTCGCCGAAGACAAAATCGTCGCCGTCACTGCCATACAGCAGATCGTCACCCAGACCGCCATCGATGCAGTCATTACCATCGCCGCCGGTGATGGTGTCGCTGCCGGACTCGCCGAGCAGCAGATCGTTGCCGTCGCCGCCATTGAGGCTGTCGTTCCAGTAGCCGCCATATAGCGTATCATGCCCGTCGCCACCGTACAGCGTGTCATATCCCGCTTCGCCCTTCAGGACATCATCACCGTTGCCGCCGTACAGCGTGTCATAACCGTCACCACCAAATAGTGTATCCGCCCCGTCGCCGCCGCGCAGCGTATCGTTGCCAGGCGCACCAAATAACGCGTCATCACCGTCCAGCCCGTCCATCGTATTATGGCCAGCGTTACCGGCAATCACATTATTTGCATCATTGCCACGCGCGCTTAGTGACTGCTCGCCGGTTAATATCAGGTGCTCGACCTCACGATCCAGTTGATAGGACACGGCAGAAATCACCAGATCGGTGCCGTCGTTTCCGGCTTCCCGCACAGCGGTATCGGGATCATCCACCTGATAGAGGTCATTGCCCTTAGCGCCCGGCAGATACGCACCCGGTCCGCTAAACCGCTCAAACGCCATACCCGCGCCAATCTGCGCGACGGCCTGCTGACGCTCGCTGTCACTCAGTTCGCTATATTCCTCAAACACGCCGCCGACCAGTGATGCCACCGCAGCTTCCCCCTGTTTATTGCTGCGCAATATAAAACAACAACCCGATGGCGCAACTAAATTGCAGGGATCGTGGGCAATTTCTCAACCCCTTCCCGTCATACGTGTGTGGCTTTTGAAGAGCGCTATTCTGAAGAGTAATAATCATTTTTTTCTGTGCATTTTACGCGATGATCGTTTAGAGCAAGAATAAAAAGAAATACGAATCACTCGGCCAGTATAACATGGTGGTTACCGCATTTACCGCCCGCACTTCTTATCGCACCGATCATGCGGCTGTGCCGGTGGCGTACAGCTGCCGTCTGGCCCGGCACGCCGTGTTGTGCCACCTGGCTGTTCCGCCGCCGGATATCACCGGAAGCGAAACCATGACCTTCAACGACATATCAGGCCGGCGGCCGTTTCTGGCGGCGCGCGTCTGGCGCGACGAGCATGCGGGTCTGGTCATCATTGCCCATGTCGACGCTGATTGCTGGCTGGATCATCTGCACCATGTGCGCCTCGGCGACCATCACTGGCACGGCGGGATGATCGATGAAACGGGCCATGACTGGCCGGCCTATCTGGCCTCGCTTGCCGCAGCAGACCGGCAGAAAATCCTGTTGCTGTGCATCACCTTAAGCCGGCATTATCCCGCCTTAGGCACGGATGCACATTTTCTGGGCCTGTGCCGCAATATATGGCACATGCTGGCGGCTGATCATTTTCAGATAACCCGCTGCCACTGGCTGCACCCGCTGTATGCCTATGCCGAGCTCACCGTGCCCGACGGTACCCCGCATCCCACACGGCTGGTCAGTTTCAGCGCGGAGCAGCTGCGCATCGCGCTGGTGGATGCCATCGCGCTGGCGAAAACCGGCGATGGCAGCACGCGTCTGGGCTGTGTGATAATCTGCAAAGATGATGTGCACGCCGCACAGCTGGCACGCGAACCACTCGCTCTGATGAGCCCGGAGGGGCTGCTGACACTTGCTAGCTTGCCCGTTCCCAATACGCCGGATCTCGCCGGCCTGGTAACTGCCTGGCAGCAGGCGACAGCGGATGACTGCTTTACGCGCCGCGCCCAACTCGCCCGCGCGCTGCGGTCCCATTTGCCTGCTGCAGTGCGCGCACAGGGAGCCGATACCATCCGCCTGCTGCAGCATTATCTGCCGCCGTCGGCGCAGGCGATGGCCGATGATACCTGGCCGGTGAGCCTGCGCGTGGTCCTCGTCGGGCTGGTGGGTGAGACCGTATACCTGGCGGGCAGCCTTCGCGATCCGGGGGATTTATGCGCTGCAATGCAGTTGCAGTACGATAACGGTATGTCCTTACCGGTGCCCCTTGATACCATGCTGCGAACGGGCCATGCGCCGAATCATGACGGGCATGCGGATGGGTTTATCATCACGCTGAAGCCGTCCGAGGCATTAATCGCGCAGCTGCGCGAGGGGCCTGCCCCACAATACGCCCGATGCGAGCTGACGATCAAGGGCGGTATGACGCAGCGCGTGATGACCCCGGCGATCACGACCGACCCGCAGGCGCTCCTGACCTCTTTGCAACGCTGCTGCCCCGCAACCCAATACAGGGCTTCACTGTCGGATATCATGCGCGTACTGGCCGAACAGGCGGCGGCACAGGTGACGGTGGCGCAAT
Source organism: uncultured Azospirillaceae bacterium (assembly GCA_964564675.1). Lineage (GTDB taxonomy): Bacteria > Pseudomonadota > Alphaproteobacteria > Rickettsiales > UBA3002 > CAZMBI01. The sequence goes on from CAZMBI010000019.1 coordinate 8,533, forward strand.
CTGAAACGCTCGGCGCGCCGGTTCATCAGCCGCTTTATACATGGCTGTACCCGGCTGCGGATGAAGCGGAGACCGTGCTGGTTCTGGCGATGCTGGCGCATGCGCCGCAACGCGCGCAAAGTGAATTGTTTATCATACTGCGTCCGGATCAGGCGTCATGTATAAAAACAATCCGCGCCCGCGCCGCGCTTTATGATCTGCCTGTCACCGTATTGCACCTTAGCGCCGCGGGCAGCCGTGAAACCGCCTGCAACATCGCCGCTTCCCGCGCACGCGGGGCGTATCTGGTGCTGCTGCGCGAGCCGGCGCGACTGCCGGTACGCGCATTGCCCGGGGGGCCACCGCCTGGCCTGATCGCGCTGCCGGAAGACCACGCCCCGCCGGCCGGGCTGGTCCTCGCACGCGAGCGTTTTGAAAGCCTGGGCGGCTTTGCGCCTGAACCCGACGAGGCAGCCGCCTGGGCGGATATGTCCCAGCGGGCCGGGGAGCGCGCCAATGGCTGAAGCGCGTCGTATTCTGGTGCTTGTGCACCACCACCCGCAAGAATTTGCCGGCGGCGGCGAGCACGTCGCCTATCATCTCTTTCAGGCATATCAAAGGCTCGGCCATCAAGCGCGGCTGGTAGCGGGTACTGGCAGCCAGTTTCAGCCGGCGCCTGACGCGCCGCAGCTTATTCCACGACCCGATAGCACGGATGAATATTATTATCATAATGACCGGTTTGATTATCTGTTGCAGTCACACCGCGAGCCGGCGGCGCTGCTGGCAGCGTTCGCCCCGTTATTGCAGGACTTCAGACCGGATGTCATCCATCTGCATCACACGCTGCGTTTCGGCGTGGAGGTGCTGGCAGCACTCGCCCGGCTGGCGCCGCAGGCTGTAATTGTCTATACGCTGCATGATTATATTCCGCTGTGCCACCGCGACGGCACTTTGCTGCGTGCATACGATGACACACCCTGTGGCGGCCCCGCACCTGCCGCCTGTGCGCAGTGTTTTCCGGCAATCCCGGCCGCGCGTTTTCAGCTACGCGAACAATTCATCAAAAACCATTTCAGCCGGGTGGATGCGTTTATCACGCCCAGCCGCTTCCTGGCCGCGCACTATACCCGGTGGGGTCTGCCGGCCCATGTCATGCACCATATCGCCAACGGGATTGATGCGCCAGGCGCTGCACAGCGCGAGACGAACCGGCGACGGGTTTATAACCGGTTTTTATATCTCGGACAGATGTCACCATATAAAGGCACGCTGCTGGCCGTTGACGCCGCCCGTGAATTGCTGCGCCGCGGCATCAGCGATTTCACGCTAGACCTGCATGGTCATTATGCCCATCAACCCGATGGCTTTCAGGCTGCAATGAAGCAGGCACACGCCGATTTACCACCGCAGGTGCGGATCTATGGCCGCTACCGGCAAGGCGAGCTGGCCGGGCTTTTCGCCACGCATGACTGGCTGGTAATGCCCTCCCTATGGTATGAGAATGCGCCGCTGGTTATCGCCGAAAGCCTTGCTCACCGCCGGCCGGTGATTACGAGCGATCACGGCGGCATGGCGGAGATGATTACGCACGATGAAAACGGCCTGCGGGCACGACCCGGCTGCGCCGTCTCGCTGGCTGACTGTATGCAGGAGGCGATTCAGCAGCGCAGGCTGTGGCCGCGCCTGCAGGCGCGGATCATGCCACCGCCCAGCGTACGCGAGCAGGCAACGGCGCATCTGGCACTGTTTGATGCGCTGCTGCACGACAAGCGGAGGCACTGCGCATGAGCCCGGCCCGCGCCCCGCTGCAGCATCTCGTGCTCGATGCCGCCCACTGGCTGCTCTGGGCGCGCTGCGACCCGGCTGCTGCCCATCACAATCCGGTCGCACGGGTTAACGATGCGCGCTGCCAGCTGGATAGCGGTTATATCGGCAATGAAACCGCATTATATGCTTTTGCTATTGTGCACGATCCGCGCCTTGCCCGGGATCAAAAGTTGGAGGTTTCACTCTGGCAAAACGACGTGCTCATTGCCCGTGCCCGCACCGCGGCCAGCCAGTCGCAGCCGGTTGCGGCTTTTTGCCAACTGGCGGCGCCGCTTCCTCCCGACACGGTGCGGCAATGCCTGATGCACTGGCTGCGCAAGCCACTATTACCGTCTTCTCCGGCCAGCCGCGCGCTGTTAACCGCATTACTGGACGCCGCCCGCCTCCCCGCTTTACAGCTCACCCACGGCAGGGCGTGCGCCCCGCATATCTATTATCTCGAAGGCCATATCGCCGCCCACCGTCCGTACGGTGAGCCGCCGGTAGTGGCTTTGACCGATTCCGGCATCGTCTATGGCAGCAGCCGTTTTGTGCAACTGTCCGGGCATGAGTTCGCATTTGTCGTCACCTTCAAACAGGACATTGCTGCGCAGACTTTGCATGCCATGTGTTACCTTGGCGAGGATATGCCTGTAAGTATCGATCCGTTACCGGGTGCTCAGGCAACGGATGCACTGATCGCCCATCTGGAGGGCAAACCCGCTTATCAAAAACACAGGCTGCGCCAGTTGATTGGGCAAGCACTGCTGCACGCACCCGGCCGGCAGCCGGTGGCCAGTGCGCAGTTGATCGAGCGGCTCGAATGGCAATTAACCCATCCGGTGATCAGCCTCAGCGACGGCGAACAAGGGCTGCGCATGCATATCGAGCAGCTGACGCCACTTGGCACGGACGGCGTGTTTATCAGCGGCTGGCTGCATGACCCGCAATATCAGCTCGCCGAACTGGAGTTACATTCAGCGCTGGGTTTCTCGATGCCGATGCGCGATACGTTGCATTATCTGCCGCGCCCCGATGTGGCGCAGCATGTCGGCTTAGCGCATGCGGATGCCAGACCGGGCTGGATTGCTTATGTGCGCATAGCTGAGCGCTGGCGGCAAGCGGTGCCCAGCCTGCAGCAGTTTCATCGCTGGCATGTGCTGGTCCGCCTGCGCAACGGCACGACGTATGAAATACATCCGCCCCTGTGCCTGCTCACCCCTATGCAGGCGCGCGATCGTATTATTAAGGCCTATCCCAGCGAACAGATCAGCGACACCATGCTGCAGCAGGCCATCAGTCCGGCCGCCACATGGCTGCAGCGCGCCGTTATGGCGCATACCGCCATTGCCTCGCATCATGCCTATGGCCCGGTTCGCCAGACACCGCGCTACGCGTTGTGTATCCCGCTTTATGAGCGGCTCGATTTTCTTGCCGTGCAACTGGCAAATTTCGCCCAGGACCCTGATATGCAGGAAACCGAAATCATCTATGTGCTGGATTCCCCCTGGCAGGAGGCCGAGGCCCGCGCCCGGCTGGAGCGGTTGAGCACGCTGTATCCGCTGTCGCTGCAACTGGCCGTGATGCAGGCAAACAGCGGCTATGCCGCTGCCAGCAATGCGGCTGTCAGTCTGACTGGTGCCGAATATATTGTGCTGCTTAACTCGGATGTTTTTCCGGTTGCGCCCGGCTGGCTGTCCACCATGGCGGCGGCCCTGACGCAGTCGCGCACGATCGGTCTGGTCGCGCCTAAGCTGCTATATGCGGATGATTCGCTGCAACATGCGGGCATGTATTTCACCCAGGATGCCGCGCCTGTCTGGTTAAACCGGCATTACTATAAAGGCTTTCCGCGATATTATCCGAAGGCGCAACATTCGCGCGCCGTACCGGCGCTCAGCGGGGCCTGCCTGATGATGGCGCGTACAACCTGGCAGACGCTCGGCGGCCTGCGCACCGATTATGTAATCGGTGATTTTGAGGATTCCGATTTATGCTTAACCGCCAACCGCCACGGATGGAAAAGCTGGTACTGCCCCGAAGCGGAGCTGTATCATTTGGAACGCCAGTCATTGCCGCTTAATGGCGCCTATCACGGCAGCCTCGCCTGGCGCATTAATGCGCATCGGCATACCGCCTGCTGGGACGGCGCGATTCGCGAACAAATGCAACGCTACGGAGCAGCATAATGGCCCGCTCAACAGTTCAACAACAAACGACAGACGGCGCCGGACAGGCGCCGCGCGCCACCATTCATTCCCTGCCGGGCGGGCGTGGGCGAGCACCCCTTAAGGTACTCATCATCGCCCACAATCATCCGCAATTTTTCCCCGGCGGGGCGGAAATCGTGGCCTATGATTTATTCCGTGCGTTGAAAGCGCGCGATGACATGCGCCCGTTTTTTCTCGCCGCCGCGCCGCCGGAACACCGCCGTGCCCATGGCGGCACGCCGTTTCAGGCGGCCGGTGACGCTGCGGATGAGTTACTGTTCTGCAGTGAGTTTGATCATAGCCTGCAATCGCAGCCGGTTACGGGTTTTCTGAGTCATGATTTCGCCCATTTACTGCGCTCGCTCACGCCCGATGTGGTGCATTTTCATCATACGATGCGCATCGGTATCGAGGCCCTGCAAGTGGTGAAAAATACCCTGCCGCACGCCGTTATCACCTATACCCTGCATGAGTTTATTCTGATCTGCCGCCGCGACGGACAGATGGTGCGCAAGCCCGACAATGCCCTGTGCGAGAGCGCCTCACCAGCGAACTGTCATGGCTGCTTTCCGGAGACAAGCCCGGCCCAGTTTAAGATGCGCGAGTCGTTTATTAAAGCGCACCTGCAGTATGTGGACCGCTTCATCGCACCCAGCCGGTTTCTGGCGCAGCGCTTTATTCACTGGGGTGTGCAGAAGCAGCGTATGCTGTGCCTGGAAAATGGCCGCCCATTGCCCGAGCCCTCGCCGCACCGGCCATGCGCTAAAGGCGCGCCGCGCAACGTGTTCGGGTATTTCGGACAGATCAATCCCTACAAAGGGGTAATGCTGCTGCTGGAAGCCGCCGAGCTATTGGTCCGGGATGGCTTTACCGATTTCCGGATTATCATCTGCGGGAATGTGGCGCAGCAAACGGACACATTTCAGCGCGACTTCACCGCCCGCGTCGCGGCGATGCGCGAGCAGGTGCATTTTCACGGCCGTTACACGCAAGCCGAAATACCGGATTTGATGCGCCACATCGACTGGGTGCTTGTGCCGTCCACCTGGTGGGAGAATTCCCCGCTGGTCATTCAGGAGAGCTTTGCGCATCGCCGCCCGGTTATCTGCAGCGATATCGGCGGCATGGCGGAAAAGGTGCAGCATGAAGTGAGCGGATTGCATGCCAGAGCACGCTGTGCTCATGGATTTGCGGCGGCGATCCGCCGCGCCTGCGAAGAAAGAACCCTGTGGTCGCGCTGTGTGAAGCAATTGCCGCAGCCGCTTGCAATAGACGACGCCGCGGCGCAACATGTGCGTGTATATCATGAGCTCATAAACGAAAAGGCTGCCGCCCATGGTTGAACGACGTTATATTTTCCCGCCTGTACCTAACGCGCAGGGATTGTCCGCCACGGCCCAGTTCACGCTTTATCCGGCCGGCGAATATGCCGCCTCTCCTGCCCTGCACAATGAGTCTGATGATACGCTGGCCGCCTATCCGGCATTAAAAGCCCAGTTTGTGGACGCGGTCACCGGCCATGAGCCGGAACTTCGGGTGATGGTGTTCGAGGATTGCCTGCTTTTGCCGCATGGGGCGATTGTCACCCGCGCGGGAGAACTAGTGGCGGAAAGCCTCTTCCCTTATGCCAGCGAGCCGTGGATTTCGCGTAGTTTCGCCGAAACGCTCAGTATCCGCGAAAGCGGCGCTTATCGCCTGCATATCGATGCCGTGCGCCATGCCGGCCGGCCATTGTTTCATTTCCGCGAGCATGGCGAGGCGGGATACTTTCACTGGCTGCATTCGGTCCTGCCCAAATACGGCCTGCTGCAGCAATTCAGCGATGCCCATCACCTGCCGCTTGCCTGCCGCCCGGCGATGCCGTTTCAACAGCAAAGCCTGAACCTGCTGGGCCTCAGCGAGGCGCAGCTGTTTCCGATGGCCGCGCATGAGACAGTGTTGTGCCCGCAATTATATTATGCCACGCCGCTGGTCAGTGGTGGCGAATTCTGGAAGCGGCCACTGTATGTCACCGCCTATCTGCGTCAACTGGCGGGCGCAGTGGCCGTCGAGCCCGATGCGCCGAAACGTATCTATATCAGCCGCGAAGATGCCGGCGTACGCCGCCTGCATAATGAAGCGGCGGTGATTGAGGCGTTGCAATCGTTTGGCGTAGTGCCCATCAGTCTAAGCCGGCTGGACCTGCGCCGGCAAATCGCGTGCATGCGTGATGCCGAGCTGATTATCGGTGCGCACGGGGCGGGACTGGCCAATATCGCATTCGCGCCGCCTTCCTGCCGGGTGATCGAAATCATCTCACCGGCGCGGCTGTGGCCGACCTATCGCGCCATCGCCGCACGCGCGCGCCAGACATATAGCTTTGTGCTCGGCCACAATGCCGACGACGAGGCGCCGTATGATTTTGCCGTTGATATCGCCAAGCTGGTGCATACCGTCGAGCAAGTGGTCTGACATGGAGATTGCCTTTACTGCACAATCCCCGGCATTACTGCGCGGCCACGGGCTGGATCTGCCCCTAAGCCGGACTCAAACGGTCAGTGCGCAGGTAGCCTTCGAGCCGCCCTGCGTGGTGCAATGCCACATAGATGTAAGCGGCCCCTTACAGGTGGGCGCGTTTACCGGGATATACGGCAGCAGCGGGCAACTGCGCCATGCGATCATCGGGCGCTACGGTTCCATCGCGCCGGACGTGCATATCGGCTGGGACGAGCATCCCAGCGAGCGGCTGACCAGCTCGATGCTAAGCTATGCCCGCAACATACATGGCTGGGCGGATTTCTGCGGGATCGATACGCACGCGGTGACGCCTTATCCGGCCAATGCGGTGACAACCACCATCGGCCACGATGTGTGGATCGGCCACGGCGTGTTTGTGCGCAAGGGCCTGACCATCGGCACCGGTGCCATCATCGGTGCGGGCGCAGTGATCACCAAAGACGTACCGCCTTATGCGGTGATGGCCGGCAACCCGGCGCGGCTGATCCGGATGCGGTTTGATGCGCAGACCGTCGCCGCCTTACTCGCCAGCCAGTGGTGGCGCTATCGCTACTTCGATATCCCGCCGGAATATATCAGCCAGCCGCAGCGCCTGCCGGACTGGTTGGCGCGCGCCGGCCTCACGCCTTATGCACCGCAATGGATAGACGCCGCATGGCTCGCGGAACTGATTGGCCAGGCGTAAGACTAAGCCTGCACGGCTTCGCGCGCCGGCGCGGACTGATCGGCCAGTACCGCTTTGCGCCCCAACGAATAATAGCAAAAGCCGGCCTCGGCCATCACCGCCGGGTCGAACGCGTTGCGTAAATCCACCATAACCGGCCGCGCAAGCCGCGCTTTAAGGTGCGCCGGGTCCATCTCGCGGAAGGTATCCCATTCGGTGGCAAGCACCACCAGATCCGCCCCTTCCACGGCCGCTTCCGTGCTTGATGCCTGGGTAATGCGCGCATCGAGCAGCGGGCGGGCGCTGGCCATACCTTGCGGGTCATACGCCGCAACCTGCGCCCCCTGGCGTGCCAGTTCGTTGGCGATGGCCACCGCCACCGAATCACGCACATCGTCGGTATTGGGTTTAAACGTCAGCCCCAACAGCGCGATGCGTTTGCCGCGCAAGGCACCGCCGGCGGCGTCGGAAATCTTGGCGATCATGCGGTGCGGGCGCGCGCGGTTGACCGCAATCACCGCTTCGATGATGGTAATCGGGGAAAGCGCCCGCTCGCCGATGGTGACCATGGCCAGCGTATCTTTAGGGAAACAGGAGCCGCCATAACCCGGCCCGGGCTGTAAAAATTTCGGCCCAATGCGGCTGTCGGTACCGATACCGCGCGCAATATCGGATATGTTACCGCCAACTTTTTCCGCCAGGTCTGCCATCTCGTTGATAAAGCTGACCTTGGTTGCCAGAAAGGCGTTGGCGGCATATTTGATCAGTTCCGCGGACACGATGTCGGTGGCGATGACGGGAATGCCGCGGGCGGCGAATGGCGCATAGAGTTGCTGTAATAACGCGTCGGCGCGCGGCGTGTCACTGCCGATCACGATACGGTCGGGCTCCATAAAATCACTGACCGCGCTGCCTTCGCGCAGAAATTCCGGATTGGACGCCACATCGATTGCCAGATTCGGGTTTTCCTCATGCATCAGGCGCAGTAATTCATGGCCGGTGCCCGCCGGCACGGTCGATTTGGTGACAATCAGCGCATAAGAAGACAGCGCGCGGGCCACCTCGCGGGCGGCGGCATGAATATAACTCAAATCGGCAAAGCCGTCCTGCGCGCGGGTCGGCGTGCCCACTGCCAGGCTGATAACATCCGCTCCCTGAACGGCCTCGGCGGTATCCGCGCTGAAGCGCAGACGGTCCGCGGCCACGTTACGCGCCACCATGGCCTCAAGCCCCGGCTCATAAATCGGTATTTCGCCGCGCTGCAGCCGCTCGATTTTATGGCCGTCGCGGTCCACACAGGTGACATCGAAGCCCATTTCTGCAAAACAGGCGCCGCTGACCAGCCCGACATAACCGGTACCGATAATCACGATGCGCATGGTGCAATCCTTTCCCTAGACCGCCAAAACTAGCAGCCCGTACAGGGATTGCAACGACTTAAGCCACATACTGGTTGTACCGGTCTTCGCGGTAGCGGCGGGCGAATGTAAACAGCATCTTCTCGACTTCCCGGAAACGAAATGGCTTTACCAGATAATGATCCATCCCCGCCTGCAGCCATTTTTGCCTCGCCACCTCCTCGCGCGAGGACAACATACCGATCACGTAGGTATGCCCTTCGCGATCCGGCAGGTCTTTATCGAAGAGAACCATATCATAGAGTTTCTCCAGCATGCATGCTTGGGCCTCTATGCCGCTGTCCCCCACATCAGGTGTAGGGTGGGGGCATAATTGGGGGCAGGTCACAAAAGCCAAAATAGCTTTGAAATCGTAGCGCGTGAATGGATGGCACATAACAAGGATGAATGGACAGCCGCTTGATTTTTATAATTCAGCCACTTCGCTGCGATTACTTGTAATAGTTTAAACACTATTTTCCAAATCACTGCTAATTTCGGGAGAATTATCACCCTCTTCAGACCAGTTTTTTTCCCATACATTTATTGCTTCTAAAATATCTCTGTCCTTGTCCGCTACTTTAAACACAGCAACAGGAAAGTCTTGTTCTACATAAAGAACACCTTCAATTTTGCGTTCCTTTTGGAGAATCATGAGTTGACAGGGACACGGGCTGCTCTCAATGGAAACCCATTTGATTAACAATGCATGCTCTTCAATGCCAATAATAGTGGTTGCAAAAGATTGTTCACCCACCAGAATTTCAGCACTGAGTAAATTGGATAAATTCACAATTTCTGAAGAAGTAGAAATGTTCAAATTCATTTTGGCCGAAATATCCGCGGTTATGCCACGCATAATCTCCACGTCCGAATCAAACTCCATAAATGTCATTTCAAAAATATCGCTAAGCTCAGCATTTTTATCGGCAACCTGCTGAATATTATTCATTTGTTTGAGCACTTCCAGCCGGCTTGATTCCGAAGTGTTGCAGGAGTCTTTGAGTTTACTGACTTCCTCCAGCAAGCGAGAAACCGTATCCTGACTGGCACGCGCTTGCTGATCAATTTCGTGAATATTATGTTCAATGGCATCAATTTTTTCCAATGCCTGCCTATCCTTAAAGCGGATTTCAACTAAATCCTCATTCACACGCTTCACTGCGTCAGAAGTTTTCTTCGCCAGACTTTTCACTTCGTTGGCCACTACGGCAAAGCCTTTGCCAGCTTCTCCAGCCCGGGCGGCTTCGATGGTGGCGTTTAGTGCCAGTAAATTCGTTTTATTGGCTATATCAGAAATAAAGCTAGCCACTTCGTCAATCTTGGCTAGTGAATCATGCAGGCCATTGATTTGTGCAGACGCTTCTTTTGATTGTTCAACGGCGGTCTTATTTGCTACTAATGTGGAGCCAAAGACTTTCTCAAAAGAGAGCATTGCTTCGGATAAGGTATTGGCCGTATGCAGGACAAGAACCGAGTGTTTCTCCGCCTCGCTGTTAATGTCTGACATGGTTTTGATATTTTCCTTCAATATGTCCGACGAGCCAACAAGATCTTTTGCCTTTGCATCCATTTCAAGAAACTGCTTTGACATCGCATCAAAATTTTCAGCCATTTTGTGATGCAATTGCTGCACGCTATTTATCATTTCGTTACGCATATCGTTATAAAGGGATATACGATCATCCTGCGCGTCAAGCTGCCAGTAGCGCACTAATTGTCCGGCGCGGGCATGCTGTTTTTCAAGATGCATCAGCCTATTCTTTACATGACGTATATAAAGCCACAGGCCGGCTGATGCTACAAGCGTCGCGATAAGCGCCACGATTATAAGCGGCTGTGATGTGCCGATAAAAGCCATCGCAATATTGGCTGATGCGGCAAGGAGGAGCGAGATAAAAATAATCCTATACTGGCGCATAATACGTGTTTTTCATAAGTGACATGAAGTTGGTGAAAGCAACGTTTGTTCCAAAGGCACCCAATGAGCAAGAAAACGCTCGCTGAGTGTTTCAATCTCATCGGATAAGGGGCGGTCATTATCCAGATAAGCGCTGGTTTCACGTATTTGCTGAATAAAGCCTTTACTAGCTGAAGCAAGCTGGCTGTGACCCCGTAAATCTGTGGCCTGTGCAAGGCATAGCGCCTCAATCGCAAGTAATTGCCCGCAGCGGCTGATCAGATCACGCGCATTGCGGGCGGCAATGGTACCCATCGGCACGATATCCTGATTATTATTATTGGTAGGAATGGACTGAATCGAGGCAGGGATGGCACGGGTACGCATCTCAGCAAGCAGCGCTGAGGCGGTAACCTGCGCTCCCATGAAACCGCTATTGATGCCAGGACGAGAGGGCTGTAGAAAAGCAGGAAGATCATGATTGCGAGTTGGGTCACAAAGTCTTGCTATGCGGCGCTCTGCCAGCACGCCCAGCGTGATACATGCCAGTGCCAGCCCATCACTGGCAAAAGCTACCGGCTGCCCATAAAAATTGCCGCCATGCAACACCATTGCCTGCTCGGTATCGAAAACAGGATTATCATCTATTCCAAACCATTCATCGGTAACAATACGCTGATGATGGCTCCACTGATCAATGACGGCACCAAGAATTTGTGGTACGCAACGCGTGGAGTATGGATCCTGGCTGATAACGCCATCACCGCTATACATTGCCTTAGCCGGTGTCAGGCAACCGGAGTCAGCACTGATATGCCAGAGTTTTTCAGCAACATGGTGCTGCGAAGCCTGCCCGCGTAGTTGCGACAGGCTGGGATGCCAGGCCTCGCGCTGTGCCTGCATAAGCTCAGCATGCAGGAGAGAGAGGCTTATAGCGATATCAATTAACCCGCCCATGCGCGCGCCATTAATGAGTGCAATACCCGTCATGGCAGAGGTGCCATTGACCAGAGCCAATGCGTCGCGTTTGGTGAAGCTGAATGCATCCAGACCAAGTGCTTTTAACGCTGGCATAGCGGGCTGTTTTTTCTCTTCTTTCAGACAGTGGCCTTCCCCCATCAATGCTAAGGCAAGATGCGACAAAGGCGTTAGATCTCCACTGGCTCCCACAGTGCCGCATTCGGGAATATAAGGCATAAAACCAGTATTCAGTGCCATCGTTAATTGATACAGAAGATCACAGGATGCCCCCGAATGGCCGGAGCAGAGTGTCAGCAGGCGCCCAAGCATGATAGCCCGCACCGCCTGTGGGTCTAACGGTGCCCCAACGCCTGTGGCAAGGTGATAAATCAAATGATGCTGATGAACAGAATTTGCTTCTAAAGGGATGCTTTGCGAAATGAGGGGGCCAAAACCGCTGGTCAGGCCATAAATTTGGCGTCCCTTTTCCAGCTCATTATCTACAAAAAGATAAGAATCTTGAACGGTGGCTAACGTCTGCTTATCCAGCGCAACATTACATTGCTGCCGGACAATATCCAGACAAGATGTAATATCTCTGTCAGCGCGAATTTTTGCGGTGTCAATAGAGGGATAATCTATGTCGGACTGCAGACATGTGATAGCCATAGTGAGAAACAAAGGCAGGGCCGCTTTCCGCCCCTGCCTTATATCCTTTCCTGTAATGTTTAAGCGGCTTGCAGTTCCCTAAGTTTGAGACGAAGCTCTTTTTCGCGCTCAGCGCCCTCGGCAATCATTTGAGATAATTGGCGCGCCTGATCCTCAAGTGCAGTAACACGTTTGGACAAATCTCCAACTTCGGAAACCAGCCCCTCTGCCCCATTCATCATTGCCAGTTCTTCTTCGGTAAAGATATCGTCTGACATAATCACATTCCTTTCCCTGTTAAATATTTTTTAGAATTTACGGATTTCCGCGTGTTCATGATTAAAGTCGTTTAATAAACATCCAGATACCTTTGCTGGTATCAGCACTTTTTAAATGGATGCGTACACGCGTTGTTTCCATTTTGTAGTCGAAAGTATAATCCAGCAGGTAATTACAGGCTGGTTCGGTAGCGGCCTTCTGGAATTTTCCGTAGAGCTCACGCCCTTTCGCGCAAGGAGCAACATCATTGAAGAAATTTTTACCCATAACATCGTCCGGGTCGCGTCCAGAGATCAACCCTTCGGCTTTGTTATATTTCATGATATTGCCCGTACGATCCAGCAAGATGGCTCCGAATGGCAGGGCTTCCGCATATTCTGCCCCCTCCGCCAGACGGTTGTCGATGTCGTCTGCTCCAAATTCTATTACTTCCATTTTTTAGTCTCCTTTGTTATGCGTTAATGATAAAATACATGGGTCAGCGCCCTATTATTGAAGTGCTATAATTGCGTAGATTTGAGGTAAAAGTCGTAAAGCAAGTCTCCAATCATAGCATTCCAATTCTTAGTAACCAGCTCACCACGTTGCGCCAAGGCGATACCCTGTAAGGCCAGTTCAAATTCTGATAATTGCATTTCTGATAAGTTGAGATGTGAGGTGATATCATTTTTGGGGTTATGCTGCAAAAGCTGATGAATCAGCTCTGTGCCTCCTTCCACTTTGTAGGTCGTGATAATATCCGGGTCACCCGAGTGCTTTTTTAATGCTTTAACCACCATAACGATACCGCCCTGATCCTGTGTGAATACATTGATCTCGTGCCACATAGGTGCGATCTTGTTATAATTATTGCATTCAAATAGCAGGCTACCCTCAAACTGTATGGGAGCTTTTCCTGAACGCTTAATGATGCGTGTTTGTTCCATAATATAATTCCCCTTTGACTAGATCGGTTTGCGCTAAGGCATTAGAAAACATAATAGAAGCCGGGCGTTCATGTAAGCTCAGGTGTATATCACACCAACGCTTCACTTCTTTTTCCGCCTCGTTAATACTGAGATCTGATGTGGGAACGATAACAAGCCGAAGCCTGGGCTCCGAAAGCTGGTTATCTATCCGAGTCACTTCCAGCGCGCAGTCTTTAATGCAGGGAAGCCCTAATAATCGGGCGCGAATCTGATCGGGAAACACGTTGTTACCGCCAATCTGTATGCCTCCGTCTTTACGCGTCTGCAAAGCAAAATGATGGTTGCTCACACGCAGGATATGATCCAATAACTCAAAGCGTTGCCCTGTCATGTTATTGGTCAGAATGATATCCGATGTGCAGCTTAGACCTGGCCGGGTATTAAAATATGTCTCTTTCAGCGCATCTCGCCAACCCAGCCCGCCAAATTCCGAGCAACCATAAATATCATAAAGACGCTGACATCCATAATTGCGTAGCGCTTCAATCTGCCCCCTTTCCAGCGCAGCAGAAGAACTGATGATCGTAGCATCTGTAGGCAAAGCCGACAGGTCTTTCATATAACGCAGTTGTGCCGGGGTGGCGATGAGCCAGTCCTCTGGTCCGATTGCAAGGTCCCCGGCATCATCATGGAGATTAACACCATAGCGAAGCCAGGCACGCTCAATAACAGGCACGTTGAACAAAACCGGAATGGCCACTGACCAGATAAATCCATATAAATGATGCGGCTGCACCATAGAAATAATGCGTTTCGGAGCAGGCATCACTTCCATCCATCCGATGGCTTCCTGACGTAACGCGGCTAGACTATGCGGACATTGTTTGGCAGTGCCGGTGGTACCGGAGGTTTGAAAGTAAAGTGTCTCATCACAGATTTGCCGCGCTTTTATGAGAATGTCGACTAATGCATCTATCGTGGAAGCGGTGAGCAGAAAGTCTTCCATACCGGTTGACTTTACATCGAAAAACGCACTGATCCGCATGGCCACACTTAGCCGCTCCAGACTGTCCATCTGAAATGCCGAAAGTGCAAGCGTTTTACCTGAACCTGCAAGATATGCCTGTAATTCGCTGGAGGGCGTGAACCCGCCTTCGCGGCTTACGTGAAGCTCATCGAGTATGAGCGACAGCGTCACTCGTCGCAACTGGGATATCAGGCCGTCATTGCCCAGCGAAAAGAAATGAGGGGTTATGGACATCATAAATTAGCAACAAAGCAGGGTGAGCAATCAGGCATTATATTCACTCATGAAAAAAAACATCTCACTTACGACATCATGATACTGCTTGCGTGCAATTTCTATGTTGCCGCACAATTCAATGCCATATAAAGAGATTTCTGCCAGCGTCATTGGTTTGGAAAAATCGATACTCACTGTGATATCTGCCAACGGATCATAGGATTCTATTGCGCTCAGCACTTCTTCCGTAGAAGAAGCCACTTTGACGATATGGCTATCGCGCTCCTGATCGGACTTGGCAAATCGTCGTATATTCAGCACATATTTCTGTTCGTCAGAAAACCAAAGATTAAGCTCATACCAGAAGGGCAGTTGCGGTGTGTAGCTTGTGGCAAAACCTATTTCCCCCAAGGGCTGAAATATATAGGGTAATTGCCCACTGCGGCGTAATTTCTGGCGCGGCAGACTTGGCATTTGAGTTGCCGCACTTGCTTTGCCATTCTTTTTGCCTTCTGGTTTTGATTCCCCATTTTCCGCTTTATCTAATTTGCTGAGCGCAAGCTGCTTTTTTCTAGTAATCTGACCCATCGCATCGTGGCGATCCTGATTAGCGAAAATTGACTGAGCAATCAGTTTGTCTCCAAACATCTGTTGCAACATTTACCCCTCCTGTTACTTTTTGTGTTTAAATTTATAATTAAGTTATTTATATTTTTTTATTTTATATTTTGCCGCAATATAATACAACACGCTGTATTTTCTTATAATTTATACCCCAATTTTTTTTCATTTTCAAAGTGATGAAATTTTATTCATTTATTTAAGCGCTTTTATTATAAAATCTGTCTTTTGAAAGAATAGCCTCTTTTCCGTATGACTTCAATAGATGCACACTAAAAACATTTATTGGGCTTAAATGATGTTTCATTTTTGGTCAGTTGGCGCTAGCCTGCTCCTCGTAAGCCGGTCCCATTTTCTTAGGGTCTGCTATTATCTGTAGCTCTCCTATTGTTCGAACCACGTAATATAAGAAAGAACTCTGTTTCTTATACTTCATCTCTGGCTAGTCAGAGATGAAAGCCTGCCAAGCTCTGCCAGCGGGATATTGCCTGTGGCAACCTGAGGTCTAGAGATTTGTAATCTATAAACTGCTCCCCATTTTTTTAGACTTTGCATCAATTTGGCATGAAAACCAAGCCTTATTCAGGCACTACTGCCTAAAACTCAGAGACTATTATCAACATGGATTGTTTTGGGACAGCTATGTTATCGGATCGCCTGATTCATAGTTTCAATCACATTTATAACACGGCAGCGATAAGCTACACCGATAGCTGGGCACAGCTTTCCAAACGCATCAACAATCGTCAGTATTCGCAAGCACTGCCCGTTCCCTGCTGCCCTGAACCGCAAAATCCGCACACAGCTTATATAGCTAACTGACTTTATGCTCCGCACAAATACGCTCGCTACGCGGCGGAATCCCGCCTCACGGCGGGCTTAATTATCGATTAACAAAGTTAATCGACAATAATCCACTCACTTTCTCGATTTAAGGCAGGCTTGGCCTGCCTTTTTATTGTGATTCAGTCGGTTTGGAAAACTGTTTGCGCATCCGGGAGAAGCCATAAACGGCAAACGCCGCCGCAAAGCCGGGCAGGATCTTGAACACATCATCGTTGTAGGGGGACAGATGCCATAATACCACCGCCACAATCGCCGCCGCCATCATAGCCACCGCCGTATAAGGGGTCAGCGGCCGGTTATAGACCCGCAGTATCAGCACCGAGCCAAGGCTCGCCCCCATGGCCGACCACGCGACCAGCACCAGGCCGAACACCCCTTCCGGCGCCGTCAGCGCCAGCAGCAGAGCAAAGGCGGTGTTGCTGAAGGTGCCGAGTTTCGACGCCAGATACGAATCCTTCCAGCGCGGCCAGATGTCCTGTGTCAGCGCGCCGGAACAGACAATGATTTGTGAATCGGCGGTGGAAATGGTCGCCGCAAACAATCCTGCCAGCGATACACCAACCAATATGTCTGGTAACAACTGCATGGTAATCAGCGGCAAGGCCAGCTCGGTGGGCTGCTCCATGCCCTGGGCGATGGGCAGGCTGTTAATATCGGGTATGACGGCGCGCGCATACAGCCCGACGCCCAGCGAGGCCACGAAAAACGGCACATACCACAGGAAATACCAAAACCCCGCCTTGGGAATGGCGTCCGCCGATTCCAGGGCGAAAAACCGCGTCATCAGATGCGGCTGACCGACGGCGCCCAGCCCGGCGCAGAAAAACCCGGCCAGGTAGAATAACAGCCCAAAGGCCATCTCCTGCGGGAACCATGCGGTCAGCTGCGGATCCTTCTGATGCAGCTCCGCCATCAGGCTGGCCGGTCCGCCCACCTCGCGCATGGCGGCCAATAAAATCAGCGCCATGGTGGCAATCATCACGATGGATTGTGCCGCATCGGTCCAGATATCGGCGCGGATACCACCAGCGTAGGAATATAAAATCACGATCGCCGTGCCGATCAGCACACCGACCCACATATCCCACTCAAACAATGCATGCAGCGCCGTGCTCCCGGCTTTGAGCTGGCCGGCGGCATACACGCCGAGAAACATGAAGGTCACCAGCCCCGCGGTCACAATTAAAAGCCGGTCAACCCGGTGTTGCTCACCGCCGAACAGGGCACTGATAAAGGCACGGCTGCGCTCGCGGCGCGTACCCATCAGGGTTGGCAGGGTATTGGCATCAATCTGCTGTGATTTTTACGCACGCGGGCATGGATGAACAACTGGTCCAATCCATGGCGCGCTCCTGTCACCGGTGTTGCGGGATGGTTATACAGGCGCGCCACGGGAACATGCGAAACAGCAAAAGACTTCCTTTTTATCCGGCGAGGCAAGCAGCACGCCTGCCCCGCTGAAGCGATATTACCAGTTCAGATGGATCGTGCGTAGGGGCTGGCCTTGATGCGCGCGTACGCGGGCTTTTCGGACCTCGCCGTCCTGCTCGGCTTTAACCATATAACTGCCTTCCGGTAAATCCAGCAGCATGACAGGCCCCTTGCTGGTGGTAGTAAGCACCGGCTCACCGTCAGGCGTGGTAACCGTTACATCGACATAGCTGGTATATTTTCCGTTTTGCTCGGTAAAGACAGCGCGCACGTCGAACCCATCGGCTATTTTCTGCAATTGTTCGCGCCCCTGTTTGCCGAAGCCGCCGGAGACATAGCGCATGCCGCTTTCCTGCTTGATATCCGGCATGGTGGCTAATGCTGTCAGCGGTATCAGTGACGCTGCGCTGATCAAAGAATAACACGTCATTCGGCGCATGGCCTTCCTCCTTTCGTTGCTCTCATGCGATGCCTATCAACAGGCCCCGCCCCGCCACAGACAGGGCGGAGCGGTGTTTGCTGCATCAGGCGGCTTTGTTGATGTTAATCACTTTGCCTTCCGGCTTAGCTTCCGCCTTGCGCGACAGGGTAATGGTTAACACGCCGTTTTTAAACTGCGCGTCTACATTATCGCGGTCGGCGTCTTCAGGCAGGTTCAACACCCGCTGGAACGATCCGTACGCCCGTTCCACGCGATAGAAATCCTCCTCCGATTTCTCGCTTTCCTGCTTTTTCTCGCCTTTGACGACGAGCGTGTCGTCGTATTGTTCCAGCTTGATGTCGTTTTCATCCACCCCCGGCACTTCCACCGTAATGGTGTATTGCTTGTCGGAGGCGGCGATATCGACATTGGGTTTTAACCAGCCGCTACGGTTTAAACGCCCGGTCGGCAGATCAAAGGAGGGGAAACTCAACCCGCGGAACGTATCGTCGAAAATTCGATCAATTTCCTGGTGCAGCTGAGCCAGCGGGTTGTCGTACTCCTGAGAGGTCCGACTGGCCGGCACATTACGGCCTTCGTTTCTTTCTTCGTCCTGTACCCAGTTCCATGGTGCTAATTTTCTGACATTCATAACTTCCTCCATTCATTGTTAGGTTGACATTAATTAACGACTGGCCTGCGCCGATTCTTCCGGCTGGCTTGATTCGATGGCATCATCAATGAACCCTTCGATTTCATCGAAAAAGCCGGTGCCGGCCTGGCCGCTTTCGGTTTTATCTTCGATATTTTCCAGCTGGGCGTAAAGATTTTCGAAATCCTCCTCACTGCCATAGCCCAGCGCCTCGGCGAACTCCAGCTGCGTTTCAGACTCTTTTAACAGCTTGCTCAGGCTCTCATTTTCCTGCTGGCTGCGATCCGCTTTCCGGGCTAGCGTTTTCGCCTCGTCCAGCAGTTGCTCAGCGGTGACCACCGGCAGCGGAATCACCGTATCAGTCACCACCAGCGTATTCAGCACTGCCTGCAATTCCATTTTGGCCTGCTCCATTTTTTCCTCATCTATGAGGCGGACGGCTTCTCTAATCGCCTGCGGATAGGTTGCCAGTGGAATATTGGTCGTTTTGATCACCGTCTCACTGGCGAGGTTACTAATCAGGCGGCGGGCCTTTTGAACGTCACCGTCATCCAGCGCGTCTTCGGCCTGTTCACGAACCTCCTTGACGACTTCAATATCCGCCACAACATCGTAGGTATAGACATTGACACCCGCCGGGGCGAGCGCCAGTTCGGGCTCACGCGCCAGAATCAGCTCCAGCTTGCCGGTAGCGTGTTCCAGCGCCGCCAGCGCCATGGCTTGCTGCCCCTCATCCAGCGCCTTCAGGGCATTCTGCGTTTCGCGAATGGCGGTGGTGGCCTCCTCGATAATGGCCTGACGTTTTGCAGCCATTTGCGCTTGCTGGGCTTGCTCCACCCGGCGATCAGCATGCTGCGTGACATCTTCACGCGCAGTGTCGTCGGCAAAGGCGCCCGGTGTGGCCGTAAGGCTCATGGCAATCACGCCGCCGGCTAATATGCTGCGGTGTTTTAAAGCTGTCATAGTAGATGCAATGGGTCGCAAGTATCTTTCCTCCTTGTGTTGCGTTACGTAATATATTGCTCATAGCATTACGAGGACGCGTATAAATTCTCCATTAGTTGCGCGGGCGATTTCCATTATATGCCATAGAAATTACATAGGTGTGCGCCGCCGCACCGAGAGGCGCGTGGATGACAAATGTATGAAGCAATATCAGTGGGTAATGCGGGACGTCATGCCTCGTGATGCAGCTCGTACAAGCGGCATATGAATGAAGATGGTCCATATGAGCCAGTATTAATAGATGCCCCGTAATAGATACCCCGTGCTATCAGGAAGCAGATTGCCATTTATAAGGCGCCTTCGGTACGCTACTGATATTACAGGTAAGTTGAAGAAGTTTCTGTGCCGGTTCAAATCGGCACGTAAAAAACTGTGAACAGCGATTGGTGAGAAAGATATATTTAAAAATAGTTTTTACGGCTATCTTGTGACAATCTGTAATTACGAGCTTTCAGGTAATGATTAATGGCCCGGGGCGCGATATTCATCATCCCCTTTTCCGCCCTGCTCACCTGCCCGGCGCTGGCGTCTGATCATCAGCGGCAGCCGCTGGCAGCGCGCATTCCCGACGCGATGCTGACAGCTGACGACGATCGCTTCCTCACCCTTACCGTCGAGAATGATTATTTCGGCAGCGGCACGGATCAGAATTATACCAACGGCGTGCGGCTGACCTATTTCGATCTGGGTGATAATGCGCCCGCCCCGGCGCGCTGGCTGGCGTCGCTGGTGCCGACGTTCGAACTGAACCACACCACCTCGGTGTATTATTCCATCGGCCAGAATCTGTTTACACCGGAAAATATCACCCGCTCGATACCCGATCCCGATGACCGGCCTTATGCCGGCTTTTTATATGGTTCGGCCGGGTTCACCAGCGTTACCAACAACCATGTCGACGAACTGGAAATGACGCTGGGCGTTGTCGGCCCAGTTGCCTTCGGTGAAGAAGTACAGGCCAATTTTCACGAGTTGATCAATTCCAACGATCCCAGGGGCTGGGATCATCAGCTGGAAAACGAGCCGGGCCTGATGCTCTCCTGGCAGCGCCGCTGGCCGGAAGCTTACGCCGCGCCGCTTGGCGAGGATTGGTATTTCCGGGCCATGCCGCATATCGGGGGCACGCTTGGCAATATCTACACCTACGCCAATACGGGGCTGACATTGCAATTGATGCCAAAACGCGACCGCTGGCAATCGCAGCCGCTGCGCGTGCGTCCGGCAATCCCCGGCAGCGGCTTTTTCTCCACCCCCGAAAGAAACTGGAGCTGGATGCTGTTTGCCGGGGTGGACGGGAGAGCGACGGGGCGCAATATCTTTCTGGACGGCAATACGTTTGAAAACAGCCCGTCAGTGGATAAGAAATATTTTGTAGCCGATGCCAGTGCCGGTCTGGCGCTTACCTACGGTAGCACCCGGATTACCTACACCATCAACTGGCGCTCCAAGGAATTCGACAATCAGGACGGCAGCCACGTCTTCGGTGCCATTTCACTGGGCTACCGGTTTTAACGGGAGATATGCCTGTCGCCCCCTGTTTGCCCTCAGATACTGTGCTTCAGATCGAACCGGTCGAGCCGCATCACTTTGCTCAAGGCCGCCATGAAGTCCTTCACGAAGCGCTCGCGGGCACCGTCAAAAGCATAGACTTCGGCGACGGCGCGCAGTTCCGGCACGCTCAGCCCGGAATCGAGGATCTCTGCCTTCAGCTCTTCAACGTCTGATTCATCAATCAGAGTATAATCCGCTTCCGGCACTGGATCCTGTCAGATCAGCGTTTCCGCCGGCACCTCGTCTCTCGAAATATATCCCCGTCGCTTAACATAGCGTAAACCCGGCCCCGCAGAACCATTTTTATTCTGCTGTCCAGAGGTGTTCTAAAATAACAAGCAGCCGGTAGCGGGGCGCGGTACCGATCCGATGGGTATGGGGTAAAAAAATGGATACAATAAGCCAACAGTCGTGATGTCAGCCATACAGGGCTTTATGAGCCCCCTTTCTCCTCGGCGCTGGCAGGCGCAGCGGATGAGAGTTTCGGCGCCAGATACTCGGCGAGATTCTCCGCAATGCGGGCGGCGCCGCGGGCATTGGGGTGAATCCCGTCTGGCTGCATGAGCGCCCGGTCGCCAAACGTATCGCTGATGAGAAACGGGTAAAGCGGCACGTCATATTGCTGCGCCAATTCCGGATAAATCACATTAAACTTTTTCATATATGTCTCTCCCAGAGACCGGGTAGCCTGCGCCGCCGATAAAATGACACGGATATCGCGCGCCTGCAAAAAATGCAGCATGGCATCGATATTCTGCCGAGTCACCTCGGGCGGAATCCCGCGCAGGACGTCATTGCCTCCAAGCGCCAGGACCACCAGATCCGGCGCATGCTTGTTGACCATCCAGCGAAGGCGCGTGCGCCCGCCGCTGGTCGTATCACCGGACACCCCGCCGTCAATCACGGTGACCTCATGGCCGGCGGCGCGTAATGCCGATTCCAGTTGCACCGGCACCGAGGCGGCGGTTTTTAGGCCATAGCCGGCGACAATACTGTCGCCGAACAGTAAAATCCGCACGGGCTCGCTTGCCATTAACGGCAAATGGCCTAGATATATAACGGTTAAAAAGAAAAGCACGAAACGCATGCCCGAAGAAACGCGTGATAACATGGTGTCCCTTCATCAGGTGTCGTTGACACTGCCCGGACCCGAGCATCAACCGGTCTTCATATTACAGGATATCAACCTCCAAGTACAGGCGGGGGAAACCGTCAGTATCGTCGGCCCGTCGGGTTCCGGCAAAACCTCCCTGCTCATGCTAATCGCTGGTGTGGAACAGGCCAGCGCCGGTCGCTTGTTCGTCGCCGGTAAAGAGATCACGCCGATGAATGAGGACGAGCTCGCGGCGTTTCGCGGCGCGCACATCGGTATTGTGTTTCAGCATTTTCACCTGATCCCCACCATGACCGCGCTGGAAAATGTGACGGTCGCGCTGGAGTTTGCCGGCCATGCCGACAGCCTTACCACCGCCCGCGGCTGGCTGGAGGAAGTCGGACTCAAAGACCGGATGCTGCATTATCCGCAGCAACTCTCCGGTGGCGAACAGCAGCGCGTGGCCCTGGCCCGGGCGTTTGCCACTAGCCCCCATTTATTGCTGGCGGATGAGCCGACCGGCAACCTGGACCGCGAAAACGGCCGCAAGATCATCGAGCTGTTATTCGCGCTCAGGGAAACCCACGGCACCACATTGATGCTGATCACCCATGATACCGAACTGGCCGCTCAGACATCGCGCCAGCTAGTGATGCAGGATGGCACGCTCAAGCAATAACCAGATAGGCATCGCCTGGCGGATGGCCTGGCGCGAACTGCGCCACGGCTGGCGGCATTTTTCGGTATTTATCGCCTGTTTAATGCTCGGGGTGACCGTTATTGGCAGCGTCAACGGCTTTGGCGCCATTGTCGAGCATGCGCTGAACGACAAAGCCAGCAGTCTACTGGGCGGTGATGTCAATATCGAGCTGCGCGGCGTCGAAGCCTCTGCCGAGCAACGCGCCTTCCTCTCAGAATACGGGCAGCTGTCGCATATCGCCACCCTGCGCACCATGCTCTATCGGGGCGATGACAGCGTGCTGGTCGAAGTCAAGGCGGTCGATGAGGCCTATCCGCTGATCGGTTCGCTGCAACTGCATGAGCCGATCAGCCGGGAAGACGCGCTGGCCGATGGCGGCATCATCGTCGATCCGATTTTACTGTCGCAACTGGATGCGCGTCTGGGCGAGCGTGTCACGATCGGCAACGCCACCTATACCATCCGCGCCACGTTAAAGCGCGAGCCGGACCGCACGGTGCAGGTCGTCAGTTTCGGCCCGCGCGTGATGATGCATTACGAGGCGCTGCAGGACTCCGGACTGATCCAACCGTTCAGCCTGATCGAACATCAATACCGTATCCTCGCCGACCAGCCGCCTGCCGAGGAAAAGCGGTTCAAAACAACGCTCGAAGAGGCGTTACAGGCTCGCTTTCCCGATCAGTCCTGGGATGTCGACACCCGTCAGGACAGCAACCGCCTGGTGCAGCGTTTCAGCAATCAACTCCTGTCGTTTTTAACACTGTCCGGTCTGGCCACGTTTCTGATTGCCGGCATCGGTATTGGCAGTAGCGCCCGCGCCTATCTGGAGAAAAAACTGCCGACCATGGCCATGTTTAAGGTGCTGGGCGCGTCGCGGCGGACCGTGCTGATGACGTACCTGCTATTGATCGGACTGCTGTGCGCCGCCGGCGGCCTGGCGGGCGTGGCCCTTGCCGCGGCGATCACGCAGCTGGCTGTGCCTCTGCTGGCGCCGGTTTTGCCGGTGCTGCAAACTGGTGCCGAATTTCATTTCCTGCCGATTCTGCTCGCCCTGTGGTATGGATTGCTGATCGCCTATTTATTCTCCCTGCCGGCCCTGTTAAACGCCATGGATGTGCGACCTTCCCTGCTGTTTCGCTCCAAATCCGGGATGTTATCGCTGCATCTGCGCGCGCTTGACAGGGCGGTGCTGGCCGGCCTGGCCGGCCTGTTGGTGGGTACGCTGCTTATGACCGCACGCGATACCGGCTTCATGCTGGGTGCGATTATCGTCTTGCTGCTCGCCTTTGCCGCCTTCGGCGGTTGCACCTGGCTGGTGCGCCGGGTCACCCGCCGCCTGAAGGCGCACACCCCCTGGCTGAAGCTGGCGCTGAGCAATCTGCACCGTCCCGGATCGACGACCGGCACGGTGATTTTCGCCATCGGGATCAGCCTGACCGTCCTCATTGCGCTGACCTTAACGGAAGCCAATCTGCAGGCGCGCATCAAGCGCATTGTAGAGGAAGAGGCGCCCTCGTTGTTTCTGGTGGATATACAGCCTCACCAGCGAGCGGGGCTGACCGATCTGTTAGCAGAATACGCGCCCGCAGAGCAGATTAATCTGCGCCCCATGCTGCGCGGACGCATCACCCATCTCAACGGCACGCCGGCGCAGGAAGCGCCAGTGAAAGACGATATTCGCTGGGCGCTGCGCGGCGATCGCGGGGTGAGCACCAGCCCGGTGCCGCCGGATAATACCGAACTGGCGGCCGGACAATGGTGGGACGCCGACTATGACGGCCCGCCGCTGGTCTCAGTGGATGCCCGTTTTATGGACGGGTTTCACCTTGAGCTGGGCGATACCCTCACCGTTAATATTCTTGGCGAGTCGATCACGGCCGAAGTCGCCAGCGCCCGCACGATCGATTACACCACTTTCCAGATCAATTTCTCGCTGATGCTGTCGCCGGGCGCGTTGGAAGGCTTTCCCCGCACCTTTCTGGGCACCATCCGGCTTGATGACGCCAGCGGGAAGGAAGGCGCGCTCGTGCGCCAGATCAGTCAGCGCTTTCCCGGCGTCACCATCGTGCGCACAAACGAAGTGCTTTCCATCGTGCGGGATGCCATCGGCACCATCGCCACCGCCCTGCGGGTGACGGTTGTTATCAGCCTGCTGGCCGGGTTGCTGGTACTGATCAGCGCGCTCAGCGCCACGCTTGAACAGCGGCTGTATGATACCGCCGTGCTTAAGGTGCTGGGCGCGCGCCGACGCGACATCCTCAAATCCTGCACCGCCGAGTGGATGATGCTGGCCGGGCTGACCGCCGTGCTGGCCGCGGGCATCGGCCTGTTCGGCGCCTGGCTGATTGCGCTGCGATTCCGCGCCGATACGTTTTATCTCATGCCCGGGGTGATACTTGCCACGATCGCCCTGTGCACCGCCCTGGTCTGGATAACCGGCTATGTCGGCAATCGCCGCCTGTTCCGCCTGCGCCCGGCCAGCCTGCTGCGCAATGAATGAGCCTGCGGGATGCGCGTTTCAAGACGTGGAGATTTCAATCAATTCCTGGATGAAACGCTCAATTATTGTCGATTAACCTTGTTAATCGACAATGAAGCCCGCCGTGAGACGGGATTCCGCCGCGTAGCGCGCGTCTTTATGCGGAGCATAAAGTCAGTTAGCTATAAATGATCGCATTGCTTTTTACCGCTCAGGCGAATGGCGATGGTGATATCTCCATGCCCGGTTCAATAAACGAAGCGTGGTATTCAAAGTAAATTATTTGAACTTCCCGTTCGATAGATTCGAAGATGTGGCAAACAGAGAAGAATGGCTGGG
>CAZMBI010000020.1:0-22805 GCA_964564675.1 uncultured Azospirillaceae bacterium
ACGTCTAAAGCTTGGGAAGCTTTCGTTCTACCATTGAACTACGCCCGCGACGCTGAAAACATCACACCCCACACGTCCATCGTCATCGGGCGTGGCGGGGTGATGATGTCTATAACGCTTTGACTGCTTTGACCAGATCTTCCGTCGCGGCTTTGGCGTCATCGAACAGCATCATGGTGTTATCGCGGAAGAATAGTTCATTCTGAATCCCGGCATAACCCGCCGCCATCGACCGTTTATTGAAAATCACGTTCTGCGCATCGGCGACATTCAGAATCGGCATGCCGTAAATCGGGCTGCTGGGGTCAGTTTTTGCGGCCGGATTGGTGACATCGTTGGCGCCGATGACATAGACCACGTCGGTGGTGGCAAAGTCGTTATTGATTTCCTCAAGCTCATACACCTCGTCATAGGGAATATTGGCCTCGGCCAGCAACACGTTCATATGCCCCGGCATGCGCCCGGCCACCGGGTGAATGGCAAAGCGTACTGCAATGTTTTTGGCTTCCAGCGACTCCACCAGCTCGCGCACGGCGTGCTGCGCCTGCGCCACCGCCATGCCATAGCCCGGCACCACAATGACCGAATCGGCATTGGCCAGCAAAAAGGCGGCATCTTCAGCACTTCCTGATTTCACCGAGCGCTCTTCTTCATCCTCGCCGCCGGCGGTGCTGTCCTGCGACCCAAACCCGCCTAAAATCACATTGAAAATCGAGCGGTTCATCGCCTTGCACATGATGTAGCTTAAAATCGCCCCGGAAGCGCCGACCAGCGCACCGGTAATGATCAGCAGCGGATTCCCCAGTGTGAAGCCAATCCCCGCCGCCGCCCAGCCGGAGTAGGAATTAAGCATGGAAATCACTACCGGCATGTCCGCGCCGCCGATGGGGATAATCAGCAGATAGCCGATGGCAAACGCCAGCAATACCATGACCACGAACAGGAATTTAGACTCCGTGCCCATGAAAATGAGCAGCAGCACCAGAATCAGGATACCAATCGCGGCATTCAGCTGATGCTGACCGCTGAAACGCACCGGCTTGCTGGACATGATACCCTGCAGCTTACCGAAGGCAACCACCGAGCCGGTAAAGGTGATCGCGCCGATTACCGCGCCGATGGCCATTTCCAGCAGGCTGCCGACGGCAATATTGTTTTCGGTGCCGATATTATAACTTTCCGGCGACCACAGCGCGGCCATGGCAATCAACACGGCTGCCATGCCCACCAGCGAGTGAAACCCGGCGACCAGTTGCGGCATCGCCGTCATGGCGATGCGCCGCGCGATAACCACGCCGACCGTTCCGCCGATTACGACACCCAGAATAATCAGGGCATAATCCTGCATCACGGGTAGGAAAAAAGTAGTCAGCACGGCAATCGCCATACCGATCATTCCGAACTGGTTGCCGCGCCGCGCGGAAGCGGGTGAGGCCAGGCCCTTTAGTGATAAAATAAACAGGACCGAGGCAACCAGATAAAGCAGCGCGGCGGTAGAGGTCATTCCTTCCGTTCCTTTTTCTTATACATGTCAAGCATGCGCTGGGTCACGATAAACCCGCCGAAAATATTCACCGAGGCGACGGTCACGGCGATAAAGCCAAGTAGGGTGGAAAAGCCGCCGGCCTCGGCGCCGACTGCGATCATAGCTCCCACCACGATAATGCCGGAAATGGCGTTGGTCACGGCCATCAATGGCGTGTGCAGGGCAGGCGTGACTTTCCAGATAACATAATAGCCAACAAAGCAGGCCAGCACGAAGACGAACAAACCGAATACCAGCGGATCGACGCCGCCGGTAGAGGCGGCCGCCTGGGCTTCAAGCGTTTCGATTTGTTCGCTCAGTTCTCGCAGCTGGTCGGATACGCTGTTGCTCATGGTTTCGCCTTCATTCCTTTGTCACGCTGAACCTGTTTCTGCAGCCACTGCTTGTTCCCCTGGCTCTGCTACTGCTTTTTCTTCTGTTTCATCCTCGGTCACAGGCGCCGGGGTGGCATCGGGATTGCGATGTTGCCTGACCGCCTCATGCACTAATTGCCCGTCTTTGGTTAGCAACGTGCCGCTGATCAGCTGATCTTCCCAATTGACCTCAAACTGTTTATCTGCGTTCACCATTAAAGCGGAAATGAAATTATAAAGATTCCGGGCATAAAGCGGTGCAGCATCCGCGCCGGCGCGGCTTGGCATGTTGCTGGGCGCTAAAATCTGCACGCCGTGCACCTCCGTCACCTCGTCGGCGCGTGAGGCCCGGCAGTTTCCGCCCGCAGTCACCGCCAGATCCACAATGACCGCGCCAGGTTTCATATCCTGCAGCATGGCGTCGGTGATCAGCTCGGGAGCCTGTTTGCCG
Organism: uncultured Azospirillaceae bacterium; assembly: GCA_964564675.1. Lineage (GTDB taxonomy): Bacteria > Pseudomonadota > Alphaproteobacteria > Rickettsiales > UBA3002 > CAZMBI01. The sequence continues at coordinate 2,351 of CAZMBI010000020.1, forward strand.
GGAATCAGCGCCGTAGTGATACACATATCCTGACTTTTTAGCGTTTCATGTATCAGCTCGGCCTGTTTGCGCTTGTCCTCTTCGCTCAACTCTTTGGCGTATCCGCCGCCACCCTCGCCGGATTCCGCACCCTCCACCTCGATAAATTTGGCACCGAGGCTTTCCACCTGTTCTTTTACCGTCGGGCGCACATCAAACGCCGAGACCACTGCGCCCAGGCGCTTGGCGGTGGCAATCGCCTGCAGTCCCGCTACCCCGGCACCCAGCACCAGCACTTTCGCCGGCGGCACGGTCCCCGCTGCGGTCATCATCATAGGCACCACCTTGCCGAAGGCGTGCACGGCATCGATCACTGCGCGATAGCCAGAGATATTGCTTTGCGAGGAGAGCACATCCATCGACTGCGCGCGGCTGATGCGCGGGAGTAACTCCATGGTAAAGGTGGTAAGCCCGGCGTTTTCATAACGTGTAATATCGGTTTGTGGGGCAAGCGGGTCAAACATGCCGATGAGCAGCGCCGCGGGCGGAATGACGGCCAGCGTCTTATCATTGGGCGGCTGCACGCATAAAACGATATCGGCGCCTTCGCAGGTCAGCGCCGCTTCGCCCCTAATGCTTGCGCCCGCCTCACGCAGCGCATCGTCACTGATGGCGGCGCCTTCACCGGCGCCGCTTTGTACCACCACCTCCGCGCCGAGCGTAACATATTTTTTTACTGCATCCGGTGCGATGGCGCAGCGGCGTTCATAGGCGGCGGTTTCTTTTAATACGGCAATTTTCATACGATTCGTACATAGTGCAAGTAACGCACACACGCAATGGATAAATCGGTTTGGTGTGGACGGGCGGCGAGGTAGTGGGTGACAGATCCCTGCTAATTCTCTATCACCATTCCGGCATGATTGAACATCCTATGATATTACAGGTGCTGCCGGCGCTGAATAATGGCGGCGTTGAGCGCGGCACGGTTGAAATCAGCAAGGCGATTGTCCAGTGCGGCTGGCAGAGCGTCGTGGCCTCGTCCGGTGGGCTGATGAGCTCCAATATTAGCTATCACGGGGCCACGCATCTCGAACTGCCGCTGGATTCCAAATCCCCGCTGACGATGTATCGCAACATCCAACAGCTATCGCAGGTGATCGAGCGTTACGGCGTCAATCTGGTGCATGCGCGTTCGCGGGCGCCGGCCTGGGCGGCGTATTATGCAGCAAAAAAAGCACGTATTCCGTTTGTCACGACCTTTCATGGGATTTATGGCCTCACCGGCATTGGCAAAAAAGCGTATAATCAGGTGATGACAAAGGGTGAGCGCGTGATTGCCGTGTCGGATTTTGTGCGCGAACATATCCTGCATCATTATGCCTGCAATTCAGATCACGTGGTAACCATTCACCGCGGGGCCGATTTGGAAATGTTTACGCCCGATAACGTCACGCCCGGGATATTGGCTCAGCTCTCGCAGGAATGGTGGGTTGAGGAAAACCACCAGCCGATTATTCTTATGCCCTCGCGCCTGACGCGCTGGAAAGGTCAGCATCTGTTGCTGGAAGCGCTGGCCCGTTTGGCGGAACAGGATTATCTGTGCCTGCTGCTGGGAGACGCCACCGAACACCCCGACTATGTCGAAGAGCTTAAAAAACAGATCGGCAAGCTCGGTCTGGAGGGGCGCGTACGCTTTGTCGGCACCACCAAACATATGACGGAAGCCTATGCACTGGCCGATGTCGTGGTGGCCCCGTCTATAGAACCGGAAGCCTTCGGGCGCACGGTGGTGGAAGCCCAGGCGATGGGTAAGCTGGTGATCGCCGCTAATCATGGCGGGCATGCCGAAACCATCACCCATGAAAAAAACGGCTTTCTGGTCTCTCCGCGCGATGCCGATGCTTTAAGCGCCGCCATCAGCCGCGCCCTCACGCTGCCGGTACCGCGGCGGCACGAAATCGGCGCGGCCGCTATCCGCCATGTGTGGGACCATTTCTCGGTCGCTGAAATGCAGCGCAAGACGATTGAACTATACGGCGAACTGCTGGGTTAGATAATGAGGCTGCAACCACTTGAATCGGGCTGATTCAATTTTTTTTATCGTTGTTTAATATCCTTGGCGCGCTTCATCGCTTCGCTAATGGGCGGAGATTCGCAGAACTGGTCCATCGGGGCTTCATCAAAGGTTATGGTGGTCCGATTATCCTTTGAGCCCTCAACCTTCTGGTCGATATCATGCAGGGTCATGACCGCGCCATCCCCTCTGGAAGATATGATAGCCCCTTCCAAAACGGCCCGGAATTCATCGGGTGATAACGTAGCCCGCTTGCGCTTGTCTCCTGAAAATAAGGGGCTACTGACTCCATAGCCTTCTGGCTTATTTGCGAGATAAAAGCTATGCATATCGTCGCCGCAGTTAATCGTCACTCCCTCGGCGCCATGGTCCGAAGCGATGATAGAGTAACCACGATCATCAATAATATGGTCAATTTCATGTTCTTCCGTAATATCTTTTTCTGTATTGAATATACCGCTGTTTTGATCGAGGAAGGTTACCGTTTTTCCATCATTAGTCACAACATATCTCCATTCGTTAATTGATGTTCAATTAATAATCTTGCCACAGGAATTATTACATATAATATCGCAAATTAATCAATTCATGAGTATGAAGATTTGTTTACATTTATGCTAATTGATAGCTTTGAAAAATGACTCAGCGATAATACATGAACAAACCGCCGCATCACATTCTCATCATCAAACACGGCGCGCTGGGTGATCTCATCCTTGCCACCGGACCGATGAAGGCGATTCGCCGGCATCATCCGCAGGCGCATATCACCTTATTGACGACAAAACCCTTTGCCGAGCTGATGCAGGACTGCCCGTTTATCGACGAGATCTGGATCGATTCTCGGCCCAAGCTGTGGCAGTTCGGCCGGCTGCGCGCGCTGATCCACCGGTTGCGTTCCCGGCAGTTTAACTGGGTGTATGATCTGCAGACCTCTGCGCGCAGCACGCGATATTTTCATCTGTTTGCCAGGCCGAAGCCGTATTATTCCGGCCTGCATCCCAAAGGCTCGCATCCGCATGCCACCCTGGAACGTACACGCCTGCACACGATCGACCGCCAGAAACAGCAACTGAGCATCGCCGGCATTCCTGATGTGCCGCCGCCTGATATTGAATGGCTGCGGGCGTCCCATCCCTTCATTGCCGCATCAAAGCACCCGTTCGTCCTGCTTGTGCCCGGCGGTTCGGCGCACCGCCCGGCCAAACGCTGGCCGGCCGAACATTACGCGCAACTGGTCGCCGGGCTGATCGATCGGGGGTATCAGCCGGTGTTAATCGGCGCCGGCGCGGAAGCGGATTTATTACACACGATTGAACACACCATAACGTCCCTCACATCTGAGCCCCGACCCCTGAAACCGGTTAATTTATGTAACCAGACCAGCTTTGCGCAGATCGCCGAACTCGCCCGACATGCCGCCTGTGCCGTTGGCAATGATACCGGGCCGATGCATCTGATCGCCGCGGCCGGATGCCCGTGCAGCGTGCTATTTAATACCACCGAATCCAATCCCGATCTGTGCGCCCCGCGCGGCGAACATGTTGATATTATCACCACGCACGATATGTCCCGCATCACACCGCCGATGCTGCTCTCGCGTATGCCGCCGTCTGCCGCTGCGCCGCATAAACGGGCGACTTAAACCGGCCTAGGCCCTCATTTCCTTAGTTTTCACGCAAACTTCACATTTATCCCTGCGACTTATTGGTAACATGTAAAGATAGGATAATAATGGGTTATTGTATCCAGCATGGATAAACGTCACGAAATAGATACGATACAGCGCCGGCGCTCGCATGAACAGCCGGAGCATAACGGGATTGTTATGCCCAACGATGGGCAGGCAAATCCCTTTACCGATTTCGGGGTGGAATCATTCTATAAAGGCGATTCGGAAACCAAAGGCGAACGCGATTTTTATTACTGGAACTATTGGGCCAACGGCTACGGGCTCAATGTGCTGTTATCCGTCTTGCTGACATACATGGTTCACGATAACCACAAAGGCCAGCTGGCCTATCGGTGGTTAAATCGAACCTATGAAAAAGTCGGCTTCAAGGATCAGGGAACGCGGGACACGCTCAGCAAGGCTTTCACCATTATGCTGGGCGGGCACATTACCTCGGCGTTCGTCAAAGTCGCAGAAGATTACAAGCTCGATCTCGTCCGCTGGTTCGACGACGGGCATTATGGTGAACACGCTGAGCAAATCCCCGAGATTCAGGCCGCCCATGCGCGTATCGCCGAAGAGCCGTCACCCACCTGGCTGGGTATCATCGCCTCGCGCCTGATCGGTTGGGGTGCTGTACAGGGACTGGCGGCGACGATCGGCAGCAAGAGCCTTGAGAATCCCAACATGCTGCGGGGCTATGCCCAACGCCGTAACATCCCGTATCTGAGGGACTTTTCAGTCGATGGGGCGGCGGAGAAAATGGGGGGTGAAATATCCAAACACACCCCTGACGCCATCAGGAGCACCGTTAATAAAATGCTGAGCCCTATGGCATCGGAAAATGTTGATCAGATTTACTCGCGGCTGATGACCTATGCTTCCACCGATGTATTTTATACCTTCGTCACCGCCATTCTCCTGAAGCCGTCGCTTGATGCGCTGGCCCATGTGCCGGGCATGCGCCACTATCCCAATGCCGGGCGGGTGGAAAAACCGCAGATTTTCATGCCCAACAAAGAATTGCAGATACCAACGCACGAACCGCTTGTGGCTTCGCTTTCCCAGCCCGTGCAATTCGCCATGCCGGCCAGACAGGAAGATGCCAGGACCGCTCATCGCTCCACGGCGGATAAACCGCAGGCAGAAACAAAACCCGCATCAACCACTGAAAAGCCACAAAGGCAGATCCGCCAGGCAAGTGATAAAGGCACTATCCGCCCGCAGCCGGGATTGATGGCGGAATTGGCTAACTGAATCCTCAGACGAACGAATGCATGGATACCCTGCCATAACCAACAATCAAGTTGCCCCTTGCCCTGCTGGCCAAAACCCGGCATAACGGCGATATGAATGCAAATCCGCAAGCAGCCGTCATGAACCATGTGAATATTACCCTGCCGGATGGCAGCACCCGCCCGTTTGACCATGCGCTCACCGGGGAGGAACTGGCCGAATCGATCAGCCCCGGGCTGGCGAAAGCCGCCGTTGGCGTGCTCATCGATGGGCAGCAGCGTGATATTTACCTGCCGATCGACCATGATGCGCAGGTGCATATCCTCACGCCCAAAGATCCGCAAGGGCTTGATATCGCGCGCCATACGCTGACCGCGCAGGTGCTGGCGCTGGCCATTAAAGAGCTGTGGCCGCAGGCCAAACTCGCCATCGGCCCCACCGTAGAACACGGTTTTTATTACGATGTCGAGCTGGAGCATCGCATCACGCCGGAGGATTTACCCAAAATCGAAGACAAAATGCGCGAGATTCTGGGCAGCAAGCGCCCGGTCCGCCGCGAGATGTGGGAGCGTGAAGACGCTATTGCCATGTTTGAAGCACGCGAGGAGCACTATAAGGCAGAGCTCATCCGCAGCGCACCGGAAGATGACACGTCCGAGCGCGGCAAGATTTCGCTATATCGTCAGGGCGAGGGCGAAGACGCCTTTATCGATCTTTGCCGAGGCCCGCATGTACCGAATCTGGAAAAGATTCCGAAATATTTTAAGCTGACCAAGCTCGCCGGGGCGTATTGGCGCGGTGATTCGGATAATAAAATGCTCCAGCGTATCTACGGCGTGGCATTTGCCACCAAAGAGGAGCTGCAGGCACATTTGACCATGCTGGAGGAAGCGGAGAAGCGTGATCATCGGCGCCTGGGGCGAGAGCTGAACCTGTTCCATTTTCAGGACGAGGCGCAGGGGCAGGTCTTCTGGCATGATAAGGGCTGCACGCTGTATCGCCTGGTGGAGGAGTATATCCGGCGCAAAATTCGACGCGATGGGTATCAGGAGGTGCGTACCCCGATATTGGTTGCTCGTCGGCTGTGGGAAGAATCTGGCCATTGGGAGAAATTCCGCGACAATATGTTCACCATTTCTGCCGAGGAAGATGAGGATGTGCTGGCGGTCAAGCCGATGAACTGCCCCGGCCATGTCCAGATCTTCAATCAGGGCGTCACCTCCTATCGCGACCTGCCGCTGCGCATGGCCGAGTTCGGCTCTTGTCATCGTAACGAAGCCAAGGGGGCGCTGCACGGGCTGATGCGCGTGCGCGCCATGGTGCAGGATGACGCCCATATTTTCTGCACCGAATCACAAATCGCCAGCGAGACCGAACGGTTCTGCCGCCTGCTGGAATCGGTTTATCACGAGCTGGGCTTTGAGCGGTTTGATATTAAGCTCGCCACTCGGCCGGAAGTGCGTGCCGGCTCGGATGCTATCTGGGACAAGGCCGAAGGCGCGCTGGCAGAAGCCGTGAAGGCCGCCGGCCTGCAATATGAACTGGCCCCCGACGAAGGCGCATTTTACGGCCCCAAGCTGGAGTTTCATTTAAAGGACGCCATCGGCCGCACCTGGCAATGCGGCACCCTGCAGCTGGATTTTGTATTGCCCGAGCGGCTGGATGCCACCTATATCGGCGAGGACGGGCAAAAACACCGCCCCGTCATGCTGCACCGGGCGATTCTGGGCTCGCTTGAGCGTTTTATCGGTATCATGATTGAGCATTATGCCGGAAAGTTTCCGCTATGGCTTGCCCCCTTGCAGGCCGTGGTCTGCCCCATTACCAACGAGCAGGACAACCCTGCGCGCCACATTGCCGAGCAGTTGGAACGCGCCGGTGTGCGTGTTGCCACCGATTTATCGGCCAATAAAATCAACTATAAAGTGCGTGAACACAGCCATCGGAAAGTGCCCTATATTCTGGCCGTCGGCCCGAAAGATGTGGCAAACGAGACGGTCGCCCTGCGCCGGCTGGGTGACGATAAGCAAGAAATCCTTGCACTTGACGCCGCAATCCGTAAACTGTCTCAAGAAGCAGCGCCGCCTGCTTAAACGTGAGTTATTGTCATCTGCTATTAACAGCGTGCCGAGGGGAAATCTGCCTGAGTGGTCAGCCGCCGGCACGGCATCGCGCGGATGACAGCACAATAGTTAGTAAAGGAAGTAACCGACTCTATGCTGAGCATTTATGAGTTTCTCTAATCGCCCGCCGCGCAAAGACGGGCCGCGTATGAACCAACATATCCGCGCACCCGAAATCCGACTGATCGATGAAGATGGCACCATGGTTGGCATTGTCTCCGTAGACGAGGGATTAAACCGCGCCCGCGCTGCCGGGCTGGATCTGGTTGAAATCTCGCCCACCGCCAAACCGCCGGTGTGCAAGGTGCTCGATTACGGCAAATATAAATACGAAAAGCAAAAAAAGGCGCACGAGGCGAAGAAAAAACAAAAAGTCGTGAATGTGAAGGAAGTTAAGCTGCGCCCCAATATCGATGCGCACGATCTGGAGATCAAGCTCAAACGGGCGCACAAATTCCTCGACGCCGGAGATAAGGTCAAATTTACGCTGCGCTTTCGTGGCCGTGAAATGGCGCATCAGGATATCGGTATGCGCCTGCTCGATAAGGTCAAAGAGGAGCTTGGCGAGAAAATCCGTGTCGAGCATCACCCCTCCTTTGAAGGCCGTCAGGTAATAATGGTTGTCGCCCCCGCGCCTACGAAACCATGAATAAAATATATGATCGACTTGGATGACCCCATACGCTGACAACACGCCCAAAGACGAGTTGCTCTACGTCACAATAATTAACTAATACATTTATTCCCGGGCTTTATGTCACTCAAGCCTTTATTAAAATTGGGAACATGCTTATTTATTATTTCAAGACCCTCTGTCAAATCAAGACTGGTTACTCCGTTTTTAAACATTTTATTTCTTTCTTGCATTATTGCATCAACAGCTTCTTTACTTATTGGTATATAACCGCCCTTGAAACCTGTTAACCTATTATTTGTGACATCAACACGAATTTCGCTGCCGCATTGATCTGCGGCAAAGTTACCTATTACAACAAACCCCATACTGCCCCCAAGATGATTATTAAGAAAATTTCTGTACTAAAGTTTAACTTAGTTTAAGCTACAAAGCAAGCTTGAAGCCCTTGAAGGCCGTCAGGTGATAATGGTCGTCGCGCCCGCGCCCGTTAAAACGTAACCAATCGGTCATACAACTGTCGCGATATTGTCATCACGCGCTTGCTATAATTTAATGTACGTACGTATGGGGACAATATGGGGACAATAGGTGAGCACTGCCCAATCGTCTGAATCATTACCCGACGGCATCAAGTTGCAGGATGCGTTTGAACTGCCAACGGATCCGAACGCCGCCTATCCGGATTTTATCGATGCACTGTTATGCGCCGAGCTGTCGCGCGCCGCCTATCGCCCGGAGCAGCCGGAGAAAGCCAGCATACAGACATTGCGCGCAGAACAGCAGCGCCAGAACAAGCGGGCCAAAGCGCTGGGATTCGATCAGGCAATCGTCTGTTCCACTCCGACGCAGCAATGCGTGATCTATGCCAAGCCATCGCATATCGTGATCGCATTTGAGGGCACGCACGGCAGCCATTTTTCTAAACATTACCGTAATTTGAGCAGTTTCTTTATGACTTGGCTGCAGGATATGCCCGAATTCGCCGCAAACGCCAAAGTGCATTATGGCTGGTACAACGAACTAGACAGCCAAACCCTGCAATTATCCAAGCCTTCTTTAGCGGATGATCTGGTTCTCGGGATTACCGGGCGGGAGCCTAAAACACAAAGCAAAAACACGACATTGTGGGAACAGATACATCAAACCTGTACGGCATTGAAAAAACAGGATCGCTATCAGGACAGCAAACTCTATTTTACTGGTCATTCAGCTGGTGCAGCCATTGCTACCATTGCCGCCGCGAAATGGAGCTTCTACGAGCCCGATATTCGGCTGGACGGGATTTACAGCTATGGCCAGCCGCGTACCGGCAATCGTGCCTTTGTGCGGGCATTGGAAGAAAAACTGGGCAACCGCTATTACCGTTTCGAGCTGTGGAAGGACGGCGTGCCGGCCATTCCGCCGCGCGGTGCGACGAATGATCCCGACGGCTACGCCCATACCGGCAACTGGTTCCCGCTCGATCGTGAGGGCCATGCGCTGATGATTCCCAAAGGCGAGGGGAGAACGGAAGATACGGCTCATCTGGCCGGGCAGCAAAACGGCAATTGGTATCAGCGACTACAAGAGGCTTTCGCCAATATGCAGCGGCGACGGGACGAGATTGTTAGTACTCGTTCCGCCAATCCGGATCCCGATACGCTCGCCCTGCGCAAACAATTACAGGACGCCGGTGCGGTAGAAGCGCATTTGATCCGCAGTTATTGCCGGGCATTGCATGCCTATGTTTCGCGCAACCTGGCAAAGGAAATGGATAAGCAACTGGGTGAGCAGTCAAATCAGGATTTATTGTTTCACCTGATCGGACTGGATCAGGATTTGAGGGAATCGGCCCCGTTTCTGGCAAAGGACAGCCCCCAGCGGCAGGCGGTGGAGACGCTGCATCACGCACTCAATCGCACCTTGTCGGAATGGGAAAGGCTGCGTGAAAACCGGATGGAATATGCAGGGTTTAATGAAGAAAAATCCGATGCCAGCGAGGGGTTGGTATTCGGCTTTATCAAGCGTTTTATCAAGAGCGATGACAACCCGAAAGATCACGGGCGCACCGGCGCTATTGCGCGATTTATCCGTCACCATACGCTAGGTACGCAGGTGGATATATTACATGACAAAATACAGGATGCGCTGGGCGCGTTGCAACCACAAGGCAGATCCGTCGCCCAGGCCAAGCCCGTGGGATATCTAATTGAGCACCTGCAAAAGCTGGATCAAGACCTCAGTGCGCGGTTTGACAAAACGCAGGTGGCTAGCCCTCCAACCATCTGCTACCCGGCTTCACAGCCGGTATCTGAGCGAGTTCAACCGGCAGCTTCGTTGGCTCGTACATAGCTACCTCAAGATTCAACAGCGCAACGAGCGGGAAGGGCAGGCTGACATGTCCGCCCGAACGGTCAACCAGTGCGGCTTCGGCCACCACCGTGCCGCCGAATCCTTCAATACATTGCACGGCCTCCAGCGAGGATTTGCCGGTGGTTACCACATCTTCCACCAGCAGTACATTGGCCCCGTCTTCAATATCAAAGCCGCGGCGCAGGGCAAATTCACCATCCACCCGTTCGCAAAACACGCCGGGCACACCCAGCTGACGGCCCATTTCGTAGCCGACGACGACGCCGCCAACCGCCGGCGCCACCACCATATCAATCGACTGGCCGGGCAGCGCGGCACGTACCGCCGCTGCCAGCGCCGCACACAGTCGCTCTCCGCGCGCCGCATCCATCATCACCCGCGCGCACTGCAGATAGGTATCCGAATGCAGCCCCGAGGAGAGGATAAAATGCCCTTTGATGATGGCGTGCGCCGCATCAAATTCGGCGATGATTTCGTCCCGATTCATGATTGCTTCCTTTTCGTCCCGCTGACCCGCCATGCAGGCAATGCCTATGCTGCCAGTCGTCACACTCCCGATGTTGGTTAGGCGGGAACAGCGACATTGTCAATCAAACGCGTATCGCCCATCCACGCCGCCGCCAGCAGCCGGGCGGGCGGCTCCAGATGCGTCTGCGGCTCCAGCGAGCGGGCATGGCAGCATGCGATATAATCGATTTTCTGAAAGCCATGCGCCAGCAATTGCTGTTCCGCCCATTGCAGGGTGTCATCCACCGACAGGCCGCCGGCGATTTTATTGGCCGCCGTTATCAGGGTTTTATACAACCACGGCGCCTGTGCGCGTTCGCTGTCGTTCAGATAGCCATTGCGCGAAGACAGCGCCAGACCATCCTCCTCGCGCATGGTATCCACCGGCACAATCTCCACGGGAATGCTTAAGTCCGTCACCAGCCGCCTAATGATTTGTAATTGCTGATAATCTTTCTCGCCAAAACAGGCGATATCGGGCATCACCTGCATCAACAGTTTGGTGACCACAGTGGCCACACCGGCAAAGTGACGCGGGCGCACCGCGCCACACAGATGCTCGCTTAGCCCGCTGACATTCACGGTCGTGGCAAATCCTTCGGGGTACATCGCATCTACCGTCGGCACATAGATCAGCTCCACATGCGCATCCTCCAGCAGCTGGCGGTCTTTTTCCAATTGCTGAGGATAACGCGCAAGGTCTTCATGCGCACCGAACTGCATCGGATTGACGAACACACTCACCACCACCGTATCGCAGCGGCGGCCGGCTTCCTCCACCAGTTTCATATGGCCGGCATGCAGCGCCCCCATGGTCGGCACAAAGCCAATACAATGGTTCTGCCTGCGGAACGTATCCAACGCCACACGCAATAACGAGGCATCCTGAATCATTTGCGGCATGGGCCTGTCTTTCGTATCGAATCGCTTGCGCCTAAACGACTCGGCTGGCAAATCCTATAGCATGAATGCGCATCAGGTAAATAAAACTTCTCCGGACTCTCCGCTGGCCTGTTATCAGACGCTGGTGAAGGCCGGCGAGTGGCAGCCGGATACCGCGCAGGCGCACGCCATCGAGCATTTTGAAGCGCTGTACGCGCAATTAAAGGGCTTGCAGATCAGCGAGAGACGCCCGTTTTGGTCGCGATTATTCCGCCGCCGCAGCCCGGAAACCAGCGCCGGCATCTATCTATGGGGCGATGTGGGGCGCGGCAAATCGATGCTGATGGACCTGTTTTACGACAATATCCGCGATATTCCCAAGCGGCGGGTGCATTTTCATGCCTTTATGCGCGATGTCCATGCCCGCCTGCATGCCTGGCGGCAGTTAAAATCGAACGACGATCTTCTCCCGCGCGTGGTGGGCGAGCTGTCTGAAGGCTGCCGGCTGCTGTGTCTGGACGAGCTGCAGGTGCATGATGTCACCGACGCCATGATCCTCTCACGCCTGTTCACGCAGCTGTTTGACCGCGGCGTGGTGGTGGTGTTCACTTCTAACCGGCCGCCGCAGAGACTGTATCAGGGCGGCATTCAGCGCCAGCAGTTCATGCAGTTCATCGATCTGGTCAAAGCCCGCATGGATATCGTCGAGCTGAAAAGCCCAACCGATTATCGTCTGGCGCAGCTTAAATCGGCCAAACGGACCTATATTACCCCGTCGGGACCGCAAGCGGACGAGGCGTTATATGCCATTTATACCGGCCTCACCCACCATCACCTGTCCGAGCCGGTAACAATTCAAACTCAGGGGCGGACGCTGGTAGTAGAAAAAACCGCCTGCGGCGTGGCCTGGTTTACCTTTGCCGAGCTCTGCGAACGACCGCTGGGCGCAGCCGATTATCTTGAAATCGCGCGCGAATTTCATACCGTCATCATACAGGAAATCCCCATCCTGGCGCCGGAAAAACGCAATGAAGTCAAGCGTTTCGTGACATTAATCGATGCGTTGTATGAACATAAGGTGAAAGTTATTTGCACCGCAGCGGCTGAGCCTGAAGCGTTATATCCGCACGGGCACGGCCGTTTCGAGTTTCAGCGCACGGTGTCGCGGTTGATCGAAATGCAGTCCACAACCTATCTTAGCCAGCCGCACATTGCCTAACCGACTCAGCTAGCTGCTGCAAAAGTTCGTTGTAATCTTCCGCCGGGTTGTCAAGCAGGCCGTATTCGGGGTCGATGGCCACGAGTTTTGCCGCTGTCTGCTGCTGCGCGCGGGTAACCAGCGGCACCTCAATCTCGCTGAACAGACAGGCCGGCGACTGGCGGCGGAGGGCCTCCAGTGCCGCGATGGTGCGCTGCGTGCCGGCGATATTTTCTGGCGTATCCAGCAGGCTGGGCGAGGGCGGCAGGTTAAACCGCCGTTCAAAATACTGATAGGCATCGTGATAGGTGGCATAAACCGGCGCTTCCACCGCTGCAAGCGGCGCCAGGGTGGTTTCCACCTGTTTGCTGACGGCCTGCAGCTGGGCGATGACCCACGCCTCATTTTCCTTTAACGCCGCGGCATGCGCCGGCAGGCGCGTGCTTAATTCCTGTGTCAGGGCGCGGATGACATGCTGCATCAGCACCGGGTCGAGCCAGATATGCGGATCGATCCCGCCGCCGCCGTCGTGCGTGCCGTGATCATGCGCATGGCGGTGCCCGTGATGGGCGCGATAGGACAGGAAGCCCTCGATCTCAAGCGAAAGCAGCGCAATATGCTGCGGGGTTTTATTTAAACGCGTAATCACGCGGTTGATTTCCGGGCTGAGCGCACCGCCCACGGTAATTATCACATCAGCCTGCTGCACCCATTGCGCCTGTGAGGGATTAAGCTGGAAAAAATGCGCCGACTGCTCGCCGGTAATCAGCCGTTTGGGCGTGGCAATCCCCTCAAACAAAGCGGTAAGCAAATGATGAATCGGTGCAATATCGACCAGAATTTGCGGCTTATCACTTGCGGCCCGGGCATAAAGCGCTTGTGGATACGCCACAAGACAGTGTAGGAACAACAGAATAATACTAAGATAACGCATGCCCGACCTGTTACTTGAAGCGCGCAATTTAGGCAAGGCCTACCATGGCCACACGGTGGTGGAGCATGTTAGTCTGCAATTGCTCAAGGGTGAGATTATCACGGTGATAGGCCCTAACGGCGCGGGCAAATCAACCCTGCTGAAATTGCTGCTCGGGCTGGAGGCGCCGGATTACGGCGATCTGATCCGCCCCGGTGGTGTGCGTATCGGCTATCTCCCGCAACATATGACGGTGCACCCGACCATGCCGCTGAGTGTGCATGAATTTCTCAAGCTATATGCGCCGCATGCCCGGCGTGTGGCGGCATTGGCGGAACGCTTCGCCATAGAGGATTTGCTCGGCAAGCCCGTGGAGGCATTATCTGGCGGGGAATGGCGGCGCGTGCTGCTGGCCCGCGCCATGCTGCGCCAACCGGATTTGCTGGTGCTCGATGAGCCGCTGGCGGGCATTGATGTGAACGGGCAAGCGGCCCTTTATGAACTGATAGATGATGTGGTGAATGCGGAAGGCTGCGGCGTGCTCATGGTCTCGCATGACCTGCATATGGTGATGGCCTCCACGCATCACGTGATTTGTCTGAATCGCCATATCTGCTGTGAAGGCGAACCCCGCCAGCTCGGCGAAAACCCGGCTTTCACCAATTTATTCGGCAAGGACATGGCACAACGCCTTGCGCTATACAGCCACACCCACGATCACACGCATGATTTACACGGCAACGTGATTGCCGAACCCAAGGAGCCGGTTTCGCATGATTACCGCATTGTGGAGTAACCCCTATCTGCTGCATGCCTGGCTGGCGGGCCTGGCAATGACACTGGCCACCGGACCGCTGGGCTGTTTCGTCGTCTGGCGGCGGCTGGCTTATTTCGGCGATACCATGGCGCACGCCTCGCTGCTGGGCGTGGCGCTGGCGTTGCTCAGTAATCTTAATCTGCCGGTCAGCGTGTTTCTGGTCGCCGGTTTACTGGCGGTGCTGGTGCTCGCCGGCACGCGCGACGGGCGTATCGAGTCGGACACAATGCTGGGGATTCTGGCGCATGGCACGCTCGCGCTTGGCCTGGTGGTGGTAGCGCTGGCCGCGCCCACCCAGCTCGACCTGATGCGCTTTTTATTCGGCGATATTCTAGCGCTTTCACAAGCGGACGTGGTGCGTATCGCCGGCGTGAGTGCGCTCGTGCTGGCGGTGATCATCTATTACTGGCGGCAACTTGTGATGATGACATTGCATGCCGATATTGCCCGGGTTGAAGGGATCGCGGTCACGCGGCTGCGTTTCGTGCTGATGATATTACTAGCGGCGATTGTGGCGTCCGCCATTCAACTAGTCGGCGCGCTGTTGATTACAGCATTGCTGATTATTCCCGCCGCCGCCGCCCGCTTCTGGGCGCACACGCCGCAGCACATGGCGGGCCTGGGTGTGGGGGTTGGCATGCTCTCGGTGAGTGCCGGGCTGGTCTGGGCCTATCAGGCGGATTTACCGGCCGCGCCGGCGATTGTGGTAGTCACGCTTATCCTGTTTTCCGCGAGCTGGCTGTGGCAAAGGCTGTAAGCGCCTGCTCAAGATCGGCGATTAAATCCTCCACCGCTTCCAGCCCGATATGCAGACGCACCAGCCAGCAGCCTTTCTCCCAATGCATCACGCTGCGCGTGGCGGCCGGGCGATAGGCGGTCACCAGGCTTTCATATCCGCCCCAGCTATAACCTAAGCCGAAATGCTGGAGGCGATCGACAAACTCGCCGATTGACGCTTCGGTCGCCTCCTTAAATTCGCAGGCGAATAGACCGCACGCCCCACCCACATCGCGCTGCCAGAGGGCGTGGCCGGGGTCTGAGGGCAGGGCGGGATAAAGCACGCGCGCCACCTCCGGCTGCTGCTCAAGCCACTGCGCCACTTCCAGCGCCGATTGTTCATGCCGCTTCAGGCGGGTTTCCAGCGTCCGCATGCCGCGCAGGGCGAGATAAACGTTATCGGCGCCCGGTGTCATACCGTAATGCAAATACGCCTTTTTTAACGCCTGCTGATGCGCCATCTTACAGGTGATCGAACCCATCACCAGATCCGAATGCCCGGCAATATATTTCGTTATCGACTGGATGGAGACATCCATCCCCAGGTCGAAAGCGCGCAGATATAGCGGCGTGCCCCAGGTGTTATCGCCGATCACCACCGCATCTGCTGCATGCGCCGCTTCGGCAATCGCCGGGATATCCTGCATTTCAAAGGTCAGCGAGCCGGGGCTTTCAACATAGACGATAGCGGTATTGGGCTTGATATGCCCGGCAATTGCCGCGCCGATGGTTGGGTCATAAAAGTCGTACGCGATGCCCAAGCGCGGGCATTCTTCAACGATAAATTTACGTGTGGAAGCATACAATGAATCGGGCACCAGGATATGATCACCCTGCCGCGCAAAGGCGAGAATGGCCAGCACCGTAGCCGCCAGTCCGGAAGAGGTGATCACACTGTAATCGCCGCCTTCAAGGCTCGCTATAGCTTGGGCCAGCCTGTCCAGCGTATCGTTGTTCTGGCGACCATAGCCGAAATGCTCGTGCCTGCCGGATTCATAGGCGCGCATCTGGGCAAAAGAATCAAAAATCAGCGTCGAGGTGTGATGCACCGGCGGATTGACCGAGCCGGCGTCATTTCGGGCGTCGCGGCCAAGTCCGGTCAGCAGCGTGGAAAATGAAGTCATTGAGCATCCATCATTTCAGGTTGTAACGTTACAGATATTAAATCCGGTTACGCTCGATGGTAAAAGCTAAAATGACGGGGACGGTCAAAATTCGCGCCAGGAAAGCCCGGCGATCACATGGGTGACGCCTTTTTCGTTGCCGAAAGGCAACAAACAAGAGCGAAATTTAACGACTTTGTTATTCTCGCCGATGAATTGCCCGTGATCGGTAATCGGTTCGGCGTTTTTCACGGCCTCGTCGATGCGTTTGATCACCGCCGCGCCTTTGAACATTTTCTGCTTCGGCTTGAGGCTGTTGCCGATTAGGTCTTCCTGATAGAGTTTGCGCACCTTATCGCCCATCTGGTAAAACGTATAGGACTTGCCGTGATTGGGCGAGGTGTGCACGGTGAACAGGATGCAGCTATCCCAGATATCATCAATGGCGGCACTGTTGAACTTGCTAAATAGCGGCAGATGTTGATCGCGGCACAGCTGATACCAGTATGTGGTCAGCCGGTCACTTAATCGCTTATCGTGCATATATCTCCCACATAAGCACTTTATAGTTGCATACGGTTATCGTTTGGTTATCAAGCAACTATGAGTATTATTCTTGCGCCCTTTTTCATCGCTTTAAGCCCCGAGATGCTGATTTTGATCGTGCTCAAGCGGGCTTGTCTGCACAACCTGAAACGGCTTAATCTACGTAGCTTGCCATAAAGGGGTTAATTTTTTTTAAATTTCGTCCGCCATTGCCCCGAAATATACGCCGCAGGCCGCAATTTCCGTTGAGTTTTGGCCGGCTCTCGCGTTATGGTATCGCGCATTTGTGTTAACCCTAAGCTATCTGCGAAATGAGCGACCACCCGTCACCTTACCCCGAAGCCCCCTCCAACCCTGACTTTCCGGAACTGGAAGAGCAGGTGCTCCAATTCTGGGACACACACCAAGTGTTTGAAACTTCGGTGGAGCAGCGTGATAAATGGCACGAATATGTGTTTTATGACGGCCCGCCCTTCGCTAATGGCCTGCCGCACCACGGCCATCTGCTCACCGGCTTCGTCAAAGACCTGTTTGCGCGCTATCACACCATGAAGGGTGAGCGCGTCGAGCGCCGCTTCGGATGGGATTGTCATGGCCTGCCCGCCGAGATGGAAGCGGAAAAAGAACTCAACATCTCCGGACGCCGTGCCATTATCGATTACGGTATCCGGAATTTTAACGAATATTGCCGTTCGTCTGTGATGCGTTATGCCGGTGAATGGGAATGGTATGTGAACCGCCAGGCGCGCTGGGTCGATTTCAAGAATGATTACAAGACGATGGATACTCCTTACATGGAGTCCGTTATCTGGGCGTTTAAGCAACTCTATGATAAAGGTCTGATTTACGAGGGCTTCAAGGTCATGCCTTATAGCTGGGCTGCGGAGACGGTGCTGTCGGCCTCGGAAATCCGCCTCGATGACGCCACCCGCGAGAAAGAGGACAAGGCGGTCACCGTGGCATTCAGGCTGAAGGAGAAACCCGAAGGTGCGCCGGAAGCGGATGAGTATTATGTGCTGGCCTGGACAACGACGCCATGGACATTGCCGAGTAATCTGGCGCTCGCGGTGAGTGCCGAGATGGAGTATGCGGCGATTATGATGAATCGCTCCCCCCTTGAGGGGGAGCCGGAAAGCGTCACGCGAAGCGCAAGCGATCCGGTGGAGAGTAACAGGCTAACATCGCAAGATGCGAATGACACCCCCCACCTAACCTCCCCCCGCAAGCAGGGGGAGGCATTTCCTTCGCGCAGTAAGCGTATGTGCTATATTTTGGGCGCCGCAGCTGTTCCCGATTATCTCAAAGAATTTCCAAATGCTCAAATGCCTGTTGTGTGGGGAGATGATCAAGAGGCGGAATTAGAGTTGCAAAACAAGACATCCAAATATCTTGAGAATAATAAATGGTTTAAAGGATCTAATTTAATTGGACTGACCTACGAACCCCTATTCCCCTATTTCGCCGATACGCCGAATGCGTTTAAAATCCTCGAAGGGGACTTCATCGAAGAAGGCTCCGGCTCCGGCATCGTGCATATGGCGCCGGGCTTTGGTGAGGATGATCAGCGCGTGTGTGCGCAAGCCGGCATTCCCACCGTTGTGCCGGTCGACGGCGAAGGGCGGTTTACCGACGCGGTATATGACTTCATAGAAACCGAACGCTGCACCCTGCGTGCGCCATCGCCGGCAGACGAGCCATATTTTGTGGCGCTGCATACCAATCCCAAAGTCATGGAAACGATGAACGACGGCGTGATGCGCGTGGAAGACGCCAAAGCTGACTTTGCCGCCAACCTCGCGCATTTTAAAGAATACGGCTACGGCCAGTGGCTGGCGTTTAATAAGGAAACCGGCGCCTTTATGGGACGGGCGGGATTATCATTTATCGCCCAGAGCAAGGAAATGCCCGCCGCGCCGACGCTGCGCTGCGGCCTGCTGCCCGAGTTCTGGCACGGCGGTTACGGTAGCGAGCTGTGCCGCGCCGCGCTGAAGTTCGGCTTTAACGAAAAACAACTGCCCTTTATCGTCGCCGGAGCGCATGGCGACAATCCGCGTGCGCACAAAATGCTGGAACGGCTCGGCATGGTCAAGGAACGCGAGGTGATGTTCAAGCGCGTTCCGGGGCCTTATTACCGAATGAGCCGGGAGGCTTTTTTGGAAGGATCAGGATTGGGGGAGCATGATTCGGGGAAAGCATCTGCTGCTGAATCCCGATACCCGGCACCTGAAACCTTAAGCCTGCGCGGCCTTAACGTGATTAAGGAAACCGAAGGCAAACATGACGACGAACCTTACAGCGCGGCGCAGCTTGCAAAATACGGGCTGGCCAATCTGCGCATTATTAACTGGCTGAAACGGCACGGGCGGCTGATCAAGCAGGAAGATTATAAACACAATTACCCGCATTGCTGGCGCACCGACGAGCCGATTATCTATAAGGCGATGTCGAGTTGGTTTGTCGATGTGCCGAAAATCCGCGAGCGCATGGTGGAGTTGAATCAGCAGATCAACTGGATTCCGGCGCATATCAAGGATGGCCGCTTCGGTAAATGGATTGAAAACGCCCGCGAATGGTCGATCTCACGCTCGCGCTTTTGGGGGTGCCCGATTCCGGTCTGGCGTTCGGACAATCCGGATAATGATGAGCTGTATGTGTTTGGGTCGATTGCCGAGCTGGAAGCGTTTTTTGGGCCACATATGAAGGAACAGGCGGGTAACGCTCACGCCAATGCTGATAGGAACAAGAATACCTCTCCCAATGGGAGAGGTCGAAATAGCGAAACTATTTTGGGTGAGGGCTTCAAAATCACTGATCTTCACCGGCCTTATGTTGATCAATGGGTGGCGCCTGATCCCTACAATTCTAAATATACGATCCGCCGGGTGGAAGACGTCTTCGATTGCTGGTTTGAATCCGGCTCGATGCCCTATGCCCAGGTGCATTATCCGTTTGAAAACAAAGAATGGTTTGAAACGCATTTTCCGGCCGACTTCATCGTGGAATATGAAGCGCAGACGCGCGGCTGGTTTTATAATATGTTCGTGCTCGCCGTGGCGCTGTTTGACCGAATTCCGTTTAAAAACTGCATCTGTCACGGCGTGGTGCTGGACGATCAGGGGCGCAAGCTCAGCAAACGCCTGAAAAATTACATGGACCCCAAGGCGCTGTTTGCACAGTATGGCGCCGATTCGCTGCGCTGGTATATGATGTCCTCCACCATCATGCGCGGATCGGAGCTTTTGCTTGACCCGCAGGGCAAGTTTATTCATGACGCGATCCGGTTGTATATCAAGCCGATCTGGAACGCGTATCATTTCTTCACACTTTATGCCAATGCGGATGGGGTGCAGGCGCAGTGGCGCACCGATTCTGAGCATCTGATGGATCGCTATATTCTCGCCAAATGCCGCGAGATGGTGGAACGCGTCGAAGCGGCGCTGGATGGTTATGATACGCCGAGCGCGACGCAGGCGATCACCGAATTCGTCGAAAGCCTCAATAATTGGTATATCCGCCGTAATAAAGAGCGTTTTTGGAAGCGCGCCCACGATGCCGACAAACAGGCGGCGTATGATACGCTTTACACGGTTCTGCATATCCTGTGCCGTACCGCCGCACCGCTGCTGCCGATGGTGA
>CAZMBI010000020.1:22905-31754 GCA_964564675.1 uncultured Azospirillaceae bacterium
GCTGATTGGCCGGAGGTAAGTGAGATTGCGCAAGAAAAAGCCCTGATCGCCGATATGGACCGCGTGCGCGATATCTGCAATACGGCATTGTCCATCCGTAATGAAGCCAAAATCCGTGTGCGTCAGCCGCTTGCTGCGCTGACGGTCTACAGCAAGGCCTGGCATGCGGGCGGGCCGGTGACGGATGCCGTCATTCAGGATGAACTGAACGTACACGCGGTGCGCTGGGATGGGCATATCGACACGGTCGCCGACTATAAACTCAAGCTCAACAACCCGCTGATCGGCAAACGCCTACCAGCCAAGATGAAGCAGATTATCCCGGCGTCTAAAAAAGGCGAATGGGAACACAAAGACAACAAGTTGCATATATGCGGCGAGGTATTGCTGCCGGAAGAATATGAGTTGAAGCTTGAGCCCAAACCTGAGATAGCGGGCGCGGCGGCTGTCTCCAGCAATGATGCGCTGGTGGTGCTTGATTTAACCCTGACCCCCGAACTCGAAGCCGAAGGCACGGCGCGTGATCTGGTGCGGATGATTCAGCAGGCGCGCAAAGACGCTGATTTACATGTTTCAGACACCATTCATCTGGTGCTGGACCTGCCGGAATCGGCGGCGGCGGCGCTTGAACAGCATCGCGATTATATCGCCGAACAGACGCTGGCGGCAAGCCTGATCCGCGGCGATGCCGGGCAGGCTGAATATAAATCCACGGGCGAACTGGAGGGCCGGCCGGTCACCATCGGGCTGAGCCGGCAGACGGTAGCGGCATGACACGCACCACCATCCCAAGCGCTGCGCATTTCGGTATTATCGGCACCGGCGGCTGGGGCACGGCGCTGGCGGTGGTGATCAACCGCGCCGGCGCTGATGTGACGTTATGGACGCGTAATGAAACCGTCCTGGGCATGATCCGCGACAAGCGCGTCAATGAGCTCTATCTGCCGGATATTTTTATCGACCCGGACATCGCGGTCACCAGCGATCTTGGACATGTCGCTCAGGAAAGCAGCCATATCCTGTTATGCGTGCCGTCTCAGCAGGTGCGCCCGCTTTGCATCGCCCTGTCGGATCGCCTGCCAAGCGGCGTGCCAGTGATTATCGCTGCCAAGGGAATCGAGCGCGGCAGCCTGTGCCTGATGCATGAAGTGGTGCATGCGATCCTGCCCGATAATACGGTAATGGTGCTTTCCGGCCCCAATTTTGCGCGCGAGGTGGCGATGGGCCTGCCGGCGGCGGCGACTATCGCCGGCAATAACCGCACGGTAACCGAAAAGGCGATCTATGCTATCGGCGGGCGCTATTTCCGCCCGTATTACAGCGATGACCTGGTTGGTGTGGAAATCGGCGGCGCAGTCAAAAACGTGCTGGCGATCGCCAGCGGCATCTGCACCGGCCGCGGGCTGGGCGAAAATGCCCGCGCCGCGCTGATTACGCGCGGGCTGTCCGAAATGAAGCGACTGGCTCAGACCAAAGGCGGCAAAGAGGACACGCTCGCCGGGCTGGCGGGCATCGGCGATTTATTGCTGACCTGCACCAGCCTGTCCTCGCGCAATATGGCCTATGGCCACGCCATCGGCAAAGCCGGCAAGGCCGCGCAGGTGGAAACCAGCGAAACCGGGGGGCTGACCGAAGGCATAGCCACCGCCGAATCGGTGTACCAGCTGGCGCGGCGGCTGGGTGTCTCCATGCCGATCTGCAGCATGGTTTATGATATCCTGCAGGGCACCACTGAAATTGACACGGCGATTGAGCAATTACTTTCCCGCCCGCTGGGCATGGAGTAGCGGGGCGGGATAGCCGCGCACTCACAACACACTCTCCAGCCCCATCTTCAACTCATGCACGAAGCGCCGGCGTTCGGCTTCGTCATAGGGTTCGCCGCCATGGCCCCAGACCGGGTTGGGCCAAGCGGCATCATCCGCGTAGCGCCCGATGATATGCACATGCAATTGCCGAACCTGATTGCCCAACGCGGCGATATTCAGCTTATCCGGGGTAACCAGCGCCTGAAAGATATGGCTGACCATGGCGATTTCATCAGAAAGCCGATGCTGATCCTCGCGCTCCAGATCGATCCACTCCACTATCCCGGCGCGCTTGGGGACGAGAATAAGCCACGGAAACCGCCGGTTATCCATCAGGCGAATCTCGCATAACGGATAATCGGTTACTGCCACCGTGTCGCGGGCAAGGGCGGAGTCGAGTTGATACGTCATGGGATAGCTTTCATCGTCCTCATTAGCCATTCCATATAGCTAACTGACATTATGCTGCGCATAAAGACGCTCGCTACGCGGCGGAATCCCGCCTCACGGCGGGCTTCATTGTCGATTAACAAAGTTAATCGATAATAGCAATCCTCGGCTGGTTAGCGGCCCGGCGTAATTGCTGCGCCAGAAGCGCTCTCAGGAAGCGAACAGCCAGGGTGTTTCCGCCTGCCGTTTGGCTTCATATTGCGCGATGTAGGGCGCTTTTTCCAGCGTCATGGCGATATCATCGAGGCCGTTCATAAGGCAGTGCTTACGGAACGGGTCAATGTCAAACGCGTATTCCTTGTTTGCTGCCCGTATGACCTGATGGTCCAGATCCACCGTCATCTGATTATCCGGCTGCCCGGCCACCTCCATCAGTTCGGCCACGGTCTGCTTGGGCAGGGGCAGCGGCAGAATACCGTTTTTAAAGCAGTTGTTGTAAAAAATATCGGCGAACGAGGGGGCGATGATGCAGCGTATACCGAAATCAAGCAACGCCCACGGCGCATGCTCGCGGCTGGAGCCGCAGCCGAAATTCTCTCCGGCGACTAGAACCTGCGCGTTTTCATAGGCTGGCCGGTGCAGGATAAAATCAGCATTTTTATGGCCGTTAACATCATAACGCAGTTCATAAAACAGCCCTTCGGCCAGCCCGGTGCGCTTGATCGTCTTTAAAAACTGCTTGGGGATGATCATGTCGGTATCGACATTGGCGATCGCCAGCGGCGCGGCAGTAGCGGAAAGGGTGGTAAATGGTTGCATGATGGACACCTTTATTACAAATGCCGTACCGGAAAAATCGACACGTCGCATTATTATACCGAGGATTCCCGCCCGTGCCGGAACCACAAGACAGATAGTTAGCAAGCGGATCATCAAAAATAAAGGACGAAAACGATGATCAGCCCACGGCAAGCTGGCTCTGATTGCATCCGATTGTGTGTTTTTCGAGGCCGTAGCGCGCCGGGTCGATAGGATCCGGCATTTTGTCGTTGGTGATGAAGCGAGTCGCCACGTCGGCGCCGACGACTTGGGCTTTTTTATTTTTATCAGACTGTGTGTTCATGCTATGGATACCTGTGCGTATGTGATATCCGCCAGTATCAGCGTAATCTAATACCCGTTAACATGACGATTGTGTGATATTGTGATGAGCCGTCTGGAACCGTTGCGCTTAGGTGTGAATATTGATCATGTGGCAACCCTGCGCAATGCGCGCCGCGGGGCGCACCCCGATACCTTGCGTGCGGCGCTGACGGCGCAGGAGGCGGGGGCGGACGGGATCACCGTGCATCTGCGCGAGGATCGCCGCCATATACGCGACGAAGATGTGGCCCGGATCAAGGCGCAATGCCCGCTGCCGCTGAATCTGGAAATGGCGGCAACCGACGAAATGCTTGATATTGCATTGAAAATGCGCCCTAATGCGTGTTGCCTAGTGCCCGAGCGTCGGGCCGAACTGACCACCGAAGGCGGGCTGGACGTGGCCGGTCATCAACAGCTTATCACGCATATCACCGCTCGCCTGCGGGAGGCTGGAATTCGTGTGTCGCTGTTTATCGACCCCGATCATGCGCAGTTGGAAGCGGCGGCAGCCTGCGGTGCGGATATCGTTGAGCTGCATACCGGCGCGTATAGCGAGGCCGTGGCCGCTGCGAGCGATGCCGTTGGAGCCGGGCAGGGGTGTTTGCGCAGCCTCAATGAGGCCGCCGAGGCGGCTGACAGGCTGGGGCTTGAGTGCCACGCCGGGCACGGGCTGCGCTTTGAAACCGTCGGTGCGGTGGCGGCCATTCCACAGATGCGCGAGCTTAATATCGGTCATTTCCTGATCGGGGAGGCGGTGTTTCTGGGGCTCGCTCCGGCCATTCGCAAAATGCGGCAATTGATGGATGCGGCGCGATGATTATCGGTATCGGCAGCGACGTGGTGAATATCGAGCGCGTGGCACGGCTGCTGGCGCGTTTTGGCAAGCGCTTCGTGACACGTGTGTTAACTGAGGCGGAGCAGGTCGCTTTAGTGGGCGCTGCCGCAACCGGCTTGTCACCGGATCAGGCAGAAAAGGGGGGCGCCCGCCATCAGACGCTGGCCGCACGCATCGCCAAGCGCATCGCCGCTAAAGAAGCAGCCGCCAAAGCGCTGGGGACGGGGTTTACCCAGGGGGTGCGCTGGCAGGATTTTGAAGTGTCTAATGACGCCGCCGGTCAGCCGGGCCTCACCTTACGCGGGGTCGCCATGCAGATGCTGTATCGCCGCACGAAACGCGGCGAACGTCCCCGCATTCACCTGTCTCTAACCGATGACCACCCGGTTGCACTCGCCTTTGTCGTGCTGGAGGTGGGTCAATCGGCACGCTGAATGTCGCCGCCATACCAGTGCAGATGGAAGGTTTTCATCGTGCGAACAGCTGTGAGCCGCTCGCTCACACCGCGCGGCGCTCCTGCTCAATATAGTTAACTGACTTTATGCTTCGCATAAAGACGCCCGCTACGCGGCGGAATCCCGCTCTTGCGAGCGGGCTTCATTGTCGATTAACAAAGTTAATCGACAATACCGGCGAGGATGAGGGATTCGGCCTCGGCGGCATCGCCCCAGCCCTGTATTTTCACCCATTTATCGGTTTCCAGGTCTTTGTAATGCTCGAAAAAATGGCGGATTTGATCGAGCAAAATCGCCGGCAGATCCGAATAATTCGTGACATCGGAATAAAACGGGTGCAGGCGCGTCGCCGGCACCATCAGGATCTTTTCATCCATGCCGCCGTCATCTTCCATCTTCAGTACGCCGATGGGGCGGGCAGCCACCACACAGCCCGGCATCAGCGGGCGGCGGCCGACCATCATGGCATCGACCGGGTCGCCGTCGGCAGACAGGGTGTGGGGAATAAAGCCGTAATTACACGGGTAGGTCATGGCCGTATGCAAAAACCGGTCAACAAATACCGCCCCGGAAGCCTTATCCAACTCGTATTTGATGGGCTCCGAGCCCATCGGCACTTCGACAATGACATTCACGTCATGCGGCGGCGCCTTGCCGATGGCGATTTGACTGATATCCATTGACAGATCCCTTTACTGATAAAGTCTTTTCAATAAGATAGCGTTAAATATTCAGGTTGTTATAAAAAGCGAGTAGTTAGCACATCATCGGCGCGCACGTCAACGGGATGCAGCGGCTTGCATATCTTCCAACAGATTGATCTGCGCCTTAAACGCATTGGCCTGGGTTAGCCCGGAGAAGACGCTGACCAGCTCACCTTTGTCGTTCAGCAATACGGAATGTGGAATACTGCCGCCATATTCCGCATTTTTTTGATCCATCCAGGTGCGGAATCCCGCCGCTTCGGTCGCGGAGACGTGATAGGGCGTGAATTCCAGCGGCTGGGGCTTGTCTGCCAGAAAATCCGCGAGATCGTCGCGGTTACGATCCACCGAAGTGACAATCAACTGCAGATCATCGCCGTAGGCTTCCTGTAACTCGTGGATAACGGGAAACTGGCGCTGACAATAGGGGCACCAGGACGCATAAATAAACAACAAAGAGGGTTTGCCCTGGTTATGGGTCAGGCGCTCCAGCTTCATCTGGCTTAACGGCTGAATCGCCACCTCGCCGGAGGAGGCAGCCGGCGGTGCGCTATCACCGGGGGAGCTAACGGCCTGCGTGCCCTGCTCGGCGAAATATTGCCCGCCATAAAACGCGACGATCACCAGCACGGCGATCAATAAGAATTTTTTCGTGGATGCCACCTGTTGCATGCAAACTCCCTGTTTTGTTCCGTATTATCCTAGCGGAACTGCCGCGTAAAATCATCCGGATTATGGGAAAAAGGGTTCGCCGATGACACCGATCTTGCCATGAAGCGGGTTTTTTGCGTATGACTGTAGCCACAATCCATAAGGAGCCTGGTGCCATGACCTCAGCGGTTAGCAAAGTCGTACTCGCCTATTCCGGCGGGCTGGATACCTCCATCATCCTGCGCTGGCTGCAGGAGGTCTATGATTGCGCGGTGGTGACCTTCACCGCCGATATCGGCCAGGGCGAAGAGGTTGAGCCGGCGCGTGAGAAAGCGCAGATGATGGGGGTCAAAGACATATATATTGAGGATCTGCGCGAGGAATTCGTGCGCGATTATGTCTTCCCCATGTTCCGCGCCAATGCGCTGTATGAAGGGGTGTATCTGCTTGGCACCGCCATCGCGCGGCCGCTGATTGCCAAACGCCAGATCGAGATCGCGCGGGAGACCGGCGCCGATGCCGTCTCCCACGGGGCAACCGGCAAAGGCAATGATCAGGTGCGCTTTGAGCTAGGGTATTATGCGCTTGAGCCGGATATCCGGGTGATCGCCCCGTGGCGGGAATGGACGCTGAATTCGCGCACGGCGCTGATTGACTATGCCATGCGTCACCAGATCCCCGTGCCCAAAGATAAGCGGGGCGAAGCGCCGTATAGCATGGACGCCAATTTGCTGCATATTTCCTATGAGGGCAATCTGCTCGAAGACCCGTGGCGGGCGGATTATGATGAAGATATGTTCCGCCGCTCAGTCTCGCCGGAAGCCGCGCCGGATGAAGCGGAGCTGGTCGAGATTTCCTTCGAGCGGGGCGATGCGGTGGCGATTAACGGTGAGGCGCTCACCCCTGCCGCATTATTGAGCGCCCTCAACGAACTCGGCGGCAGGCACGGCATTGGCCGGCTCGATATGGTGGAAAACCGCTATGTCGGCATGAAATCGCGCGGGGTGTATGAAACACCAGGCGGCACCATTTTGCTTGCCGCGCATCGCGGCATGGAGTCGGTGACGCTGGATCGCGGGGCGGCGCACTTGAAAGACGAGCTGATGCCGCGTTATGCTGAGCTGATTTATAACGGTTACTGGTTCTCGCCGGAACGCGAGATGCTGCAGGCGCTGATCGACCATTCTCAGGAACATGTGGAAGGCACGGTACGGCTGAAATTGTATAAAGGAAATGTCAGCGTGATCGGCCGGACATCGCCTAAAAGCCTCTATTCCGCCGCACACGTCACTTTTGAGGCCGACGCGGTGTATAATCAGCAGGATGCGGAAGGGTTTATCAAGCTGAACGCATTGCGCTTGCGGCTGGGGAAGCGTTAGCAGGCTGCGCCTTTGCGTATATGAAGCCAACAACACCGACGAGCGAATGTGACAGGTTACTGCCTCCTGATTGCCTCAATCTTCATCGCTAGCCCTGTGGCGTCGTCGGTTTCGATCAGCACCGCAGATAACGTGCCGTTGCCGGTGGCGGGTTCCATCCGGATTTTGCGGATTTTGCTCAGGAATTGCTTGATCGGCGCCTCCGGGGCAAAGCCGATAACCGTGTTGTCGTAATTACCGCACATGCCGGTATCAGTCTGATAGGCTGTGCCGCCGCGCAGAATGCGCGCATCGGCGGTGGGCACATGGGTGTGACTGCCGACTACGGCGCTGACCTTGCCATCCAGAAACACCCCGATGGCGTTTTTTTCGGACGTGGCTTCGGCGTGCATGTCCACCAGAATGAAATCTACCGTTGCGCCGAGCGAATAGCCGTGCAGTGCGGTCTGGGCGCAGCGAAAGGGAGAATCCAGATATTCCTTGTGAAAAATCTGGCCAAGCAGGTGCAGTACAAGCAATGTTTTGCCGTTCTTGAGAGTATATAAGCGGCACCCCGTACCCGGCGTTCCCTCCGGGAAATTATGCGGCCGTAACAGGGCTTTGTCCTGCTCCAACGTCTGCGCGGCGTCTTTCTGGTCCCAGACATGATCGCCGGAGGTCATCACATCCACCCCGGCATCGCGGAATTGCCGGCAGATATCCGCTGTCACCCCAAAGCCGCCGGCGGCATTATCCACATTGACCACGACCGCATCCAGCGCCAACTCCTGTCGCAGTGGCGGTACAAACCGCTTAACTGCCTCGCGCCCGGCGCGGCCCACCACATCGCCACAGAATAAAAGTTTCATGGGCGGGACCATAGGAGGCGGGGGCGGGCGGCGCAAGCCGCAATCGCCGGCATACGCCGACACAGAATATCGGCATTATAGGAAAAAATTTCCTATAATGCGCATATTTTGCTTGCCATTCCCGGTGAGGGCGTATACGATTCAGATACTTATGATCGCTACTTTAAGGCATATGATTTGCACTAAAGTTGAAGAATCGAATGAAAAAGGCCCACAAATGGCTCGGCAAGCACCTATACGGGACGATATTGACCGCGAGTCGATCGATATGGCGGAGGAACAGGTGGTATTCCTCAAACAGCGCTACGAGATGAGCGCGGTCGATATCATCCAGCTATATGGCGGACAAACACTGGGCGATGAAACCTTTGATGACGCCGTTGAACGCATCGCCCTGTTTAACTGGTATCTCGCCTCGCGAAATGGATTTTTAGCCGCGTAATACGCATTCGATGTGTCTGTTTGCGCATCCCCGGAGCCGGTCGCCCCCCGCCGTCCCCGGGGATTTTCTTTCATCATTCGGCCAACTTCATGAAAATGTCACACATTCTGGCGCGCTGGCGTGATATAACGGTAATATAGCGTGATAGAAATCACATGAAGGAGACATATATGGTCAGTCATAACACACCACAA
>CAZMBI010000021.1:0-19983 GCA_964564675.1 uncultured Azospirillaceae bacterium
CGAAATAACCCGAGCAAAACGTTTCATACTCATAGGCGTTGCTTGCAGTGTCTTCTATATTTTTTTTGCAGCTGTCATTTAGGATAGAGGCTAACAGGCCACGCCCGACCTATGCGCAGACGCCGGGGGTCTGGCGGGCAGCCAGCCAGTGGGCGAGCGTGGCGGCCAGCTCGTCCTGGCGGACCGGTTTACTCAGGAAATCATCCATTCCCGCCTGCAGGCACTCGCCACGGTTCTCGCTTAAGGCGTTTGCGGTCAGGGCAATAATCAGCGGCTGCGGGCCGGCGGTTTCCCTGCGCAGGGCGTGGGTGACAGCATAGCCGTCCATTTTAGGCATGTGGCAATCCATCAGAATGATGTCGTAATGGTTTGAGCGGGCCATTGCCAGCGCTTCTTCGCCATCCTGCGCAATGGTAGGCACGCAGCCAAGCTTGAGCAATATCTGGTGCAGCACCATTTGGTTGACGACATTATCTTCGGCGATAAGCACCTGTTTGTTTTGCAGGATATCGGCAGCGCCTGCGCTCTGGCTGCTTTCCGCCGCCGCCTGCGGCGTCTCCTGCGCGATGGGCAGGCGCATTTCCACCCAGAAGGTGGAGCCTTGCTCGGGCACGCTGTGCACGCCGAGGGTGCCGCCGAGCATGGTCACCAGATGGCGGCAGATCGATAACCCCAGCCCTGTGCCGCCATATTCGCGCGTGGTATCGATCTCTGCCTGAATGAAATCCTCAAAGATTTTCTGCTGCAGCGCAGCATTAATCCCGATACCGGTATCTTCCACCTCAAAGCGCAGCATGGCGGCCTGATCGTTTTGCTGCAGGCAGCGCACGCGCAGGCATACATGCCCCTCATGGGTAAATTTGATGGCATTACTTGCCAGATTCAACAGAATCTGACGGATACGTAACGGATCGCTGATAACATAATGCGGTATATCACCCGGACAATCGAGCCTGAGCTCCAATGCCTTTTCGATGGTTCTGGGTTTCAGTAAGGTGATCAGTTCCTGCAAACAGTGGGGGAGGTCGAAAGCGGTTGCTTCCAGGGACAGCTGATCGGCTTCGATTTTGGAGATATCGAGAATGTCATTGATGATTTCCAGCAGTAACTCCCCGGAACGCAGGATGGTATCCGTGTAATGGGCCTGCTCGTCGCTGAGCTCGGTTTGCTGGAGTAAACTGGCCGAGCCGATCACCCCATTCATCGGGGTGCGTATTTCATGGCTCATATTAGTCAGGAAAATCGACTTGGAACGGGATTGTTCGGCCAGTTCCAGATTGGCACGGTGGAGTTCAATTTCATCGACCACGATACGTGCGAGCGATGTAAGCAGGGCGAATTCATTGTCGGTCAGGCCGTCTCGCGGTTTGCTGTCAATGGCGCACAATGTGCCCAGATACTGCCCATCTGGCGCTCGCAGCGGCATACCGGCGTAAAACCGGATATGCGGCGCGCCGGTGACCAGCGGATTGCCGCGGAAACGCGCATCCTGTGTCGTGTCGGGCACGATCAACGGCTTACCATGATATATCGCATGCGCGCAAAACGCCATATCGCGCGGGGTTTCGCTGGCATCAGTGCCATAAGCGGATTTAAACCATTGCCGGCATTCATCCACCAGCGAGACCAGCGAAATCTCCGTATTCAGCTGGCGGGCGACTAATTGGGTGATATTATCGAACTGGTCGCTTGCGGTGGTGTCTAGAATGCGATAATAGCGCAGGCTGGCCAGACGCTCCGGCTCATTGGCTGCAAGCGGCGCGGCCTGCCAACCCTCTCCTAAATGCACGTTTTCTGGCATATCGAGCCTTTCCCTTTTTTCCGTCATAACAGGAAAAGGTTAATAAATTATAACGGCCCGCTGACCGGCCTTGTGGCGTCATTTGGATGTGACCAACGCCAAAGCCATCGTAGTGGCCAGTGACACGCCGAAAGCCAGTTAGGAAATCGCGCGTATTGTCAAACAGTCCTGGCCGCCCGTACCGGTGATCGCGCGCGCGGCGTATAAACGCACCTCGCAGCAGTGTGCAGCCCGCGCAGCGCCTGCTCAGGCGCCTAGGCGTACCCGAGGAGCAGACTACGCGCACGACGCTTGAGCGCGCGCTCACGCAGGAGGCCGGGCCGATGAAATGATGGCTTGCCTTGTCAGCGGCGTCCGAATCGGGTAAAAGCATAACACTTCCTATTCCCTAACTATCAGGCAGCGGAGCGCTTCTCATTATGTCTATCCCACAGACCGATACCGAGACGCTCGGCCATATGAAAGCGGCGCTGGAACACAGCGACATCGACACCGCCTATGCGCTGTTCAATACGCTGCATGCTGCGGATAAAGCGGAAATTTTAAACAGCCTGCACTATGAGCACCGGCTGGAGCTCATCGCCATGATGGGCGATGCCTTCGATTACGAGATTCTGCCCGAGCTGACACCGGAAGTGGCCGCCGAGATTCTGGCGCTTTTAGGGATTGACCGCAGCGCGGAAGCGCTTACGCGGCTGGAAACCGACGATGCCGTCGCGGTGATCGAGGATCTGCCGGAAGAAAACCAGCAGAGCTTACTGGAGGCGGTCCCTGATGAACTGCGCAGCGACCTGCAGGAAGGGCTGACCTATCCGGAAGAATCCGCTGGGCGCCTGATGAGGAAAAAGCTCGTCTGTGTGCCCGAATTCTGGAGCGTGGGCGATGCCATCGACTATCTGCGCTCGCATGCCGATCCGCCCGAGAATTTTTATGTGGTCTATGTGGTTGACCCGCGCTTTCACCCGGTGGGCTATGTCCCGCTGGGGCGCATCATGCGCAATAAACGTGATGTCAAAATCAGCGATATCGCGAATTTTGGGACGTATAGTGTGCAAACCGATACCGATCAGGAAGACGTGGCGCATCTGTTTACCAAATACGGGCTGGTGGAAGCGCCCGTGGCTAATCGCCAGGGCCGGCTGGTGGGCACTATTACGGTGGATGATGTGGTACATGTCATTCATGAGGAAGAAGAAGAAGATTATCTGCGCGCAGGCGGGGTGATGTCGCAGGACATTCAGGCCGGCGTCTCCGAGACGGTGAAGCAGCGCTTCAGCTGGCTGTTCGTGAATTTGCTTACCGCCGTGCTCGCTTCGGTGGTGATTGCGCTGTATGCCGGCACGATCGAGCAGATCGTGGCGCTGGCCGTGTTGATGCCGATTGTCGCCTCCATGGGCGGCAATGCCGGGATTCAGTCGGTCACGGTGGTGGTGCGCGCACTGGCGACACGGCAGTTGCGGCCGGGTAATTTATTAGTCACCGTGCGTAAGGAACTGCTGATCGGTTTTGTTAACGGCCTCGGTCTGGCGCTGGTGATGGGTGCCGGGGCGTGGCTGTGGTATCGCGATATGCAGCTGGCGATCGTCTTTTCGGCGGCCACTGTGATTGCGCTGACGACAGCAGGTGTGACCGGCGCTGCGATTCCCATTGTATTAAACCGCTTTAAGGTTGATCCGGCGGTCTCCTCGGGCATATTCCTGACGACCTTTACCGACGTGATCGGGTTTTTAGCCTTTTTAGGTTTGGCCACGTGGTGGTTGCTGTAGCTGAAGCCTTGCCGCGGCGCGACACCCAGTTTCCTTCCGGCTCGCTGGTCCCTTCAGGCTGCGGATTAAGAAGGGGCGGCAATATGCCGGATTGTGAAATGCCCTAAGCCACCACCGTTACGCTGTCTTTCGCAATCTG
Source organism: uncultured Azospirillaceae bacterium (assembly GCA_964564675.1). Lineage (GTDB taxonomy): Bacteria > Pseudomonadota > Alphaproteobacteria > Rickettsiales > UBA3002 > CAZMBI01. Next base: position 3,707 of record CAZMBI010000021.1, read on the forward strand.
TGTTATTTTCGGCCAGTCGCGCGCGGCGATGGCATCCGCCGGGCTCAGCCACGAACCGCCGACGCAGCACACGTTGGGCAGGCCGAGATAGTCGGCGATGTTAGCCTGTGAGACCCCGCCGGTGGGGCAGAACTGCACTTGCGGAAACACGCCGGCATATTGTCTGAGCATAGCCGCACCGCCGAAACTGCCGGCGGGGAAGAATTTAAGGAAAGCATGGCCGTAGGCCAGCGCCTGCACAATCTCCGAGGGTGTCACCACGCCCGGTAGGTAGCTCAATTGTGCGTCACGCGCGGCCTCCAGCAGGGCCGGCGTGGCGCCGGGGCTGACGAAAAAGCTCGCGCCCGCATCACGGCAGTGTTGCAACGCCTCGGTCGTGGTGATGGTGCCAGCCCCCAGCGCGATGTCGAGCCCTGCGCTGGCAACCGCTTGAATGGCGGCAAGCCCCGCGTCGCTGCGCAGGGTGATCTCGATGGCGCGGATGCCGCCTTCCAGCAGGGCCTCGGCCAGCGGCACGGCGTCATCGGGATGCTCCAGCGTCACCACCGGGATGATGGGTGCGGAAGCGATGCGGGTGAGGAGAGTATCTGGCATAATGATCATCCTTTACAGTAACGGGAATGGGGAATTGGGCGCGGGAGATAGTGAGAAACTATCCACTCCCTATGCCCCATTCCCCATTGCCTGATTGAGTATCACCCCCGCGCCATGCAGCGCCACTTCGCTGTGCGAACGCAGCGAATAGGTGGGGATTTTCCTAACATAATCGGTGAAGCGGCCTTTATCTTCAAACCGCTCGCGGAAAGGGCCGTCGGTGAACAGATGCTCCAGCTGCGGGGCGATGCCGCCGCCGATATAGATACCGCCGAACGCGCCCAGGGTGAGCGCATGATCGCCGGCGAAGGCACCGAGCATGCCGCAGAATACATCAATCGTGCGGTGGCATGCGCCGCAGCGATCGGCCAACGCTAGCCGGGTGATGTCCTCGGCGCTGAGTGCTTCCGTCAGCGATTGATCGTTAATCTCGGCCAGCGCGCGATGTAAAAATGGCAGGCCCTGACCGCTTAAAATGCGCTCGGCCGAGACGAACCCGTATATTTTTTGGGCGTAGCGCAGCAGCTCGATTTCAAGCTCGTTGCCGGGCTTGAGGCCGACCTGTCCGCCTTCGCCCTGAATCGGCACCCAAGCACTGCCGGACCATAACAGCCCGGAAACGCCAAGCCCGGTGCCGGGACCGAGCACCCCGATCGGCTGCCGAGCTTGCGGCACGCCTGCGCCAATTTGATGTATGGCGCCGGAATCGCGCATCTGCGGCACGGCCATGGCCAGTGCCGTGAAATCATTGGTCACCAATAGGTGCTTGAAGCCGAATTCGGCTTTCAGCGCGCGGATAGAAAACGACCAGTCATTATTGGTCAGCGTGATGTTATCACTTAAAATGGGGGACGCGACCGCAATACAGGCGGCAGCTGGCTGACTCTCGGTTAGGTTCAGGTAATGGCGGATAACGGCAGGCAGTCCGGTATGTTCCCGGTTAGGAAATTTGTTGCGCCGCAGCAGCTCGGTCTTACCCGGTTCCACCAGTGCAAACCGCGAATTGGTCCCGCCGATATCACCAACCAGATATTGCATCATGTTACCTGTAAGTCGTCAGCGCGTGGCTGTCAGCTTTTTGTTTCAGCCAACGGCTAATCATTAGTCGCAGCCCATCCCGCCAGTGCGAACGACGCGCCTTGTTCCGCCGGGGTGACAAGCTGGCGCACGCCGACAAACAAATCGCGGCCGGTGCCGTGATTGTTGCGGGTGGTATCATAAGCTTGCGGCGTGCGTGCTTCCCATTCGGCGGCATCCACCTGTGCTTCCAGCACCCCGGCATGGGCATCGATCACGATGATATCGCCGTCGCGTACTTTGGCCAGGGCGCCGCCATGCAGGCATTCGGGCGAGACATGTATGGCGGCGGGCACTTTGCCCGACGCGCCGGACATGCGGCCATCAGTCACCAGCGCCACTTTTTGTCCCAGCTTTTGCAGCACGCCCAGCGGAGGCGTCAGCTTATGCAGTTCGGGCATGCCGTTGGCAGCCGGTCCCTGATAAAGCACCACGGCGACGAGATCGCCCGTCAGCTCGCCACGGTCAAACGCCGCTTGCAGTTCGTGCTGGCTGAAAAAAACCCGTGCCGGGGCCTCAATGCGCATCTGCTCTTCGCTGAGTGCCGAAACCTTGAGCACAGCTCGGCCCAGGTTGCCTTCCATCAGCTTCATGCCGCCATGGCGCAGAAACGGGTTGGCGATGGAGGCGAGCACTTTGTCATCGCCGCTTTGGGCCGGCCCGTCGCGCCATTCTACTTCATTCTCCGTCTCCCGGGAGGAGGAGGCAAAGAACGGCTCCTTAGTGTAATCGACCATGCCTTCGCCGACGATGGTTCTGACGTCGTCATGCAGCAGCCCGGCATCGCGCAACTGGCGGGTAAGAAAGGCCATGCCGCCGGCGGCGTGGAAATGGTTCACATCCGCTTCGCCGTTGGGGTAGAGGCGGCACATCAATGGTACGACGTCGGAGAGTTCAGCGAAATCGGTCCAGTCAATGATGATGCCGGCGGCGCGGGCAATGGCCACAATATGGATAGTATGGTTAGTGGAACCGCCGGTCGCGTGCAGGCCGATAATCCCGTTGACGATGGCGCGCTCATCAAGCACATCACACAGCGGGTGTAATGCACCAGCCAGCCGGGTGTTGGCAATGGTGCGCGCGACGGCGGCGCGGGTCAGCGCCTCACGTAGCGGAGTGCCGGGATTGACAAAAGACGAGCCGGGTAGTTGCAGTCCCATCAGTTCCATCATCATCTGGTTGGTATTGGCCGTGCCATAAAAGGTGCAGGTGCCCGGCGCATGATAGGAGTTGGCTTCCGCTTCCAGCAGGGCCTCGCGGTCCACCTCGCCCTTGGCGAACAATTCCCGGATATGCGCCTTTTCCTTGTTGGGAATGCCGGAGGGCATCGGCCCGCCGGGTATGAACACAATCGGCAGATGGCCGAACTGCAGCGAGCCCATCAGCAGGCCCGGAATGATCTTATCGCAGATGCCAAGGCATACCGCGCCGTCAAACATATTATGCGACAAGGCGACTGCGGTGGACATGGCGATCACGTCGCGGCTGAACAGCGACAGCTCCATCCCCGGCTGGCCCTGGGTGACGCCGTCGCACATGGCGGGTGTGCCGCCGGCGAACTGGGCGACGCCACCGGCCTGATCGGCGGCATCTTTGATAATCGGCGGATACTCGCCATATGGCTGATGTGCCGAGAGCATGTCGTTATAGGCCGAGACGATGGCGATATTGGGCTTTTGCATGGCGCGCAGGTCATCTTTGTGGTGCTGCGCGCAGGCGGCGAATCCGTGCGCCAGATTGCCGCAAGACAATGAGGAGCGCGTCGGTCCGTCACGCATGGCCTGACGCATGCGTTCCAGATACGCCTCGCGCGTGGGCTTGCTGCGCTCGATGATCCGGTTGGTCACAGTGCTAATGGTTGGGTGGGTCATAGTCGCATCATCCTCTCATTACGGCCTCGTTATGCCGCCCACCAGATCGCAATGGGGGCGCGGGCTTGGTGTAAAAACGCGCTGATCGGCATGGCCTGCGGATCGTGCCGGGCGATGGCGCGCTCGGCCACCGGTTTTTTTGCCTCACCGGTGATATGCACATAAAGCCGGCGGGCGTTGGTGAGCGCATTGAAAGTCAGGGTGAGGCGTTCCGGCGGCGGTTTGGGCGAGTCGGTAATGGGCAGGCAGAGCTGCGCCTGTGCCGGGTCGAGAGCGGCCTTAAGCTGGGGGTGGTGCGGGAACAGCGACGCGGTATGCGCATCGTCGCCCATGCCGAGGATCACAACATCAAAGGGCAGCGGGATGGTACGCAGGGCGGCATCGGCGGCGTGGGCGGTCTGCTCAAGCGGAGAAGGATGTCCCTTCCCTAACTCTTCCCCGCTCCCCCTTACATCCCCCCCGCAAGCGGGGGGGAGAGAGGGAGTCGTCTCCTCCCCCTGTTTGCGTGGGTAAGCGGGGGAGGGAATCGTCCCCTCCACTCGTTTACGGGGGGAGGAAAGGAGGGGGGCTTGCAGGGTCTGCCAAATCACCTCAATGACTCCGTCCAGATTATCAATCACCTCGTTATTCCAGAAACGCAGCACGGTGAATCCGGCTTCCCGTAAAAACGTATCGCGCTTCTGATCATAGGACTGTTGCTCACTATGCTGGCCGCCATCCAACTCAATGATAAGTTGCTTTTCGAGGCAGGCGAAATCAGCAACATAAGAGCCAATACTATATTGGCGGCGAAATTTATACCCGCCCATTTGCGATCTGCGTAAAACAGACCATATAATTTTTTCCGCATCGGTCGTGCGTTTTCTTAGCTCCTTTGCATTGGCTAATATTTCCCGGCGGCGGGCGGTGTATGGCCCCCTCCCTAACCCTCCCCCACGAATGGGGGAGGGGACTGTTTGTTCCCCCTCTTGGTTACCGGGGGAGGGGACTGTTTGTTCCACCGGCGGATATCTGAGCGATATAAACCGCGCGCCGCCGGTTAGGAGGTGTTCGCGCAGCAGCCTTTCATTACTGTCCTTGTGCGATGGATCAACAAAGCGTTCATCGGCCAGCGTGACGGTGACCTTCGACCAGTCGAGCGGTTTGGCTTCCAGCGCCACGAAAAATAGCAGCGGGGTAGAGCCGCCGGAGACCACGAGGCTCGCCTGTCCGCGCGCGGCGATGGCGGCGCCCAGCTCGCCGGCCACCTGGTCGGCCAGCGCCTGGGCGAGCGCTTCACGGCTTTCGCCGCGGTAAAATGGGATCGAGGAAGAATGTGCGGGTTGGGGTTTCATCTATTATCCATTATTTGTCATCCCGCGCTTTGTGCGGGATGACAAAACTAATCCTCATCGTGATACCAATAACGTCCGTCACGGGCGATGAGTGCCGCTGCGGCATCAGGACCGGAGCTGCCGGCCGAATAAAACTGGCAGCGCTGGCCGCTTTCCTGCCAGGCCTGTAGCAACGCTTCCGCCCAGATCCACGCCGCTTCCACCTCGTCGGTACGCATGAACAGAATCGGGTTGCCGCGCACCACATCCATCAGCAGCCGCTCATAGGCTTCCGGGTAGCGTTCGTCAAACTCCTCGGCGAGGCTTAAATCGAGATTCACCGGTTTCAGCCGATAGCCGCCGGGGCCGGGGACTTTGGTGTTCATCTGCAGGCGGATCGATTCATCGGGTTGCAGGCGGATGACCAGCTTGTTGTTTTCAGGGAAATCCGGGTGATGCGGGAAAATGTTCAGCGGCACGTTGCGGAACTGAATAACGACTTCCGAATAGCGCTGATGCATGCGCTTGCCCGTGCGCAGATAAAACGGCACGCCGGACCAGCGCCAATTATCCAGATGCAGCTTCAAGGCGACATAGGTTTCGGTATCGCTTGCCTTGCTGTCGATATCGTCGATATAAGAGCCGACCGCCTCGCCGTCGATCGTGCCGTTGCGATATTGTCCGCGTACCGAATGTTCCTTCACATCCTGCACAGTGATCGGGCGCAGCGCGCGCAGCACTTTCAACTTTTCGTCGCGCACGGTATCAGCGCGCAGATGCGCCGGCGGTTCCATCGCCAGCAGGCAGACCAGTTGCAGCAGGTGGTTTTGCACCATATCGCGCATGGCGCCGTAATCGTCGTAATAACTGAACCGTTCACCGACGCCGATGGACTCGGCCACTGTGATCTGTACGTGATCGATGGCGTCTTTATTCCATACCCGGCCGAACAGCGCGTTGCCGAAGCGCAGCACCATCAGGTTCTGGACGGTCTCCTTACCGAGATAATGATCGATGCGGTAAATCTGCTGTTCGTCAAAACAGGCGAGCACCGACTGGTTGATGGCGTTGAACGAGGCCAGATCGTGGCCGATTGGTTTTTCCATCACCACGCGCGAGTGGGGGGTAATCATCCCGGCATCGCGCAGCTGCTCGCACACAGTGCCGAAGACGCTGGCGGGGGTAGCCAGATAAAACACGCGCACGGGGCGCGGATCTTGTGTTATGCGTTTGTGCAGGTGCTGATAATCCTCGGCCCTGGTGGCATCCACCTGGCAGTACTGGCAGCGCTCGCTTAAGCGCTTAAGGTCGCCGTCATTGACGTCCGCCTCGGCGATGAAGCGCGCGGCCGCCTTTTCCAGCATCGCCTGCAGCTCGGCTTCATCCATGGCAGAGCGGCCGATAAACACGATACGGCTGGATTCGGGCAGTTGGCCGGCCTTTAGCCGGTAATACAAGGCGGGGATGATCTTACGTACAGACAAATCCCCCGTACCGCCAAAAATAACGATATCTGCCGGTTCCAGCTCGTTTGTCGATTCTTTTGATTTCACGTGATAAGCTGCCTTATATAGCTATATGAGACTATCGCATAACCCCCTCTCCCTCTGGGAGAAGGAACAACGCTTAGGCAATTATGCAATACTCTCTATATATTATTGTTTTCCCGATTTGTTGCGCCGCATCGTCATTTTAGCGCGAATTTCGCCATCAAATTGTCACAATATACTCTTATACTGGATTATGGAGAATTAGTATTTAGCAACCCATGGCGACACAGACAATAGAACAATATGAATGGGGCGGTCAATCCCGCATCCGCCGTATGGATGTTGAGAAAATGCCGTCTGGTCAGATACGTGTGCGGCTTTACCCGGCAAAGGATGGTATGCGCAGCCTGGCCGATGTGCCCGAATGGCTGAAGGAAGTGGGGCTGGGCGAAGTTTATCCCGATGCCTACAAAGGAGAGAATGTCCTGATAGTGGCGGGTGTGAAAGACCCCGACCGGATGATTACGACACTTCAGCACATGGAGCTGGTCGAAGGCACCGCCAGTGCTCAGCATTTCCCGCAGGCCAAGCAGGAGGTCCAGCAAAGCTTTGTCGATAAAGTCAAGCTCAACAGCATGCAGCTTTCTGGTGCTGTGGGTGTGCCCGGCCATCTGGCACTGGGTGCGGCCGGCGTGATGCTTAAAGACTGGGCGCGCGTTTCCTCTGTGCCCAAAAGCCTGGCCGCCCCGGTGATTCTCAGTCAGTACGGCACAGGCAAGGGCGAGTTGGAGTTTGAAGGCACGCTCTCCCGCATGCGCGAATATTTCGAGGACGGCGGCATCAAACTGCCTGAACTGTCTGCAGAGGATCAGAAAACCGGCATCCTAAAAGCCGCTAATAACGTGTTGAGTAAATACCCGTTGCAGATTGCCTTCGGCCTCGGTGCGTGGGGCAGTGTCAACTGGATTCAATCCGCCTGGCGGGAAGTGAAGGAAAGTAAATATAAGCGTGGTTACGGCCGGATGACCGCCGGGGTGGCCGGGCTGGCCAGTGACCTGGCGGTGATCTTCCTGCCGGAAACGAGCAAGCGGCTGGTGGGCACCGCGCGGCAGGAAGCCAATCACATAGAGGCGTTTCCCGCGGGCGATGCGAAACCGGCGAAACTGATGCCCGACGGGCAATCGCAGGTCGCCGCCGTGGCCGTGGAGGAGGCGCCCGATAAGGCGCAGGATAACCAAGCGTCGCCTGAGCAAGGGTTCATCCGGCGCAATGCCGCTTACCTGATCGGCTCGCCGTTATTGTTGAAAGGGGTGCTGGAGTTTGTGAATAATATCGGCTGGATCGCCAACGCCGCGGAAGAAACCAAAAAAGTTAAAGTCTGGGCCGGTGAGGATTACATGCAGCAGATTGATGCGGTTCAGTCGGAATTGGATGCGCTGAAACATGAAAAAGGCACCGTGGATATCAGCCAGAAAATTCTGGATAAGAATAGTGAGCTCGACCGCATGAAACGCCATCGCACCATGGCCAAGGGGCGGGGTGGGCGGCTGTTTCCATTCCTCACCTATACCACGGGCCTGTGCTTTCTGGCGGCGACGTCGCTGGCGGCGATTTCCTCTAAAAACCGCGACCCGGCCTATCTGGTGCCCGAGGCCTATGAACCGCTTTATGCAACACTGTCCCGTATTTTGCTTGAGATGCCCAAACAGGACCGCAATGAAACGCTTGAGCTGATGGCGCATTACATGAGTACTGAAGTTGATATCCGCGACGGCGGCATTGATGTGGACACCATCAAAAAAGAAATCAGCAAGCGGGTTGAGGTGATGGAGCACAGCCCGTGGATTGACCGCGGCGAACAGCCGATGATCACGCCCGAACAGGCCCCGGCGCAGCAGGCGGCGGCGCGTTAATCTCTTACTCCGCAATAAGCACGACAATCTTAACAAAACATTAATCAATGTCAGGCGGTCGGCTGTGCAATAATCAGTTACTGTAAACATATATCCGCAAGGGTGTGAGAGGAATATACGCCATGGCAGAGCAATCCCCATCTGAAGGGATCATCCCCATTATCGAAAAGCCGGAAGCCAAAGGCTCTAAGATTGTCGTTTACAGCAATCGACCGCCGATTAAAGAAGTAAAAAAAGACGGAAATATCTCTTATGAAGGCAATTATGCCGGCGGGGCGGTGCGCGTTATTGCTGCGGCCAAGCCTCGCTTGTGGATTGCGCCGGCAGTTAACAAGATACCCGAAGCCGAATGGGTTCCGATGTCGGAAGAAGAAAAGCAAGCACTTCCGAACCAGCTGGACCCGAAAGAAATTCCCTCATTAAACGGCGTCGCCGTGCAAACCTTCAAGGTGCCGGAACATTATGCGCAACAACAGTATGAGGTGTTCGCCAACGGCATTTTGTGGCCGGTGATGCATTCGCGGGATCTGACGTTCAATTTCGAGCCGTCACGCGGCCTCGTTCGGCGGGCATTGCAAAAAGCGCTTGGCAAGCAAGGAGCCGATAAAGTGAACGGATATCGTTTCCCGTTCCCGTCACAAGCGGCAGAATCGGCCTATTGGGAGGGCTATAAACGCCTGAACAATCTTGGCAATCAGGCCATTCGGAAATTGAAAGAAGACGGTACCATACGCTATGATGACTTATTTTGGGTCCATGATTATCAGTGCGTCAATGTCGAAGGTGAATTCTTTAGCCGTCATACCCCGTTTCCCTCGATCGATTATTTGGAGCAGGTTGAATTTAGTGACGGTAAGAAATTGCTGGATACCAGCAGTTTCCAGGATTACATGCAGCATTACGTCAAACACCAACTAATTAATTTTCAGCGTCCCAGTGACATGGTGAACTTTATCGAGACGCTTGCCGCGATGGATAAGCGTTTTATCAGATATAATCAACAGTTAACCGAGCGCGGTACGTTATATCATGATGGCACACATTATCGCGTCGACCCGAAAGCGATCTTCCGTATTGGTGAAAAATTGCCCGTCAAGGCGTTTGGCCATGATGTAACACTGATGAATTTTCCGGTCGGTATCTCCCAAGAAACCAATTTGCAGGAAGCGATAGACAATGAGAACAGGCTCGATAAAACAAAAATCGAGCCGCACAAACTCGAAGAATTAGGAAGCATCCGAGAAAGTGGAGTGCTGGGTATTGTCTGGTCCGCATTACGCAAATTTGGAAAATTCATTAAGGATAATTTGAAGATTCCCGTCTTTCTTGACGTGCCGGAATATTCGCCCGCACCACCCGGTGAGGATGAATGGCCGAGCTTTCGCGATGTATTGGAACAAAATGGGGCGTTGGACACAAATCATCGCATTTTTATGAGCGTTCATCGCAATGATTACACCAAAAACACCCTGGAAAAAGCCCAAGCCGCCGGGGATTTTCTTGCCGATTTAGAACAGAAGAACCCCGACAAAAGAAAAAACACGCATTTTCTGTTTATACTGGAACCCACACGCGAAAGCATTAAAAGCTATGTCGATTATGCCCAGCATGTTTATAAAGAGCTGGCAACGTTGCGTCGCAAATATGGTAACAGCATCATTGTGATCCCTCAGTCTGTCGATCACGGGGATGTGATGGGGATCTTGCGTCATAAAAACACCGTGGGTCTGATCGGTGCGGGACTGAAAGACGGGCATGACCTAACCTTGCGGGAGGCGATTGATGCCCGCGCGGATGGCAAGGGTGATGAAAATCCGCTTGCCTTGATTACAACGGATGGAGTGGGCGCGGTCGATATTTTGGCTGGGAAAGGAGACCGCAAAGGCGCGTTCGTTATTGATACGACGCAGGCAGTCGGCGATTTGTCAGAATTTCTGCGTTCGTCAATGACAGAGCGGCTTAAACAGATCGATAAGGCGCTCGACGATGAAAAGGGCAGAAAGGCGTTAGCTGAACGCTACCGTTTTATGCAGAATAGCTCTAAAGAATACAGTGGTGAGCGATATTTTCATGAAATTGCCTCCAACACCGTGTCCTTTTTGGATAAGCTTTCGGACCGACAAAAAAGCCATCCTGCTCAGATTACTGATGCGCAATGGCAGGGCATGCTAAGAGAGGCCGCCCGTGATCAGCGTGTGGCTCGGTAGGTGGCTTTTCGCCTTACGCATTCCAGCCGCCGTCGGCGTTGATGGTTTCGCCGGTGATATAGCTGGACTCTTCGCTGGCCAGAAACGCGATCAAGTTGGCCACTTCCTGCGGCCTGCCGTAACGGTCCAGCGCCGTCATGCCGCTCATGGTTTCCGAAAAATCGCCCGTTTCCGGGTTCATATCGGTATTAACCGGCCCTGGCTGTACGCAGGTGACGTTGATCCGGCGCGGGCCTAAGTCTTTGGCCCAGCTGCGGGTGAGCATGGCGACTGCCGCTTTGGAGGCGTTATAAGTACTCAGGCCCGGCAGGCTGGCACGCTCGCCCAGCACACTGCCGAGATTGATGATGCGCCCGCCGTCACGGATGTGCCGAATCAGCGCATTGGTCAGCAGGAACACCGAATCGACATTGATGCGCATCATACGCTGATAGTCTTCGGCGGCGATCTCCCCGATCATGCCGCCGCCGAATATACCGGCATTATTTACCAGAATATCCAGCCCGCCAAGATCGGCGATGACGGCCTCAGCCAGCGCCGGCATGGTCTCCGGTGCGGCGGCATCGGCCTGATAAGCCCTGGCCTCGCCATCCTTATCGGTAATGGCCTGCACGATCTCGGCGACCGCATCCGCCGAGCTGTTATAGGTCAGGGCGACGCGCGCGCCGCGTTCGGCCAGCGTAAAGGCGGTCGCCGCGCCCATCCCGCGTGAGCCGCCGGTGACCAGTGCGGTTTTATCTTTCAGGGATTGAGACATGACAGGCTCCATAAATAAACGGTTTCAGAATGCGGGGATCAGGATTCAGCCATGCGTGGTGCACTCTGCATTTTGACTCCCCTTTAAGGGTTATGTTTAGCCGCCTGCGGCACGTCGACCACCAGCACTTCCGCATCGGTCAGCGCCCGGATCGTAAGCGCCTGTACCGCCCTCATTTCCGCGCCGTCACCGCGCGCCATAGATTGCCGCATCTTGATAGATGAACAGCGCGCCTTTTTCAAGGTCACTTTCGCGGCCGGAGACCAGAGGCACCAATGCCTCATGCACCGGCGCCTTAAGCGTTATGGTGACGGCGATGTGAGCGCCATCCTCACCATAACTAGCGCAGGCGATTCAGGAAATAGTATGCCGTTTAGGGCGCAATTTGTTTCCGTAATCGCGCCAATAGCCGGGTGTGGCACTGATGCAAAGACGCTGCAGCCATCTTACGGAAAAATCAAAATAAAGCGGTGAGGTCCATTCTCGTTTTGACAATCCCGTGACGTGGGCTTATGGGTAGCCAAAAGCAAGTAGAGGTTCAGCATGACAAACTGGCGTATGTTGCTGTGCAGCACAGTTCTCGTATCCGTGGCAACGCAAGCGGGCGCGCAAGGTCTGCCCGAGACGATTGACCCGGGGCGTTTGCAGGAGCGCTTCGAGCGCGACGAGCGCCCGGATGTGGTGCCCGATGAAGTGGTGCCATCCGACCGGCAGCCCTCCAGCGCGCCGAGTTTTGATCCTGACCTGCGTTTTGAGCTGCAGGCCGTTGATATCGAAGGCAATACGGTCTTTTCCGATGACGAACTGGCGATGCTTTATGCTGATCACATCGGGCAGGAAGTGAATCTGAATGCCGTGCAGGCCATCGCGCAGGAAATCACGGTGAAATACCGCAGCGCCGGCTATATCCTCGCGCGCGCGGTGGTGCCCGCACAGCGTATCGGCGAGGGCGAGGTGACGATTCGCGTCATTGAGGGCTATATCGATAATGTCACCTTCCAGGGCGAAGTGCCGGGCGATACCGGGTTGATTGACAAATATGTCAAGAATCTGACCGAGCAGCGCCCGCTCAATGTCGAGCAGATGGAGCGCTATATCCTGCTGATTAATGATCTAGCGGGGATGACGGCGCGCGGCGCCTTAAGCCCGTCACCGGCAACACCCGGCGCCTCGCTTTTAACCATTACCATGCAGCAGCGCGATTATGACGGCCGTTTCGAGTTGGATAATCGGGGCAGCCGATTCCTGGGCCCGGCACAGGGCAAGATTACGCTGCGCGGCAATGATTTGTTCGGCAATCATGAGCGTATTACGTTCCGTACGGTTGACACCCTCAATCTGGACGAGTTGTTCTATCACGAGCTGTCGATCGAGCAGCCGGTGGGCTCGGAAGGCACGCGGCTTCGTCTGCTAGGCTCTATAACCGATACCGAACCGGGCAACGGGCTTGAGCCGCTGGATATTGAGGGTGACAGTGTGAGCGTGATTCTGGAAGCCACGCACCCCTTCATCCGCTCGCGGCGCGAGAACCTGTTCGGGACGTTCGGCTTTACCTATCGCGATACTGAGCTCGACGTGCTGGGCACCGAGCTGTATGAGGACAATATTCGCAAGGTGCATGCCGGGTTCTCGTACGACTTTTATGATCGTTATCTCGGCATCAACCAGTTTTCCGCGCGGATCACCCAGGGGATCGATGCCTTTGGTGCGAATGATGACAATGACCCTGTCTCGCGGGCCAACGCCGACCCGGATTTTACGCGCGTGAATTTTGACGCGCAACGGCTGCAATCGATCGATGAGCATTTCGCCATTCAGCTGAATACCTCCGGGCAATATGCCTTCGATGAATTATACTCATCGGAAGAGTTTACCATCGGCGGCGAGTTCTTCGGCAGTGCCTATGATCCTGCCGAGCTCAGCGGCGAGCACGGCATAGCCGCACGCGCGGAGCTGCAATATAATATTGATTATCCGGCGCAGTGGCTGAACAGCTCACAAGCCTATTATTTCCTCGATGGCGGCAAAATCTGGAATGATAATGCGCTGGCCGGGGAGTTGGCCAACGCCTCGCTGGTATCCACCGGCCTGGGGCTGCGCATAGAGGCGCTGGACCAATGGCGCGGCGCGCTGGAGCTGGCGACGCCGGTAACGCGTGATGTCTCCGCCGAGGGCAGTGACGGCGATGATACACGTCTGTTTTTCCGGCTGAGTTATGACCTGCAGTAAGCTGCGGAAAAATATAAAAAAAGCGCTGCTTGATAAAAATAGTTAACATTTAGTTAATTTTGGTCGCATTGTATGGATTTATATGTTAGCGATGACATCGATTCGGTTAAACGTTCAACCAAACTTAGCGGATAACGAACTAGTAATCAGTGATAATTGACAGAGGTTTCAGGCTTATGAAAACGCACGGCACAACGGGCAATTCCCCACTCAAAACCATTTTGCAAAACAGCACGGCCATGACCGCCGGATTGATAGTGGCCTGCGCCGCCTCCGGTGCGATGGCGCTGCCCCAGGGCGGCCAGGTGGCGCATGGTGATGTGACCATTCAGACCGGTAATAAGGCGCTCAATGTCCGGCAGGAGACAAACAAAGCCATCATCAACTGGCAGTCGTTTGATATCGCCGGCGATGAAGCAACAAACTTTCGCCAGCCCTCGGCTGATGCGGTGGCGCTTAACCGGGTGACCGGCAGTCAGAACCCCTCGCAGATTCTGGGTACGTTGACCGCCAATGGCCGCGTCATGTTGATTAATCCCAACGGGGTTCTGTTTGGTCAAAACGCACGGGTTGATGTTGCCGGGCTGATCGCCAGCACCGCCGATATCGCCGACCAAGACTTTTTGAACGACCGTTTGCATTTCACGCAGCCGGGGGCAGCCAATGCGCAGATTATCAATGAGGGCAGCATTTCGGTGAAAGAAGGCGGACTGGCGGCGCTGGTCGCACCGGGTGTGGAAAACCGTGGCATTATCCGGGCCAAGCGGGGCACGGTGGCGCTGGCCGGCGGCGAGCAGGCAACGTTTGATTTTTACGGTGATGAGCTGATCCAGTTCACCGTCAACGGCAACAGCCGCGGCATCGTCAATACCGGCGTTATCCGCGCCAATGATGGCGGCTCGGTGTATATGACCGCCAGTGCGGCCAGCAATGTGGTGGATAACGTGATTAATACCAGCGGCGTCGTCGAAGCGACCTCGGCACGCATGGAAGGCGGTGAGATCGTACTGGATGGCGGCAGTGGCGCGGTGAAAGTCGCCGGCACGGTCGATGCCTCAAGCACGGCAGCCACAGGCGGCAGTGTCAAAGTCACCGGCAGCCAGGTGACGGTGGAACAGGCCAGGGTTAACGCCTCCGGGGCGAGCGAAGGCGGCGAGATTGCCGTGGGCGGTGAAAAATACGGCACGGGCGAACTGCAAAATGCCAGTAAAGTCACGGTGGATGCGCAGTCAAGCCTGCAGGCCGACGGCGGTTCCAGCGCCGGCGGCGAAATCGTCATCTGGTCGGAAGACGCCACCCGCTTTGCCGGGTCCATCAGCGCTACCGGCGGCACCGATGGTGGCTTTGCCGAAGTCTCCTCGCGCGGCGCGCTGAGCTTTAACGGTACGGTCGATCTGACCGGCGCGACCGGCACCAACGGCTTGTTGCTGCTTGATCCGGACGATGTCGTCATCGGGGGCGATACGAGCGACGATTCGGAGGTGGCCGATAGAGAGGTGAAAAAGGACGATGGCAGCGGCACGTTCCAGATTTCCGCCGATGCGGTGGAAAATGCGCTGGAGACGGCCAGTGTGTTGATTGAAGCCATTAACCGCATTCTGGTGGAACGCGCGATTGATGTTTCCGGCAACGGCAGCGCGAAAGGCAAAGGCCTGACGCTGAAAGCCGATAATGTGGACGTGGAAGCGGACGTGCGCCTTAATGACGGGAATTTCAACCTGTTCGGCAATAATCTGACGGTGGATGCCGTGGCCGATGTCGGTGAGGCGACCTTTACCGTCGCCGGGTTGGACGGTACGTCACCCGCCGATAACTTTACGATTACTCCGGGCTCTGAAGTCAGGAGCACATTGCCGGACTTTAACGATGTGATCGAAGGCGTGGTGGTCCGTGCCGATAATATCGTGAATGACGGCGTGATTAATGCCGTGGCCGATGTCAAACTCAATGCGACTAACAACATTGACTCCAATGGAAACGTGATCTCGCAGGAGGAAGATGTCTTCATGGATGCGGGCAATAACATCACCATTGACGGGCGGGTGGAAGCCGGGCCGGAGATTAATCAAGATGATGTCATTATCACGGCGGTGAATAACATTACCGTCGATGAGAATGGCGAACTGGTGGCAGGCGACGATGTGCGCCTGCGCGATGCACAGAAGATCCGCGTACTGGGCTCGATTAAGGCGGAAGAGGACATCACCCTGATCGCGCTCGACCATCTGTTCCTGGGCGGCACTTTTGACAGTCCGGTCACCACTGAAGACGACGTGCCGGGCGGTTTAGATGATTTGCCTGCCGAGCCGCCGTTGAATCTCCGGGTTTCCACGGCGCCGGAAGTGACCGTGCTTAACGACGATAACAGCGTGCAGCTGGCGGTTGATATCGTGGAAGCCGACGGCCGGGTCAATGTTGAAGCCGGCACGTATGAGGAATATGTCTTTATCGACAAGAACCTGACGCTGCGCGGCATCAGCGGGGATCGCGGCACGGTGCAAATCGCGCCGGAATCGCTGCCCAACGATATCGGTGAGCAGCTCCTCTCTCACAGTTTTGACGGCAATTACACTCTGCCGATTATCGCGGTGAGACAGGCCGAAGTGGAAATTTCGGACCTGACCGTGGACGGCACCAATGTGCAGTCCGATTTTGACAGCGATGAGCGGGCCGGCGGCATCGGCCTGAAAAACAGTGGCGGCCTGATTAAAAATGTGCACGTTACCAATATCGCCGATGACGGGCTTAGCGACAGTGAGTACACCAATATCGTCACTGAAGGCTTCGGCGGAGGCGTCGGCATTTTCGTCGATAACGGTGAAGCTG
>CAZMBI010000021.1:20083-30815 GCA_964564675.1 uncultured Azospirillaceae bacterium
TGTGGATCCCGAGAATCCCGAGGGCGGGGAATCGCGGGAGATTATCGGACCGGATCCGGCGGTGCGCATTGTCGACAGCCTGGTCGATAACACGCAGGATATCGGCATCCACGTGCGCGATGTAGAAGGCACGAGCATTGAGGACAGCACGGTGGACGGCGGCAATACCGGCCTGTTGATCGACGGTGGCCAGTCCTTCCTCGCCTTTAACGATGTCGCCGGCGGTTCGGCCTTTAACAACCAGAACACCTATCAGATCGCGCTGATTAACGATGCGATGGATGATCTGGATCTGGCGGTGGATACGGTGTTCTTTAACGGTACGCGAGGCGATCAGCTCACCCCGGCACAAGGCGAACCGCTGGTATGGGACGAGGATGATGATGACACGGTTGGTGATATCGTCTTCACCGGTCAGGAAGAGCCAGAGGAGCCCGAAGAGCCAGAGGAGCCTGGTGACCCTGGCGATCCGGGTGATCCGGGTGATCCGGGTGATCCGGGTGATCCGCCCCCGCCTGCGCCAGAGCCGGAACCTGAGCCGGAACCCGAACCCGAACCCGAGCCTGAGCCTACCGAGCCGGAAGAGCCTGCGGATGACGGGGGCGATGATTCCAGCACGCAATCCAACACGGTGTTGCTGACGGAAACCGATATTGACCGCAGTTCGACTTTCTTTGATGGCCTGTTCTCCTTCTTTGGGAAAACGCTGGGCATCAATAATAACCTGGACGGCAGCGTCAATATTGATCTCAGCCTGCTTGGCCAAGGCGGCGGCGCCAATTTCGCTAATCTGAGTCCCGAACAGTTGGGCGCGATCGAGCCGGCTGCCGGCCCCGGAGCCACCGGCGAGGATGAAGGCGCTAACTGTGTCGAGAACTACCTCGATAGCGGGTATCAGCAAAACTTCAACCTGAGCGATTGCAATCCGCAAAACAACACCTTTTAACCATCCGGTTTCGGTGTGAGGATACATCCCGGAAGGCCGAGAGGCCTGTCCGGGATTTCCTTATGAGCCCACGGATCGCGCAGCGGCGTGCTGGGTGTGAGGGCAGGGTTTCGCCTGCGGTTCCCTCTATGTCATTTTTCGAGCGGGCACTGGTGCCCGGCGAGGAATCTCAATCCGTTGCCCAAGATCCCTCGCTGCGCCGCAAGCGGCTGCGCTCGGGATGACACATTGTCATTGCGAGCGAACGCATGTGAGCGCGGCAATCCAGCCAGGCGGAACGGTGTGGCGCAAGCGGTTGGTACCCATGGATTGCGTCGTCGCCTGCGGCGCCTCGCAATGACCCTGCGCAGATCGCCGGCGGCTTCGTTCAGGATGGCAGCATTTAGGGCAAATGCCGCCACCAGGCCTGTTCGTTGATCGAATAAATCGGCCGGTAATGGTGGATTTGCTGATCGGTCACCACGCTGGGAATCTGATTATCAAGAATATAGACAGTGCCCGATTTGCGCACCGCCAGTACCGAATGCAGAATATTTAAATTTTCGTCCTGCAATACGACAATGCGCATCTGTTCGGGCGACCAGCCCAAACGCCGCAGGGCCATATATTTGGCGATGGCATAATCCTCGCAGTCCCCATCTTTGATTAAAAACTGCAGGGGCGAGGCCCAGTAGTCGCTAATGCCCCAGTTTTTAATGTCGAGGATGTAATCAGCCTCATTGAACTGGTTGTTAATGGCGCGCAAGGTTTCGACGTTCAACGGGTTGGCTGCGGATTCAATCGTGAGTTGTTCCCAGCTTTTGCGATGGCAACCGCCCTCGGTGCAGCGCTTATCGGCGCTTTGCTGCATACGCTCAAGCATGGTGGTCCATTTAGGGAAGGGTTTGAGATCGCCGGAGCGCTCCTCCCGCGACAGAAAAAGCGAAAACTCATCCCCCCGGGCAAAACCGGAGGTTGAGAACGCGAGCAGGCCGCATAAAAAGATTGGATAAACCCAGCGCATTTCGATTAGTATACTCCAAATTTAAGGAACGACCAATGCCCGTTTTCTCCCGTAAACTCCCAACTTCCTGGTTGATTGCGCTGGTGTGGCTGCTGTTGATCGCGGCCGGCTATCTCGGTGTCAGCCAGTTTGCCGCCGAGGAAAAAACGCGCGCCCTGCGCCAGTGGGAACAGCGCCTGGCAACGGTGGCAACCGCCCAGAGCCGGGATATCGCCTCCTGGCTGCAGGCGCGTCGGGAAGCTATGGGTGCGGTGGCTGAGAATATGTCGGTGCGGCTGTATGTGATGACGCTGCTGGATGAAAGCGCTTCCACTGAGGCCGTTGCCGCCGGTGAAACCTTTTTGCGCAATTACTTAATCGCGGTGGCCGGGCAACTGGGCGTGCTCGAGCCAACCAGCGAGCTGGGTACGATTCGCGCCAATATCGACATTGAAGGCTCGGCGGGGGTAGCGATTTTATCCAAAGACAGCAGGGTGCTGGCGCAGACCCGCTATTTTCCTGATGCCAAACCGATCATTCCGGAATTGAAGCCGCAGCCCCAGATGATCGGGCCGGTGGATGCCGCCTCAGGGGACACGCTGCTGTGGCTGACCGCACCGATTCGCGGCGTACAGGATAATGAGACGGCTCCGCCGCTGGCCTGGGTGGCGGTCGCCATACCCATCTTCCCGGCGCTGGACGCAAAACTGGTGGATCATCAGCTGGAAAACAGTGCAGCAACCTCCTGGGTTATCAGTCTGATGGACGGCAAACCGCAAGTGATCGCGCCCAAAGATCAATCCGATACGCTGCTATCCTCCCGGCAATTCACACCGGTTTCACAGCACGCCGCCGAGCAGCCGCAACAGCTTGTGGAAGGCAAAAATGTGACGACACAGCCCTCGTATGCGTTCGGCGTGGCCATCGAGCCGACGCCGTGGACTCTGGTGCGTCGCATTACCACGGAAGCCGCGCTGGCGGATATCAATACCCGCATCTGGTGGTTTAATTTTGGTTACTGGGCGGCGGCGCTGGCCATCAGTTTTATTATCGTGGCGCTGTGGCGACATGTCACGGCGGAACGGCTGCAGGTATTGCTCAGCAATTTAAGCAGTCATGAGGCCCTGCTCGAACTGGTGACCAATCACATCCCGGCGCGGATTATGATTACCGATACCAAACACCGGTTCTGCTATGCCAACGAACAGGCACAGAAGACCCTGCAGATGGAAGAGCGGGATTTGCAGAAAAAAACGCTGACGCAGGTGATGGGCACGGCCCAGGCGCAGCATTATATCGCCGCCAATGAGCGCGTGCTGGCCTATCATAAACCCGAGACCATTCTGCGCGAACAGGGCGATCCGGGCGCGCTGGATTCGGCGCTGGAGATTCAGCATATCCCGCTAGCGGATATTCCCAAAAAATATGTCAGCGGAGATGACCGCGGCGTGCTCATTATCGAGCGCGATCTGACCGAAATCATCCGCAGCAAGCAGGCGCGTCAGGCTACGCTCAACAAGCTGATCGAAACGCTGGTCATGCTGATCGACCGGCGCGACCCGCATGCCGCACATCATTCGGCCGGCGTGGCGCTGATTGCCGGGGAAATCGCGCATACGCTTGAGTTGCCACAGACCGCCATCGATACGGTGGAAATCGCCGGGCAATTACTGAATCTGGGCAAGTTACTGGTACCGCAGGAATTACTGGTCAGTGCCAAGCCGCTTGCCTCCGACGACCGCGAGTTAATTCAACGCTCGCTGAACGCCGCGATTGATTATTTAAGCCATGTGCCGTTTGAAGGTCCGGTGGTGGAAACGCTGCGCCAGTCGCAGGAGCGGGTGGACGGCAAGGGGCCGCTTGGCCTTAAGGAAGAGGATATCCTGGAAACCGCGATGATTCTGTCAGTGGCCAACAGTTTTGTGGCGCTGACCAGCCCGCGCGCCTGGCGCGAGGCCAAACCGGTGGACGAGGCCAAGGCGATCTTGTGGGAGGAAGCCGGCCGCACCTATTCGCGTCCGGTGGTCACCGCGCTGTTTCACTATCTGGATAATCTCGGCGGAGCGGAGGAGTGGAATACGTTCCTGAAAGAGCGCTATTAGCCGACATATCGCGGTGACGGTGGTGCCCAGGGACGGAATCGAACCGCCGACACAGGGATTTTCAGTCCCTTGCTCTACCGACTGAGCTACCTGGGCATCTCGGTGTATTTTCTAAGAATGCCTCGTATAATGGATGCGCGCAGGGTTGGCAAGCGCTTCATGGCGCCGTCGCGTGGATCATTTGCCACATGCTCTGCAGCGCGATCCGGCGGGCCAGTTCCCGCTGGCCCAGCGCGTGCAGGCCATCGATCAGGCTGAGCAGGCTGATATCGTCGATAGCGGCTAGCGATGCCGGTTCGGCGGCGGTGTGCAGCAACAGCCCGGCGACGTTGCCCTGCTGCGCATAAGCCTGCAGCTCCTCCACATCCCAGCCGGCATTTGGTGTGGGCAGGCGCTTCTCAAAGCGGGCAATGGTTTCCTTTAAAATGGCGGCGCTGACATCGGGAACCTGATAGCCAAAGGCGGGCATCACGCGGTAAAACCGTTGCAGCAGCCGCAACGAGGCGGCGTCGGCGTCTTCGGGAACGCTCAGCGGTGGCAGCTGGGTGGCGGCCCGGCTGCGTTCCGCCGGGCGTAGCCGGGCAAAGCGCGCCAGCTCATGGGTGATATAGGTGATCACGGCGTCTGGCGCCTGGCGGTCCAGCACGTTCAGCCAGGTGCCGGCCGCGTCGTGCTGGCCGTGCTCGGTAAGCAGCGCAAACAGCGCCGGGGCCATTTCCAGATGCGCACGGGTCGGGTTCAGGCTCTGGCTTAAGGCGATGGCCGGCTCGCGCAACAGGCTGCGGCGCAGGACCGGGTGCTCGGCAAAAACCGTAAGCGCCCGGGCCATGGCATTCGCCGCCGCCCGGTCGGTGCGGGCATTGATCAGCACCTGATACGCCCCGGCGCGCGCGGCCAGCGGCTTATGGGTCGGGGGAGACTGGGCCAGCTTGGCATAGAGCTGTTTAAGTGTGGCTACATCCCCGTTGCCGGCGCGCAGGACGGATTCCAGAAACAGCGCGCGGGTGGCCGGGTCACTGCCTTTGGCCATGCCGATCAGCCAGTGATAGGGCAGGTAGGAGCTATCGTGATAGGGGCGCATATCAAGTTCAGGCGGCAGCTGGCTCGTGCCGGCGGCAAACAGCATGGCCAAATCGAGGTCACCCGGCTCCTGCGGCATGGCCTCAAGCCGCACGTTATCATATTGCTGGCTTTCTATGAGACGGACGAACCAGTCGGCGAAGGGATCGCCTCGCTCGCGGCGCAGGGTGATCGCCAGTTCGGCTTGTGCCGGCTGGCCGGTGCGCACCGCGCAATACACGCGTAACCGCTCATAAGGTGCGCCTTTTGGCGGCTGCTCACGTTGCTGCATGGTTTCAAACACGGCACATGCCGGCCCGGTCTGGTTGGTGAGCAGGCGGATAAACAGGGCCAGCCGGTGCAATGACGGCTCTCGCAGGGAATGGGGCAGGGCCTCGAGCAAGGTGGCGGCATCGACCACCAGGCCGAGCGCTACCATGCGGCGCAGGCGAGTGGCCAGCCAGCCGGCTTCGGCTTCGCGCGGGGGATTGGCGTTGCTTAGCAATAGGCGGCGGATGGCGTCGCCACGCGCATCATGCGGCAGGGGCGCATGCAACGCCTTAAGCAGGTCGGCGGCTTCCGCCTGCGTCAGATACTCCCACACCCGGACGGGAAAGCCAGTCTGTTCTGCCTCATACAGCCCGAACCGTTCAAGCGCGGGCGGTGGTTCGCTGATGGCGATACGATCCGGCTGCTGTACCGCGATATCCGGTGCCGGTGGTGGCGGTGGCGCAGCAGGCGGCGATTTCGGTGGCGGCATGGTGAGCACTTCATCAGCAGAGAGCTCACCAATGGGGCCGGCATGCGGGTCATAGCCTTGTTTCTGCACGTCTTGCGGGCCGGCCATAAGCGCCGCCGGATACAGCCAAGCGACCAGCGCCAGCAGGCTAATCGTGCTGAAGCATTGTCTCACGCGGAACCTCGATAGCCATCGGCTCGGTGGGTGCCGGGATCGGCACCAGCCCCAAATATAACACCCCCGCAACCAGTGCGAGAACGATCAGGCCAATAACCGCCAGGCGCAAACGCGTGCGCGAAGAAGGACGAGACGCAGCAGTTGCCATAAGTCACCGTGAGTGCTAAGTTGACGTCACCTTATAGGTAGCGTGTTTGCCGGCGTAAGGCAATCGGTGAATCGCAGGATGTGAATGACAGAACCGGATAATGAATCGGACCTGAAGGACGAGACGGTACGCAGCGACCCCATCGCCGGGCTACAGGCGCCGCTGGTGTTGGTTGGCCTGATGGGCGCCGGTAAGTCGACCATCGGCTGGCGCCTGGCCCGCCGGATCGGACGGCGTTTTGTGGATTCGGATGAGGAGATCGAACGAGCGGCGGCGTGCAGCATCGCCGATTTGTTCGCCATTCACGGCGAGCCGATTTTCCGTGATCTCGAACAGCGGGTGATTTTCCGGTTGCTGGAAGAACAAGAAATCGTCTTGGCCACCGGCGGCGGGGCGTGGATGCAGGCGGCGATCAGGGCGCGGATTAAACAGCGTGCCGTGTCCGTATGGCTGCGTGCCGATCTGGAGGTGTTGCTGGAACGGGTGGAGCGGCGCAATCACCGGCCGCTTCTGGAAACCGGCGACAAGCAGGCCATATTAGAGCGCTTGGTGCAAGAGCGTTATGCCGTTTACGCCGAAGCGGACCTGACCATTGATAGCGGCAAAGGGTCGCATCAGGCAGTGGTGGAACAGATTATCAGCGCGCTGAACACGCAGAAGGAGAACGCGTAAGTGACGCATATCAACGTGCCGGTGGCACTCGGCGAGCGCAGTTACATCATCCATATCGGCAGCGGATTACTGTCGCAGGCCGGGGCGCTGATGGCGCCGCTGTTGGCGCAACCGCGGGTGTTGATTGTCAGCGACGAAGATGTGGCGCCCCATCACCTGCCGGACCTGACTAAAAGTCTGAAGTCAGCCGGTATTCACCACGATACGGTGCTGCTGCCGCCGGGTGAGGGCAGCAAGTCCTTTGCCGGCTTTGAATCGCTGATCAATCAGTTGCTGGCCCTGAAACCGGACCGCAAGACCACGCTCATCGCACTGGGCGGGGGGGTGATCGGCGATCTGTGCGGTTTTGCCGCCAGCGTCCTGCTGCGCGGGGTTGATTTTATCCAGATACCCACCACGCTGTTGGCGCAGGTGGATAGCTCGGTCGGTGGCAAGACCGGCATCAACGCGCCCGCAGGCAAAAACCTGATCGGCAGTTTTCATCAACCCGTTAGCGTGCTGATTGATACTGACACGCTGGCCACCTTGCCCGAGCGAGAGATGAAAGCCGGCTATGCCGAAATCGTTAAATATGGCGCGCTCGGCGATGCCGTCTTTTTTGACTGGCTGGAGGCCCATGGGGCACAGGTGCTCGCCCGCCAGCCCGCAGCACTGGCGCAAGCGATTGAGACATCTTGTCGGGCCAAGGCCGCCCTTGTTGCCGCGGATGAACGCGAAGAAGGCAAACGCGCCCTGCTCAATTTCGGCCATACGTTCGGCCATGCGCTGGAGGCGGAAACCGGCTTTTCCGACCAGTTACTGCATGGCGAGGCGGTGGCTATCGGTATGGTGATGGCGGCGCGCCTGTCGCAGCATCTCGGTTTGTGCGAGGCGGCGGTTGAACAGCGGCTGGCGGCGCATTTGCAGGCGGTGAGCCTGCCCACGCGGCCGCACGATATCCGCCCGGTATGGGATATCGATGCCATCTGCCGGCATTTTTACGGCGATAAAAAGACGGAAGGCGGCAAGCTGAACTTTGTCGTGTTAAACGGTATCGGAGAGGCGTTGGTCAGGAAGGGAGTAGACCCGGCTATAGCGCGTCGGGTAATATCCGAACTGCTATGATGGAACTGCTTTTTATTTTCCTGTTACTTATTATGTCCGGTTTTTTTTCCGGATCGGAAACGGCGTTGACCGCCGCGTCGCGCGCGCGCTTGTTTCAGTTGAGCAAGGACGGCAATAAGCGTGCGGTGCTGGCAGATAAATTACGCGAGAAGAAAGAGTCGCTTATCGGGGCGATTCTGCTGGGCAACAATCTCGTCAATATTGCGGCTGCCTCGCTGGCGACCACCGTGGCCATCACCTGGTGGGGGCAGGAGTGGGGGCCGATTTATGCCACCGCCATTATGACCGTGTTGGTGCTGGTGTTTGCTGAGGTATTGCCCAAGACCGTGGCGATTCATAATGCTGAGCGCATGTCGCTGGTCGTGTCTTATCCGCTGTCGTTTTTTGTGCGGCTGTTTTCACCGTTCACCCGCATGGTGCAATGGTTCATTCATC
The DNA here is from genome assembly GCA_964564675.1 of uncultured Azospirillaceae bacterium. Lineage (GTDB taxonomy): Bacteria > Pseudomonadota > Alphaproteobacteria > Rickettsiales > UBA3002 > CAZMBI01. The sequence goes on from CAZMBI010000021.1 coordinate 28,448, forward strand.
GCCTGCTGCTGCAGTTCGGATTCGATTATACCAAGTCGGAATCGCTGGTTTCCGCTGCAGATGCCATCCGCGGGACGATTGAGATGCATCACAGCGAAGGCGAAATGGAAAAAGAGGACCGCGATATGCTGGGCAGCATCCTTGATCTGAATGATCGCGAGGTCAGCGAGATCATGCTGCATCGCAAGCATGTTTATGCCATCAACATAGCTGATGAGCCTGAGCGGATTTCCGAGCAGGTGATCGACTCGCCGCACAGCCGCATTCCGCTGTATCGTGATAATCCGGATGATATTGTCGGCATATTGCACGTGAAAGACATGCTCAAACTGCTGACTTCCCAAAAGGTCGGCATTACCCGCGAGATGATCCGGCGGATTGCCGCCAAGCCGTGGTTTGTCCCGGAGACCACGCCGCTGAACGATCAACTGTTGGCCTTCCGTGCGCGCCGCCAGCATTTCGCCTGCGTGGTCGATGAGTATGGGGCGTTTTTGGGCATTGTCACGCTCGAGGATATTATCGAGGAAATCGTGGGCGATATCGGCGACGAGCATGACCTCCTGCAGATTGATAATATCATTCCCTATGGCCCCAATGCCTGGCGGGTGGAGGGTACGGTCACCATCCGTGATTTAAACCGCTTTTTAGACTGGAGCCTGCCCGACGAGCATGCCACCACGGTGGCCGGGCTGATCCTGCACGAAGCGGAGATGATCCCCGAGCAGGGCGCCGTTTTTGAATTTTACGGCACACGCTTTACCATCTCCGAACGTCAGGGCAACCAGATCACCCAGCTGATCGTGGAGCCCTTGCCGGATGACACGGATGACTCGGAAGAATGGTAGCGTGGCATGTCGGATTATAACGTCATCCTCGAATTCATTCCCAGGGGTCCGTATGTGAAGGTCTCGGCGGTTGATGTCGCCACCGGCATAGAAGCCACCATCGTCGGTGATGCGTCCGCCGGCCGCGAAACGCTCGAAAAACTCGCCATCCAGAAGCTGGAATATGTGATGAAAAAGCAGACATAAAACGTGGTGGCGGGGCGCGGGCGCGAAATTACGAATTCACGAAGTCACGATAAGGAATTGTCATCGCGCGGCGCGCCGCGTTTACGTGGCTTCCTGCCTGCGCATCGTCTCGGCCTTCTGCGCATAGGCGAGCAAGGCCGCCACCCCGGGCAGTTCTTTGCCTTCCAGCCACTCGAGGAAAGCGCCGCCGGCGGTAGACAGATAGGAGAATTCGCCGGAAAGCGCGGCATGGCTGAGGGCGGACACCGTATCGCCGCCGCCGGCGACGCTATGAATCCGCCCGGCGCGCGACAGGCCGGCCACCAGCCGCGCCAGCGTGATGGTGGAGGCATCAAACGGGGTGGTTTCAAACGCCCCGACCGGTCCGTTCCACACCACGGTCCGGCATTGTTTCAGCTGTTCGGCCATGCTCATGATGGTTTGCGGGCCGATGTCGAGGATCATCTGGTCGTCCGGAATGGCATCCACCGGCACCACCTGAGACGGTGCGTGCGGCGTTAGCGCGGATGCCACCACCACATCCCGCGGCAATAGCAGTTCACAGCCTTTGGCTTCGGCCGTGCGCAAAATTTGCCCGGCGGTGTCTTTCATCTCACGTTCGCACAGCGAGGCGCCCACCGTATGGCCCTGCGCGTATAAAAACGTGGTGGCCATGGCCCCGCCGATCAGCAGTTTGTCCACCCGCTCCAGCAGATGATCGAGCAGGGCGAGCTTTGTGGAGACCTTGGAGCCGCCGACAACCGCGGCCAGCGGCCGGTCGGGCCGCTCCAGCACGCGGGTGAGGGCCGCAACTTCCTGGACCATCAGCAACCCGGCAGCTGAAGGCAGGTGCGGATTGATGCCGACGATGGAGGCATGAGCGCGGTGCGAGCAGGAAAAGGCGTCATTGACGTATAAATCCCCCAGACGCGCGATCTGGCGGGCGAAACCGGCTTCGTTGGCTTCTTCTTCGGGGTGAAAGCGCAGATTCTCCATGAGCACGATATCGCCCGGCTGCGCATTTTCCACCGCCAGCCGGGCGGCGTTGCCGATGCAATCGGGCGCGAATTTCACCGGCCGGTCCCACAAGGCCTCAGACAGGATATCCACCAGCGGCGCCAGCGATAAGGACAGGTCCACCCGCCCGTCGGGACGGCCAAGATGCGACAAAATAACGATTTTGGCATGGCGTTCGGCCAGTTGCTGCAAGGTGGGCAGGGCGCGCTGCAGGCGGCTGTCGTCAGTGACGCGCCCGGCATGCATGGGCAGGTTCAAATCCAGTCGCACCAGCACGGTCTTACCAGCAACATCAAGCGAATCGAGCGTAGGCAGGAACATAAAGTGGGTTTATGGCACAG
>CAZMBI010000022.1:0-27366 GCA_964564675.1 uncultured Azospirillaceae bacterium
CCGCGAAGGCGGCAGAACCGTCGGCGCAGGCGTCGTCGCAAACATTACGGAGTAATTTCACTATGTATGCGCATAACCGAATCATGCTTTATTGTAGCAGTTTTTCCTTTCGTTACCAGAGAGTCACCCTATAACCGGCTCAATTGTCATGAAATTTTCCTGTTGAGCCTCGGAGTTTTTTTGTTGATGCCCAATCATTGTCACAAAATTGTCATATTTATTTTTAAACAATGAGATTCAGCTTCTTAGGTGATTATGCTATCATAATAGCATGACAGATGGGGCGACGGAGCAATGCACGATTGAAGATCCACACGGAGTGGATCCGGATACGGCGAGTGCAGAAAAGCCGCAAGCTAAGGCAAGGCCAGGGGAATATGTTCCCAATCAAGATGCAGTGAGGCAGATGATGCCTTTGCATATCCTTCTTGACGCTGCTTATGCAGTTTATAACGGAGCGGAAACGCCAGAAGCGAAGGCTTGTGCTAGATTGATTGCGCAGGAGAGAGAGCAGGATTCGCCGGAAGCGTTGGCCGAGACCGCTCTTGATGACGCAGCAGATCGCCTATTGGTTCAGCAATCTACAGAGCGGCAGCATCATGAAGCTATGGCAGCAGCCATCTTGCTTGCGGAAGAAAAAGAGCAAGTTTCAACAGGAAGTTATTCCGGAGTTCGCGCTTGCGCGTCCACTTTGGCTATATCTGAAAAAGAAGCATTAGACACCTTCCGCTCTAGGCGGACTAAAAATCTGAATCAAGCATTGAAGGAGCTAGATAAAGTTGACCCTGATGGGGTTATTAGCGATTTGGCGAACTATCAGGCTCATTTAGATAAATCATGTTATATCATGGATGGCAAGCCTGCTAACCGGAATGCTATTCATTGCGGTGGCGACGGTGTGCGGCAACGCTTTGCGGGAAAGGGGATGTAAGTGATTGTTGCTAAAAAAGTTGAAAAGAATTGAGCATCACTCATTACACCTGTTTTTCATTGATTCTCTGATCTCTAATCCTTATACCCTAAGCTCATTGCAGGGGTGTAGCTCAGTTGGTAGAGCGGCGGTCTCCAAAACCGCAGGTCGCAGGTTCGATCCCTGTCGCCCCTGCCATGCTTCACCCTTCGGGCCCGGGCGTGTGAAACCCTCAGAAAGCCGCGACCGCTGGCTCAATAAACCCCCATCACCAAAGATGAAAGGAGTGCGTTATGCCTCAGGAAATGCCGATTCCCGCCCCGGTTTACGATGACCCGAAAGCCGCCGAAGTGGCGCGTATATGGGTTGCCGGCGGCCAGCAGGTGGTTAGCCTGTTTCCCGCCTTTGAAGATCCGCAGGCCTGGGGAATGATGCTGGTTGATCTGGCGCGCCACGTTGCCAGCGCCTATGAAACGCAGGGGCATGACCGTGAGGCGGTGTTGCAGTCGATCTATCAGATGTTTACCGCTGAGTGGGATCACCCCACCGATGAGGCGCGGCCGGTTACCCCGCATTGAATTTTTGCTTGCAATGTAAGCCTGTCCGGGCTATTTGTACCCGCTGCACACCCAATAGCGGTGTGCGTTTTTGTATTGAAAAAGACGGATTATCCCCACGATGAGTGATGTAAACCCGGCTAAATTCGTGCGCGAAGTGCGCCAGGAAACCTCTAAAGTGACCTGGCCGACACGGCGCGAAACGCTGATTTCCACCGCCATGGTGCTGGTGCTGGTGCTGATTGCCAGCCTGTTTTTCCTGCTGGTGGATAATATCATCGCATGGGGCGTACAGGAAATTTTACAACTGGGAATATCATAAGAGGATTAACAGGCATGCAAACCGAAGGGGTCCAGCCCACGCCCGAGGAGCCGCAAAGCGCGGACGCACAACCCGCCGAAGAGGCGCAACCGGCTCCGGCCGCTCAAACCGACGACAAGCCTAAGCGCTGGTATATTGTCCATGCTTATTCGGGCTTTGAGAAAAAGGTTGCCCAAGCGATCCGCGAGACGGCGGCTCAGCACGGCATGAGCGATTATATCGAGGATATCGTGGTGCCCACCGAGGAAGTGGTGGAAGTGCGTAAGGGCAAGAAGGTTCCCGCCGAGCGGAAATTCTTCCCCGGCTATGTGCTGATTAAGATGACCATGACAGACGCCAGCTGGCAGCTGGTGAAAAAAGTGGATAAGGTCACCGGTTTTCTCGGCGGCGGCGGCACCAAGCCGCAACCGATCAGCGAGCGTGAGGCGCAGGCCATCTTTAATCAGGTTCAGGCCGGCGTTGAGGCGCCGAAAAAAGGTATCGACGTGGAAATCGGCGAGCAGGTCAAGGTGATCGAAGGCCCGTTCGATTCATTCGTCGGCGTGGTCGAGGATATCGACGAAGTGAAAGAAAAGCTTAAAGTGTCGGTCTCGATTTTCGGGCGGCCCACACCGGTTGAGCTCGAATTCAAGCAAGTGCAGAAGGTAAACTAGGCTTTTTAAAGGGTTACGCTAACGTCAAGCCAAAACTGCGATTTATGCGAAAAAACGTTTGCGTTTTGGTTGCATTGCGCTATAACTTGCGCTCCTTAAATCATGGGTTAGTACAAAAATGGCTAAGAAAGTCGCAGGCTTAATTAAATTACAGATCGGCGCGGGCAAAGCGAATCCGTCACCGCCGGTTGGCCCGGCGCTCGGCCAGGCGGGGCTGAATATCATGGAATTCTGCAAGGCGTTTAACGCCGCCACGCAGGAACAGGATCCCGGCACGCCGATCCCGGTGATCATCACGGCGTATCAGGATCGCAGTTTTACCTTTGTGATGAAGCAACCGCCGGTGTCTTATTACATTAAAAAGGCGATTAACCTGGGCAAGGGCTCCAAAGAGCCGGGGAATAATAAAGTGGGCAAGATTACCCGCACGCAGATCGGGGAAATTGCCAAAGCGAAAATGGAAGATATGAACGCCTATAATATGGATGCGGCCTGTGCCATGATTGAAGGCTCGGCGCGTTCGATGGGCGTCGAAGTGGTGGAGTAGCGCGATGGCCAAGCTTGGAAAACGCATGAAAGCGGCGCTGGCTGCGATTGATACTAAAAAGTCCTATCCGTTGCCGGAGGCCGTGTCCCTGGCGGTGGATAACGGTAAGTTGCAGTTTGATCCCAGTGTGGATATTGCCATGAATCTGGGGGTAGACCCGAAACATTCCGACCAGATGGTGCGCGGCTCGGTGAGCATGCCCAACGGGCTGGGAAAGTTGGTGCGGGTGGCGGTATTTGCTCGCGGCGATAAAGCCGAGGCTGCCAAAGAAGCCGGGGCGGATATTGTCGGTGCCGAGGATTTAATAGAAAGTATCCAAAAGGGTGAGATTCAGTTTGACCGCTGCATTGCAACACCGGATATGATGGCATTGGTTGGCCGGATCGGTAAAATTCTCGGCCCGCGCGGGCTGATGCCGAATCCGAAGCTGGGTACGGTGACGCCGGATGTGGCCAAGGCTGTGAAAGAAGCCAAAAGCGGTAGTGTTGAGTTCAAGGTGGAAAAAGCCGGTATTTTGCATGCCGGGGTTGGTAAAGCCAGCTTCAGTAAGGACGCGCTGGTGGAGAATATCCGCGCCTTTGTGGAGGCGGTGCAAAAAGCCCGCCCGCAGGCGGCCAAGGGCCATTATGTCAAGAAAATAGTGATTTCCACCACGATGGGGCCCGGCGTGAAGGTGGATGTAAACGAGCTGGCAGCATAAGGAAGCAGGCAGTATGGACCGCAGACAAAAAGAAGCGTGGGTCAGCCATGTCAATGACGTATTCGGCGGTGCCGAAATCGTCATCGTGACCCATTATAAGGGGCTTAGCGTGGCCGAAATGAACAAGCTGCGCGGCAAGGTGCGTGAGACTGGCGCCGGCTTCAAGGTGACCAAAAACCGCCTGACCAGACGCGCGCTGGAAGGCACGACCTATGAACCGCTGTCCGAGATGTTTGAAGGCCCGACCGCGATTGCCTGGTCATCCGATCCGGTGGCGGCGGCGAAAGTGATAGCGAATTTCGCGAAAGAAAATGAGAAACTGGTGATGCTCGGCGGCGCATTCGGCACACAGATGCTGAATGAGGCGGGCATCAAGCAGTTGGCGATGCTGCCCTCGCTCGATGAGCTGCGGGCCAAGATTATCGCCCTGATTAATACGCCGGCAACCAATGTCGCCGGGGTATTGCAAGCGCCGGCAGGGCAGTTGGCGCGCGTGTTCGGCGCTTATGCGGCAAAGGAAGCGTAACGTTTAATTTTTCAAGTTCAATAAAGGGGTAACTCAACATGGCAAATTTAGAACAACTGGTGGAAGATCTTTCCGCCCTGACGGTGTTGGAAGCGGCTGAGCTTTCTAAGCTTCTGGAAGAAAAATGGGGTGTTTCGGCGGCAGCGCCGGTCGCGATGGCCGCAGCCCCGGCTGCCGGCGGTGCGGAAGCGGAACAGGCTGAAGAGCAAACCGAATTTGATGTGATTCTGGCCTCTGCCGGCTCCAACAAAATCAATGTGATTAAAGAAGTGCGCGCGATAACCGGGCTTGGCCTGAAAGAAGCCAAAGAACTAGTGGAAGGCGCACCCAAGCCGGTGAAAGAAGCCGTCTCCAAGGAAGATGCCGAAAGTTTCAAGCAGAAATTGACCGAGGCCGGCGCTACTGTTGAGGTTAAGTAATTCAGTCTAGCGTGATCTATGGGGGATGCGTGCGTTGCGCGTCCCCGTTACGCGTGGCATGGGGCTTATACCCAATCCATAGCAGCCGAGCGGGCGGCGCTGCCTGCCGGTACGAATTATATTTGATTTAAGTCTTTTTATCTTCGAGGAATCATCATGGCGCAGGCCGCAGCTAAGCACACTCACAGCTTCACATCACGCAAACGGATTCGCATAAGTTTCGGCAGCTTGCGTGAAGTCTCCACCCTGCCGAACCTGATCGAAGTGCAAAAAAACTCGTACGAAGAGTTTTTGCTTTATGGCGCATCGGCCGAAGCGCGTAAGACGGCGGGCCTGTTTTCGGTTATGAAATCGGTCTTCCCGATCAAAGATTTCTCGGAAAATTCGACGCTTGAATTTGTCTCTTATGATTTCGACGAGCCCAAATATGACGTGGAAGAATGCCGTCAGCGCGGCGTCAACTACGCTGCCCCCTTGCGTGTGACCCTTCGGCTCATCGTCTGGATTTCCGATGAAGACACCGGCGCGCGCGAGATTAAGGATATTAAAGAACAAGACGTCTATATGGGCGATATCCCGCTGATGACCGAAAACGGGACGTTCGTCATTAACGGAACGGAACGGGTGATCGTCAGTCAGATGCACCGCTCGCCCGGCGTATTTTTCGATCATGACCAGGGTAAAAGCCACTCTTCCGGTAAATATCTCTACTCGGCGCGGGTGATCCCCTATCGCGGCTCATGGCTTGATTTCGAGTTCGACGCCAAAGACGTGGTGCATGTGCGTATCGACCGCCGCCGCAAATTGCCGGCAACCACGATCCTGCGCGCGCTGGGTTATGAGGTGCAGGATATCCTCGATGCCTTTTATGACACGCTGACCTTCAAGCAGCACAAAAAAGGCTGGTCGACGCCGTTTAATCCGGAATCCTATAAAGGCATGAAGCTGGCCTATGACCTGATTGATGCCAAAAACGGCAAGGTTATCGCCGAAGCCGGCAAGAAACTGACCCCGCGGGCGCTGAAGAAGCTAGCCGAAGGCGGCGTCAATGACGTGGCGGTCGGCGATGACGGGCTGGTCGGGCGCTACATTGCGTGTGACCTGATCAACCCGGAAACCGGCGAGGTGTTCGCCGAAGCGTGCGAAGAACTCACCGCCGCTAAGGTTGCCGATTTGAAAGCGGCCGGTATCGAGGAAATTCCCGTGCTGGCGATCGACCATGTCAATATCGGCGCGTATATTCGCAATACTCTGCTGGTGGATAAAAACAACAGCAAGGAAGACGCGCTGATCGATATTTACCGCGTGATGCGCCCGGGCGAGCCGACTACGCCGGAAGCTGCCGAAACGCTGTTCAATTCGCTGTTTTTCGAGGCGGACCGCTATGACCTGTCCGATGTCGGCCGGGTCAAGCTGAATGCGCGGCTGGGGCTTGATCTGCCGGAAGATCACGGTACCCTGACCAAGGAAGATATTCTGGGCACCCTGAAGACGCTCGTCGAGCTGAAAGACGGTAAGGGCTATACCGACGATATCGACCATTTGGGCAATCGTCGCGTACGCTCGGTCGGCGAGCTGATGGAAAACCAGTTCCGCGTTGGCCTGCTGCGCATGGAGCGCGGCATTGTCGAGCGGATGAGTTCGGTGGATATCGATACCGTGATGCCGCATGATCTGGTCAATGCCAAACCGCTGGCGGCCGCCGTGCGCGAGTTTTTCGGCTCCTCGCAGCTGTCGCAGTTTATGGATCAGACCAATCCACTCTCCGAGATCACCCATAAACGGCGTCTGTCGGCGCTGGGTCCGGGCGGACTGACGCGTGAGCGCGCCGGTTTTGAAGTGCGTGACGTTCACCCGACGCACTATGGCCGTATCTGTCCGATTGAAACGCCGGAAGGGCCGAATATCGGGCTGATTAACTCGATGGCGACCTATGCGCGGATCAATAAATACGGTTTTATCGAAACCCCGTACCGCAAAGTCAATAACGGCAAGGTCAGTGACGAGGTGGTGTATCTTTCGGCGATTGAAGAGGGCAAATATACCATCGCGCAGGCCAACGCCGAGCTGGATGACAAAGGCACTTTCAAAGATGAGCTGGTCAGCTGCCGCGTCAATGGTGACTTTACCATGTCGTCGCCCGATACGATCGACTATATCGACGTGTCGCCGAAACAGCTGGTCTCAGTGGCTGCGGCAATGATTCCGTTTCTGGAAAATGACGACGCCAACCGGGCCTTGATGGGCTCGAACATGCAACGCCAGGCGGTGCCGTGTATCCGCTCCGACGCGCCGCTGGTGGGCACCGGCATGGAAGCCACGGTGGCTCAGGATTCCGGCGCGGCGATTTCGGCGCGGCGTGCGGGCGTGGTCGATCAGGTAGATGCGGCGCGCATCGTGATCCGCTGCGACGCCCCCTCGGCCGACGGCACGCCGGCGGTGGATATTTATAACCTGATGAAGTTTCAGCGTTCGAACCAGAATACCTGCATCAATCAGCGACCACTGGTCAAGGTGGGCGATAAGGTTACCGCCGGCGACGTGATCGCCGACGGGCCGTCGACCGATCTGGGCGAGCTGGCGCTGGGGCAGAACGTGCTGGTGGCGTTCATGCCGTGGAACGGCTATAACTTCGAGGATTCGATTTTGATTTCGGAGAAGCTGGTCTCCGACGATCGCTTCACCTCGATTCACATCGAGGAATTCGAAGTGATGGCGCGCGATACCAAGCTGGGCTCGGAAGAGATTACCCGCGATATTCCCAATATCGGTGAGGAGGGGCTGCGCTCGCTGGATGAAATTGGCGTGGTGCATATTGGCGCCGAGGTAAGGCCGGGTGATATTCTGGTAGGTAAGGTGACGCCGAAATCGGAATCGCCGATGACGCCGGAAGAAAAATTACTGCGTGCGATCTTCGGGGAAAAAGCTTCTGACGTACGCGATTCGTCACTGCGCCTGCCGCCGGGTAATTCCGGTACGATCGTGGGCGTGAAAATTTTCTCCCGCCGCGGGATCGAAAAGGATGAACGCGCGCTGGCGATCGAAAAACTCGAAATCGATCGCCTGGCCAAGGACCGTGATGACGAACGCGGCATTATTGAGCGATATGTTTATGCCGCGCTGCGGGATATTCTGCAGGGCAAGGAGGCGACCAAGGGGCCCAAAGGCTTTAAGGCCGGCAAGATCACCGATGGCGTGCTTGAGGAGCATCCGCGCGGAGTGTGGTGGCAGTTCGTGCTGAAAAACGAAAAAGCCATGCAGCAGATTGAAGCGCTGAAAAAGCAGCTCGATCATTCGATTGATTCGCTCAACAAGCGCTTCGAGCAAAAGGTCGGTAAGGTGCAATCAGGCGACGATTTGCCCCCGGGTGTACTGAAGATGGTCAAGGTGTTCGTCGCGGTGAAGCGCAAGCTGCAACCGGGTGATAAAATGGCTGGCCGCCACGGTAACAAAGGGGTGATCTCGCGCATTACCCCGGCGGAGGATATGCCGCATCTGGAAGACGGCACCCCGGTGGATTTGGTGCTCAGCCCGCTGGGTGTGCCCAGCCGGATGAATGTCGGGCAGATTCTGGAAACCCATCTCGGCTGGGCGGCGGCCGGCATCGGCCGTCAGGTCAGCGAGGCGCTGCAGCAATATCAGTATAGCCAGAAAGCCGATGAGCTGCGTAAGACGCTGCTCAGTTTTTATGAAGAAAAGGAAAACCAGTCCGAAATCAAAGCGATGGAGGAGCGTGATCTGGTCGAGCTGGCGCAGAACACCACCAAGGGTGTACCGTTTGCCACGCCAGTGTTTGACGGCGCCAATGAAGCCGATATCAACTACTGGCTGGAGAAAGCCGGGCATGATACCTCGGGGCAGGTGACGCTGATCGACGGTCGTACCGGTGAGTTTTTCGATCGCCAGGTGACGGTGGGTTATATTTACATGCTCAAACTGCACCATTTGGTGGATGACAAGATCCATGCGCGTTCCATCGGCCCGTACAGTCTGGTGACGCAGCAGCCGCTTGGCGGGAAATCGCAGTTCGGCGGTCAGCGCTTCGGTGAGATGGAATGCTGGGCATTGCAGGCCTATGGCGCGGCCTACACCTTGCAGGAGATGCTCACCGTGAAATCCGATGACGTGGCCGGCCGGTCGAAAGTGTATGAGTCGGTCGTGCGGGGTGACCATTCGTTCGAGTCGGGGATTCCCGAGAGCTTCCACGTCATGGTGAAAGAATTACGTTCGCTGTGCTTGAACGTCGAATTAATCGAGAAAGAAGCCTAAATAAGATGAGCAGATGAACAGGGGAGCGGATGAAAAACTAATCATCCAATCATTCAATCATCGCATCATCGTATCATCGGAGGACACAATGGCTGCACAAGAAATCATGAACATGTTTGGGCAACAGGCGCCGGTCAAACAGTTTGACGAGATTAAAATCTCGATCGCCGCGCCGGAAACCATCCGCTCGTGGTCGTTCGGTGAGGTGAAAAAACCGGAGACGATTAATTACCGGACCTTCAAGCCGGAGCGCGACGGCTTGTTCTGCGCGCGGATTTTTGGGCCGATCAAGGATTATGAGTGCCTGTGCGGCAAATATAAGCGCATGAAGTACCGTGGTATTATCTGCGAGAAATGCGGCGTGGAAGTCACCACCTCTAAAGTCCGGCGCGAGCGCATGGGCCATATCGAACTGGCCTCCCCCGTAGCGCATATCTGGTTTATGAAATCCCTGCCCAGCCGTATCGGCACATTGCTGGATATTACGCTGAAAGACCTGGAAAAAGTATTGTATTTCGAGAGTTATATTGTCACCGACCCGGGGATGGCAGCGCTCGAGCGTTATCAGTTGCTAACCGAGGAGCAATATTATGAGGCGCTCGACCAGTTTGGCGAAGGGACCTTCACCGCGATGATCGGGGCGGAAGCCATTCGTGACCTGCTCAAAGAAATCGATCTGCCCACCCTGCAGGAAGAGTTGCGTGCGGAGCTGAAGGATAATACGTCGGAAGCCAAGCGTAAGAAACTGGTCAAGCGCCTGAAGCTGGTGGAATCGTTCATTGAATCGAACAATAAGCCGGAATGGATGGTGATGGAAGTCATACCGGTGATCCCACCGGAATTGCGCCCGCTGGTGCCGCTGGATGGCGGCCGCTTTGCCACCTCCGATCTGAATGACTTGTACCGTCGCGTGATCAACCGCAATAATCGCTTGAAGCGCCTGCTTGAACTGCATGCGCCGGATATCATTGTGCGTAACGAAAAACGCATGCTGCAGGAATCGGTTGACGCTCTCTATGATAATGGCCGCCGCGGCCGGGTGATTACCGGCAACAATAAGCGCCCGCTGAAATCGCTGTCCGACATGCTCAAGGGCAAGCAGGGCCGTTTTCGCCAGAATCTTCTGGGTAAACGGGTCGATTATTCGGGCCGCTCGGTGATCGTGGTCGGGCCGGAGCTGAAGCTGCACCAGTGCGGCCTGCCCAAGAAAATGGCGCTGGAGCTGTTCAAGCCCTTCATCTATGCCAAGCTGGAGTTGTACGGCATCGCCACCACGATCAAGGCGGCCAAGAAAATGGTGGAGTCCGAGCGGCCGGAAGTATGGGATATTCTCGAAGAGGTCATCCGCGAACACCCGGTGATGCTCAACCGGGCGCCGACGCTGCACCGGCTGGGGATTCAGGCATTTGAACCGATGCTGATCGAAGGTAAGGCGATCCAGCTGCATCCGCTAGTCTGCGCGGCATTCAATGCCGACTTTGACGGTGACCAGATGGCGGTGCACGTGCCGCTGTCGATCGAATCGCAGCTTGAGGCGCGGGTGCTGATGATGTCGACCAATAACATCCTGTCCCCGGCAAACGGCAAACCGATTATCGTGCCGACGCAGGATATCGTGCTGGGGCTGTATTACCTGTCGCTTGAATCCGATGGCGCCGCGGGTGAAGGCATGGCCTTTGCCAATATGAATGAAATTCAGATGGCGCTTGATAATCAGGTGATCACACTGCACAGCCGGATCAAGGCGCGCTGGCACTCGGTCACGCCCGAAGGCGAGCCCTTCTCCGAAGTGGTGGAGACCACCGCCGGGCGCATGCTGATGGCGCAGTACCTGCCCAGAAACCATCAAGTTCCGTTCTCGCTGCTTAACCGCGTGTTGACGAAAAAAGAAATCAGTAAGGTGCTCGATGTCGTTTATCGCCATTGCGGTCAGAAAGAAAGCGTCCTGTTTGCCGATAAAACCATGGCGCTTGGCTTCAAATACGCCGCTAAAGCGGGTATTTCCTTCGGTAAAGACGATATGATCGTCCCCAAAACCAAGGAAAAGCACCTCGGTGATACGTTTAAAGAGGTCAAGCAGTTCGAGAAGCAATATGCCGACGGGCTGATTACCTCGGGCGAGAAATATAACAAGGTGATCGACGCCTGGTCGCATTGCACCGAGCGGGTGGCACAGGATATGACGAAGGAAATTTCCTCGATCGGTAACGAACCCGACAAGCGCGATGCGCGGGCAGTGAACTCGATCTTTATGATGGCCAATTCCGGCGCCCGGGGTTCGGCGGCGCAGATGAAGCAGCTGTCCGGTATGCGTGGTCTGATGGCCAAACCCTCCGGTGAGATTATTGAAACGCCGATTATCTCCAACTTTAAGGAAGGGTTGACCGTACTGGAATATTTCAACTCCTCGCACGGTGCGCGTAAGGGGCTGGCCGATACGGCGTTGAAAACCGCCAATTCCGGTTATCTGACCCGCCGGCTGGTCGATGTCAGTCAGGACTGCATCATCTGCGAAGATGACTGCCAGACCGAGCGCGGCATTATCGCCAAAGCCTTGATCGAAGGCGGCGAAGTCGTGGTACCGCTGGCCGATAAGATTCTGGGCCGCACCTCGGCACGCGATATTTGTCACCCCTCAACCAACGAGTTGATTATCAAGGCCGGCGAGCTGATCAATGAGCCAACGGTTGAGTTGATTGATGAGGCCGGGATTGAGTCGGTGATGATTCGCTCGGTGCTGACCTGCGAGAGCGAAGGCGGGGTCTGCGCCAAATGCTACGGGCGTGACCTGGCGCGCGGAACGCCGGTGAATATCGGCGAGGCCATCGGGGTGATTGCCGCGCAGTCAATCGGCGAGCCGGGCACCCAGCTGACCATGCGGACCTTCCATATCGGCGGGGCAGCCCAGCGCGGGGCCGAACAGTCCAATATCGAAGCCACCCACGACGGCACCATCGAGTTGAGTACAAAAAACGTGGTGAAAGACTCCAAAGGCCGGCCGGTGGTGATGAGCCGCAGCTGCGAATTGGTCCTGCGCGATGAAGAAGGCCGCGAGCGTGCCCGTCACAAAGTGCCGTACGGCGCACGGTTGACGGTTGATGCGGGCTCGACGGTCAAGGCTGGGGATAAAATAGTGGAGTGGGATCCGTATACGATTCCGATCATTACCGAACGCGACGGCATTGCCCGCTATCGCGATCTGGTGGACGGGGTCAGCCTGCGCGAAGTGCTTGATGAAGCTACCGGAATTTCCAACAAGGTGATCATCGACTGGCGGCAGCAGGCGCGGAGTCAGGATCTCAAGCCGCGTATTGCGCTGCGGGACGACAATGATGAAATCATTACACTCGCCAACGGGCTGGAGGCGCGCTACTTCCTGCCAGTGGACGCGATTCTGACGGCAGAAGACGGCCAGCGTGTGCATTCCGGTGACGTGCTGGCGCGCATTCCGCGCGAATCCTCGAAAACGCGTGATATTACCGGCGGTCTGCCGCGGGTGGCGGAGCTGTTTGAAGCCCGCAAACCCAAGGATCATGCCATTATCAGCGATGTCGAGGGCACGGTCGAATTCGGTAAGGACTATAAGTCGAAACGTCGTGTGGTGGTGCGTCCCAACGATGCCGATCAGGAACCGGTGGAATATCTGATTCCCAAAGGCAAGCATATCACCGTGCAGGAGGGCGATTTCGTCGAAAAAGGCGATCTGCTGATGGACGGCAATCCCGTACCACACGATATTTTGCGCGTGATGGGAGTCGAGGCGCTGGCCAATTACATGGTGAACGAAGTACAGGCGGTCTATCGCCTGCAGGGTGTGACCATTAACGATAAACATATCGAGGTCGTAGTGCGCCAGATGCTGCAGAAAATTGAGATCGACCAGCCGGGTGAAACAACCTTCCTGGCCGGCGAAGTGGTTGACCGCGACGAGTTTAAGGCCATCAACGACAAAGCCGCACGTGAAGGGCTGAAACCCGCTTCCGGCATCAATGTGCTGCAGGGTATCACCAAGGCGTCGCTGCAGACGCGCTCGTTTATCTCGGCGGCCTCCTTCCAGGAGACCACCCGTGTGCTGACCGAGGCGGCGGTCGGCGGTAAGGCGGATAACCTGCAGGGGCTGAAGGAAAACGTCATTGTCGGCCGGTTGATCCCGGCGGGCACCGGATCGGCGATCAAACGCTTCCGCCAGATTGCCAAGGAACGTGATGTCGAGCTTGAAGCCCAGCGGGCGCAGTCTCTGCCGCCTGATGACAATGACGACGAGCAAGCCACGGCATTGACGGGCAGTTAAGCCAAGTTGGCAGTTGCCAATTTCTCGTTGCCAATCTAAAACTGCACAGGCATTGGTAATCGGGTTCTGTGTGTTTATGTCCAGTTCTTGTTCCTCGGTAGTGGTGCCGGCTGTTCCCACGCGCCAGATGGTTTTGGGCGCATTATGCGCACTGCTGACGGTTCTGATCTGGTCGGGCTGGAATATTGTCAGCCGGCTGGGTACAACGCAGGCGTTAAGCCCGGCGGATATCACGTTTTTACGATTTACGCTTGCCGGCATCGTCGCCTTACCCATTTTATGGTGTTACCGCCGGGTGGTGTTTTCCGCTCCTAAACAGCTGCTGGCTTTGATGGTGGCAGGGGCAGGGGCGCCATACGTGTTGTCGGCAAGCGTCGGGTTTGACAGCGCGCCGGCGGCTCACGGCGTGCTGATTCCGGGCACCATGGTGCTGTGGGTGGCGCTGTTTTCCTGGCTGTGGCTGAAAGAATCGCTGCGCCCGGCGCGTATCATCGGCTATGGCATCATTGCCGTGACCATTGCCTATCGCCTTCTGACGCACGGCAGCACGGATCTTGTCCTGCTTTCCGCTGATGGCTGGTTTTTGCTGGCCAGCATTTTGTGGGCGATTTACACGCTATGCAACAAACAAGCGGCCTTGCCGCCTCTGGCGGCGGTGGCAACCGTGGCGGTGGGCTCGCTGCTGTGTTTTAGCGCGCCATATGCCGCACTGCAATATGAGCAGATCGCCGGCCTGCCGCTGCTGCCAAGTATCACACAATTGATTTATCAGGGGATTATCGTCAGTTTCGTGGCGCTGATGGCGTATAATCAGGCGATCGCTTATATCGGGCCATCGCGGGCCTCGGCGTTTGCCGCGCTGATTCCAGCGACCACAACCTTGCTGGCCATGCCGATTCTGGGCGAGGTGCCAACCGATCATGATGTGGTATTTGTAGCGGCGCTGTCGCTTGGGGTGCTGTTTGCCACCGGCCTGCTCGCCCCGCGCCGGCGCGCGGCATGAGGAGGCGCACCATGCGGCTGCTCCCCCATCCGCTGGCCAGTTTTATCGCGTTGCTGGTGTTTGCCACTCTGGCCTGGCAGTTGCCGGCCTTATACGGCGATGCCGATAGCGGCTGGCATCTGGCCGCCGGTGACTGGGTGCACGACCACCAGCGCCTGTCGCAGCCGGAGCCGTTTGCCCATACGACCGGGGATTACCCGTGGCTCAATATTTCCTGGATGTGGGACATGGCAGCTGACTGGCTGCAGGCGAATCTCGGCTGGGACGGGCTGGCGCTGCTGCATGTCTTTATCCTCGCGCTCACACTGGGCGGTGTGGTGATGATGGCGCGTCAGCGCGGGGCGTCGCTGCTGCCGATTCTGGTGCTGGTGCTGGCGGCGTTGCCGGCATTCGGCGGCTTACTCAGCGTGCGCCCGCACGTGGCGAGCTGGCCTGTGATCCTGCTGGCCGCCTGGCTGTTTCACAGCTGGGACAGCGCCCGACTGGGCCGCCGCTGTGTGGGGTTTGGCCTGCTGGCGCTGGCGGTTATATGGGCCAATCTGCATGGCAGTTTTCTGGTGTGGTTTACGCTGGCGGCGGCGTATGGCGTGCAATGGCTGCTAGCCAGACGCTGGGCCGATATGCGCGTCTTGCTGGTTACCGTAGCGCTCGTACCGCTGGCGGTGACGATCCATCCGCTGGGCGTGGATATCTGGCAGGCCTGCTGGCGGACGCTGGGCGGAGAGCTCACCAGCCGCATTCAGGAGTGGCAGGCGGCAAGCTTCGCCGAGGGGCATCGGATCCGGATGGCGTATCCGCTGTTGCTGTTTGTGTTACTGATTCCCATCTGGCGGACGCTTTCAATCGCGCAGCAATTGTTGTTCGCTTTGTGGCTGATGGCGGCGCTGTCCTCGCAGCGCCATCTGCCGGTGCTGATATTGCTGACACTGCCCGCCGTGGCGGCGGGCTTCAGCCGCGTGCTGGCCGACAGCAAGGCGGCTCCGGCGCGTTTTTTGCAGCGTAAAAATGCCGACTATGAAGCCGATATGGGCCATGCCGCAATCAGGCGCGGCGCCTTTGCCTTCTGCGCTGTCGTGATGCTTGGCGTGTCTGCCGCAATCGGCAGCGGGCAGCTGACGATTTCGCCGTTACTCGCGCGCTATCCGCAAGCGGAGATAGCAACGCTTAAACCCTATTATTGCCTGCGCCTGTGGAATCATTACAATCTCGGCGGTTGGATCATTCACGCCACCGGCGGAGACTGGCCGGTATTCATCGACGGACGGGCGGAGACCGCCTATCCGCTGCAGGTCATTGCCGATTATCAGGCGGTTCAGGATCTTTCGGGCGATGTACCGGCGATCTTGCAGCAATACCGCATTCAAGCCGTGCTTTTCCCGCAGACCGTGGCGCACCTGCGCAGCTATTTTGATCTGCATCCTAAATGGCGGCTGGTGCATGACGGCGAGCGTATACGGGCTTACATTCACCGCGAAACCGGCGATGCGCCGTGCGTGAGATAATACCTAGCGGTCGGCCGATGCATCATGCGCGATGTCTTTTAATGCAGCTTCACCCGCTGGCCTTTTTGCCGTTCGGTGTCCGATTTAAGCTGGCCGCAGGCCGCCAGAATATCCTGACCGCGGGTTTTGCGGATGGGACTGGTCAGGTGATGGTCCTGCAAAACGCGCCGGAAGGCATGAATGCGGTTGTTTGAGGAACAGGTGTATGGCGAGCCGGGCCAGGGATTAAACGGAATCAGGTTCATCTTGACCGGCAGGCCGTCGAGCAGCGCAACGAGCTGGCGGGCGTCTTCTTCGTGGTCATTGACATCCTTGAGCATGACATATTCGATCATGATGCGCCGTGAGGGATGTTGCTGGTGGAAATGGTGCATGGCGGACAACAATTGTTTTAACGGGTATTTACGATTGATGGGAACGATTTCGTCGCGCAGCTCGTCACGCACGGCGTGCAACGAGACCGCCAGGTTGACGCTTAACTCGTCGGCCATCTGGAACATACGCGGCACCACCCCGGAGGTGGAAATCGTGATGTGGCGTTTGGACAGGGCGAGGCCTTCCTGATCGGCGAGGATGGTGCAGGCCCGGGCGACGTGATCGTAATTAAACAGCGGCTCGCCCATACCCATAAACACGATATTCGTGATGCCGGCTACCTCGCCGGCGGGTTGCGGATTCAACAGTTCGCGCGCCTGCAAAACCTGCCCCACAATCTCGGCGGCGGTGAGGTTACGCACCAGTTTCTGGGTGCCGGTATGGCAGAAAGTGCACGACAGTGTGCAGCCGACCTGACTGGAGATGCACAGCGTGCCGCGATCGGCCTCGGGGATGAATACGGTCTCAACCTGGCTGCCGTCGGCCAGACGGAACAGCCATTTACGGGTGCCGTCAAAGGAGGTGTGGTCCCGGGCCACCTCGGCGCGACTAATAGTAAAATACGCGGCGAGCGCCTCACGCGTGGTTTTGCCGATATTGCTCATCGCTGCGAAATCGGTGACGCCGTGATGATACAGCCACGACCACAGCTGTTTAGCGCGAAACGGTTTCAGCCCGAGCCCGGCGCAGGCGTCCGCCAGTTCCTCACGGCTGAGGCCGATCAGGTTGCGCCTGCCGCCGGCGGATTCCGCCGGCTCGGTGTGAGACGCAGTTTTAATGATAGGCTGAGCTTCCATTAACCGGCTGTTAAACACATTTTTATTAATAAATCAAATCATATCAGGGTTAACAGGCCCCAAGTGAGCCGTGCCTGCAGCCACTACTCACATTCGCGCTTCATGCGGCGGTGAGCGGCGGTGAATCCGCGCAGGGAGTAGGTATCGGTGGAATGCGTGTCTTTCCAGGAAGTGCCTTTCACCTTTACATTGAGGCCGCGGATCATTTCTTTGACGATTGCTTTATCGTCCGCCTCGTCATAGGCCCAGGCCAGCTCATCCTTGGTAAACAGAGCGAACCGCTTGTTACCAAACGCCAGGGTCACTTCGCTGCCTTCCTTATAGGGGTAGCCGGAGGACACGCTGACCTCATCAACCGGCCCATCTTTATGGGTGACCAGCAGATACGGCTCGCCGCGCTTGGAGTAATTGCCTTCCTTTTTCGTGGGCAGGCTGGCCAGATAACAGACTGTTTGCCCATCCTGCTTTACGGTAAATACCCGCCAGTCCTGATAAGGGCCGACCATTTGCTGCGCGTGCGCGTATCCGGCAAGGCATATGCCGATAAGACCAAACGATAAGATACGATAGAGCATATATCCGTTATAACGCGCTGCGTCTGATTTTCAATGCTGAAAGCAATAGCCGTCGTCGTTATTGATAATCCGGACATCCGCCATATCGGCTAATTTACTGCGTAGCCGGTAGATATGCGTCTCCAGCGTATGGGTATCGACGCCTTCCTGATATTGCCAGATATCGGCCAGCAGCGTTTCCCGGGGCACGGGTTCGGGCGCGGCCTGGATCAAGGCGGCCAGCAGCGCGGCTTCCTTTTCGGTCAGCGTAATCACTGGCTGCGTATCGCCGCGAGGCACCAAAGCGGCCCTGGCCACATCCAGCTGCCATTGCCCGTTAATCGGCAATAAGCCGGCGGTCATGCGGTTGAGTGCGTCCGCGATCTGCGAGATATGGCAGGGCAGGGCAATCACCTGGGTGCGTGGCCAGTTTGGCAGTGGAGAAAGGCCATCGGCCGGGCGAAGCCATATCAGCAAGCGGTCCGGGTTATCTGCGGCGGCGTCTTCGACCTGGGCGATGATATCCGGGTGTGGCTGGCAGATAAGCGTGTCAACGGTGGCTAATGCGCCGGCCAGCCCGGCAGGCTCGACGATCGCCACCGGTGCTGCTTCCGGCAGGACCAAAGCGAGGAAGCGGCTGACGTCAGCGGCAACGGTTTGCGGAAATCCGGAAATGATCGCTTTCATCATGCCCCTTTCCAGCTGTTTTTCAATGGCCTACGGTTGCTGCAAGACGCGGCCGATGTGCGATTCCTGCGAGGGAAACTCACGGGCGACGGCCGCTTTGTCCGGTTGCATCGACAAGCGCTCGGTTTCCGGACCTAGATTGTACCACAGGAATAAGACGATATTCAGGCCGATTAACAGCAGGATCGCGTGCAGCAGAAAACGCGCATCGATCACCGGTTCGCTCGCCTGCAGATGCGGGGCTTCGCTGTTGGGATAATCCGCGTGCAGGGCCGGCACATGATAGGCCGGCGAATCCGGTTTCTCGGTTACGCCGTAGGTACCCTGGTGACGCATTTCCGGCACCCGGTCATTGGAGGGTTCCGGCTCCGGAAGAAGAAACGACGGGAGATCATCTTCCACATATACGCGTTTATAATAGGTGCGTCCCATAAGCCTTTTGCCAAGTTTCAACTGGTTGTAGCCTGCCACAATCCCGATCAAACCCAAAGTGAAATCAATGAATTGTTAATATTTTTGTGCCAATTTAGATTGTTATTTGGCCAATTCTAAATACGATAATACCATAATAAATCAGGGTACGGCGGATGGTTTTAGCCACCAAAGAAATGGCGCTGGAAGGGCTGAGCGGGGATGTCAATAATCTCCCCTCCAATGCGGCGCATGATTATGCCAAGCGCGCGCTGCCCTTGATGTTGCGTTATGGTGTCAAACCGACTCCGAAAAACTATGCCGTATGGTATGTATATGTCGCGGCCGGCCATGACATGCTGGTGCGCGAAATCGAAACCATAATCAGTGAACGTATCACCTTCACCGAAGAGGTCAACGAATACCTTTATAGTACCTATATTTCCGATGCCAACAGCGTGATTATCAAACAGACGACACAAAACGCGCATCGTGTAATGAACGAAATTCTCCAGGCCATCAATAGTTTCAGCGGCGATACGCAAGCCCAGAAGGCGCAGCTGACTTCGCACATGGAGGGTGTGGAGGAGGCAACCGAAGGTGATTTGAAAACCTTAGCTGAAGAAATTATCCAAAGCGTGGCTTCTATGCAAGAAAGCGGTGGCCAGCTGGAGAACAGGCTCGAGGATTCCCGTCAGGAAATCCATCAGTTACGGCAGAACCTGGCCAAAATCACCACCGAATCGGAGCGCGATTTCTTAACCGGGGTCTTTAACCGCAAGGCGCTCGATCAAAAGCTGGATCGCGCGTTACAACAGGCGGTGCAGGAGGGGCACTCGCTATGCCTGCTGATGCTCGATATCGACCATTTCAAGGCGTTTAACGATAATTACGGCCATCTGATCGGCGATGAGGTGCTGAAAATTGTGTCCAAAACCATGATCGATTGCGTCAAAGGCATGGATATAGTGGCGCGCTACGGCGGCGAGGAATTTTGCGTGCTGCTGCCCAACACGCCGTTGGGCGGCGCCATGATCGTGGCCGAGAATCTGCGCAAGGCGATTGCCTCACGCGGGCTGAAACATCGTGATAGTGGTGAGGAATATGGCCGAATTACGGTTTCTATCGGGGTGGCGATGTATCGCCCCGAAACCGATACACAGCTGGCTTTGATCAAACGCGCCGATGATGCGCTCTACCGCGCCAAAAAATCAGGACGCAACTGTGTGACGCAGGAGCGGATGAATAGAGAATAAATAGACAAGCCGCACCCTTCCCGGTTTGCATGCTGACGCTGATATATTTGCCAGCGCGTAGGCTGCAGCGTGACCGATAAGCGGTTTACACAGCCGATCTTCTCAAGATAAGCTGGACAGATTCCAGATTGTCAAATACCATGGCGCCTTAATAAGGTATTAATAAATGTGTCATTATCGAGCGTAATGACCCAATAAACAGGGATATACACGATACGTGAGCGCAGCCCGCTATCAGTTGGGAGGTATCAGGATCGATGAGCTGGGTGGCGTCTCGGACACCACCGCTAGTTCATCGAATGCCGCATCGGATGGTGTGCCGCCTTCGACACCGCCGGCGCAAGGGGCGCCAAGCGGCGCTGAGGCGGCGCCCGCCTCTCAGGATGACGTCCGCATCCGACCCTCTGGCACCAGTATCCAGCCGCTGCTGTATTACGGTTTTTTCACAGTGATCACGCTGGCGGTCATTTCCACGCTGATCAGCAACACCCAGTTTAATGTGCTGGAGCAAACCCTGCTGAATATGACAGATGAAGCACTTTCGCCCGCTCAGATGCGCGCCCTCATCCTGGAAGAGCTGAACCAAGCATCCGCCATCGCGCTGAGCATGGCGGCCGGGATTGTTGCCGTCGGGCTGGCGCTTGCCACCTATGTCGGCCGCACCTTGTCGCGTCAGGTAAATCACTTAAGCCATACTATGCGGCGTATCGTTCGCGGGGATCAGCACGTTCGCGTTGAGCCGGAAGGCAAGGTCGGTCGCGAAATGGCCCAGCTGTATGAAGCGGCGCGGATTTTCCAGAATTATGCGCAGGCGGCCGCCCAGCAGGCGGAAGAGGAAAAACAACGCCGTAAACAATCCGAGGCGCTGCGGCAGCGATTGGCTAATGTGGTGCAAACCCTGGAACAGGAGATGGAGCGCGTATTCGCGGAGGTCAATCAGGACCAGCAAAACACAATGCAGCTGACCGGCCGTATTGAAGGTATGGCGCAAAAGCTAAAGGATACTTCGCAGGATACCTATCAGGTGATGCGCGAGACCACCGGCCGCACCGAAGAGGTGGCCAATGCCAGCCGCGATCTGTCGCACAATATTCAGATCGTCTCCAACGGGGCGCAGCAGGCCAAGGATATGGCGCAACAGACCATGAATCGCGTGGAGACCAGTAATGAGCGCATCCGCTCACTGGAAGCGCTGGCCAATGAAATCGGTCATGTCGTCATGCTGATTCAGGATATTGCCGGGCAGACCAATTTGCTGGCGCTTAATGCCACTATCGAAGCTTCGCGCGCCGGAGAGGCAGGCAAAGGGTTTGCTGTGGTGGCCCATGAGGTGAAGACACTGTCTGCCCAGACCACCAAGGCGACCACGGAAATTACCAATCAGGTCAAAAGTATCCGCACGGAAGTGGAGACCACCGTCGAGGCAATCCGCAGCATTAGCGGCTCGATTGAGGAATTGTTCAACGTGTCCAATGAAATTGCTGAAAGTGTCTCGAATCAGGCGGCCGCCACGGAACAGATTTCGGCGCTGGTTTCCAGTGTTTCCGAGGAAGTGTCACATATTGGTACATCATTGGATGCGGTGACTGGCGAGATCGAGCAAACCTCTGATGTTTCGAAACAAATGAACCGGTCTTCGGAGCGGCTGGCGCAATCGATCGATACGATGGGTACAACCATTCGCGGGTCACTTAAAAACCTGATGGACAACACCTGATCGACAATCACAGGATGGATGATCACAAAAGGGGAAAACATGGAACCAACATCAGAATTCAGTTTGCTGACGCTTGCGGCGCAATACTCCTTTTATATGGCGTTTGCCGGGATGTTTGCGGCAACCATCTATTTATGGATGGAGCGGAATAACCTGACGCCGCGCTACAGCGCCGTGGCCAGTCTGTCCATGATGGTGACCTGTATCGCCGCGGTGAATTATGCCTCGATGAAAGGCATGGCAGGGCTGGATGGTGATTATGACACCCTGTCCAACTTTCCGACTGAGTTGCGCTATGCCGACTGGATATTGACCACGCCGCTGATACTGGCGGTGCTGGTGTTGCTGACCAACACCAAAAACAAGTCCTCACTGCTGGCGCGCCTGATGGTGGCGGATGCAATCATGATCCTCGCCGGTTATATGGGCGAGGTGGATGTCAACCGTTCCGGCGGCGGCACGACGATCGGCTGGGTCGGTTTCCTGATCGGTTGCGCGGCGTTTGCTTATATTCTTGTTACCATTTATGGCGAACTCAACGAAGCGGCGGCCGATATGTCCGAGAATCTGCGCCGGACCTACGGCTATTTGCAGCACTTCCTACTGCTGACCTGGATCATTTACCCGCTGGGTTACCTGGCTCCCCTTATGGGCTATCAGGGCGAATTGCTGGCGCTGCGCGAGTTATTATATTGCATCGCTGATATATCGTCTAAGGCCGGGTTTGGTATGCTGGCGGTCAGTCTTGCCAAACAGCTTTCCCTTCTGGAGATTGCCGCCAGGCAGCCGGACACGGCCCAAACCAGCTAGTAACGGGGGGAGCGGTCGCGGCTTCGGCGTGAAGGAGTGACCGCAGAAACAGGGCCGTTTAAGCATCTCATGATAATAGCATAGATCGCAGGCTGTGTAGGCCGGGCTGAAAAGTTGCCGTTGCTTTTTTGCAATGAATGGTGGGCCGAGGAGGACTTGAACCTCCGACCTCACGCTTATCAGGCGTGCGCTCTAACCACCTGAGCTACCGGCCCCACGAGAAGATGGCTCATTGAGTTGCCGGTTCTAAGGGGGGTGGGCGGAAATGTCAATCGGCAAAAGCCGGTGGCCGTGACTTCGCATCGCGCTGCGGCGGTCAGTCCGTCTGCGGGGTGTCCATCAAGCGTTTCAGCCCGTCAATCTGCTCGTCAGCAACCAGCGGCAGCAGGCTGCTGAAGCCGTCCAGTATGATCAGCGCGTTAAACGAGCTGTCGGTGCTGGAGGCCGCCGCCGCGCGCAGCCGCTCGACGATCCCGGCATTGACGCGGTTGACGCGCTTATACAGCTGGTTGATGCCTTCGCGCAGCGCGTCGGTGGTCATCGGCCCGCCCTGCAATATCTCGGTGAGGGCCTGGGAGCTCGCCAGCCGGAAGAACGTCTCCTCCGGGGAGGAAAACGGCAGGTGATACCATGCCATGGCGCGGAAGGGGGCCATGGTGGGGCAACCGCTGGAAGCCATAATCAGCCCGAACAGCCCGCTGGCGCCGGTTTGCACGTCGGTAACCTTGCGGTAGATGCGCTCCGGCGTTTCCACCGTGACCTTCGCCACCTCGTGCGAGACCAGGCCGGCAAACAGGCTCACCGGACGCGCCAGGCGCAGCGCAACCGGACAATACGCCGTATCTTTCAGTTCACAGCCCGTGCAGGGATAAAAATCCAGCCGCGCCCAGTCCGGCGGTTCCGGCAGATCCACGGCAGCCGGCGCGCCATCATCGGTTAAGGTTACAGCATAACCTAAAGACGGCCTGTCCTGAAATTCAAACTGGTAGTGAATGGTTTTACGCTGTGCAGCCATATCATAACCTAAAATACCCACTTATGGTTGTCTAGGTTAAGCGTTATCCAAGCGGCTGTTGGGCGCAGTTTATGCGTTGATGAGGCCAAACAAGTTCCGGATGAGGCAAGCGGACTTGTCACTTATGTCGGGGCATGCTAGATATGCTGGTTTGTGTCACAACAGCCAGCCATCAATGTTTGACTCCGTCTTAATCGCCAATCGCGGCGAGATTGCCATCCGCATTATGCGCACCGCCAAGCGGTTGGGCATGCGTACGATTGCGGTTTATTCCGAAGCCGATACCAATGCGCTGCATGTTCGCGAGGCGGATGAGGCGGTCTATGTCGGGCCGTCGCCGGCCTCGCAGAGCTATCTTGATACCGCGGCGTTAATCTCTGCGATTGATCGCTCCGGTGCGGCGTGCGTGCATCCGGGCTATGGTTTTTTGTCGGAGAACGAAGCCTTTGCCAAGGCCGTGACGCAGCAGGGCGTGGCCTGGGTCGGGCCGGGACCGGAAGCTATTCGCCAGATGGGCGATAAGATCGAATCGAAAAGAATCGCCCGTCGCGCCGGTGTTAATACGGTGCCCGGCGTACTGGATGCCGTAGTCGGATTGGAAGAGGCGCGTCGTGTGACTCATGAAATCGGTTATCCGGTCATGATTAAGGCCGCGGCCGGTGGCGGCGGGAAGGGCATGCGCGTGGCGCACAGCGATGCCGAGCTCGAAGAGGGAATCGGCATGGCCGCCAGCGAGGCCAAGTCGAGTTTTGGTGATGCCCGCGTATTTGTTGAAAAATTTTTCGAGAATCCGCGGCATATTGAAATTCAGGTGCTTGCCGACGGTCACGGCCGTGTGGTGGCGCTGGGTGAACGGGAATGTTCGATTCAACGCCGTCACCAGAAAGTAATCGAGGAGGCGCCCTCGATGTTTCTGACCCCGCAGATGCGCGGCGAGATGAGCGCGCAGGCCATCGCGCTGGCCGCGGAGGTGGGCTATGTATCCGCCGGGACGGTTGAGTTCATCGTCGATGAAACGGGCGATTTTTATTTTCTCGAAATGAATACCCGTTTGCAGGTGGAGCACCGCGTGACCGAGCTGATCACCGGCGTCGATCTGGTCGAGCAGATGTTCCGTATCGCCGCCGGGGAAGCACTGCCCTTCACGCAGGAGGAAGTCACCTTCAGCGGCTGGGCATTTGAGTCGCGGATTTATGCCGAAGACCCGGCGCGCGGGTTTTTACCCTCGGTTGGGCGGATTACACGCTATCAGGAGCCGGAGGTTAAAGCTGCTACGCTGATTGTCGACAGCGGGATTTATGAAGGCGGTGAGGTCAGCATGTTTTATGACCCGATGGTCGCTAAAATCTGCACACATGCCCCCACCCGCGAGCAGGCGATCGAGGCGATGCGTACGGCCCTGTCACAGACTATTATTCGTGGCATAGCGCACAATATACCCTTTCTTGATGCGGTGCTGGCGCATGCGCGTTTCCGCAACGGCGATATTTCAACCAATTTTATTGCCGAAGAATATCCGGCCGGGTTTATTGGCGATGAGCTCGATTCCGAAGCTAAACAGGTCTGTATGGCGGTGGCGTTGTTTTGCTACCTGCGCGATATCGAGCGGGCTTCGCGGATTAGGGGGAGCCTGCCGGGCCGCGAGCGCGCCATCGGGCAACGCTGGGTGGTGCAGCTGTTGGGCAGCAACTATCCGGTTTATGTGCGCAAGCGCGATTATGGCTATGATATCAGCTTTAACGAAGGCGTGATCGTGATCCGTAGTTCGTGGAAGCTGGGCAATCCGCTCTTTCAGGGGGTGGTCAACGGTAGGCCAGTCAGTGTGAAAACGCGGCGCATGCCCGAAGGCTATCAACTTAATTATGCCGGTTATGACGTACGCGCCATGGTGCGCAGTTCGCGCACGGCAGAACTGGCGCAATATATGCCCAAACAAAGCGCTGATGACGGCATGGCGGAGCTGCGCGCACCGATTGCCGGGCTGATCTCGAAAGTGCATGTGGCCGTGGGCGACCAAGTGAAAGCGGGTGAGCCGCTTTACGTGATCGAGGCGATGAAGATGGAAAATATCATCACCGCAGAGTTTGACGCCACCATTCAGGCGGTGCATGTGCGCCCGCCGGCAAGTGTCGGCGCGCGCGAGCTGGTTATGGAATTTGATATTTAAGGGTAAGGTGCCGGTATTCAGGATCTGAATGTCTCGTTTCACGCCGAATCCTCCATGCCGCCGCCTGAATCTTTTCGGCAAGGAGGTATGTGATGGCTGAAGATCGCCAAACCACCCATGTGATGATTTCCGGCCGCGTGCAGGGTGTGGGGTTTCGCTCCTGGACGGTCGGCCAGGCGAAAAAGCTGGGGCTTGATGGTTGGGTGCGTAATTGCCGGGACGGCTCGGTGGAAGCGGTGTTTCACGGCGACGTCAAAGCCATAGAAGATATGCTGAGAGCCTGCGAAGACGGCCCGCTGGCCGCCCGTGTGCATGAGGTTAGCGCGCGGCCGGCTGAGGCATCGGTGGAGCCGGGGTTTCGTCAGCTGGACACGGTATAACCAGGCCTTCAAATGCCGTGCGTAAGACGCTGTCTACCTCCGCCATGGAGACGCTCACCCCAAGCGCGTGCAACGAGGTGACCCCGAATTGCGCGATGCCGCAGGGTACAATGCCCCGATAATGCGATAAATCCGGATTCACATTCAGGGCGATGCCATGATAGCTCACCCCGCGCCGCACGCGGATGCCAAGCGCGGCGATTTTGGATTCGCTTGTACGGTCGCTCCCGGCGCTCGCCTCGGGGCCGTGTCGGCCTCCTGACGTCCCTGCTTGTGTATTAACCCATACCCCCACGCGTCCGTCGCGGGTGAAGCCGGTAATGCTGAAATACGCCAGGGTATTGATGATCCATTG
Source organism: uncultured Azospirillaceae bacterium (assembly GCA_964564675.1). Classification (GTDB taxonomy): domain Bacteria; phylum Pseudomonadota; class Alphaproteobacteria; order Rickettsiales; family UBA3002; genus CAZMBI01. The sequence continues at coordinate 26,224 of CAZMBI010000022.1, forward strand.
TTCCAGCGTCTGCACGTAGCGGCGAAGATCAGGCGTGCCGCCTGCTTCCGGCTCTGCAGGCTCGTCGAGCGCTCCTGGTGGAAGAGGGGACACCTGCGCGCGGGCCCGGCGTTTCAAATCTAGCATGACGTAAGCCACGCGCTGGCCGGGCCCGTGATAAGTATATTGCCCGCCGCGGCCGGTTGCATGAACCGGGAAGCGCGCCTCCAGCAGATCACCGGCTTTGGCGCTGGTGCCGGCGGTATAAAGTGGCGGATGTTCAAGCAGCCAGACCAGCTCGCGCGCCTGGCCGGCGGCGATCGCCGCCACCCGCGCTTCCATCGCTGCGATGGCCGTTTCATAGTCGACATAGTCGTTGCTGATCCGCCATTCCATAGATGGCATTTAACACAGGCATGCTATAAGTGTTAACAAATATTTAGGCATTGGAGCACAAACAGTGGATCAGCCAAGAAAGACCATTCCGGGGCCGGTGATGACCTATCTGCAGGAGCAACTGGCGGATTGGGCACAGGCACCGCAGCGTTAGCGATTGCGCCGGCCGGGCCTTACCGAATCCGCACTTGCGTCTTGCCGGAGGGTCTTTTATAACCGCTATTCCGTGCGGCCGTGGCGGAATTGGTAGACGCGCAGCGTTGAGGTCGCTGTGGGGCAACCCGTGGAAGTTCGAGTCTTCTCGGCCGCACCATTAAAAAAGGGCTTTAGAAGCCCTTTTTTAATGGCGGATGAGATGGCGTTGGAGCGAACTTCCACTAAAAAAATATGAAGCGAACACGGCCGTTGGCCGTGCTTCGCTGAAGTTCGAGTCTTCTCGGCCGCACCATTAAAAAAGGGCTTTAGAAGCCCTTTTTTAATGGCGGATGAGATGGCGTTGGAGCGAACTTCCACTAAAAAAATATGAAGCGAACACGGCCGTTGGCCGTGCTTCGCTGAAGTTCGAGTCTTCTCGGCCGCACCAGGCTTCGCTCTTCGAGCTACGCCTGGCGCAGCCAGGTGTTAGCGAGATCTGAGCGGTCCTGCCCGGCGTAGCCCGCAGGGCGAAGACGGGCGATAAGAGATTAGTATGTGGTATGTGTATATTATCCGAAGTACAGCCTTCCCAGATCAGCTATATTACGGCGCATCTGAAGATTTAAAACAACG
>CAZMBI010000023.1:0-19685 GCA_964564675.1 uncultured Azospirillaceae bacterium
TGGCGGAGAGAGAGGGATTCGAACCCTCGAAGGGGGATTGCCCCTTACTCCCTTAGCAGGGGAGCGCCTTCGACCACTCGGCCACCTCTCCGCAACGCATGGATATGCGCCTAAAGATTAAGAGACAAACCAGAAACGGCGGATAAAATCAAGTGGCGATGCCACATGCGTCGTCTGCGGCTGCGTGTTCGCGTTGCCGACCCGCCTGCTGCGGGCGTCGGGCCGGGTAAAAGGCACACCGTCTCAGTGGTGTGCGCCGAAAAGTGATTGCAAAACCGCCTTATCCGCGTAGTCTTTGCTCACAATCTGAAGAAACAATGCCGCTGCTGTCCAAACACACCGCCAGAGAAGAACAAACCCGCGTCGAATCAGCGTGGGAGACGCTGCGTACGCTGATTTATGCCATCCTGCTTGCCCTGCTATTCAGAAGCCTGCTGTTTGAGCCGTTTCACATCCCTTCGGGCTCCATGCGTTCCACCCTGCTGGAGGGGGATTATATCTTCGTGTCCAAATATGCCTATGGCTACAGCCGCTATTCCTTCCCGTTCGGTGCGGCGGTGGACTATTTCGACGGCCGCCTCTGGCAGAGTCAGCCCGAACGCGGCGATGTCGCTGTGTTTCGCCTGCCTAGCGACACCTCCATCGATTACATCAAGCGCATTATCGGCCTGCCGGGCGATACCATTCAGGTGAAGGACGGGCGGTTGCTTTTAAACGGTGAGGCGGTCACGCGCAAGCAGGTGAAGGACTATGCGTTTCATGCCGGTGGCATCGAAAAACGCATCACCCGCTACCGTGAAACGCTGCCGAACGGCGAAAGTTTTCACACGCTGGATGAAACGCAGTTCGGCGAAGTCGATTACACCGAAAAATATACCGTGCCCAAGAAGCATTATTTCGTGATGGGCGACAATCGTGATAATTCGATCGACAGCCGCTACAACCGGCAGGTCGGGTTTATTCCGGCGGAAAACCTGATCGGCCGCGCCGAGATTGTGCTGTTTTCGATTGATAAACACGTCAATTTTGCCTTTTGGGAATTCTGGAAATATCCTTATATGTTCCGCAGCGGACGGTTTGTGCTTGAGATTGAATAATGGCGGAAGCAGACGCATTGGCAGGAGCAACCTGGAATGATTATCGTGAGTCGGTGCTTGTCAAACAGGCGCTGACCCATCCCTCCTGCGCTCAGCTCAAAGACGGCGCGCCGCATAATAATCAACGGCTGGAGTTTCTGGGCGATGCCGTGCTTGGCATGGTGATTGCCGAGATGTTGTATGATCTGTATCCCCAGGAACAGGAAGGCGAGCTGGCGCGGCGGCTGTCGGCGCTGGTCTGCGGGCCGGTACTGGTCGATATCGCCCGAAAGATTGGCCTCGGCGAGGCGCTGATTATTTCCGACAGCGAGGAACAGCACGATGGCCGCAACAACCCCTCCAACCTGGAGGATGCGTGCGAGGCGCTGATCGGCGCGCTATATCTCGATGGCGGGCTGGATGCGGCACGGCAGTTCATCTATCAGCACTGGTATGAGCTGGCCCAATCGGTCACCCAGGCGCCCAAAGACCCCAAAACCGCACTGCAGGAATGGGCGCAGGCGCGCGGCCTGCCGCTGCCGGGCTATCGCGTCATCCGCGAGGAGGGGCCGGCCCATGCCCCGCGCTTTACGGTGCAGGTCAGTCTGCCGGGCTATGGCGAGGCCGAGGCCGAAGCCTCCGCCAAACGCCACGCCGAGCGCGAAGCGGCGGAAAAGCTGCTGGCGGCGCTGGCTTAGGGCTCACCGCTCTGGGATCCTATCGGTCGGGGTTTTTATTCTCTGATCAGGCATGACGCTATCGCTCACCCAGTTACCTGGCGCGTCGTTTGCGGGCGTTTTTCCGTTAGCTTGCCTGGCGGTGGACCGTTCGCCGTGCCAGGCGCGCCAGGCTTCGGTCGCCAGAGTGCCAATAGCCGAGGCCGAATTGATCGGTGCCGTGATTTTTGGTTCATTGTTGATCTCGCCCATCCCGTTGAGCGAATCCATTACCTTTTGGTATGCCGACAACACCGTATTCTCGGCCTGTGCGCCGCATCTGACTACCTGTCGTAATTGATCGTTCGATAAATCCGTATTCGTGGGAATGTCGTCCGCGTCTTGGGCCAGCTCTTTCAACAGTGTGGGTGGAATATAGACGTAAATCGGTTTTCCGAGGCGCGTTGCGAATTCATTAACGTCATTTTTGCGATCCGCCGTCATCATATCGGCAAGGGTGGAAAGCGAATCACCATATAACACAAGCCGGTCGGCGAGTTTGAGTATGGTCTTATAAGGGTTTTCGGATTTATCGCCCTGCCGCGTCCGGAATGCACCGAAATCAAACAGCTTGCAGCGGGTTTCATACGCTTCCCCTGATTCCGCTTGTAGCCGGGATTTAAATATTTCGAATGCGGATTGAGCCGATTCTGTGCGATGGGTACGCGGCGAAGAACTGATCATCAAGGCGCCGCCTTCTCTGACGATTTGACCCAGCCGTTCGGCCAGGTCTTCGGCGGCCGCTTCATCCATCTCGCCGAGCATCACACCGTAAAGCGGCATCATTTCTTGCCACGCCTCGTTTCGCAGCGTCTTGTATTGCAATTCCTGTCGCGGACGATCTTTGTTGATTTTTTCGGCGCTGAGCCGTGAAGGTACACTTTGATAATAATGCACTTTATCAGGAGCGATCCCGCTTTTCTGCCCGGCCTCGCGCTGCCATTCAAAGCGTACGCAATGCTCGCAGATATCATCGAGTTCGTGCTCGAACTCCCGCTGGATCGGCGGCGTCAGATAAATACGGTAAGTCTTTCCTTTGGATAGTTCGCCCATCTGGCGCAGGTGATGAAAGGGCGGCTCGCGCTGTGAGGTGCCGTCATCGATATAGATGTCCGGAAAGCCGACTTCGCTGAGGGGTCTTACTTCTTCCTGACCTTTACGGTAATCGTAGAATGTGACCGTTTCAGAGTCGAATGACGTAACGATGTTGTAATCGGCATTAATCGCACGCGCTATGGCCCGGCGATTATTGAAATCGCCGCCCATATTCGCATCCCGCTGCACCCACACCGTCGGCTTGGTTTCGTTAGTAAGAGAGGGTCCCATCCTGGCTCTTTTATTTTGACATACGGAGTATATCCGGGCTTGATGGCCGTTTGATGACGGTACGGTGACAATTGCATGACACGCTGTGGTTATATCGCCTTGCTGGGAGCGCCCAATGCGGGAAAGTCCACCCTGCTCAACCGGCTGGTCGGGCAGAAGCTGGCGATTGTCACGCCCAGGGCGCAGACAACCCGCAACCGCATCACCGGCGCCGTGATGCACGGCCAGGCGCAGCTGATTTTTGTCGATGTGCCGGGCGTATTTTCGCCGCCCGATGCCAGGCCGTTTGAGCGGGCGATGGTTGAGACCGCCTGGCGCGGCGCGGCCGAGGCCGATATGGTGGCGGTGGTCATCGATGCGCGACGCGGAATCACGGAGGAAGACGAGCTGATACTGGAAAAACTCCAGTATATCCGCCCTCAGCCTGATCCTGTTCCCAAGGGAGAAGGCAGCGCGTCAGCATCGGCTGAGGGCTGCCACGCACTCCTCATTCTCAACAAGATCGATCTGGTGGATAAGGCGCATCTGCTGAAACTGACTGCCGAGCTGAACGCGCGGCTCGCCTTTGCCCATACTTTTATGGTCTCCGCGCTCAACGGCGATGGCGTAGCGGATATTGCCGCTTATGCCGCCGAGCATTTGCCCGAGGGGCCGTATCTATTTCCCGAGGATTATCTCACCGACCTGCCGCAGCGCCTGATTGCCTCGGAAATCACGCGTGAGCAGTTGTTCCTGCGCCTGCGTGAAGAACTGCCCTATGCCCTGACCGTGGAAACCGAGCAATGGGAGGAAAAAGCCGACGGCAGCCTGCATATCCATCAGGTCATTGTGGTTGAGCGGGAAGGGCAGAAGGGCATTATTCTGGGTAAGCGCGGGGCGATGCTCAAAACCATCGGCCAGGCGGCGCGCGAGGAAATCGGCCGCCTGTGGGGGGTGAAGGCGCACCTGTTTTTATTTGTTAAAGTGCGCAGTGAATGGAAGTCCGATCCCGAGCGCTACCGCTATCTGGGGCTGGAGCGTTAACGCGCGGTCGCCAGCTAATCACCTGTTAAAGAACACTCTCTTGCCAAATCTTCACGCGGTATGCCGGTTCGTCACACAGCCGTCACAGTGGTTAATATTTATATAGATAAAATTTTAGATATTTGCTATAATGTCATTAAACAGTAACAAAACGACGGAAAGAGAAAGCGATGCGGGAAGCGGTAAGCCGCGCGCCCGGCTCGGGCGTTCCGCCCGGCATGCTGGCCGATAACTGGCTACAGGCCACACGCGCGGTGGATCACGAAAAAGCAGAGCACGCCTTCGGCTGGCATCACGAGCCGGACGCGGAGTTGGCCTACTATTTCGCCGAGGCCGAGCAGGTGGCGGCCGTGCTCAACCAGCTCGCCTGGGCTATCCCCAAACCCAATGACGCCTACGCCGCGCAGGAAATTCAGAGCCTGCTGCGGCCGTCTTATATTCGCGACAAGCTCAAGGAGTGCAATGGCGATCCGCAGGAGGTTGCCGCCATCATCATGGCACAGGCCAACCGGGTGATGGACCAGGCCTATGAGCGTACGACAATCTTCTGGGACGCTATGTATGGCGACAGCGGCACGTCGGTACGCAAACTAACGAGCCGTAAACAATTTTTGATACAGGAGTTTTTCGGCTTCGGCAGGGACGAGGAGCCGGGCGCGGACGACGTTCGAGCGGTGGAAGCCAGACTCGGCGCGCTTGAAGACCGGCTGTGCCGTCTCGGTGAGGGCGAGCATCTGGATATATATGATTTGCGGCGTATGGGGATTTATGCCGACGGCTATGACAGCTGGCGTATTATGCTCGGTGAGGACCGCGGCGCCCGTATTGACCCGCGAACGCTGCGCTTATCCGGTGTGCAGCGCATGGCGGCCGGAGCAGAGGAATATCTGGCGTTTACCTGGCGATCGGTAGCAAGCATCAGCGACGGCGCGCTCTCGTTCGGGCGCAGCATCACTCAGCGTTTCAGCGAGGGGTCGGATTTCGTGGCGCGGTTTGCCGGTGATATGGCCAAGATGGCCGGGGCGCTCGATGATATGAGCGAGGCGGAAGTGGAAGCTCTGCAGGCTGAGGAGGCGCGCCAACTGGCTGCCGAGCAGGAGCGGAAGCGCGTTGAGCTGGCCCGCGCCCGACGTGAGGCGCAGGATGTCGCGCACGGGCTTGACGGATGCAAACTGGCCGATGGCTGCGAGCCGGTGGTCGGCGCGCTTGATCCGTTTTCGTCCAACCCGGCGCTGCTGCAAGGCGCCGGCCAGCAACGGCAATGGCTGCAGCCGTTGCGGGCCGCTTAATATATGGTCATTCGTGCGCGGAATGACTAAAAGTATTCATGCTGTGCATATGTTATTATCACAGTATACAGTCAAATATTGATTAATTACCATATACTTATCACTTATATTCATTAAATTGTAATACAATTAACCCCTGTTTTTATGATATCGTTACTTGAGAGCAACAAATAACTAAGTCTCAAATAATGAGGTAAAAAACAGGGGTAAGTTATGGCAGATATGACAGCCTCGCGCCGGGAAGTGCTAAAGACCCGGCAAAATGATCAGGCGCTGGACCAGTTTTTATGGAACAGTGACGCACAAATCTGGCAACGCGCCGAAACGCTTTCGGCGAAGGCGCGCACGGAAGTGTTGGATGTATGGGCGACGGATCGGGCAACCCGGGAAGTAAACGGCTGGTCTGATACATGGCGTAAAGTAAAAAGTTTTACGCACGGCGTGGTGCGCGGCACGTTTGTTGGCCTGTTCGGCGAACATATCAAAGCGGCACGCGATGCCGGCTTGCACACTATCAACAACGACTGGGGCAAACCTTATGATGCGGCGCTGGCCTATCACCGCGCCGTTAACGCCACGTTGGCCCAGGAGGAAGGCGGCTTAAACAGCACGGGCATGATCACCGGCTTCGGCTCGCAGATACTGGTGCCGGCGTTAAGTATTTCCGGTACGACTGCAGCCTCGGCCAATGCGACTACGAAAGCGCTACAGGCGGCCAATATAGCCGAAAAAGCCAAGACCGTGAGTTTCACCGCGCTGCAGGGGCCGATTTATCTGGTGCCGCTGGCTGGCACGCGGCTTGGCAATATGACGCGTATCGGCGCCACCGATGCCGCGGCATATGGCACTGTGGGCTATGCGCTAAGCGACGGGGATTATTATCGCACCACCGACAGTATGATTGACGGCGCCATATTAGGCACGGCGATTGGCGGTATCGTGCCGCCGCTGCGCACGGCGCGCGGCATGCTGCGAGCGAGGGCGGTCGCGGCTGAAGCGGATGAAATTTCTGCTGCCGCCTCTTTGCCGGCGGTGCCGGCCAGACCGCAGGCTGCGGCTCAGCCAACCGCCCCCGGTGTTTCCCCCTAACCCAACCACGTATTGTTTAACCATTGACCCAAGGAGAGCATGATGAGTGACACAACGACCAAACAAACCGAAGGACACGACAATCTGGTAACCCAGGGATACGATCTGATTCGCGATCTATTGGCGGATGATCAGCCCGAGCGTCTGTCCTATGAAGAATATGCCAAGCAATTCGGGCCGCAAGAGCCGAATTTTGAGACCATTCTCAAAACCCAGGTGGATGCCGTGCAGCGTCGCATAGATATCAACAAGCGAGCCGCGGGTGACCAATATCTGCGCGATGCGCAGGCCCGCGCCCAGGAGATTTATAAGGCGAGGATGGAAAGCTATCGCGAGCAGCGCAGTGCCTTGCCGGAACAATATGAGGAGTATGTCGATAATTTTACCAAGCAACAGGAAGAAGAGGCGGCTGCGGAGCAGACCAAGTCCTTCGCCGAGCGCAATCCGGAGCTTTCCGGCTCGCTGCCCGTCATGGGGGTAGGGGCCGCCGCTATCGTCACGGGTTTGGTAACACGCCGTGCCGTCGGGCGTTATAATCAGGCAATGGCGGATATTTCCACCCGGCTGCAAAACGGCACCGATGAGTTTCATCAGGCAATTGCCGAGGGAGGGCAGGCCAACGGGCTGAAGGCGCTGCGTCACAGCGAAGTGAGCCCGGAGCTGGCGGCTCAGTTTCGGGCGCTGGAAAATAAGATTCCCGGCACAGGGCAGGCGATGTTGGCGGGCTGCGCCATTGGTGACGGTACCATGGTCATGCCGCTGCTGATTGACTATGCGAAATCCTCGCCCGGCACGGCTTTGCGGGATAAAGTCAACGCCTCGCTCGATCCCACCGATACGGAAGTCTGGGGGCGCCTGGCAGCGGGGTGTATTACCGGCGCGGGAGCCGGCAAACTGGGACAATATGTTGCCGCCTCGGGCCGGCAGTTCCGGCCGGATTATACGGCCGAAGCCAAAGCTATCGAGGCAATTAGCAATGGGCGTGTAGGACCATTGCAGAATATAGCGAAAACGCGGGCCGCGGCGGCTAAGATGGATGAGGGCGTGCCGGGCCAGTTGCCATCTCCATCTGCCGGCGCTGCCGGCCGCCAGACAGGCGAGGGGATTTCGCCAAGCCAATAGATTCGTCCTGTCTGGTGTGAGCCTGGCAGGAAAAGCGTGATAACAAATCTATGCCCGCGGCCAATAAAAGGCCCGGGTGTTTCCCGGGGAACACGCCGCCCGCGGTTATACGCTGCCGACGGGCGGCGCATCGGCGAATGGCTGGCGGTAGGGCGCGGTATTCCGCTAATATGACATGCTCGGAGCTTCATACGCTCGTCCCTGGAACAATCACATAATCCCAAAGGAGGGATGCCATGTCGTTGTCGCGCATCACCTGCCTGCGCTTTCTTACCCTGAGCGTTGCGATGTCGGTTTATCACGCGGCCCACGGCGCATCGCCTGTTGCCAATGTCGGCACCGCCAAGGTCGATGCGGGCGCGCTGTCCGCCGAATGGCGTGGCGGTTTCACCTGGGATAATACGAACGCCGGCGACGACGAGCGCTTGCGCCTGCGTGAACACGTGGATTACGGCTTGACCGATTGGTATGCGTTGCGGGTGGTGGCCAGCCAGGGCAAGCGCCGGGGCGATAATCTGGAGCACGGTGCCATTGCGCTGGAAAATCGCATTCAGCTGATTGAGCGCGACGAACATGGCTGGGATGGTGGCATCCGGCTCATCTACGGCCATAGTGACGGCGATAAAACCCCGCATACGCTTGATTTCCGCCTGATGGCGCAGGTGCCTTTCGGCCGGGCGCAGCAATGGGAATGGCGTCATAATACGGTGTTTCGCCATGATGTGGGCGAGGATAGCCGCGACGGCCTGCGGCTTGAACTGCGCAATCAGGTGACCAGAGCCGTCATGCCTCCCGGTTTTTTGCGCAAGTTGCGCCTCGGGGTGGAACTGTTCAACGATTTCGGCCGGTTGAACCGGCAGCGCGGATATGACGCGCAGGATCATCAGTTCGGCCCGGTCATGAAAGCATACCTGCCGGGTGGCTATTATCTGCAAACTGGCTACCGCGCTGGGCTGTCGCAGGGCGCTACCGATCATCTCGTCAAGCTGTTTTTTGGCAAGGCATTCTGAAGCCAGCCCGGCGGCTGCCGGTTAATGAGATAAGGGGCGAACGTCCTCATCAATGATTAACATGCCTTAATGCCTTGTGGCTGATATCCTTTCTTATGAACGCCCAATGCGCTTATCAGCCGGGCTTTGGCCTGGCGTAACGGCGTTTGTCGGAAGCGCCGAGTCGGGACTCATAGTTCCAAGGTTTGCTTCAGGCCGCTGTGGAGCACAGGATGGTGAGGTGCTATTGAATACACACCCGACACCATTGAGTATAGGAGCCCATTGGTCTACGATCATATACTTAAACCACCTGCCCGCTGCATTTGCAGCATCTGCTGCTATACCACCGTCTGGTCGATCGGGTAAAGCGTCGTAAGATGACGTTATACCGTGTAGCGTATCCACATTCTGACCAAAACGTTTAACATCCTCACGGCTGATGGGAATCAACTCAGGAGATTGCCATTTTTCTTCTGCATTTTTTAACATTTGAGCAGCGATTCCACCCGAAGGCACAGCATGTTTCAAAAACCCAGCCGCGCCAACACTTAATGCTGCAGCCATTTCTGTTCCCTTATCCTTGAGTTTGCTCATCATCAAATCAGAGGAGTGATTTAAGCCGTGTATCGCTAACGGAGTCGGAATATTAAGCCTGTAGCCTTGCTCCGTTTTTGTGGCACCAAGCTTTGACATCGTATGGTAAAACTGATCGGGAAAGTCGGAAGCATCATGATCGATGCCTTGAACCGGAACCCCAAATGTTTGAAGCCGCTGTAAAACAGATTCAGTTCGCTTAACGCCCGATTCGCCATTTTCAAAAGAAGGAATTAATAGGGTAACATGATTCTTATCAGCAGTCAGTCCTACATACGTAATATCTGTATCACCGCGATTGAGTAAAGCACGTATTTTAGGTGCTTTTTCATCAAACACCACCTCTGCCGCTGCTTTCCATTTTGCATTTTCCTGTTTCATTTCAAAGCATACAATTTACAGGCTAATATTATTATTTTATTATATAAAAATTATGTTACAGATTCGTTACGGTTTAAAACCTGCATTAAGAAATAAATGCAGTGAAATAAGTGTTTTTTAACCTTAGAATACAGAAAAAGTGACGGATTAAAATGGCGCGCCCGGGAAGATTCGAACTCCCAACCTCCTGATCCGTAGTCAGGTGCTCTGTCCAGTTGAGCTACGGGCGCCGACCTGTCGCGAAGGGACAAGATATGGCGCGCGAATGTAGCAAACATGGGCGAGATTACAAGCAGAAAGAATGCACCGCCCGTCAGCGGCGCGCGGGCATTTCAGCAGGGGTTGATCTGAAACCAGAACGTGGTGTCGTTATCCGGCTGATAGGCGGGCAGCCAGCCCGTCAGAATCACTTTCGGTGGTCGGTCTTTCTCATAACAGCGGCTGTCCAGCAGCTTGAAGCGAATCCAGACTTCCCCGCGCAGCTCGCGTGTTTCCGTGACTTCAACCGGCGGTTTGTCGCGCAGGTATTCAGCCAGGTCGCTTTTGGCCACTTCCAGCGTCTCGCTGCCGGCCGGTTCTGTATAAATCTGCCACTCCCAGTCTTTCAGGTGGGTCTTGCGCGCCATGAGCAATTCCAGATAGCGATACAGCGTGATGTTGGGCAGCGGGTTGATCCAGTAACCGCGGCCTTCATAACCGATGAGATACCAGTCATATGGATGCCGGCCATAGACCAGCGGGCCTTCGCGGTTGAGGTGGTAATGATCGCTGAAAAATGCCTTGGGCGCGGCTTCCTTGACCGGCTCCAGTTCTTTATCGGGTTTGTCATACAGCGCAATCGGCGTGCGCCGGAAGCGCTCAAGCACCGGGTCGGCGCCGCGCAGGTTTTCATTGGCCTTGCCGCCGAGGATACCGAGAATCTTCGGGCCTTTGCTTTCCGCCTGCGCGGCGGGCAGTGCAACCGCAAGACATATTAAGCAGTATATTATCCATCGCATAGGTTCACTATACGCCAATACGTGTCACGCCGGAAGGTGAGAAATGCATTTGTTTGGGAGCGTAACCCGGTTTTCGCTTGGCAATGCGGACATGCATTCTTATAAAGAAGTTATGACTGTTTCGCATAAAATCATTATGGTTTTGCTGGCCACCTGTCTGGCGTTGATCACTATCACCGCCATGCTGGTGCCAGGCCATGCACGCAGTATGCCGCTTGCCGCCGCCATCGACGCCAATGAAACGCCGCTGGTGGTCATCCGTTTTAACCAGTCGCGCGTATATTTTGAGCAGCCGCTGTTCACAGCCGTTTCGCGCGCGGTTGAAGTCAAGCCTAATGTCCGGTTCAATCTGGTCTCATTTGTGCCGGCCACCGGCGATGCCCGCCGCGATCAGGCCATGCAGCAGCAAGCCAGCCGCAACGTCTCGCGGGTGGCGCAGGTGATTCGCGAAATAGGCATTCCTGAAACCAATATCCATGTCAGCCGCGAATGGGCGCAAGGAATCACGCACGACGAAGTTCATATCTTCGTGCAATAAGGGCATTATGCAAACCCTGAGAGTGATATGGCTGCCTGCTGTTCTGCTGCTGGCGGTTGCCTGTTCCATGGAGCCGCGGGAAAACCGCCAGTTCGACGTGGAAGCGGAATTTGCCAAGCTAGATACGCCGAATGTTGGCAGTGTCGAACAATCACTGCTGCGGGGGGCGCAGGACGCTGAGAAAAAAGGCGATCACCCCCGCTCCGTTTCATTATATACGCAGTTACATGATCGCGATAATACCAACCCGACCTATCAGTTCGGCCTTGCCGAGTCACTGCGCCGGGTGGGAGAAAACGAAGCCGCTATCGAGATGTATGACAGCCTGCTTGAACAACGCCCGAATGATCTGGATGCGATGGAAGGCAAGGCACTGGCGATTATGGCGATGGGTGATACCGAGCAGGCCAGCCGCCAGTTCAAGACCGTGCTGGAACGCGACGCCACGCGCTGGCGTACGCTTAATGCGTTGGGCATCCTGTTTACGGTGAAAAACATGACCACCGAAGCGCTCGCCTATTTCAACGAAGCGCTCAAGCACAGCCTGAATAACCCGTCTGTCATGAATAATATCGGCCTGGTCAGAGCCGGCCGGGGCGAAGAGCGCGAGGCGATCGCCACCCTGCGCCAGGCGGCTAAGCAGGCAAACGGCAACCAGCGCCGCCATATCGAAATGAACCTGGCGCTGGTACACGGCATTCAGGGCGATATCGAAGCCGCCAAGCGGGTGGCGGAACCGCATTTGACTGAAGCCTCGCTGACGCATAATCTGGGCCTGTATGCGCATCTGGCGAATAATGACGAGCTCGCCAAGAGTTACCTGAACATGGCGCTGACCAACAGCTCGGTTTATTATGAGCGGGCGTGGAAAAACCTGAACATCATCGCCACGCAGGGCAAAGGTGCAAAGCCGCTTTCGCCAAAACAAAAAAGCATTAAAATCGGGGAGTGAGCTACGCCGCTTCCAACTGATCGGCCAGCTGTTCCAGCTTGCCGGCGATCTGCTCCATACTGGCGGCCATGGCCAGTTCCATTTCTTCCAGCTTGTGGGTATCGGCGGGCAGCTTGCCTTCTTTGGCGATGGCTTTTAATTCGCTGCGCAGACGCGCCGTCTCCTTACGGCTGTCTTCCAGTTCATCGGCCAGCATCAGCGCGGTGTAAATCAACATAATCGCTTCCGGCCCGCGCCCCATTTGCTGCGACAGCGAGCGAATCCGCTCATTCACCACCTGTGCCAGACGCGCCAGATGCGCCTCTTGCCCGTCGTCGCAGGCAATCGGATATTCGCGCCCGTAAATCTGGATGTTCATCGTGCTCATATATGCTCCGTCCTAACCCAGCAAATCCAGCTGTTCCGCTTTTTGCTCCAGCTTGCCGGCTACCGATTCACTCAGTTTGCGCAGTTCCAGGTAGCCCTGCCGCAATTGCTGCAACTGATTGCTCAGCTGGGAATTTTCTTCGCGCAGCCATTCATTTTCCTGGCGCAGGCTGTGGATATCGGCTTCCAGCGCTTCGCAGTGGCGGCCCCAGCTTTCATTGAGGGCTTCCATTTCTTCGGTATTGGCGCCACCGGCTGAGACCCGCTGCTGTACGGCATATTCCAGTCGTTCAAAGGCATGGGCCAGGCTATGGCTGGCGGAATCAATTGTCGGCTGATCACTCATACATAAAGACTAGCACCAAAGAAACGAATGTGAAAAGTAAAAACCGTGCAATATCCATTGCCAGTTAAGGCGGAAGCGTATAGGAAAAGAGCATGTTTGCACAGAAATCTCCTTCTCCGATCAATGCGCGAAGCGACGCGCAGCCGGCTGTCACCCATCAGGAAATGGCCAACGCCATTCGCGCCCTGGCGATGGATGCGGTGGAAGCCGCCCAGTCCGGCCATCCCGGCATGCCGATGGGCATGGCCGATGTGGCCACCGTGCTGTTTGCCGATATCCTCAAATATGATCCGCGTCATCCGCAATGGCCCGATCGTGACCGGTTTGTCCTCTCCGCCGGTCATGGCTCTATGCTGCAATATGCATTGTTATACCTGACCGGTTATGACGATATGACGATCGAGGAGCTCAGGCGCTTCCGTCAGCTGGGCTCGAAAACCGCCGGTCATCCCGAATATGGCCATGCGCAGGGCATCGAAACCACGACCGGGCCGCTGGGGCAGGGGCTGGCTAACGGCGTTGGCATGGCGCTTGCCGAGCGTGCGCTCAATGCCGAATTCGGCGACGAGTTGGTGGATCATCGCACCTATGTCATCGCCGGCGATGGCTGCCTGATGGAAGGTATCAGCCACGAAGCGGCGTCGCTGGCGGGGCATCTCGGGCTGAATAAGCTGATCGTGCTGTTTGATGATAATGGTATATCGATCGACGGGCCGACTGATCTGGCCGTCTCCGATGATCACCTGGCGCGCTTTGCGGCTTATGGCTGGGCGACGCGGCGCATCAACGGCCACGACCCGGCGGCGATCGCCGAGGCGCTATTCAACGCCCGCGCGTCGGATAAACCCACGCTGATCGCCTGCAAAACCACCATCGCATACGGCGCACCGACCAAGGGCGGCACGGCGGGCAGCCATGGCGCGCCGCTGGGCGCTGAGGAAATTGCCGCCACGCGTGAGCAACTCGGCTGGTCGTATGCGCCGTTTGAGGTGCCGGAGTCTATTCTAAGCGCCTGGCGCGAGGTCGGCGGGCAGGGCGCTGCTGCGTTTGTCGAGTGGACCGCGCGGCTGGGGCAATCGCCCGCTGCGGACGCATTCACGCAGCGTATCGGCGGCGAACTGCCCGAGGGCTGGCAGGAGGCGATTCGCAAGCTGAAACAGCAACTCGCCGAACAGCAGCCCAAAGAAGCCACACGCAAATCCTCGCAACAGGTGCTTGATGCCATCACCCCGCACATCCCGGCGCTGATCGGCGGCTCGGCGGATCTAACCGGTTCGAACAATACCAAAGCCGGTCCCATGCAACCTATCACAGCAGATAATTACAGCGGCCGCTATATGTATTACGGCGTGCGCGAACATGCCATGGCCGCGGCGATGAACGGGCTGGCGCTGCATGGCGGGTTCATTCCCTATGCTGGCACGTTTCTGGTATTCTCCGATTATATGCGCCCGGCCATGCGGCTTGCCGGTCTGATGGGCCAGCGCGTGATCTATGTCTTAACGCATGATTCGATCGGGCTGGGTGAAGACGGGCCGACGCATCAGCCGGTTGAGCATCTCTCCAGCCTGCGCGCCATGCCGGGCATCGATGTCTATCGCCCGGCGGATGCCAGCGAGACGGCGGAATCTTGGGCGCTGGCGCTGGCCGAACAGTCCCGTCCGTCGGTGATTGCCCTGTCGCGCCAGGGGGTGGCGCATCTGCGCCCGGATTACACGGCGGAAAATCCCTGCGCCCGCGGGGCGTATGTGCTGCGGGATGCTCCTTCCCTTAGCGGGAAGACGAGCGCTGAAGGCGCGGGTGAGATTACTCTCATCGCCACCGGCTCGGAAGTTTCGGTCGCCGTTGAAGCGCAGGCACAACTGGCCGAAGCCAGCATCTCTGCGCGCGTGGTCTCCATGCCGTGTTGGGAACTGTTTGAGCGCCAGCCGGCGGCCTATCAGCGCGAGGTGCTCGGTGAGCACACCCGCAAAGTCGCCATTGAAGCCGGCATCCGCCACGGCTGGGACCGGTTTATCGGCCCCGACGGCCTGTTTATCGGCATGGCAGGCTTTGGCGCTTCCGCCCCGGCGGGCGATCTGTTCCGCCATTTCGGCATCACCGCCGAGGCCGTGGTAGAGGCGGTGAAGACAAAATTGTCATCGAACTGACATCTGTCTGCCGCTCAGCCTGTCTGACACCCGCGCTGACATCACAGAACAAGCGCTTGGTATATTTAACGTGGCCGTTGCGATAGAAGGCCCGGATAGCGGTCGTTCACCTTGAGAGATGAAAAAACGCGTCATTTTATCAAATATTAACCATTGATTGCTATTAGTCATGGGTAAGAGGAGTATGCCATGAGCGATAGGAGTGGGCCTGATAACAAAATAACAAATACCAGTGATGTTGTTCGTATGTTTAGCCACGATCGGGCGCTTGACAAGATTCATGTTGATCCAGATGGCACCATAGTAAGGCCAGAAAGAGTCGGTTTCTTTATTGACCAATTGTCTCTTAATGGCATTTCTATTAAGAAATCTATAAAGAATCGTGGGGGTCAAAGCATACAAGTGATTAATTCTCTTAATAATGATGATATTGTGGCAGCGGCTAATGCGGCAAAAGAGGCACAAGATTTGGGTACTATGACGGAATTAATGAAATTATATGTTCTACATAAGCTTTATAGACAATTTGCCGATAATCGCCTCGAGCATGACAAGCGAGGTATTACCATGGATGATATGACTAGCGCATATTTCTCGGTCACCGAAGCATTATTCAAGCAGTTTGATGAATTAGAAAAGAAAGATCCTGTCGCAACAGAGCAAATTAAATCTTTGTATTCTGAAAAAGTGGCACCTGATTTGAACGACATTTTTGTGAGTTGTATAGGTGCAGCGGCTGAACGTACACGATAAATTCTTGCGCCCAGCACTGGACGAACGCCGCAAAATCGATTAATCCCTCTGCCATGACCATACGCATCGGAATAAACGGCCTGGGCCGTATCGGGCGCTGCGTCTTGCGCGCGGTGATCGAGGAAGCCTACAACGACATCGACGTGGTGGCGGTTAACGGGCCGGCTGCCACCGAAACCCATCTCCAGCTGCTTAAATACGACTCGGTGCACGGCCGTTTTAGCGGGTCCATCGCGCACGATCCCGCCGCTGATACCATTGATCTGGGCCGCGGGCCGATTCCCGTGCTGCACACGCGCGACCCTTCGGAGATTCCCTGGGGCGAGTTGGGCGTGGATATTGTCATGGAATGCACAGGCCGTTTTAACAGCGCCGCCGACTGTCAGGCGCATCTCGCCCAGGGTGCGCGTAAGGTTTTGATCTCGGCGCCCGCCGGCGACGATTGCCCGACCATTGTCTACGGCGTCAATCAGCACAGTATCGAAGACTGGCACGACGTGCTCTCCGTTGGTTCGTGCACCACCAACTGCCTGGCGCCGGTGCTTGCCGTTCTGGATGAGCAGTTCGGTGTTAGCTCCGGCTATATGACGACGGTGCACGCTTATACCGGAGATCAGAATCTGGTGGACGGGTCGCATAAGGATATACGCCGGGCGCGGGCGGCGGCGCTGTCGATGGTGCCAACCAAAACCGGCGCGGCCAGCGCCATCGGGCGCGTGCTGCCGGGGCTTGCGGGCAGGCTGCACGGTTCGGCCATCCGTGTGCCGGTGCCTAATGTCTCGCTGGTGGATCTGTCGGTCAATGTGCATGAGCCGGTGCTTGCCGATGTCGTCAACGCGGCGCTGGGCGAGGCGGTGGCCGGTACGCTCACGGGCGTGCTCGCGGTTAGCGATGAGCCGCTGGTGTCGATTGATTTCACGCATCGTACGGAAAGCGCCATTGTCGATCTGCTGCAAACGGCCGTGGTGAATGAACATCTGGTGCATGTCGCGGCGTGGTACGATAACGAGTGGGGCTTTGCCTGCCGTATGCTCGATCTGGCGCGGTGGATCCGCTCCCGCTAGGGCGCTCGCGCCAAGGTGCTCGCGCCAAGGTGCTCGCGCCAAGGTACTTGCGCCTGCACGGGGCGATCAATTCAGTGTTTCATACCAATAGCGCCGCACCTGCACACCGGTCATGCCTTCAAGCTCGGCATTCATACGTTTATAATGGATATCCAGCTGCTTGTGCAGCGCATGCGGCATATGCGGCGGCGGCAGATCGCTCATATTCCAGCGCGAAAGCCGTTTGAGCAACATCGACAGGGCCGACTGGCTCAAGCGCCGGCCGATGGCCGCATGCGGCGTGCCAACGGCGCGCTGGGCGCGATTCAGCCAGAGCTGCAGCCACAGCCGGCCCGGCGTCTGGCCGCTGTTCTGGCGCGACAGAGTAGGCCGGCGCGGCGTCTCGATCTCCAGAAATTCGCCTAGCCTGCTGACCACGCGCTCGGCGTTTGATACCATTTCCTCGGTGAGAATGAACAGGAACTGATCGCGCGGGAAATATTTCAGCCAGCGGGCGATATCAAGCGCATATTCTCCGGCGCGCAGTGTCATCCCGCCTTCATAGCGCAGATGTTTATCAAACGGCTCCACCGCGATGCCGCCGCGGACATAATGCCAATAGGCGGAATAGGCGCGTTTGGCCGGATCGCGCAGCACAACGATGATTTTAGCGTGCGGGTTGAGCCGCGCGATGCGCCGCGGTGCGTGATGCGACAGCAAATAGCTGGTGGAGCCTTCTCCCCACAGATCGCCGTCTTCGCCGTGGCGAAAATAGTTCCTGTAATATTCCAAGAGCTCGTCGCGGCGGTTGGCCCAGTCAAAATCCACCCATTGCTGCGGCTGTTCGGCAAAAAAATGCGGGTGCAGCGCCGCTTCGTCGCGGCTGAAAAACATCGGCTCCTTGGGCCGGGCGAAGCAGACGCCGGGCAGGCCGTCGAGAAAGCCGGCCAGCGACGTGGTGCCGCTTTTCTGCGCACCGATAATGAAAAAATCGGGGATTTTAACCATTAATCTGTTTTAGCATGTGCGGGGCATAAGCCCTATGGTTTTTTCGCTGCCAGTCCCTGCAACCCTGCATTTTTGCGTGTTTCTTCACCAAATCGTCACATTTTTCGCCCACCAACATGGTAAAATGGTAATGATAGGGAAAGCGTATCATGAGCGAAGAAAATATGTTCGCCAAGAGGCCCGATGAAACACGGGCAGAGCAGGTCGGCCGCGTTGGGCTTGGGCTAGGCGTGATACTGAGTGCCATTTTTTTTGGCGGCAAGCTTCTGCGTGACGCGCTGACCTGGACTGATGATGGCGAACTGGGCAGCGGCCTGACATCCACGCTGACCTGGATTTTCGGCGGCCTTGCGGCGTTTACGTTTCTGGCGTTGAAATGGCCGGAAATGGGCCGTTGGTGGAATGACAGTGCCTGGCCGTGGCTGGGCAAGCAGATGCGCGGCCTGGGCAGCGCTCTGGGAGATGCGGTGAATTATGTCGGGGAGCAAACCGGTCTGATAAAGGCCAGCTATCGGGAAGGCGAAGCCATCGTCGCGGAAGAACAGCCGGCGGTTTACCGCCCGGACGCGGAAACGCCGGGCAGCCAACACGATATCGCCGACGAACAGCTGGGCGATTTATCGCCACCCGGCAGGCTGCAAGGGTTAACCCCTACACGCGAGATTGTCGCGTGAGGTAAGGAGCAAAAGGAGAGCGGGATATGAGTATTAGCAAAGACCAAGCAAAAGAGCTGTTTGATTACCTACAAGAGGAAGGTGCTGAACTTGGTAATATGACAGCAGACTCGTTCGCCGATATCTTTTCCAAAAAAGATGAAAGAGCGCTTGAAGAATTTTTGAGAGACACTGGCGATAGTGCTGATACGGTGATAGATAGTATCCTTGAGGAAATACAAGCGCTTCAAGATAGTCCAAGTGACTATGCCGAGGATGTGGTGGAAAGTGTTCATGATACCGCACAAGAGATACTGGATGGCATCGATCAGCATGGGCTTCAACGCTACCTCCAACAAATAGCCGAAGATAATAAGAGTAAATTGCCGAATGTCGCCGGTTCGGGCATAGCCGTGCTGGGCGCATGGGTGTTGAGTGATTTATTCACCGGTGGTTCCGAAGAACAGGAGCAGGGATTCCTCAGTTTCAGTGGCCTGATCGGAGGCGTCGTCAAGCTGGCTGTGCTGGCGGGGGCGGGCATCGCCGGCTGGTTTATCGGCGGGGCGATGGCGAAGGAGCGGGGTGAGGAAGTAGAACATGTAGGCGCTGATAATGTCCCAGAGTATAAGCAAACCAAAGTGAACGGCGATAAAGGTGTTACTCCTCAAAGCTTTGATAGAACCCAAGATTTGCCACAGCTCCAAACAGCGTTGCTCATTAACGAGGTTGATGAGCCGGAAGCCGGACTTCCGCCCCCTGCGAGTTCGGCAAAATCGGGGCGTTCTGGACCTGGCCTGTCTGCCTGACTGGCGTTTGTCGTTCACGGTAAGAATAAGATCCCTCATCCCGGAAGGCCGCAAGGCTTGTCCGGGCTCTCCTCATGAGCCCCCGGACCGCCTGCCGGCGTTCAGGGTGGGTGAGTGGTGGGTTTCGCTGCGGTTTTATGTGTATCATTCTGAGCGGGCACTTGTGCCCGGCGAGGAAGCTCGTGCCGTTGGGCGACAGGGGGCAGGGCGACAGCGGGGCCACAATGAAATCATGATGCCCCCATTGACCATCGTCTCGACGCAAACCGGGGTCAGAATCAGATAAGCAGCGCTCGCTTATTCACTTGTTGATTGGACACCCTCTCCCTACCCCTCTCCCGCATGCGGGAGAGGGAAGCTGCGCTTCGCGCAGCGAAGAGCAGCGGGTGAGGGTGTCATATAAAAAATCTGTCCAATCAACAAGTAAATCAGCCATATTCCCCGGGACTCCTGCTTGCGTCGCA
>CAZMBI010000024.1:0-18996 GCA_964564675.1 uncultured Azospirillaceae bacterium
ACGCCCGAAGGGCGAGGGGCTAGAAAGCCCCGAGTCTATCCCACCCTGTCCGCCATCTGGATTGGCAAAGCCATCAGCGCAACAGCGCGGCCTTGCCAGGCAAGATAATGATAGTTGGGATGAGAACGACGCTGATCATTCCGCATCCCGTGCAAACACAAAAATATGCGGCGGTTCATAGGCGATGCACACGCGCTCACCGATGCCGGGGCATTCGCCGTAAATATGGTGGAAGCGCACGGTAAGCCCTTCGTCGGCCGCGCCGTCTGTTTTTGCCTCCAGCGCGGCGGTGATCAGCCAGCCGGCGCCGGTGTGACGCGCCCGGATAACCCGCGCATTAACGCATACATTCCCCTGCCGCGGAATACGCAGGCCTTCAGGCCGCGTGACAATCTCAACGGCGGTGCCGTCGGGCAGATGCGGCGCATACTCCGCAGTGGGCAATTCCCCCAGCGACGACGTGATGCGGTCGCCTTCAATATGCCCCGGGATGCGGTTGATCACCCCGAAAAAGGCGGCGGCCTGCACATCCACCGGATGGTTGTGAATCGCCTCCGGCGTGCCAATCTGGCGTATGGTGCCGCTTTCGCTCAGCAAGACCATCCGATCCGCCATGATCAGCGCCTCTTCTGGGTCGTGCGTCACCATGATGACGGGAATTCCCGCCTCGCTCAGCAGGTCAGTGACCTCTTCGCGCAGTTCGCGGCGCAGCTGATTATCGAGGTTGGCGAAAGGCTCATCCAGCAGCATGGCGTGCGGTTCGGGGGCCAGCGCGCGCGCCAGCGCCACGCGCTGATGCTGGCCGCCGGAGAGCATATGCGGGAAGGCTACGGCCTTGTGTGCCAGCCCAACCAGACGCAGCATGCGCGCGATGGCGGCGTCCCGCTCGGCGCGCGGGCGGTGGCGCAGCCCGAAGGCGATATTGTCGCGCACGCTCAGATGCGGAAATAAGGATGGGTGTTGAAATACCAGCCCGATCCGGCGCTGTTGCGGTGGCACATGCCGGTCCGGTGTGGCCAGCGTGTGGCCGTTGAGGTGAATGCTGCCGTGCGGCAGTTCGGCGAGCCCGGCAATCAGGCGCAACAAGGTCGATTTGCCGCAACCGGAAGGCCCAACCAGGCAGACCAGCTCGCCAGGCGCCACCGTGAAGCTGACATCTGCCAGTACCGGCGTCTCGCCGAAGGCATAGCCGACCTGTTCGATCCGCAGGCTGCTCATGCCGTCTCCTCCTGCCGGACGGCCCGCATACGCCGGCTGATCAGCCACACCGGGGCGAGGCTGATAAGCACCAGGATGAGCGCCGTGGGCGCGGCGCGGACCAGCAGCTCGTCGCCGGCCAGCTCATGGGTGCGGATGGCCAGCGTCTCGAAATTAAACGGGCGCAGCAACAGCGTTGCCGGCAGCTCTTTGAGCGTATCGACGAACACCAGCAGCATGGCGGCCAGCAGGCTTGGAGCCAGAATCGGCCAGTGGATGCGCCTGCCGATGCTGGCGCGGCCCGCTCCCAGCGTGGCGGCGACTGCATCCATCGACGGCGTGATGCGCTGTAGCCCGGCTTCAATGGAATGAAAGCTGATGGTTAAAAAGCGGAATGTGCACGCCCAGATGATGCCGATGAGCGATCCGGTGATCAGCCACGGCGTGCCCCAGGTAAACAGCAGCATTAAGCCGACGGCCACCACCGCCCCGGGAATCGCATAACCCGAAGTGGCCAGCCGGGTGAGGGCGCGGTTCAGCCGGTCGCCGGCGTAGCGCAACCGGTATGCCAGCAGCAGGCCGATCAGCCCGGCGGCGAGCGCCGTGGCGAGCGCCACCTGTAGGGAATGCCCCAACGCCTGCCAGGTGGCCGTATCGCTAAATGCCGCCGACTGGGCGTAGCTCATGGCGCCCAGCGCGGCAAGCGGAATGCCCGCGCCGAGCACAACCGGCACGGCGCACAGCGCGCTCACACCCCATCCGAGTGCGCCGCTGAGCGAATGGCGGGGCAGGGGCTGATATAAGCCCGTGCTGTTCATATATGCGGCGCGGCCGCGCTGCAGCCGTTCGAACGTGAGCAGGCCGACCACCAGCACCAGCAACAGGGAGGCCATCTGCACCGCGGCGACCGGATCATACAGGCTGCTCCAGGCGCGGGTGATGCCGGTGGTAAACGCCGGCACGCCATAAAGCGAAACCACGCCATAATCGGCGAGCGCCTCCATCATGACCAGCGCCACGCCGACGGCAAGCATCGGCCGCGCCATCGGCAGTACGAGGCGGAAAAACAGCGACCAGCGTCCGTGCCCGAGTACGCGGCCGGTATCCATCATCTGCAGCGAGAGAGTGAGGAAAGCGCTTTTGGCCAGCAGATACACATATGGGTATAAGGTGATGGTTAATATGAAAATCACACCGCCCAGCGAGCGGATCGGCGGAAAGCCGGCCTCGCTCGCCGACAGGCCGCTCCACGCCCGCCAGGCGCTTTGCACGGGGCCGGCGACATCGAGCAGATAGGCGTAGATCAAGGCGGCGATATAGCCGGGCACCGCCAGCGGCAGGATCAGCAGCCAGCTGAGCACGGCGCGGCCGGGAAAGGCCAGCATCGTCGTCGCCCAGGCGGCGGCGGTGCCGATGATAAAGGCCAGCCCGCCGCAGCCCAGGGCAATCCACAGGCTGTTCAGGGCATATGTGGCCAGCAGGCCGGTTTCGAGAAAATAGGCGAGGCCGCGATCACTCGGCATCAGCCAGGAAGCGGCGATCACCAGCATTGGTGCGGCGACGATCAGGCAAAGCAGGGCATAGCCGAAGCGCGCAAACATGGCGTTGACCACCGTTATCGCCAGCCGGCGGCATCCATCAGACGCACGGCGGCCCGCTGATGCGCGCCAACGGTTTCAAGCGGGAGGGTATCGCGTGTAAATTCGCTGAACTCGCTCACCGCCTCGGGCGCGGCAACATCGGGACTGGCGGGAAATTCATAATTCTGTGCGGCAAAAAAGCGCTGCGCCTCATCGCTTGCCAGATATTCCAGCAAGCGCACGGCATGGGCTTTGTTGGTGGCGTGTTTGGTAACCCCGCCGCCGCGGATATTGATATGGGCGCCGCGCCCGGCCTGGTTGGGAAAGATAACCCCAACCGCCTCTTTGACCTGCGGATCGAACGCCTCGCTGTCTTCATGCACCAGCCGCGCGTAATAATAGCTGTTGGCCACCGCCAGTTTGCCGGCGCCGGCGGCCAGCGCGCGCAGCTGGTCAGTATCGCCGCCCTGCGGCGGGCGGGCGAGATTGGCGACCAGGCCGTCAAGCCATTCGGCGGTTTTGGCTTCGCCGTGATGGGCGATCATCGCCGCCACCAGCGATTGATTATAGACATTGGACGAGGAGCGGATGAGCACGCTGTCGCGCCATTTGGCATTCGCCAGGTCTTCATAACGCGTGATGTCGGCGGGCACCACCGCACCCTTGCGGTAAAATATCAGCCGCGCGCGGGTGGTCAGCCCCATCCAGTGGCCTTCCGGGTCGCGCAGATGCGCCGGAATCTGTCGGCGTAGCGTCTCGGAATCAACCGCTTGCAGCAGGCCCAGCTGTTTGGCCTGATAGATATTGCCGATATCCACCGTCAGCAACAAATCGGCCGGTGTGCGCTTGCCCTCAGCGCGCAGGCGAGCGGTAAGCTCCGAGGCCTTCCCGGTGGTCATATTGACCGTAATGCCCGTCTTGGCTTCAAACCGCTCAAGCACCGGGCGGATCAGATGTTCTTTCTGCGCGGAATAGAGATTGACTTCCGACTCCTCCGTTAAGGCAAGAGCCGGGGAGAGTGTCATCAGGCAAAGCAGTACGAGGAGCAGGCGCATGTAGAGATCCTTTACAGGTGGAAAACAGTGATTAAATGCGAATCATTCGCAGGAAGGAAGGGGGTACCATTTGCGGTGAATCTAATCAAGCATAAAGCGCGCTGTAACGCTATGGAAGGGGTAAAATGTCCGCCGTGTAAAAAAAATAGGGAGCCTAAAAGTGGCTCCCAAGGGTTGGTTACGCTATGAAAAAGAGATGTGATAACATTAGCCGCGCGTGTAATTGGGCTCCGGCTTCACATATTCGAATTCGATTTCCACCCGACGCTCCTGTTGCATGCAATCAATGCGCGCCTTGCGGGCTTTGACGGTTTCGCACTCGGGTATCGGTGGCGCTTTACCTACGCCGCGAATATCCGCCGCTTTGGTATCCAGCCTGCTGTATCGGTCGAGATAGGTTTCTACGGCTTTGACCCGCTTTTCAGACAATGCCAGATTATATTTCGCGCTGCCAATCTGATCAGTAAAGCCTATGATATGCACGTCGGCGATCTGCTTGGAATGATTGATTAACGTTGCCAGGGTTTTGAGCTTGCTAACGGCCTCGCCATCCAGTTTGGCACTGTCATAATCAAAATAGATCATGCGTTGCTCGCGTTCCACAACCGGCATGGGCGGTGGTGGCGGCGGCGGCTGCGCAATTTTCGGCTTTGGCGGGGGTGGCGCGCAGGGATCGGTCTCGTCATGCCACTTGGTGCGCACGCAGTTACCCCACCGATCCTGAATGAACTGGCCGCGCTCATCATAGGCGGCATCATGAGCGGAATCTGCCATCACCGGATGAGAAAGGCAAATCATCACCACGAGCAACGACCATGCAGCATGAGGAATGTGGTGAATTAATAATTGCATGCCGTAACTTCCCTTATCGTATTATTGTGCAATACCATATGCATTCTTGTTCATGGTGCAAGGGGATTTTTCGCCTCTCCGGTTAGGGTGCTGTATATGCAGCATAAAATAGGAAGCCAGCGGCAACAGGTTGTGGATAAATCCGGCAATCAACTGAGAGGTATCGTCAATCAGCTCCGCAAAGGGGCGCGGCATCGGCAATTGTCATCAAAATGTCATCAGGCAGGCCCCCCCCAAAATGGTAAATTATTATTAATAAAAAAGATAACAAAACCATACAGTGAGTGAACGTGATGAGCAGCCAAAGCAACCCGATAAACCCCGGTATTTTATCTGAGGCGGATGTTAAACGCCTCGAAGGGAGTCTTTTGGCGGCCGGTGAGAGCGTCGATCGGGTCGATCGGGTGCTCGATGCTACCGCCAGCCAGTCGATCCGTGCGATGGATAACTTAAGCGAGGTGAGCGCGATCGACACCGATGCGCTGCCGCTGATTGCCGATTATCTGTTCGAGCAGGCGCAATCGGAAGATGCGGCCGTCACGCGGCTGGAAGCAACGCATGTCACCGCGGATCTTGGCGAAGGCGATAAAGGCATCGGCGTGGCCGCCGCCCAGCGCATGTTCAAAGATTTGGGCTATGCGGTGGGGCCGGTCGATGGCTGGTTCGGTGGCAAAACCGAAGCCACTGTCAGGGCATTTCAGGAAGATCGTGGATTGGACGTGACCGGCCAACTCGATGCCGCGACGCGCACGCAATTAAACACGATCGTTAAAGAGCGAGCCGCCGCCGAAGCACAATTACGGGACTATAATCTGACCGGCATCGAACAGGGCAGCACGCGCGATCTGCAGCGCGCGCTCAATGCGCTGGGGCATGAAGCCGGCCCGGAAGATAATGTGATGGGCCCCAAAACTCAGGCCGGCATGCGCGAGTTTATCGCGGCGGAAAAAGACGCGCCGCCGCGTCCTGGGCAGTTATCCGTCGACGACTCGGGGTCGGTGCTGGCCGCCGCGCGGCTGGAACTGCAGCACCGCGTACAGCAGGCGCGGGGCACTGGGAATATTAAAGCCATGCAAACCGCGTTGCAGGGCTTGGGGTTTTATAGCGGTGCGCCGAGCGGTGAGCAGGACGGGCCGACCCGAAAAGCGCTTGAACAGTTTGATCAAAACCCCAACGAACCGCCGTTTGATGTGGCGAGTCTGCCGAGCGGCAACGGGCTTTACACCTCAGATCCCGATAAATATGAAAAAGATCTGGATAATCTGGCGGAAAAATATGAGGGGGAAGTAATAACGGGGAAAGCGACGTATTACAGTGGTACTGGCGGCATTGATGGCCGCCATGGCGGTCGAACGGCAAGCGGCATTACCTATGATCGTAATATGCAAATGGTCGCCGTACCCCCTCATATGAGTGATTTATATGGCACGGTAATCAAAATTACGGCGAATGGGCAAACAGTGCGCGCGCTGGCGGCGGATACCGGCAGCTTTTATTCGGCAAAATATAATTTTCGGGTGCTGGATATGTCTGAAGGCATGGCCAGGCAATTCGGCTTTTTACATGAGGGGAAAATTGATGTCGCCTGGGAACTGGATATCGAAGCCACCAAGGCCTGGCGCGACCATAACGATCTGCCATATCGGCATTCCGAGGCGGCGGATATAGCGCCGCCGGAACCCGAACCGGAACGTGATGAGCGCGCGGTCGAATCCGCTGAGGCGGAGCCTGCCCCGCCGCTGCTCACATCAAGCAGGCCAGTTAGATCGGGCAGCGGTATAAGTATATAACCATTGGCAGTAAATAACCCCATTTTCAGCTTTAGCTTATGGTGCTACGTGCTATACTCCGTGGATAAAAATTAAACACAGGAGGGCTGCGTGGCGATGACATCACAACATTATGATGATACCGGTGCTTTATCGTTCATTAATACAGAAACAGGCGGCTTCACGCTGATCGAGCTGGCCATCGTGCTGGTGATTATCGGGCTGTTAACCGGCGGTGTCTTGCTGGGCAGCGATATGATACGCAGCGCCGAGCTGCAGACGGTGACCACCGATATATCCAAATATCAAAGCGCGGCCGGCAAATTTCAGGATCAGTATTATGCCCTGCCGGGCGATTTTTCGGATGCCGAAAATATCTGGGGGCAGGCGGCTGCCGGCACCTGCGCCAGCACGCCCTCAGTCGGGCAGGAAACCTGCGACGGCAATGGGAATAGCCGGATTGAGGACGTGCCCAACCCGGCGGCAGACAGTAACGAAGTCTTTCGCTTCTGGCAGCATCTCAGCGCGGCGGGCATGCTCACAGAAGGCTATGACGGCGTGGCCGGCGCCGGCGGCAGTCTGCATGCCATTCCGGCGGATAACGTGCCGTCCAGTTCGGTCGGTAACGGCGGACTTACGGCGTTGTGGATCGGCACGCTCGGCGGCGGCGACGCCACGCGCTTTCAGGGAGACTATTATAACACGCTGATCTTTGGCGGACAGACCGCTGCAGCGCAAACCAATGCCCCGATTTTAAGCCCGCAGGAAGCGTTTAATATCGATGAAAAAATCGATGATGGCCGGCCGGGGCTGGGCAAGGTGGTCTCCAACTTCAACGGTAACTGCACCGATGCGGCAGATGGCACCACGGCCTCCGCCGAGGCCGCTGCCTATGAGGCGGACCGCGAAGACGTGTTATGCGCGCTGTATCTGCGTAACGCATTCTAGCATGTTATGCATCCGCTGGTACTGGTAGCCGAACATGACCCCGCAGCCGGCTGTGTGATAGAGCTGGCGCTGCGCCAGCGTGTATCGTGCCAGGTCAGGGCGGTGAAATACGGCTATGAGCTGTTGGAACAGGCTGCGCAGCAGCCGCATGTGGCGCTGATAATCGCCGATGTCTCGCTGCCAGATATTGCCGGGCCGGAGCTGATCAGCCAGCTTAAGCGCTTGTTGCCGGCGGTGCCGATTATTGCGGCCATCGGCGCGCGCGACGAAGACAGTATCCGGCCGGTGCTGAAAGCCGGTGCCGTTGACTATCTGCGCAAGGGTGATTCGCCGGCGCGCATGGCCACCGTGATCCGCAATATTCTCACGCGCGAAGCAACCCAGCAGAAAACATATGAACCGGCCGATGCCTTTGCTGCCTTGGTGGGCAGCTCCAGCCCCCTGCAATCGGCCATTACCAGCGCCCGGCAGGCGGCCAACTCCGACATTCCGGTCATCATCAAAGGCGAAAGCGGGGTGGGTAAGGAGCGGTTTGCCCGCGCCATTCATGTCACCAGCGCGCGCCATGCCGCCTCGTTTGTGGCGGTGAATTGCGGCGCCATTCCGCCCAACCTCATTGAAAGTACGTTATTCGGTCATGAAAAGGGGGCGTTTACCGGTGCGATTACCGCCGCACCGGGCCTGTTTCGCCAGGCCGAGGGCGGCACGCTGTTTCTGGATGAAATCGGCGAATTGCCCAAGGACGCGCAGGTGACGCTGCTGCGCACGCTGCAGGAAAAAGAAGTGCTGCCGGTGGGCGCCAAAGCGCCGGTGCCGGTGGACGTGCGGATCATTTCCGCTACGCATGTCGATCTGGAACGTGCGGTGAGCGATAACCGCTTTCGTGAAGATTTATTTTATCGCCTGCATGTCTATCCCATCGAGATTCCGCCGCTGCGCAAGCGCGGTAAAATCGATATCACGGCGTTGGCCGAACATTTTATTCAGCACTTTGCGCAGCAGGAAGATAAACCCGTGCGTCAGATTTCGGCCGGTGCCACCGAATTGCTGACCACCTATAACTGGCCGGGTAACATCCGCCAGCTGGAAAATGCTATGTATCGGGCAGTGGTTTCTTCCACGCGCGAGGTGTTGGGGCCGGACGATTTCATTGCCATCAGCAATGCGCTGCAGCAATTGCATTATGAGGAAGAATCAAAACAGGCCGCGCCGAAAAGCCCGGTTCCCCAGCTTTCAACCGCCGAGCGCAAACACATGATCTCGCTGATCGGCCAGGCCAGCGAATTTAAAACCATGCAGGAAATCGAAGGCGAGGTGATCGAACGCGCGCTGCAGTATTATCGCTGGCATATCACCAATATCGCCCGGGCGCTGGGAATGACACGGGCGACAATATATAAAAAGATGAAAGCTGCGGGTATCGAAGACCCGCGGGAAAAAGCGGGATAGGGGTAAGCGTTCGGTGAACGCGTCAGACACAATGGCAACCATGAACTATAGGGCGAGGCTATGTTAAAGGAATTTACCACCACCCGGTTTGTCCGCGAAGGGGACGTTATCTTCCGCGAGGGCGATCCGCCCGGCGCGCTATATATTGTCGAGGCGGGGATTGTCGAAATCGCCCGCGGCGAAGGCGGCGAAAAAGTTGTGCTGGCCGAGCGCAAGGCGGGGGATGTCTTCGGCGAGATGGCGCTGGTTGACTATCAGCCGCGCTCGGCTACTGCCCGCGCACTCACCGATGTCCATCTGCACGAGGTCAGCGAGGCGGTGTTTTCCGCTTATATCAAGGAACTCAATCCGCTGATTCACCACGTCTTTCGTTCACTAGTAACGACCATTCGCGAGATGAATGAAACCCAGACGCTGATCGCCAATATTCTGCATCTGCGCGGCCGCTCCAGTTAGGGCCTGCAGACTGGCGATGCGTGTTCGTGTCGCCGCAGGAATTTCACGCCTCGGTGTCACTCGTCCGCGTCGGCCTGCTGGTTATTATCCGGCTGACGCCGCTTGGCGGCCCGGCGCAGGGCTTCGACCTGATTTTTCAGGTCTTCCTTCGACAGGGCGTTGTTGACGATGCGGTCGTTAATCAGCAAAGCCGGAGTCCCGCGAATGTGCAGTTTTTGCGCCAGTTCGCGATCTTCTCTGACCAGGGCTTCGCTTTCAGGCGATTCCGCCTCGGCTTTCAGCGCTTCAACGTCAATGCCCAGATTGCCCGCGATCTGGTATAATTGTTCGGCATTCAGCTTGCCTTTCTGACGCATCAGCGCGGCATGGAAGTCATAATATTTGTCCGGCGCGAGCTGGGCTACGGCGGTGGCGATCTGGGCGTTTTTATCCGAGACCTGCCCGAAAATCGGGAATTCCACAAACACCACGCGCAAATCGTCATCTTCCTGCAGCAGGGAATCGATACTTTCAAACATCATCTTGCAGGCGGGGCAGTTATAATCGAAAAACTCCACCAGTGTCACACTGGCATCGTCCGGGCCTACGGTGCCGTAGTGATGGTCTTCCTTGAAGTAATCCTGCATCTCATAGACGGCTTCCTGCTGCTTGCGCACGCGGGTGGATTCCTCCCGCACCTGCCAGTTCTGCAGGGACTGAATGATGTCCTTGGGGTTTTCCTGCACATACGTTTTGACCAGCGCCCGAACCCGTTCTTCGGTCATGGCCTGTTCCTGCTGTTGTTTGTCCTGATTTCCGATCATATCGGCAGGCAACAGATAAGCCGATAAGTAACCGCCGGCGGCGCCTGCCATCAATGCCAACGCCACGACCCCGAGTTCACGTCCAGCCATAAGAAATACTCCCTTTGATTTTTCAGATTAAAACTTCACATCAGAGTTTAGATTTATCCTGCTGTTTTAGCAAGCGCCGCGCATCACG
Organism: uncultured Azospirillaceae bacterium; assembly: GCA_964564675.1. Lineage (GTDB taxonomy): Bacteria > Pseudomonadota > Alphaproteobacteria > Rickettsiales > UBA3002 > CAZMBI01. Next base: position 10,288 of record CAZMBI010000024.1, read on the forward strand.
TATCACATCTTCGGCTTTGAGTGTGGCCGGCGATTCACGATTGAGATGCTCCTTGGCCAGCTTGGCGTAATACAGCATATCGCGCGGATTGTCGCGCAGCGCCGCCTCATGCGCAAGGGCGAGATTGGATTCGCCGATACGGCCCTGCTTGCCGTAGGCGATCGCCAGTTGCCGGAAGGTCTGTGCATTGCTTTCGTCGTAACGCAGTGAGCGCTGTAGCGTCTGAATCGCTTTGGGCAGCAACTGCCGGTCGTCGCTGGCCAGATAGGCACGCCCCAGATCGGCAAGCAACAAGCCGTTTTCGGTCATTTTTTCAGTGGCCGTGCGATAGGCCTGAATAGCGTCGTCGATACGGCCGTTTTCAAACAATATCTGGCCTTTGAGGTCATAGGCAAAGGCATCCGGTGACTGCGCGATCAGCGCATTGGCCTCGGCCAGCGCCTTGTCCGTATCCGGGCTGCGAAACCAGGCCACGGCCCGTGCGATATGCGCCGCCTCGCTGCTGTCGCTTTCGGGGTAGCGGGCAAAAGTTTTCTCCGGCGGCTCCAGAAAGGCGAAGAGCTTGGCCACCATGCGTGCATGCGCCGTTTCATAGGCATCAGGCAGCTGGCCTTTGGGAATATGCGAAGCATTCACCGCGGCCCGCATCGTGGCGATGCGATCGGCGGTCAGCGGGTGCGTGCGCAGATATGGATCCTGCGAAGCACCGATACGCTGTTGTTCGTTGCGGCGCAGCAGCTCGAACATTTGCAGCATCCCATGCGGTGAAATCCCGACGGCTTCCAGATAACGGATCGCCGCCTGGTCGGCCTGCTGCTCGTTGCCGCGATAATGCGACAACAGATTACGCAGGCTGGTATTCTGTCCGGCCGAGATAATGGCGGCGCCGGCATCGCCCGCCCCGCCGATGGCCGCGGCCGCCCCTAGCACATAGCTCATCAGCGCGCCCAGCGAGGCCTGTTCGCTGGCCGAGGCCAGCTTGCTCAAGTGGGCGCCGGCGATATGGCCGGTTTCGTGGGCGATCACGCCGATTAACATGCCGGGCTTATCCGCATTCAGAATCAGCCCGGTATGGATAAAAATATTCAGCCCGCCGGCGACAAAAGCGTTGATTGCCGGGTCATTAATGATGAAAATACGCACACTATCGGGCGGGATGCCCGCCGTATCGAGGATCGGGTTGGTAAAGCTGCGCAGCGTATGTTCAATCTCAGCGTCGCGGATGAACGTGGCCGCCATCGCGGGACGGGCCAGAAAAGCAAGCAACGCCAGCACGATGCTGAGTCGGGCAAGCCAGTGGATGAGAGGCGGCGCGTCATGCATAAATTACCCTAACACATGTAGTGAATGTCGAGGGATAATAAAAGCAGGAGGCAGTCGTCGGCGCAACATAACGCACATTTTTTTTATGTAATTGCAAAAATTTTATGGGGAAGCTAGGTAAGCGCCATGGATCATCTGGAAAATCTCGAGGCCCGCAGCCTGTTCATCCTGCGTGAAGCCTATCATGCCATCGATAAGCTGGCCATGTTGTGGTCGTTCGGCAAGGATTCGACCGTGATGATCTGGCTGGCGAAAAAAGCGTTTTTCGGCCATGTCCCGTTCCCGCTGATTCACTGCGATACCGGGCTGGAGATGGACGAAGTCTATGCCTATCGCGACCGCTATACCAGCGAGTGGGGGATCAACCTGATTACCCATGAATGCCCGCCTTATGAGCAGACTGATCCCAGCCTGCCGCATGCGGCGCGCATCGCCGCGCGCAAAACGCTGGGTTTGCGCGAGGCCGTCGAGCAACATCAATTCGGCGGGATTGTCACTGGCATCCGCCGTGACGAAGAAGGAACCCGCGCCAAGGAGCGGTTTTTTTCGCCGCGCGGCGGCGAAGGCGAGTGGGATGTGAAGGAGCAGCCGCCCGAATTCTGGGACCAGTTCACGCTTGATGTGCCCCCGGGCATGCATTTGCGGGTGCACCCGCTGCTGCACTGGACGGAGATCGATATCTGGCGTTATATCGAACGCGAACAGATTCCCGTCGCGCCGCTATATTATGCGCGGCCCTATCATGCGTTTGAAGGACGCGATTTCGGCGGTAAGACCATGCGGTTTCGCTCTCTGGGCGAACGCGGGATCACCTGGCCGGTGGAAAGCGAGGCCGATACCATCGCCAAGATTATCGGCGAACTCGCCGCCACCCGCGTGCCCGAACGCTCCGGCCGGCCCATGGGCGCGGATGAAGACGAAAGTAGTTTTGAGCGTTTACGCGCGGCTGGCTATCTGTAAGATAGCACGTTTGGATAACAAGCAACACCCGTAGGGTTAACTCGATTATGACCGCACTCGCCAGCCAGGCCATTGACCACGCACCCGCCCCCGAGCCCGATGTGAACATCGTCATCCTCGGCCATGTAGATCACGGCAAATCCACCTTTATCGGCCGCCTGTTGCACGACACCGGCAGCCTCGAGGAGGGCCGCTTCGAGCAGATCAAGGCCAGTTGCCAGCGGCGTGGCATGCCCTTTGAGTGGGCGTTTCTGATGGATGCGCTGCAGGCCGAGCGTGACCAGAACGTCACCATCGACACCGCGCGTATCTGGTTTTCCACCGCAGCGCGGCGCTATTGCCTGATCGATGCCCCCGGGCATCAGGAATTTATCCGCAACATGCTCACCGGTGCGGCGTCGGCCAGTGCGGCGCTGCTGCTGATCGACGCCGAAGAAGGCATGAAAGAGCAATCGCGCCGCCATGCCAGCCTGCTGGCCTGGCTTGGGATCGACCAGGTGATTGTGCTGATCAACAAGATGGATCTGGCGGATTATCAGCAGGCACGGTTTGAGGAGCTGGTAGCCGAATGCAACAGCTATCTGGCGCGCTTGCATATCACCTCGCAGCGCTATATCCCGATTTCCGCCCGCGAGGGCGATAATATCGCCGCGCCGTCGGCCCGTATGCCCTGGTATGACGGCCCGCCGGTGCTGGCGGCCATCGATGCCTTTACCGCACCCACTCCGCGCGATGCCAAACCGCTGCGCATTGCCGTCCAGGATGTTTACCGCTTTGATGCACGACGGATTATTGCCGGCCGGGTTGAAAGCGGCACAGTGAAAGTGGGCGATACGCTATTGTTTTCGCCGTCCAATATGAGCGCCAGGGTCAAATCGTTCGAGCACTGGCCGGAGGATCAGCCGGCTCCCGCCAGCGCCTCTGCCGGCGAATCGGTAGGCTTCGTACTCGATGAACAGATTTTTGTGGAGCGCGGGCAGGTGGCCAGCCACCCCGATCACCCGCCGCTGCTGACCAATCGCATCCCGGCGCGGGTCTTCTGGTTGAGCCATAGCAGGCTGGAGGAAGGCGCGAGCTATCGCCTGAAGTTGGGAACAGCTGAATATCAGGCGGATATCCAAAAAATTGAAGGTGTGTACAGTAATGAGACGCTCGAGGCCAAACCGGCGCATGCCATCAACCGCTATGAGGCGGCCGATGTCATGCTGCGCATCAAGGGGATGGCGGTGTGTGACGATTTCCGCGAGCATCCGGCCAGCGGGCGCTTTGTGCTTTTTGACGGCTATGATGTCGCCGGCGGCGGCGTGATTCATGGGGACCAGTTGATTAATCTGCGCCCGGGTTGCCATAAAACTGTGAAATCGCAGTTTATTGTCGGCGAGGATTACGGCATTACGCCCGAGGCGCGGGCGGCCCATAACGGCCATCGCGGCGGGATTTTATGGTTTACCGGCCTGTCAGGCTCCGGCAAATCAACGCTGGCGCGCGAGCTGCAAAAGCGCCTGTTTCTCAAAGGGTATCAGGTGAACGTGCTGGACGGCGACAATATTCGCCGCGGGCTGTGTTCCGATCTGGGGTTTTCACCGGAAGACCGCACCGAGAATATTCGCCGCGTCGGAGAGGTGGCGGCCTTGTTCGCACAGTCAGGCATGATTGTGATCACCGCCCTGATTTCGCCTTACGCCGAGGATCGCCGGCGGGTGCGGGCGATGGCTCCGGAATATTTCAACACGGTATATATCAACGCCGATATAGCGGTTTGCGAACAGCGCGACAGCAAGGGGCTTTATCAAAAAGCGCGTGCCGGGGAAATTCAGGAGTTCACCGGCGTCTCGGCGCCTTATGAAGCCCCGGAACAACCTGATCTGGTGGTTGATACCACTACGCAGGATATCGCCACCTGTACCGATCAGCTCTATCGCTATATCGAGCGGGTATTTGTGCGTTCATTATGGCAGGACCGCGAAAGCTATGTAATTTAGCGGAGCAAGCGGCCGAGCCATGCCGGAACGCCAACCCCAGGTTGCACAATTTACTTTAAATCAACCGTTTAACTGATTGCAAAGCCTCATCAATTCCCGTACCCTGCAAACATAACTTGTTAGAGCCTATTGATATTAATGTATTTTTAAGCTCTTTGGTTTATAGTCATTATAATAAGAAAAAAACGTGATAAGGTGAGGAATGAAGCGAGAAAGCACAGCCCGGACAATCAGTCACGGGGGCGATGGCCCTATGGAAGCAGATCCCTTCAGCACAAATGAACGCCACGTTCGCGGTATTACACCAACCAGCGGCGACCCGCGCGATCATTCCGAGCTCCCCTTGCCACAGGATGGGGATGATTTCAGCCCGGATGCGCCCCCTGCCTCGCAGCCAGTGCCAGCTGAGGTTGCGCCGGCCGAAACGCAAGCCAATACCGGCGATCAGCCCAGGAAAAAGCGAATCGGTGAGCGCCTGATGGATCTGGGGCTGATCTCTGAAGACCAGCTGAAAATTGCACTGCAGGAACAACGGCAGGACAAGAAATTAATCGGCCAGATTCTGGTCGAGATGAACTTTCTCACGGAGAGTGCGCTGGGTGAGGTGCTCGCCGAATCGGCCGGGGCGCAGACCTTTGACGAGTCCTCTACGGTGCTCGATCCCAATTTGCTAAGCGTCGTGCCCAAAGAAGTCTGCGTGCGTAATAAAATTTTGCCCATTGCACAGGATAAGGACGGCTCCATCAGTGTGATTATGGCGGATGTGTATAATGTCTTGGCAATCGACCAGATGCGCCGGCATTTTCCCAAAGGTGTCAATATAAAGCCGCTTTACTGCACGGAAAGCAAAATCTTCGAGCTGATTGATCAATATTATGAATACGAGATTTCGATCGACGGGATTCTGCGCGAAATTGAAACCGGCATCCGAGATAAGACCCAGCTGGACGGCCGTGAGGAAGGCTATGTGAATCCGACGGTACGGCTGGTCAATGCGCTGCTGATAGATGCCATTAAAATGGATGCCTCCGATATTCACTTCGAGCCGGAGGGAACCTTTTTGCGTCTGCGCTACCGCATTGACGGCAAGCTCCAGCAAATCCGCAGCTTTCACCGCGACTACTGGGCGGCCATGTGCGTGCGGATGAAAATCATGTCGGGCATGAACATCGCCGAGTCGCGCAATCCACAGGACGGGCGCATCGCTTTTAAAGCGCTGGGCCGCGATATCGACTTCCGGGTGGCGACCCAACCGACCGTGCATGGCGAAAACATCGTGCTGCGGATTCTGGATAAATCGAAGGCCCTGGTAGCGATGGATAAGCTGGGCTTTAGCGAGCATAATGAACAGGTGCTTAAACGTTGTTTGCGACGACCGGAGGGGATTATTGTCGTGACTGGGCCGACCGGTTCGGGGAAAACCACCACGCTGTATTCGATGTTAAGTTACATCAACTCGATCGATGTCAACATCATGACGCTGGAGGATCCGGTGGAATATCAGTTGCCGCTGATTCGCCAGACCAGTGTGCGCGAAGGCTCGGTCGATTTCCACAGCGGGATTAAATCCCTCATGCGCCAGGATCCGGATATTATATTTGTCGGTGAGGTGCGCGATGAGGATACGGCGCTGATGGCGGTTCGTGCGGCGCTGACCGGCCACCAGGTATTCACCACCCTGCATACCAACGACGCCATGGGGGCGATCCCGCGTCTGAACGATATCGGTGTGCCGGCGCATCTCTTATCCGGCACCCTGATTGCCTGTCTGGCTCAGCGCCTGGCGCGCAAACTCTGCGCCAAATGTAAACAGCCCAAGCGCGCGACCGAACAGGAGTGCCGCCTGCTTGGCGTAGACCCGTCTGAACCGCCCACGATTTATGAGCCGACCGGTTGCCCGGCCTGTAATATGAAAGGGCATAAAGGCCGGACGGCGGTGGTGGAAATCCTGCGGATTGATCGTGGCATGGATGAATTAATCGCCACCCATGCCACGCGCAATCATATGACGGAATATGCCTTGGAAAACGGCTTTATTCCAATGGTGCAGGATGGCATCGCCAAAGTGTTAAAAGGTGAAATCGCTCTGGATGAGCTCATCGACACGGTGGATTTAACCGACCGCCTGTAATATACTTTTTCTTAAGACTCGGCAGGTACAATAAACGCGGAACGCCCTGAGCGATGTATGCGCATCGACGACGGGCTGCGTATCGTAACTATCAGCCAGAAATAAGGCCAGCCGAGTTATATGCCTAGTTATAATTACGTCGCCATGAACGAGGCCGGACGCCGTATGAAGGGTACCATTGCGGCGGAGAACGACATTGATCTGGAACTGCGTCTTCAGGACATCGACCTTGACTTACTTGATTACAGGGAAATCAAAGAAAAAAAAGCAGGCATTGGCTCTTCGATCAAATCCCATGATCTGATCATGATGTGTTTGCATCTGGAGCAGTTGACGCGTGCCGGAGTGGCGATTCACGAAGCGTTGATGGATGTGCGGGATGCGACCGAATCATTAAAGCTGCGAGACGTGGTTACTGATTTATATGAACGGGTAAAATCTGGTGAAAGCCTGTCTGAGGCAATGAAGTATTATCCGAAAACATTCTCCAGTGTTTTTATTGGTTTGGTTAAGGCGGGTGAGGTGAACGGGAATCTGACCGAGTCATTTAGTCATATGGCCGATCACCTGAAATGGGCCAATGAACTGAAGCGCAAGGTGCGTAAAGCGGTGACTTATCCGCTGGTCTTACTGGTTGTCATGTCGTTGGTGATTGCGATTTTGATGATTTTCGTGGTGCCCAAGTTAGTTGATTTTATCACCAGCCAGGGCTTCGATATCCCGTTTCACACAGAAGCGTTGATTGCCGTTTCGGGCGCCTTTCAGGATTACTGGTATATTATTTTTGGCTCTCCGGTTTTGCTTTTCATCATATTACGAACGATCTATCAATTTTCCGAGGGTTTTTCGTACTGGGTGGATAGTCTGATTTTGCAGCTTCCGGTTATTGGAAACACCACGCTTAAAATCAACATGGCGCGCTTCACACACTTTTTCTCAGTAATGTTTAAAAGCGGCATCGATATCATTGAAGCCCTGGATGCGGCAAAAGAAGTGGTGGGCAACCGGGTTATCAGGGAATCCATTGAAACGGTGACTCGCAGTGTGACGGAAGGAAATTCGCTCACCGGCTCGCTGCGCATTTCCAGCCAGTTCCCCAATCTGGTGATTCGTATGTTTAAGGTTGGCGAAGATAGTGGTAACATGAATGAGGCATTAGAAAATGTTAATTTTTTCTATAGCAGGGAGGTGAATGATTCGGTTGATGCCATGGTCGGTATGGTGCAACCGATTCTAACCGCTGTGATGGGGCTGATGATTTTCTGGGTGATCTCCGCTGTGTTCGGACCGCTGTATGATTCGTTCCAGGATATGAATTTGTGAGTTCGTAATGAAAGAAAAACTTAGCAGTTTAAAAAACATGTCTATGAACGCGGACGCGCTCAAATCGTCTGACATCTTGAAACGGATGGTTTCGCAGTCCGTCGGATCCCAAAAAAGCAAAAAGGGAAAATTCGTCCTTTTTCTTGGGGATGAAGGGGCCATATTGGTGTTGATGCGGGAAGGGCAGGTCGTACGCCGCTTATACGCACCAAGCGCCGAAGAGGAGCATATTGAGCCGCTGCTGCAGTTAATGCGCGAGCACCCAGCGTATCCGCTCTCGCTTCTGGTTGATATGATCGATCAGTCCTATGTGCGCCATACCCTGCCACCGGTGAGTCCACTTGGCGTAAATAAACTGGTGCAGCGGCGTCTTGAGCGCGATTTTGTGCCGGAGGATATCAAAGGATCCATTTCACTGGGCCGGGAGAAAACCGGGCGTAAAGAGTGGAATTTCATGCTGATTGCGCTGGCGCATAGTGCCATGCTGCAGCAATGGATGGACCTGCTGCTAGAATTGCCCAACCATTTCTCAGGTATTTATCTGGTGCCGGTGGAAGGGAAAAGTTTCATTGATGAGCTATCAAAGAAATTATCTGCTGGCTCGGATGAAGAGCTTAAATGGCAATTGCTTGTTACGCACGACAAAGTCAGCGGTTTTCGCCAGATCGTCCTGAAAGACGGCCGCCTTATTTTCACCCGTTTGACGCAGGCCAGCCTTGAAAGCACTCCGGCCGTGCAGGCCGGGAACATAGAACAGGAGATTCTGAACACCATCGAGTATCTTCGGCGGTTATCTTACGATGAGCAAACGGGTCTGGAAATAACCATCATTGTGGCGGAAGATATCAAACAGGAAATTGACGCCGACAAATTAAAAGCCAACCGAGTGCATATTGTCACGCCGTTTGAAGTATCGCGATTATTGAATCTGGGACAGGCCGCATTATCCAGCGATCGCTTTGGGGATGTGGTATTGGCTACGTTTTTTGG
>CAZMBI010000025.1:0-17475 GCA_964564675.1 uncultured Azospirillaceae bacterium
AGGCCGCATTATCCAGCGATCGCTTTGGGGATGTGGTATTGGCTACGTTTTTTGGGCTACATGACAGGCCTCGGCTAAAACTGATGTCCTCCTATGCCAAAAAACTGGACTGGTTATATAAAGCCCGCCTCGGAGCGAAAGCAGCAGCATCTGTGTTAATTGCATATTTTTTATTTGAAGCGGCCACTCATTTGCTGGCGATACAATCCAGTTATTCAACCAAGGCGGACCTTGAGCGGCAAACGGTCGGGGCGGAGCAAAACTTAGTGAAAGTCAATCAGGCGCTAGACGGACTGGGCGAGGATCAAAATGTCTTGATTAATGCAGTTACCCTGTTTCGCGCCTCGCAGGCCGGCGAGTATGACCCTTTGCGTTTTGTGAGGAATTTCGTACCTGTGCTGGAGCCTGGTATATTGGTGCGCCAAATGAACTGGGAAACGGAGAATCTATCGTTCGCTGGTGCTGCACGACGTGGAAGCACGGCACAGACAAAAGGCAATGAAAAAGAATTTTACCCTTATACTGTGAAAATAGATGTCGAGTTTAATAATCATAATGGAAAGCGAGACCAATTATTAAAAAATACAAGATCCTTCTTGACTAAGATACGTACTAATTTTAATCGGTATACCATTGATAATGAAAAGCTAAAGGGAACGACTAGTGAAAAAGAGCGCCTGGTGTTAAACTTTGATGATCCGGTACAACAGGGCAGACAAATCGAAGAAGGGGAGAATATGCTCACGATTACGATGACAGGACCGCTGCCGGAAGATGTGATTGATCGGCCCGGGGAAGGAGCTGCGCGTTAACAGTTATGAAGAAATACGAGGCATTAAAAAAGAAACTGACAATAGAAGGAAGCATAGCTATAGCTATCGTAGCGGTATTTCTGGGTATGTCGCTATTTACCTCGGGTTTGTCTACGGAAGCCGAGCGTGAACGTCGCCAGGCACAGGTGAATTTGCAAACGGTTAAGCGTGATCTCAAAAAGGCGACTGAACGTCTGGAGAATTCCGGCGCTTCTATGGAGCTATATGAAAACCTGAAAAAAGGGCGCGACGAAATGTCGCTGGTCATTAGCCGGAGAACAATCACTCAGGTACTGGGCACGTTGAAAAATAATTATCGACTGACCAGTTTGAGCCTACAAATGGATCCTGAAGAACCGTTCGAGAATGAGGAACTGCAAGCAGCAAAACTTGATGTTGTGCGGTCGAATGTCGTGCTGGAGTTAGGCGGTATGTCCGATCAGCATATATATTCTTTTATCAAAGAAATGCGGAATAAATTACCGGGCTTTATAAAAGTAAAGAGGCTGGAGTTAAAAAGAGAAAAAGGGTTTGATATTGAAACCCTGCAGCAGATCAGTAATGGGGCAGCCCCCCAGATGGTTAGTGGAAAGCTGGCATTTGAATGGTATGGTTACCCAAATGAGGATCAAACCGTTACACAACTGGACATACCATGAGACTCGGAGCATATAATCATTGGCTCATGATGTGGCTATTATCGTTTATGGCGATAGTTGACTTTATGTCCGGGACAAGCGTGGCGCAGCAAACGATGTCGCCATCGTCACCATTTGGTGAAGTTATGGCAGGAGACGGCTTACCTGAGGTTTCCCTTCCCCAGACGCAATCGACCGCCCGCAATGAAACAACAGCAAATTCGCCATCCTCCCCTTCTCAGATGGCTAATCTGCCAGATGAATCTGTATCTCCCCAGCTGTCTCGCAATTTGTTATTAGGTGAATTTGGATATTCTCTTATGTTCAGCCGCGAAGATATGAATAATTTAAGGCAAGTCCTTGCCGTTTATGAAAAAGAAAACCAAAAGGAAACCCAATTGGCAAATGAAATACCAACCGATGATTCGGATCTGCTCGCAGAATTATTGCGTGCTGCCCAGGAAGGGAATGAGGAAAGCGCAAGCCAGGAACCAGAAATCCTGCCAAATTTCTATTTAAATAGCTTAATTTACGAAAAGCCAAATCAATGGACCTTGTGGATTAACCGGCAACGTTTATCAGCTGGAAAGCCACAGAACGATAAATTGGGGATTACGGTTAAATCAGTAGATAACGAACGTGTCACCATCGCCTGGCAGCCTGACAATATGGTGATGGCTTATCAGCGTTGGCAGCAATATCAGGAAGGTAGCGAAAATCGACGCAACAGGCATCGCGAAGCACAGCACGCAAACGTTCAGCTTAATGAGGAAGAAGGCGTTTTTACTGTTTCGTTAAGACCCAACCAGACCTTTGCAGCGGAGAGTATGCAAGTGCTCGAAGGCCGCTATCAATTGGACTTTGGGAGTCAGGCAGCGGCAAATCGGGCAGGCAACCGGAACTGGGAAGAGGTTTCGGGCGAGCAGTCCATTCAAAACGATGTGTTTAGCCCGACATTGGACGGATCTGAGGCAAGCAGAATGAATGAGCGTCAGGCGGCAGAACAGCTGATAGATGACATCAAACAAGCCGATCAGGCTGTCAATCAATTATATTAGAGGCAATTGGCCATGACCCCGCCCCCTAGGTCGCTAACAGCGTCGCCGCTTTTAGTCAAAGACGTCACCAAATCATTTGGCCGACATCCGGTGCTCGACCGTGTTTCGCTATCGCTGCGGCCCGGCGAGATCTTCGGGCTGATCGGCTTAAACGGGGTCGGCAAAACCACCTTGGTGAAGATTATTCTGGATTTAATGAAGCCGGACAGCGGAAGCGTGCATTTGTTTGACAGCCCGGCGCGTGATGTGGCCTCGCGCCAACACATCTCCTATCTGCCGGAGAAGTTTCAACCCTCCAGCTATCTCACCGGCCGGGAGCATTTAACATTAACCACGGCCTATTACGGCTGCGCGCTGGATTTCGCTAAGGCCCGAAAACTCTCCGCCGCGCTGGATCTGGACCCGGATGCGCTGAATCGTCGCGTCAGCAGCTATTCCAAAGGAATGGGACAAAAGCTGGGTCTGGTGGGTGCGATGCTGATCGATCAACCGATGCTTATTTTAGACGAACCCATGAGCGGGCTGGATCCGCGCGCCCGTATCCGTCTTAAACAGCAATTACTGCAGCAAAAAGCAGAAGGTAAAAGTATTTTCTTCAGCTCGCACATTCTGGCGGATATGGATGAGATCTGTGATCGCATCGCCGTGCTGCACGATGCCGTGATCCGGTTTGTCGGCACGCCCCAAGCGTTCAAGGAGCACTATCACGAGGCGACGCTCGAACCGGCGTTTTTGCAGGCGATCGCCTGACGTGTCGGTTATGGCCCAAGCCGATCATATTGTCGATTAACTTTGTTAATCGACAATGAAGCCCGCTCGCAAGAGCGGGATTCCGCCGCGTAGCGGGCGTCTTTATGCGAAGCATAAAGTCAGTTAGCTATATAGCCACTTTACTTTATTTTTGGACACCCCCACCCCCGCATGCGGAGGCAGGGAAGCTACGCGCCGCGAAGCGGAGCCAGCGGGAGGGCATGTAAATAAAATATGTCCAACAATAAAGAATCAAGATGAATGGCTATAGCTTAAATGAGTCGTCTTTTTGCGTGCCGCCACGCAATGTATCCCGTGCGCTTAAGATACTGGCGCGTCCGGATACTTTTTCGCTGGTGCGCATTTGTTTGATATTTAAACGCAGATTCGCCGGATTATCCGCTTCCGAGATCGCCTGATCCTCCCCGATGACGCCAGCCGCATATAAATCAAACAATGACTGGTCAAAGGTCTGCATGCCTTCACTGCGACCGCGTTCCATCATTTCCTTAATTTCGCGGATTTTGCCTTCTTCGATCAGCGATTTAATCAGGCCGTTATTGAGCATGATCTCGGTGACCAGGCTTCGCGCATGATGCAGGTTGAGCACCAGCCGCTGGGCGATGATACCACGCAAATTAAGCGAGAGGTTAAGCCGGATCTGGGCATGTTTTTCTTCCGGGAAAAAGTTGAGCACGCGCTCAATGGCCTGATTGGCATTATTTGAGTGCAACGTGGCGACGCATAAATGGCCGGTTTCGGCAAACGTAATGGCATGTTCCATTGTCTCCCGGTCACGAATTTCCCCGATCAGCACCACATCAGGCCGCTGGCGCAACGCGTTTTTCAAGGCAATACCATAGGAATAGGTATCGATCCCGACATCGCGCTGACTGACAATGCAGCCTGCGTGCTGGTGCACAAATTCAATCGGGTCTTCAATGGTCATGATATGCCCGCTGCCATGGCGGTTGCGGTGGCCGATCATGGCTGCCAGCGACGTGCTTTTACCCGAACCGGTTTGCCCCACGACCAGAACCAGGCCGCGCTGCTCCATGATTAAATCCCCGTAAATCGCTGGCAGGTTCAGCGATTCAAGCGTGGGGATGTCGGTATTGATGCGGCGGAATACCACGCCCGTATGCTGTTGCTGGCGATAGACATTGATCCGAAAGCGTGCCCGATCATGCCAGTTAATCGACGTATTCAGCTCAAGCGTACCGTCAAATTCATCGCGCTTTTCCTCATCTAGCAATTCCGCGAGAAAGGCCTCAATCTGTTCATCCGTTAACGACTCTTTGCCGATGGGGCGGATTTTATCTGATACCCGCATGGTCGGCGGGTAACCGAACGTCAGATACAGATCCGAAGCATGCTGCGCAACCACCTGCTCCAGCAATGGGTCGAGCAGGGGATACATTAGAATGACTCCCGGCGCGGTCTGGTGGTGGTGGCCCGACTTTCAGCATTGGTGTTTTCGTTTTCCTCTTCCGCTTCAGCCAAAATGGCGCGCACGGTTTCCTGCGATACTTTGCCCTCATTCACCAGAGCATACAAACTGTCACGCATCAGCACCATGCCCTGCTTCTGGCCCATTTTCATCATGGAGGAGATTTGCGGAATCTTGCCTTCGCGGATGAGATTACGCACGGCAGGCGTGCCCAGCAATATCTCATGCGCGGCAACTCGGCCACCGCCTTCTTTTTTCATCAGGGTCTGCGCAATCACCGCTTCCAGTGATACCGACAGCATGGCGCGCACCATGGATTTATCTTCAGACGGGAAGACATCGATGATACGGTCAACAGTTTTGGGCGCCGAGTTGGTATGGAGTGTACCCAGCACCAGGTGGCCTGTTTCCGCCGCGGTAAGCGCCAGGTGGATGGTCTCCAGATCGCGCAGCTCGCCGACCAGGATGACGTTGGGGTCTTCGCGCAGTGCGCTGCGCAGGGCTTTGGCGAATGACTTCGTGCTGGCGCCGACTTCGCGCTGATTGATAAGCGATTTACGCGACTGGTGGACGAATTCCACTGGATCCTCGATGGTCAGGATATGATGGGTATAGGTCCGGTTAATGTAATCCACCATGGCGGCCAGTGTCGTCGACTTCCCCGAACCGGTGGGCCCGGTCACCAGGATTAGGCCTTTATGCAGGGCGCACAAGCGCTTTAATACCTCCGGTGCGCCGAGTTGTTCCAGTGACAATACCTGCGTGGGAATGGCCCGGAATACGGCGCCGGGACCGTCAATGGTATTAAAGGCATTGACCCGAAAGCGCATGTCCTCCCCGAAGGACACGGAAAAATCCACTTCATACTCGCGTTCATACTCGCTGCGCTGCTGATCGGTCATGATCGAATACAGCATCTGCTTGACGGTATCGCCTTCCGCAAGAGGCGCATTCACCGGCATCATATCACCGTCCACCCGCATAATGGGCGGGTTGCCGGAGGACAAATGCAGATCGGACGCGTTATTGCGTAGGGTAGAGATGAGTAGATCGGTTATTTCCATCGGGCAGCCTCTTGCAATGTTCTGCTATTGTACCACAACACGCCGGTTGGTGCGCGCCTGTTGTAATTGCGTCGCCAGATAGCTGACACGCGCCTGAATGTCCTGCCGTTTGGCCGGGATTTGCTCGCCCCGGCTGGCGGCTTTTAATAACTGCCGGTAGATCAGGATTGCATCGGCGTATCGGTCTTGCTGATCCAGCAACACGGCGAGGTTAAATTTATAGGCCAGATTCTCCGGTGCCAGGCTCACCGCGCGCGCCATTTTGCGCCTTGCCGCATCTGGATTATCGAGTTTCTGATACAAAATGGACATTTGCGCCTGTAAAGGCGAGAAATCAGGGTTTTTATCCTCCAGCATTTCCATTTGCCGCAGCGCCTCTTCGGGCGCTTCATCGGCAACCAGAACCAGAAAATTATTCAATGCATCGCGATGGTCGGGGTTGATGTTTAGTAACCGGGCATAAAACGGCCGGGCCAGATCGATCTCGCCGAGGCGGTGATAAGTGGTCGCAATGCCGAACAGGGCATCTTGATTGCTGGGCGCCTGTTTCAGTATCCGTTTATAAATCTCGATCGCGACGTCGCTTTGGCCGGAAATTAGCGCATTATATGCGCGCTCCAGTTCATAATCGGCATTCAGTGTGGGTTTTCTGACCTGAATCTGAACGCCTTGCGCATCTTCTTGCTTGTCATCTTCCGCCGATTCCGCCGTGTCTTGTTCGCTCGGTGAAGCTTGTTCAATCGGCGCATTTAAAATCCCTTCAATTTCAGGGTCATAGCGGTTAACGGAAAACTGCTTGGGCGTCAAGGCGGGGGCCTTGTCTGACATGTCGGACAGCGCAGACAGAATCTGTTTTGTTTCGTCCGACAGGCTGGGTTTGGGCTCCGGCTCCACTACTTCGCCGGGATGCAGGTCCGAATAAACGGCGTCTGCTTCAGGCACTTCGAGCGCCGCATCCCGGGCATCTTGCCCGGTTGTCGCGTTGTCCGCTCCATCAGCCGATTTCCCGCGTTCGCTGCTGTCGCTGCTGCGATCCTCAACCGTGATATGCATGTGGGGCGAGGGCATATCGGGTTGGTTTTCGGAAAGAGTGGCCTTGGCTGGCGGATCGGTTCTTTTCCGCTCGTCTTGCGAACCTGTCGGGGCGCCGGCCGGAGCCGGTACGGGGCTTAACGCACGAAGTGACGGGGCGGCGGATTGCGGGCGTGTATACGAAGACGGGGATGGATATCGTGCGCTTGGAAGACTGCGAGGCCTTTGATACCGCCCGCCATAGGTTTTGGCGGCGGGACCGGAAGAAATTGGAGCCAGCGTGGGAGTCGGCATGCCATGCCTCTGATCTCCGGCCGTGGTATGAGCTGCGGTATTATCGATTCGATTCGGATCATGGGGCGATTTCGGATCATAGGTCGATGGGGATGAATAACTGGTTGGCGCTGGAGACGCATGCTGCTCAGGCTGAGCGCTTGGCCCCATTTGGTTGTAATATGGCCGGTGACGAACCACGGTAGGCGGGGTATAGGCACCCTGTGACATGCTAAGCAATGGGCTTGCCGCAGCCGGAAAATAACCGAAGCCGGCAGCTGCCGAAGCCGCTAAAAACCCCACAAGTGCCAGCATCAGCACTTTAATCTTAAGAAAAAATGTCATGCGCACACTTTCTTACCAATAAACAGTAAAACCAAACTTTGACGGGGGTGTAAACCAGATTTAGACGGCTGTGCACAACGTTTGGCTATATCTTGTGGTTGTATAAGTCGCCGGGTGGCACACCACTTGCATACCATCTTCTATGACAAGGCTTCTTCATGTTGCATTGCTGGTCTGGCTGTGCGCCGGGTTTGTGATGCCGCCGAGTGCGCAGGCGGCGATGCTGTCGCTCAGCCGGTTTATTCCGCTTGACCGTGAAGCCGAGCAAAATAAATCCGCTATCATCATCCCCAAAGCACGCGCTGTCAACTCGAGCGGCCTGTCGCGTGCCGCTGCATCGCACGGCAGCCGGTTTATGCGCTTAAACCGCGACAGGGTAACGGTCTCCAATGCGCTGACCGCGCGCCGCGCCGCTGTCAGACAACATGATATAACGGCGCATAAGCCCTCACAACGCAACGCGCTGGCGGATTATCTGGTCCCTTCCGGACCAATTAATTCAGAAGCGGGCCGGCAGATTTTGCAATTGTTTGATGATCGCGCCATTCCCACCACCAACCCCTTTCATCGCTGAACGGTGCATTTTTCCGTTGTCAGGTGGGTAAGGGCGCGCATAATGCGCCGCATATGGATTATTTCCGTTTTAGCAAGCCCTTATTGCAATTACTGCCCGCTGAACGCGCGCATCATCTGGCCGTTTTCGCTCTCAAACATGGCCTGTTACCTGCGCAGCCGGTCATAAACGATCCGCTGCTAACCTGCCGCGTGGCGGGGCTTGTGTTTCCCAACCCGGTCGGCCTGGCTGCCGGGTTTGATAAAAATGCGCAGACGCTGGGTGCCATTTTTGCGCAGGGCTTTGGGTTTGTCGAATGCGGCACGGTGACACCCAGGGCACAGCCCGGAAATCCCAGACCGCGTGTGTTTCGATTAAAGCAGCGGCAGGCGATTATCAACCGGCTGGGCTTTAACAATGACGGGCTGGTGCCGTTTATGAGCCATCTGCATAGCTATACGGGCAGTGGTATTGTCGGCGCCAATATCGGCAAGAACAAAGACAGTGAGGATGCGCTCAGAGACTACCTGACCTGCCTGCTGGCGGTGTATCCGCACGTGCACTACCTCACGGTCAATGTGTCCTCGCCCAATACGGCGGGACTGCGTGATCTGCAACGCGAGAATTCGCTCAAACCCCTTATTGAAGGAGTGCATGCCGCGCGTGATGTGTTGAGCAATGAAGGGCATCCGCACAAGCCGATTTTTATCAAGCTGGCGCCGGATCTTGATGTGTCGCAATGCGAGGCGATTGCGCAATTGGCTTTGCATCATCAGCTGGATGGATTAATCATCAGCAACACCACCACCGCCCGCCCGTTTGAGGTTTCCGCTGCCATGGCTGAAGGCGGGCTCAGCGGGCCGCCGCTGTTTGCGCTGTCCACCGACATGTTGCGCCGTATGTACCGGCTGACCAAAGGGCAGATTCCCCTGATCGGCGTGGGCGGCATAAGCTCGGGCAAACAGGCCTATACCAAAATCAAAGCCGGCGCGTCGCTGATTCAGCTTTATACCGGCCTGGTGTATCAGGGATTTGGGCTGGTCACCGAGATCAACGAAGAACTGGTTCGCCTGTTGCGCCGCGACGGGTTCGGTTGTGTCCAAGATACGGTCGGCCTGGAGGCATGAGCGGTTTACCCAAGGTGCGCGCGTAAGAAACGCCGGGCGATGGCGATGCCTTCCGGATCAATGCCGTGGCCGAGCCCGGGGCGGGGGTGGCGATCGACCGGCACCTGATGCGCCTTTAGCGCTTCCGCTGAACCGTCGAGCGCCGCAAAAGGCACTACGCCGTCATCGTCGCCGTGGATCAGGCAGACCGGGGGGCGGCAGCGTATTTCGTCGCCCAGCTCCTGCGGGGCGATCAGCGCCCCGGAAAAGCCGATAATCGCCGCGCAGCACGGCGACTCGCGCCGCAGCATGGTATGCAGCGCCATCATGCTGCCCTGTGAAAAACCGATGACCGCGAGTCGCTCCGGGCTCAGGCCGTCTGCGGTCAGCTGCGTATCGAGAAAATCATTCAGGATCGGCGCGGCGTGCCTGGCACCTGTTAGCAGGCTGTCCATGCTCCAGTCCTGCAGGCTGAACCATTGATAGCCGACCGGTGCCATATCGCAGGGAAACGGCGCATGCGGCGAGACGAACCGGGCGTCGGGAAAATCCTCACGGAAGAATTCGGCCAAGCTGATCAGGTCATTGCCGTCGGCGCCCAACCCGTGCAAAAACACGATCAGTTGTTGCGGCGTGTTGCCGGACGCGGGAGCGAGCGAAGGACCGGTGAGTTGCGTCATATGATTCTCTGCTTGTGTCTGGGACGATTCGTTTTATGGTTCATAGAATGAATGCTGCTCAATCGCAACCCAAGACCGACCGTCGCCCCACGCTAGCGCTGATAGACGGCTCGGGCTATATTTTCCGCGCCTATCATGCCCTGCCGCCGCTGACCCGTCCGGACGGCGAGCCGGTGGGCGCCGTATACGGCTATACCAACATGCTGCTCAAGTTGCCCGAGTTGGTGCCGTCGGATTTTACAGCAGTGATTTTCGATGCCGCGCGGCGCACTTTCCGCAACGAGATTTATGAGGATTATAAGGCCAACCGCGCCGAGCCGCCGGAAGACCTGGTGCCGCAGTTCGCGCGTGTGCGCGAGGCGACGCAGGCGCTTAATATACCAAGTGCTGAGCTGCATCATTACGAAGCGGATGATCTCATCGCCTCTTATGCCAAGGCGGCGGTAGAACAGGGCATGGACGTGGTGATCGTCTCCTCGGATAAGGATCTGATGCAGCTGGTGAACGATCACGTGTCGTTATATGACCCGATCAAACAGAAACCGCTCGGCGAGCAGGAGGTGAAGGATAAATTCGGCGTTGCCCCGGAGCGGGTGACCGACGTACAGGCGCTGATCGGCGACAGTATCGACAACGTGCCGGGGGTGCCCGGCATCGGGCCGAAAACGGCGGCGCAACTGATCGAACAGTTCGGCTCGCTGGAGGGCGTGTTAGAACATGCCGGCGAGATCAAACAGCATAAACGTCGCGAAACGTTGATAGAATATGCACAGCAGGCGCGCCTGTCGCATGAGCTGGTCAGGCTCAAATATGACGTGCCGCTGCCCCGGCCGATTGATGAACTGCAGACCCGCCAACCGGTAGAGGAGGCGCTGATTGCCTTCCTGCAGGAAAACGGGTTTAAGGCGCTTTTGAAGCGGCTGGGTAAGGAGCATATGCTTGCCGGTCCGGATGCGGGGCAGGCGGATGATGCGCATGAGGCGGCGCCAGCGCCCGCGCGTGATTATTCGCTGATCGCCGATATGGGCACGCTGCGGCAATGGATCGCCCGCGCCCGGGCCGCCGGGATGGTTGCCATCGACACCGAGACCACCTCGCTGAACGCCATGCAGGCGCGGCTGGTGGGCATCTCGCTGTGTATCGAGCCAGGCGAGGCGTGTTATATTCCGCTGGGCCATGTGAGCACCGCAACCACCGATGCGAACCCGCCAGCGGAGGGTGGGGGAAGCAGCCAGAGCGGGGGCTCGGGTGAAGCGCAATCCGACCTGTTTACTTCGCCTCCCGCGCAAGCGAGCCTGCACCCCGGTCAACTTCCAGTGGCGGATGTGCTCGCAGAGCTGGAACCGCTGCTGGCCGATCCGGGTGTTCTCAAGGTGGGCCAGAATATCAAATATGATCTGCTGATCCTGCGCCAGTGCGGCGTTCAGATCACTCCCGTAGATGACACCATGCTGCTGTCATACGATTTATATGCCGGATTGCATCCGCACAATATGGATGAGCTTGCCAAACGCTTGCTTGATTACACGCCGATTGCGTATAAAACCGTCGTTGGCAGCGGCAAATCGCAAAAGAATTTTGCCGAGATTACCCCTGATGCCGCGCGCGATTATGCCGCCGAGGATGCCGATATTACCCGCCGCCTGCACGCGCAGTTAAAGCCGCAGCTGGCGGCCTGTCACCTCACGCGCATCTATGAGCGCACCGACCGGCCATTAATTCCGGTCATTGTGGCCATGGAGGCCGCAGGTATCACGGTCGATCCCGATAGACTGCGCATACTCTCCCGCGAATTCGCCGAACAGATGGAAGCGCTGGAGCACACCATTCACACGCTCGCCGGACGCGCGTTTAATATCGCCTCGCCCAAGCAGCTGGGGGAAATCCTGTATGAGGATATGGGGCTGGCCGGGGGCAGGAAGTCCAGCAAGACCGGTGCTTATTCCACCGATGCCGGCGTGCTGGAGGAGCTGGCGGCTCAGGGACACGAAATGCCGGCCAAAGTGCTTGACTGGCGGCAGCTGGCCAAGCTCAAAGGCACCTATACCGATGCGCTGGTTGCGGAAATTCATCCCGAGACCGGACGTATTCACACCTCGTTTTCACTGGCGGCGACGACCACCGGGCGGCTTGCCTCGTCGGATCCGAACCTGCAGAATATTCCCATTCGCAGCGAAGCGGGGCGGCGTATTCGCGAGGCATTTGTTGCCGCGCCGGGCTGTCAGCTGATTTCGGCGGATTATTCCCAGATCGAGCTGCGGCTGCTGGCCGATATCGCGGATATCGCGGTGCTTAAAGACGCTTTCCGGCACGGAGCCGACATTCATGCCACCACCGCCAGCCAGATGTTCGGTGTGCCGGTTGAAGCGGTCGACAGCGACTTGCGGCGCAAGGCCAAGACCATCAATTTCGGGATCATCTATGGTATCAGTGCGCACGGACTGGCAACCCGGCTGGGCATATCGCGCGGCGAGGCGGCAGAATATATCGACGCCTATTTTGCCCAGTATCCGGGCATTAGAGATTATATGGAGCGCACCAAAGGGTTTGCCCGCGAGCACGGCTATGTCACCACCCACATGGGCCGGCGGGTTCATATTAAAGACATCCACGCGAAAAACCCGAACCAACGCGCCTTCTCCGAGCGCGCGGCGATCAATGCGCCGCTGCAGGGCACGGCGGCGGATATCATCAAGCGCGCGATGGTGCAGGTATATGAACGATTGGCAACGGACTTCCCAGAGGCTACATTGTTATTACAGGTGCACGATGAATTGATTCTGGAAGCGCCGGAAAAACAGGCGGAGGAAGTGGCGCAAACAGTGCAGGGTGTGATGCAGCGCGCCATGGAGCTTTCCGTGCCACTGGCGGTGGAATATGGTATCGGCGCGCACTGGGGTGCGATACATTAACGTAACAAAACTGTTTAAAATCCTTGGAATTGCCCTAAGTTTCAGCTATTAAGAGCGTTTGCACGAGAGACACATGACCGAATCATTTCGCGATAAGCTGAAAACTGTCGTTATTTCCGGTAAGGAAGTGCTGCCGATTGTCGAGGGCGGCAAGGGAATTGGCGCTACCAACGGATACAGCGCTGGCGCGTTTGCCGCCGCCGGGGCGGTGGGCACGTTTTCCGGTGTCAACGCCGATCGTTATGATGAAAACGGTCAGGTGATTCCGCAGGTCTATCATAGTAAGACGCGGCGCGAACGTCACGAGGAACTGATCAATATGGGCATCGACGGGGCGGTGCAGCAGGCTCGTATCGCCTATGACAAAGCGTGCGGTAATGGCCGGATTCATATGAACATCCTGTGGGAGATGGGCGGCGCCGAGCGCATCTTAACCGGCGTGCTGGAGCGTACCCGCGGGCTGATTCACGGCGTGACATGCGGCGCGGGCATGCCTTATCGCCTGGGCGAAATTGCCGGACAATACGAGGTGTATTATCACCCGATTGTCTCCTCAATGCGCGCCTTTCGCGCGTTGTGGAAGCGCGGCTATCATAAAACCCGGCAATGGTTGGGCAGTGTCGTCTATGAAGACCCGTGGCTGGCCGGCGGGCATAACGGCCTGTCCAACAGCGAAGACCCGACGCGCCCGCAGGATCCGTATCCGAGGGTGCGCGAGCTGCGCCAGTTTATGAACGAGGTCGGCCTGCACGATACGCCGATCATCATGGCCGGCGGCGCCTGGCATCTGCAAGACTGGGAACACTGGCTGGACAATGACGAAATCGGCCCCATTGCCTTTCAGTTCGGCACGCGGCCGTTACTGACTCAGGAAAGCCCGGTCCCAGAGCGCTGGAAACAGAAATTATTGCAGCTGAAAAAAGGCGATGTATTTCTCAATCAGTTCAGCCCGACCGGCTTTTATTCCTCGGCGGTGAATAACAGCTTCATCCGCGAGCTGCGCGAACGTGAAGAACGCCAGGTCGCCTATGCCACCGAGCCGGAGGGCTATCTTACCGAACCGTTTCCCTTCGGTCCGCGCAAACGCCCGATTTATATCACCCCGGACGATAAAGAACGGGCCGAGAACTGGATGGATCTGGGCTATAGCGAAGCCATGAAAACCCCCGACCAGACGATCATTTTCGTTACCCCGGAAAAGGCCAACCAGATTTTAACCGATCAGATTGAATGCATGGGCTGTCTCAGCCATTGCCGCTTTTCCAACTGGAAGGATCATGATGACCACACCACCGGCAAAAAGGCGGATCCGCGCAGTTTTTGTATCCAAAAGAGCCTGCAGGCGATTATTCACGGCGCCGATGTCGATCATGAGCTGATGTTTTCCGGCCATAACGCCTATAAATTCGGGGAGGATCCGTTTTACGCCGACGGCCATATCCCAACCGTTTCGCAGCTGATTGACCGGATTGTAACCGGCGAATAGGGCGGCGGCAAAACTGTGCAAAAGATGCGAATTAGTCGCAGAATAATCTTGAAAAAATTGCTTGCAATGCTAATATATTAGATGTTTTCATTTTTTTATTAGAATAACATTCTATTTATGACATCGACACAGGACATATCTGACTGTTTGAAAGATGCCGGCTTGCGTCCAACACGCCAGCGCATCATGCTGGGCACCTTGCTGTGGAGTGGGGAAAACCGTCATGTCACGCCTGAGCAGCTGCATACCGAATCGCGCAACGCTAATATGCAGGTGTCGATGGCTACGGTATACAATACGCTGCACCAGTTCGTTGATGCCGGCTTACTGAAAGAAGTCGTCGTCGATGGCGGGCGCTCGTATTTCGACACCAATACCGAGCCGCATCATCATTTCCTGTATGAAGCCACCGGCGAGCTGGAGGACATACCGGCCGATCAGATCGAGATGCCGCATATCCCGGTGCCCAAAGGCTGCATGCCCAATCAGGTCTCCAGCGTGGATGTCATCATCCGCGTGCGACCGAATTAGGGGGTTAATCCGCGTCTATCCGCTCATCCGGATACACGCCCCAGATAAAGTCCCGGCGAATCCATCCCTTGTATCCTTCAAAAGCCAGCCGGCACCAGTGTGCCGTGCATTCCAGCAGCGTGCCCGGCACCAGCGGATCCACTTCAAGCACCGTGCCGCTATTGGCATCGGGCCCGCGATAAAGCGGCCGGCGGTGCTGCCTGATCAGGGCCGTGCGTTCCCCGCTGAGCAGGTTTTTATAAATCCAGCCCTCGCTGTTTTCGATATCGCGGATTTTACGCCAGTGGCCGAACTCTTCGACGATTTCCACCGGCAGCCGCGCCTTGCGAAACACCCAGCGGATCGGATAGCGCTCGCCGGGGCCGACGCGGACATTGATATAATCCGACTTCAGCGAGACATAACGCGGCAGCGGCAGGCCGGAGCTATGAAACATCGGGTTATCTTCGGCCATGGCCGGCGGCAGCAGGCTTGCGATGAATACCAGCACACACAAATAGCGCGTCATGCTGTTGTCTGTAATCGATTGCACGCTGGCAGGCAAATGAAACTAGCCGACCGTACAGGCCGCACAGGCCGCACAGGCCGGATCATGCGCCAGGCTGCTGATATGCTGGCGGTAGCGCAGTCCGTCATAGCGCAACAGTCGACCGGCCAGGGTGGGCAGGCCGACAATGTGCTTGATGACTTCCAGCGCCTGCAACGATCCCATGACCCCGCATAGCGGGCCGATCACGCCGGTCTCACGGCAGCCCGCCTCCGGCGGCGCCTCGCCGACAAAACAACGATAGCATGGGGTGCGCGCCGCCGGGATGACCGTCATCAACTGCCCGCTAAAGCCGGCAATCGCAGCGGAGACCAGCGGGACGCCGGTTTGCATGCAGGCATCGTTGACCACCAGCCGGGTGGCGAATCGGTCGCAGCCGTCGGCGACGATTGTATAACGCCCGATAATAGCGGCAGCGTTTTCCTGCGTGATGCGCCGTGGATGCAAATCCACCGCGCAGTCGGCGTTTAGCTCGGCAATGCGGTCGCCGGCGGATTCCACTTTCAGCCGGCCGATATCGGCCTGTTCGTGAATGATCTGGCGTTGCAGGTTCGACAGTTCGACATGGTCGTGGTCGATAATACCGATGCGGCCGATGCCGGCGGCGGCGAGGTAGGCGATGACCGCCGAGCCCAGCCCGCCGGCCCCGATGACCAGCACGCTGGCCTCAGCCAGTGCAGTCTGGCCGGTCTCGCCGATTTCAGGCAGCAGGATATGGCGGGCGTAGCGGCGCTGGAAAGCGGGATCGGGGTGCGGGGTGCCGGCGTCGGAGGCGCACAGTTCCCCTGCATCCTGATTGCTCAATCCTGAATGCCGTTGCATTATTCCGCAAACAGATCCGTCGAGATGTAGCGCTCTGCGGGGGAGGCGACGATCACCACGATGGTTTTGCCCTTCATATCGGGACGGGCGCCGACTTCCAGCGCCGCCGCCAATGTCGAGCCGGAGGAAATGCCGCAGGCCAGCCCGTCGGTAATCGCCGCTTCGCGCGCGATTTGAAATGCCGTATCGTTACTGACCTTGATTACCTCATCGATTAACTCACGGTTGAGGATATCCGGCACGAAGCCTGCGCCGATGCCCTGAATTTTGTGCGGGCCGGGATTGCCCCCGGACAGCACCGGCGAGTCTTCCGGTTCCACCGCAATGGCCTGCACGTCCGGTTTTTTTTCTTTTAACACCTGGGCGACGCCGGTGATTGTGCCGCCGGTGCCAACGCCGGTAATAAAGACATCCACCTTGCCTTCGGTATCGTTCCACACTTCAAGCGCGGTGGTAGTGCGGTGAATCTCGGGGTTGGCCTCGTTCTGGAATTGCTGCAACATCAACGCATTGGCGTTGCCGGCGACGATTTCTTCCGCCTTTTCAATCGCGCCGCGCATGCCCTTGGCGGCGGGGGTCAGCTCCAAATGCGCGCCCAGCAGCTTGAGCATCTTGCGCCGCTCAATCGACATGCTCTCGGGCATGGTCAGAATCAGGTTAATTCCCTTGGCGGCACAGACAAAGGCCAGTGCAATACCGGTGTTACCGGAAGTGGGCTCCACCAGAATGGTATCTTTGGTCACCTGACCGGACGCCTCGGCAGCCTCAACCATCGACAGCGCGATGCGGTCTTTAATGGAGGATAGCGGGTTAAAATATTCGAGCTTGGCATAGATATCGGCAACGCAGCCATGGTCCTGCGCAATACGGTTTAGTTTGACCAGCGGGGTGTTGCCGATCGTCTCCAGTACGCTGTGATAGACGCGGCCACGACCGGGCTTATCAAGATTGTTAATCGCGGATTTAATGGGTGTCACGGACATCACGGATTCCTCTGATTATTAACATTCCTGCGAATAATAGGGCGCGTGGTGTAAAAATCAAATGATCATCTGCAACGGCCCGGTCTCATCCCCGCGTGCCGGTTGAGCCGAAACCGCCGTCACCGCGCGCCGACTGGTCCAACTGCTCGACCTCCTGCCACTCGGCGCGGGTGTAAGGCGCGATCACCAGTTGCGCTATGCGCATCCCGCGGGAGATGGTCACCGGCTCCTGGCCGAGATTGACCAGAATCACCCCGATTTCGCCGCGATAGTCGGCATCCACCGTGCCCGGCGCGTTGAGCACGCTCAGCCCCTGCTTGAGCGCCAGGCCCGAGCGCGGGCGCACCTGCGCCTCGTAGCCACCGGGCAGGGCGATGGCGATGCCGGCAGGCACCAGCCGGCGCTGGCCGGGCGCAAGCGTCAGTTCTTCCGG
>CAZMBI010000026.1:0-17061 GCA_964564675.1 uncultured Azospirillaceae bacterium
ATGTGTTAGGCCTGCCGCCAGCGTTCGTTCTGAGCCAGGATCAAACTCTCAAGTTAAGAGAATTGATCGCGATGCGATGGCATCGCTAAATCTAGAATACAAGTATATCGAATACGGGGAATTCCCGTATCCTCATATTTTTTGCATCTAGATTCTAATTCATGGACTCACACAAACCACATCCGATGCTGCTTGCCGGACAAGCCGGTCTTACGGTCAGCACCTGATGTGACTAGCGTTCAAAATTCATCATCCCGATTACTCGGGACGACGGGTATTTTGCACGATGTCACAGATGATAGTTTGTGCGTTTTATTCGCACGCCACCATCTGCGCATAGATACTTATTTACATTGTCAATCGGCAGATTCGAATAATGAAAAGCAGGCTTATCCCGGATTCGAATCATTCCCCACCAGTCATTGGGGAGTTGCGTTATATGCGCTCACGGCAGCACTGTCAACATAGAAAATGCATTTTTCGCGGCTTTTGTCCGAGCGCGCGCGGGCGCGGGCTAACCGGGCTCATGCGGCGGGCCGGCGATAAAACGAAATCCCCACACGCCGGATATGCTCGCGCAAATCTTCCTGCTGCAGCCAGTGATAAATGGAAAGGTCAAACGTGTAGGGCAGCAGCAATGCATCAAGCGCTTCATCGAGCCGCTGGAGCGTCGACAGGTCAAGCCGATCGCCTTTCAAGGTCAAATCGATATCGGAGCCTTCGCGCTGCGTGCCCATGGCGCGCGAGCCATACAATATCGCTTCCTCGACGGCATCGAAACGCGCCAGCACCTGCCGGATGCGGGTGACGGTCTCCTCACTCAGGCCGAAGCTCATGCCGCAAGCTCGCTTAGCTTACCCTCAAGGGCACAAAAAGCCGGGTAATAGTGCGAGACAATCTGCTCGACGATGCGGTCTGCCACTTCCTGATTATAAGTATGCGAGCTGAGATTGCGGCTGGCGATCATATCCATCCAGATCTCGCCATGGCCGATCAAACCGGCTTTGAATGCGTCGCGAGTGGCATCTTTTGAGCCATACAACTCCACGGTGCCGCGGGATTTGAGAAAATCGCTCAGGGTTTTCCAGGCCAGCTCGTGCGTATATTCAAATGCCTGAATGAGCCCCTGTTTTTCCAGTTCATTGAGATGCTGATGCTGCACAAAGCGGCCCAGCTGCGCCAGCGCCCGGCGATAATTGCTAAAACGCTGCTGCCAGCGTATATCCTGGGTCATCGCGACATACCCGCATGATGTATTACGCTTTCTTGTTGGCTTTTTCCGCCTTATCCAGCCCAATAATGGGATCGGCCTTGCCTTCGACGGTTTCGGCATTCAGCACGATCTCGGCGACATCTTCGGAACCCGGCGTATCATACATCAGGTCAAGCAGCAGCTCTTCCAGAATGGCACGCAGGCCACGGGCCCCGGTTTTGCGCGCGATGGCTTTCTTGGCAATCGCCTTGAGCGCGTCATCGGTGAACTGTAAATCCACGCCCTCGACTTCGAACAGCTTGCGATACTGCTTAATGAGCGCGTTTTTCGGCTCGGTCAGAATCTGCACCAGCGCGTCCTCATCCAGGTCCTCCAGCGTGGCCACCACCGGCAGGCGACCGATAAACTCCGGAATCAGCCCGAATTTCATCAGATCTTCCGGCTGCAGATCGACCAGCACCTCGCTAACATTTTTCACATCCGAGGTGCGCACATCGGCTCCGAAGCCGATCGCCGTGCCTTTGCCGCGGCTGGAGATCACTTTTTCAATCCCGGCAAACGCGCCGCCGCAGATAAACAGGATATTCGTGGTATCCACCTGCAGGAATTCCTGCTGCGGATGTTTGCGCCCGCCCTGCGGCGGCACGGAAGCCACCGTGCCCTCCATAATTTTGAGCAGGGCCTGTTGCACGCCCTCGCCGGAGACATCGCGCGTGATCGAGGGGTTTTCGGACTTGCGCGAAATCTTATCCACCTCGTCGATATAAACGATGCCGCGCTGGGCGCGGTCCACGTTATAGTCCGCCGCCTGCAGCAGGCGCAGGATGATGTTTTCGACATCCTCGCCGACATAGCCGGCCTCGGTCAGCGTCGTCGCGTCGGCCATGGTAAAGGGCACGTCGAGGATGCGCGCCAGGGTCTGCGCAAGCAGCGTTTTCCCGCAACCGGTGGGTCCGACCAGCAGAATATTCGACTTGGCGATCTCGACATCGCCCCCTTTTTCCATGATGGCGACGCGCTTATAGTGATTATGCACGGCAACCGAGAGCACTTTTTTGGCGCGCTGCTGACCGATCACATAATCATCCAGGAATTTCTGAATCTCCGCCGGAGTGGCGACGGCCTCACCCTCGGACTGTACCGCGCCCTTATCCGCCGTGCGGATGATATCTACGCACAGCTCCACGCACTCATCGCAGATAAATACGGTGGGCCCGGCAATCAGCTTGCGCACCTCGTGTTCGCTCTTACCGCAAAACGAGCAATACCGCGTATTTTTGGTTTCTTTGGTTTTTGTCATATAAACCTCAATGAACTGTTATCTGTTCCCATTTAACCATCCTTGTCAAGCAATGCGGGAGACGGAATCTTGCATTTTCGCTTACCTTACTCGAATGGATTATACGGCTGTTGCTATTTTGCAGGCCCGCTTATGCGATCGGATTGACCTAGCTTCACACTAAAATAAATAGGTTAGCAAAGCCTTAATGAAAAGGCCCGCACCGCAGCAAGACACCTGCGCCGCCAGCCCGCCCCGGCAAAAAAAGCCTGAACTATCCCTTGCGCTACTGCCCAAGCTATGCTTTGTAAGACGCAGAAAATATAAAAAATCAGGATATGCAATGCAAGTGAACACGGTCAAAGCGGAAGGCTTGTCACACGCCTATCAGGTGACGATCGACGCTTCGGTGGTGGAAAAACAATTAACTGATGAGCTCCAGTCCATCAGTCAGAAAGCGAAGGTGCCGGGCTTCCGGCCGGGCAAAATCCCGATGAGCGTGCTCAAGCAGCGCTACGGCAAAGATGTAATGGACAATGTGCTGTGGGATACGATTAATCAATCGACCCGTGAATTGCTCAACAAAAAGCAGATTCGTCCCTCGATGAAGCCTGAAGTGAACATTATTGATTATCAAGAAGGAGGTGATTTGACCTTTGAACTCTCGCTGGAAGCGCTGCCTGACGTGCCCGAACTACCGTTAGACAGCATTACTATCTCGGAATATACCTTCGAGGTGCCGGAAAGTGAAATTGACCAAGCGCTTGAGCGTCTGGCCACCAGCCGCAGGGATTTACAGGAGGCGCCAGAAGGCACCGCCGCCAAAAGCGGCGACGTGGTCACCATCGATTTTGTCGGCAAGCTCGACGGCACGCCGTTTGAAGGCGGTAAAGGCGAAGGGTTCAACCTTGAGATTGGCTCCGGCCAATTCATACCCGGCTTTGAAGAGCAGCTGATCGGTGCCAAGGCAGGTGAGCACAAAACCATCGCGATCACCTTCCCCACCCCGTATCACAGCAAAGAGCTGGAAGGCAAAGAAGCCGAGTTCGCTGTCACGGTCAAAGCCGTACAGCACCCGCATACGCCGGAGATTAACGAAGAATTCGCGCAGGCTTTCAGTTTTGATTCACTCGAGGCGCTCAAAGAAGCCGTGCGGGCGCAGGTCACCGAGGATTATCAGAGTGTGGCACGCAGCAAAGCCAAAAAGGAGCTATTTGACTGGCTGGACGAAAATCTCAGATTTGAGGTGCCCGCCCAGATGGTGGCTTCGGAGTTTGAAACCATCTGGCAGCAGCTGCAGGAAGCCAAGGCCAAAGGCGATCCGTCCCTGGATAAGCCCGAAGAGCAGTTAAAAGAGGAATATCAGGCCGTTTCCGAACGCCGGGTGCGGCTGGGCATCCTGCTTGCCGAACTGGGCCGCAAGCACAATATTCAGGTCTCGCGGGATGAACTCACCCGTGCCGTGATGGAACAGGCCCGCAACTTCCCTGGTCAGGAACAAAAGATTTTTGAGTTTTATCAGAAGAATCCAGACCACGTGGAAGAGCTTAAAGGGCCGATCATCGAAGAAAAGGTGGTGGACCATGTTTTAGATAATGTGCAGCGCGCCGAAAAGAAAGTCAGCATCGAGGAGCTGTTGCAGGACGATCAGGAGGCGGCTGAAGCGGCGGACGCCGAAACCAAGCCGAAAAAAGTGGCGGCGAAAAAGAAAAAATAGGGTGCGGCATACGGCAATCGGGATTCAGCTTGTCTACTGCCTGAATCCTGACACCCGAATCCCGCACTCTAAAACGCAGGAGAAACTATGACGGACATTCGCAACGAAAACCAGATGATTGAATCCTACGCCCATCTCGTACCCATGGTGGTCGAGCAGACCAACCGCGGCGAGCGCTCTTACGACATTTATTCGCGCCTGCTTAAGGAACGTATCGTGTTTGTCACCGGCCCGGTGGAAGACCAGATGGCGGCACTGGTGGTGGCGCAATTGCTGTATATGGAATCGGAGAACCCGGAAAAGGATATTTTCATGTATATCAACTCGCCGGGCGGGATTGTCACCTCTGGCATGTCGATGTATGACACGATGCAGTATATCACGCCGGACGTGAATACCCTTTGTATCGGCCAGGCCTCCTCCATGGGCTCGCTGCTGCTGACTTCCGGGGCTGAGGGCAAGCGCTTTGCCACGCCCAATGCACGGATTATGGTTCACCAGCCATCCGGCGGCTTCCAGGGCCAGGCCAGCGATATCGAAATCCACGCCCGTGAGATTCTGGAACTGCGCAAGCGCCTGAATCAGCTTTATGTGAAGCATACCGGCCAGAAACTGGCGACGATCGAAAAAGCCATGGAGCGCGATAATTTCATGCCGCCGGAAGAGGCTAAAAAATTCGGGCTGATCGATGATATCATCACTTCGCGCGCCGAAGCTGCCAAAGGCGATAAAACCGATAAAACCGATAAAACCGATAAAAAATAACGGCGCGGCCTTACTCAACTGTCACACTCAAACCGTTGTTTTTACAGGCACTTGCCGGCATTGTGGTGGTTGGTTAATAATTTCTCGAAACACACACAATGGCCGACGACCTGTCGCGCAGCAGTGCTTAGGATATTGCCTATACCATCAATCACGCGCTGGCCTGTACCTTCTTGGACTGGATCGGCGTGCCGGTCATGGTCGAAATTCAAAAGGCGCTTGGGGTCAAAAAACCCGCCACCGTCGGCTGCAGTAATCCGTTTCACGATCATAGCCATGACCATAGCCATGCGCATGACGCGCATCACGTCCACCATGACCACGGCCATCATCACAGGCATGACCACCATCATCATGTCCCCGCCAGCGCCACCGACTGGCAGCACCGCAAAACCCTGGGGCGGCGCCAGTTTTTCCATCGCCATGGTGCTTGGAACCCGAGCCCTGTTCCCGGAAACCGCCCGCAACTGGACCGACTGATCGGAGAAACGCCTGGTCACGCCGCTGACCAAAGTCATCGGCGGCAGCATCGGGATTGACGCTGAGACGGTGGAACGCGCAGCAGCCGAGAAACGCAAATATCACGACGGGCTGCACCCGGCATCCCTCGCCAGATGATAATGGGGCGTCAGGGCGTCGGTGAGGCGTTCAGCCGTTCAGTTTCGCCTGCAACAGCTCATTGACCGCCGCCGGATTAGCCTTGCCTTGCATGGCTTTCATCACCTGCCCGACAAAAAAGCCGAACAATTTGTCTTTGCCGGCTTTATATTCCGCCACCTTATCCGGATTGGCGGCCAGCACCTCATCAATCACGGTTTCAATCGCGCCGGTGTCGGTGACCTGTTTCAGCCCCTCACGCTCGACAATGGCGGCAGCCTCCTCCCCCGTTTCCATCATCTTATCGAGCACCTCCTTGGCGATCTTGCCGGAGATAGTGTTATCAGCGATCAGCCGGATCAGGCCGTTTAGCGCCTGCGCGCTTACCGGTGATTGTTCAATGCCCACACCGAGCTTATTGAGCCGGCCGAACAACTCCGCCGTCAGCCAGTTGGATGCGAGTTTCGGGTCCACACCGCTTGCCAGTTCTTCGAAAAACGCCGCGGCGGTCTTATCGGCCGAGATCACGCTCGCATCATAAGCGGAAAGCCCCATTTGCTCCATATAGCGCTGTTTCTTGGCATCGGGCAGCTCGGGCAGGCCGTCGCGGATCGCGTCCACCCAGTCCTGATCGAGCACCAGCGGCAGCAGATCGGGATCGGGGAAATAGCGGTAATCATGTGCGTCTTCTTTGGTGCGCATGGTGCGCGTCTCGCCTTTGGCGCTGTCATACAGCCGCGTTTCCTGCTCGATAGTGCCGCCCGATTCCAGAATCGCTACCTGGCGCTGCGCCTCATACTCAATCGCCTGCGCCACAAAGCGCACCGAGTTGACATTTTTGATCTCGCAGCGCGTGCCGAAATGGTGCTCGCCCACGCGGCGCACCGAGACATTGGCGTCGCAGCGCAGCGACCCTTTTTCCATATCGCCGTCGCAGGTGCCTAGATAGCGCACGATGCTGCGCAGTTTTTTAAGATAAAGGCTCGCTTCTTCCGGCGTACGTAAATCAGGCTCGGAGACGATTTCCATCAGCGCAATGCCCGAGCGGTTCAGATCGATAAAGCTGTGTTTGGGCGCGTGCTCGTGCAGCGATTTGCCGGCATCCTGTTCCAGATGCAACCGAGTAATGCCGATGGGCCGCGTCGAGCCGTCGGGCATATCAAGCACCAGCTCGCCCTTGCCGACAATCGGATCGAGATATTGCGAAATCTGATAGCCCTGCGGGAGGTCGGCATAAAAATAGTTCTTGCGATCAAACACCGAGGTCAGGTTGATCTCGGCTTTGAGCCCGAGCCCGGTGCGCACCGCCTGCTCGACACAGAAACGGTTGATCACCGGCAGCATGCCCGGCATCCCGGCATCGATGAAAGACACATTGCAGTTCGGCTCAGCGCCATAGAGAGTCGGTGCGCCGGAAAACAGCTTGGCGTTGCTCGTTATTTGGGCGTGCACCTCAAGCCCGATCACCAGCTCCCACTCGCCGGTATTGCCTTTGATGGTGTATGTCATCTTTCATCCTTTCACCCCCTCCCCATCTCTCCCCCTAAAGGGGGAGGGAGTCACCTGGCCGCGCCGCTAGCGCATCCCCTCCCCCTTTAGGGGGAGGGAGTCACCTGGCCGCGCCGCTAGCGCATCCCCTCCCCCTTTAGGGGGAGGGCTAGGGAGGGGGTGCTTAAATGGTTCATAATTATTTCAAGCACCGCTTCCTGATTTTCCAGCATCTCATTATTCCAAAACCGCAAAACGGTAAAGCCCTGCGCTTTCAGAAATGCTTCACGCGCTGTCTCATACCCGGTTTGTTTATTGTGCTGGCCACCATCGAGTTCGATGATCAATGCTTGTTTCAGGCAAACAAAGTCAACGATATAAGAACCGATGGGATGCTGACGACGAAACTTAAATGCGGAAAACCGTTTGGCCCGCAGATGATGCCACAAGCTTTTTTCCGCGTCCGTCATATCCCGGCGCAGCGTTTTCGCATTCTGTTTAATCTTGGGGTTTGCAAAGCGATTGACGCCTCCCCGTTCGGAAAGCCCCCCTGCCTGCCCCTCCCCCTGAAGGGAGAGGGAAGCATCAGACGGCTGCGCTTGTAAATTCGCTCTCGCTTCAGGCAGAGGGGGCTTTCTTGAGTACCGAATCATATAAACAAAGAAACAACCGTTGCTACACTTCCCACGAGAGCCACAATGAACGTGGTTATTATCCATCGCTGTTGAAGATCAAAATTTCTGCTTTCTTCCTGCCGCTGTTCTTGCTCATCCGTTAACATGGGGCACCTCATCAAACGCCAGCGCCTCTTCCAGCGCACCGGCGGCGCGCAGCATGGTCACCTCGTCAAAGCCGCGGCCGATCAGTTGCAGGCCGAGCGGCAACCCTTCGTGATTCAACCCGGCGGGCAGCGAAATCCCCGGCAGCCCGGCCAGCGAGGTCGGCACGGTAAACACGTCATTGAGATACATCGCCACCGGATCGTCGCTTTTCTCGCCGAAGGCGAACGCCGCCGACGGCGCCGTAGGGGTGAGTATCACATCGCAGTTGGCAAACGCCTGCTTGAAATCCTCGGCGATCAGCGTGCGGATGCGCTGGGCTTTTTTGTAATAGGCATCGTAATAGCCTGCGGAAAGCACATAGGTGCCGATCATCACCCGCCGCTTGACCTCGCGCCCGAACCCGGCGGCGCGGGTTTTCTCATACATGTCGTTGAGATTATCGCCTTCGTCCCACACGCGCAGGCCGAAACGCACGCCGTCATAGCGTGCCAGGTTGGATGAGGCTTCCGCCGGCGCGATGATATAATAGGTCGGCAGCGCATATTGCGTATGCGGCAGCGACACCGTTACGATTTCGGCTCCCTGCGCTTTGAGCAGCTCGGCGCCCTTGTCCCACAGCGCGGCGATCTTGCTGTTGATGCCCTCCATGCGGTATTCGACCGGAATACCCACGCGCAGGCCGCGCACATCCCCGGTCAGCGCCGCCTCGAAATCGGACACCGGCTCGGGCGAGCTGGTGGAGTCGTTCGGAT
Organism: uncultured Azospirillaceae bacterium; assembly: GCA_964564675.1. Classification (GTDB taxonomy): domain Bacteria; phylum Pseudomonadota; class Alphaproteobacteria; order Rickettsiales; family UBA3002; genus CAZMBI01. Next base: position 8,594 of record CAZMBI010000026.1, read on the forward strand.
CATGCCCGGCAATCGCCTGCAGGCCGATGGCCGCGTCGCGCACGCTGCGCGCCAACGGGCCTGCCTGATCGAGCGAGGAGGCAAAGGCAATCATCCCAAAGCGTGAACAGCGGCCATATGTCGGTTTCAATCCGACCACGCCGCAAAATGAGGCCGGCTGGCGAATCGATCCGCCGGTATCTGTGCCCAGAGACAGTGGGGCAAGCCGCGCCGCCACAGCCGCCGCCGAACCGCCGGAGGAACCGCCCGGCACCAAGTCAGCCGGATCGCCGCGGCGTTTCCAGGGATTTTTGCACGGTCCGTCATAGCTCGTCTCGTTGGAGGAACCCATGGCGAATTCATCCATGTTGGTTTTACCGAGCATAACGCCGCCAGCGGCGAACAGGTTCGCGGTGACGGTGGATTCATATTCGGGTTTAAAACCGTCGAGAATATGCGAGCCCGCCGTAGAACGGACGCCTTTTGTGCAATATAAATCCTTGATGCCCACGGGGATACCTTCCAGCAACCCGGCCTCGCTGCCGGCCAGCCGGGCATCACTGGCTTTGGCCTGCGCCAGCGCGTGTTCGGCCGTGACATCGGTATAAATATTCAGCGCCGCATTCTGTTCGCCAATCGCATCGAGATGCGCCTGCGTCAGTTCAACGGCGGAGAATTCCTTGTTGCGCAGCCCGTCACGCATGGCGGCAAGGGTGAGGTGGGTTAGTTCAGACATCATCGTCCATCGTGTTGTGGGTTATCACGCTCACCCCAACGGTGCAGCCGGCGAGCCCATGCTGCGCGAGAAGGCGCGGTGCAATAGCGGGCGGGGGGTTCAACATCTCCCCGTCCGACTGCGCTATTCGATCACCTTGGGCACGACAAAGCAGCCATATTCCGCCGCCGGTGCGTTGTTCAACAGGGCCTCCTGCCGGCCGCCGTCGGTGACAGTATCCTCCCGCATGGGCAGGCGCATATCGGCGACGCTGGTCATCTGCGCCACGCCTTCGGTATCCACTGCGCTAAGCTGCTCGATCCAGTGCAATATCCCGTTCAGCTCCTGCGTGAATTCCTCGACATCCGCTGCATCCAGCCGGATACGCGCCAGCCGGGCGATATGTTTGGTATGATCGTTTGTTAAATCCATGGCATGAGGGTTTACTGTCAGTGACCGGGAATTGCAAGCCGTGAATTAGCTGTTAGCTGTCAGCTGGTACTGGTTAGCAAAACACGCGGCCATGGTATATGCTAGCGGCTAACGACTAACGACTACCGGCTCATCACCATGCTCCAGCCCGATCTGAACCGCTTCACCCACATCGCCTCCGGCCGCCTCGCCGGGCTGGATCACGGCAGCAAGACCATCGGTGTTGCCATTTCGGATGCCTGGTGGCAGCTGGCGGCGCCGGTAACCACCATCAGGCGCGGCAAGCTGGTCCGCGATATCGCGCAATTACAGACCCTCATCGGCGAGCACGGCATCGGCGGGATTGTCATCGGTTACCCGCTCAATATGGACGGCACGGCGGGGCCGCGCTGTCAGTCGGTGCGCGCCTTTGTGCGTCACCTGGAAGCCCATTGCGACCTGCCCTTGCTGCTGTGGGATGAGCGCCTGTCCTCGGCGGCGGCGGAAGAGGCCATGAAAGCCGCCGGGCGCCGCGCCGCCAGACGCCACGCCAACCGCGATGCCGCCGCCGCCGCGGTGATATTGCAAAGCGTGCTTGAGCACTCAGCCCTCGGCGGGTAATATGCGAGCGTTTTGATAATCAACCCCACTGAAATATTCCGCTCAGACTAACCGCTGATGACTAACCGCTGATGACTGAAGACTACATGCTGATCGCGCTTTCGCTCGCCTACCTCATCGGCTCGATTCCCTTCGGCCTGCTGCTTACCCGCTGGGCGGGGCTGGGCGATATCCGGCAAAGCGGATCGGGCAATATCGGCGCGACCAACGTGCTGCGCGCGGGCGGGAAAACGCTCGGGCTGCTGACTTTACTGCTGGATATCAGCAAGGGCATGGCGGCGGTCTATGTCGCCTTCCTGCTTGCCGAGGAGCGCTTCCTGATCGCCCACTGGGCGATGCTGGCCGCCATGCTCGGCCATTGTTTTCCGCTCTGGCTGCGTTTTAAGGGGGGTAAAGGCGTGGCCACCGCACTGGGCGTCGTGCTGTGTTATTATCACCTGTTGGCGGATATGGGCTGGTATCTGATGCTGGTACCGCTGGCTGCGGTTTGGCTGGTGGCATTTATCGCCACGCGCTTCGTCTCGCTGGCTTCCATCCTTGCCGCTATCGCCATGCCGGTGGTTGCCCTGGCGGGAGCGAGCGCCCCGGATGTCGAAATCGCCATGGCTGTTTTGATGGTCATCCAGCACCGGGATAATATCCGCCGCCTGCTGAAAGGCGAGGAACATCGGTTTCGCTTCAGCCGTTAGGATCAGCAGCCAGGATGGCGGAGTGTTTTTACCGCCTCCTGCCCTTCAGCCCCGTCCCGATCCCCCTTGAAAAAGGCTTGCCATCCCCCACATATTATTTCACAATCAAGGCTTAAAAGAAGGTAATTAAATGCCCCGAACGCATACCTACCCCGTTCTTCCGCTGCGCGATATTGTGGTTTTCCCCGGCATGGTGGTGCCGCTGTTCGTCGGTCGTGATAAATCCGTGCGCGCGCTGGAAAACGTCGTCAAGGCGGACAATAAAATCATGCTCATCAGCCAGAAAAACGGCAGTCAGGATGAGCCGGGCAAAGCCGATATGTACAATGTCGGCACCATCGCCACCGTTTTGCAATTACTGCGCCTGCCGGATGGTACTGTTAAAGTGCTGGTTGAGGGCATCGAGCGCGCCAAGGTGCTGCATTATCATGAAAACGAGAGTTATCATGAAGTGGAATCGCAGATTCTGGAAGAAGCGGTCGCCAATCCCACCGAGACCGAGGCGATGTTCCGTTCGGTGATCACTAAATTCGAGGAATATGTCAAGCTGAATAAGAAAATTCAGCCGGAGACGCTGGGCGCCATTTCCAAGATCACCAGCCCGTCCGTGCTTGCCGATACGGTCGCCGCGCACATGGCGATCGATATTCCCGGCAAGCAGGAAATCCTCGAAATCACCAATGTTGCCGAGCGGCTGGAACATGTCTATGCGCTGATGGAAAGCGAAATCGGTATCCTCAATACCGAAAAACGCATCCGCAGCCGCGTCAAGCGTCAGATGGAGAAAACCCAGCGCGAGTATTATCTCAACGAACAGATGAAAGCCATCCAGAAGGAGCTGGGCGAACTTGAGGGCGAAGGCAAGGACGAGCTCACCGAGATCGAGGAAAAAATCCAAAACACCAAGATGACCAAAGAGGCGCGGGAAAAGTGCGAGGCCGAGCTTAAGAAGATGCGCACGATGAGCCCGATGTCCGCCGAGGCCTCCGTAATCCGCAACTATCTCGACTGGATGACCTCTATCCCATGGAACAAGCGCAGCAAGGTCAAGCGTGATCTGAAGCTCGCCGAGAAGGTCTTAAATCAGGATCACCAGGGCCTGGAGAAGGTCAAGGAACGCATTCTGGAATATCTCGCCATTCAGGCGCGCACCAAGAAAATCAAAGGCCCGATCCTGTGCCTGGTCGGCCCCCCCGGCGTTGGGAAAACGTCGCTGGCGCGTTCCATCGCCCGCTCGACCGGTCGTAATTACGTGAAATTCTCGCTCGGCGGCGTGCGCGATGAAGCCGAAATACGCGGCCACCGCCGCACCTATATCGGCTCCATGCCCGGCAAGATCGTTCAGTCGATGAAAAAAGCCAAAACCAGCAACCCGCTGATGCTGCTCGATGAAATCGACAAGATGGGACATGATTTCCGTGGTGACCCCGCCTCCGCCCTGCTGGAGGTGCTTGATCCAGAGCAAAATAAGGAGTTCACCGACCATTACCTGGAAGTGGAGTATGATCTTTCCGATGTCATGTTCATCGCCACCGCCAATACGCTGAACATGCCGCGCCCGCTGATGGACCGCATGGAAGTTATCCGCCTGTCGGGTTACACCGAAGACGAAAAAGTGTCGATCGCCAAGGCGCATCTGATTCCTAAACAGATCAAAGAACATGGCCTGCGTAAAGGCGAGATGAGCATTTCCGATGAGGCCCTGCGCCACACCATCCGCTATTATACGCGCGAGGCCGGGGTGCGTAACCTTGAACGTGAAATCGCCAAACTGATCCGCAAATCGATAAAATCGATCCTGCTGAAGAAAAAACAGAAAGTATCGATTACCCCGCGCAATCTGGGCAAATTTCTCGGCGTGCGCAAACATTCCTACGGCGAGGCGGAAAAAGAGGACCAGATCGGGGTCACCACCGGCCTGGCCTGGACGGAAACCGGCGGCGACCTGCTGCTTATCGAGGCGGTGGCCATGCCTGGAAAAGGCAAATTCTCGGTTACCGGCAAGCTCGGCGACGTTATGAAAGAATCGGTGGAAGCTGCCGCCAGCTATGTGCGCGCGCGGTCGCTGTCGTTCGGCATTAAGCCGCCGACATTCCGCTCGAAAGATATTCACGTACACGTGCCCGAAGGCGCCACCCCGAAAGACGGACCGTCGGCCGGGATTGCCATGTGTACGACCATTGTCTCGGTGCTCACCGGCATCCCGGTGAGGAAAAACGTGGCCATGACCGGCGAGGTCACGCTGCGCGGTCGGGTGCTGGAAATTGGTGGGCTGAAGGAGAAATTGCTGGCGGCCCTGCGCGGCGGCATCACCACGGTACTCATCCCCAAGGAGAATGAGAAAGATCTTGAGGATATTCCGGCCAATGTGAAGAAAAATATGGAGATTATCCCGGTGGAAACGGTGGATGAGGTGCTTGAACACGCCCTCGCCGACGGACTTACTCCGATCACCGACTGGGTGGAAGTAGAAGAGGACAGCATCTCCTCGAAAAAAGACCATCACGATACCGAAGAAGCCTCGGTTATCACCCACTGATCCACGCCCTCAGTTGCCCGCAAGGCTTTGCCGGTGCGGCTGGCACAGCCTTTGCTTACTTCGCACCAGCTCTGTAACCCATCAGGCAACCGGGGGCGTGCTTACGCCCGGGCGCTTGTGGCACACAGGCGATGACGCCCGGTGCGGCCGACTGCGGCACGACCCGGCAGAATATGCATAGCCCGGTGGCTCACCGGGTAAGAAGCGAAGGGGTGGCGGTATATGGATTGGGCATTGCTGGGCGGTATTACCGGTTCTGTTGGCATGGTGACCGGCGCCGCCGGCGGTATTATCGCGCTGGTGTGTTTGCATCGCGTGGAACGCGTAAAAGCCAGCGATCTGCGCATGGCCCGTCTGACGGCGGAAAACAAGGTGCAAGTGGCGCTGGCCGAGCTAACCGAGTTGTGCGACAAGGCCTATCATTCGCGTACGCAGCGCATCACGCTGGAAGGCGGCCTGTCAAAATCGCTGGAAACGCAGAAATGGAAAGAGCAGATCGAGCGCTACAGGTTGCAGATCGATGAAATCTCCCGACAGTTTGAGCGGCTGAAAAAAGACAGCCGCCCCGACAGCCTGCAACGGCTGGAACGCGACACCGCCAAGCTGCAATTACTCGAACTGCAGACCAACGCCTTCGTCGAGAAATTCAAAAACCTGATTGCGGAAGATAATGTGGCGCGCATGAAGCTGATGCGCACCGGTTACGGCGCTTAAAGCTGGCGCCCTGGCGCCGGCGCATTAATACCGTTCATTTGTGCCAGATTAGCAGCCAGTTGCGTATGACTCAAGCCCTGTGATGGGGCGGCAAAGCAGGCGTTGGCACATGCATGAAAATCAACCGGCTCTCTGTTAGTTCTACCCCCGGGACTTTTATCCGGTGTCTCATCAGTATCAGTGTACTTGTTCGCCGCCATAACTTTCTCCTATTGTATGAGCCATATGTTCTTCAAATTTCGCGAAACCGAGAAACGCTACCCCCGCCTGCACGGCATCCATGGTGTCGTTTCGTAAATTCTCATTAACCCATTTTACACGATTTGTCGCCAAATCGGAAGCGATATATGCAAAATAATTGAAGACATGGTTGTCAGGGAACTGAAATTTCAGTGTTTTCTGGTCAATATCGATAGTGAAACTGCCAACCAAATCGCCGTCTTTAAAGACGTGGGTGGTGTTGCCCCGCTCCTCGATATTAATGCCATATGCTTCGTACTTGGGTAGTGTCATCCCTTTGATATATCATGGAAGCATTAAGAAATCACTACTATATGCGTGCTAATGTGCCTGGCCCAGGCGGCAGGCGGTGAGGATGACCTCGCCGAATTTGGGAGAAAACAGCTTGGCCAGCACCATGCGCTTGATCGAATTCTCGAAATTACGCAGCGCCTCGCCGGTCAGCGTGGTATTGACCGTAATCGCGGACAGCCCGCCATGGGCCATCGGGTTGTAGCACAGCACAAACCCGCTTTCCATTGGCTCAATATAATCATGCGGATTGAACAGCTCGGGCAGCACGTCCTCATATTCAGCGCGTGATGGCGCGATCGTTGGCTCTGTCGTTTTCATAGTTTTAATGTACCGTAAAGCGTGCTGAGTGTGTGTGACAGTTTGGTGAAGTGTATCCGGTCGGGCGCGCGGGACGCTGACGCAATTCAAGGAACAGCTGAACCGGCTGGTGGCCTCGCGCATGCAGATCGGCCTGTGGCAAAGCGAGCGGACGACCACGGTGAATGCGCAGCCCATCCGCAGCTTCGATATCTGGCTGCCGCAGGACTCGGATCAGAAGCTGCTGTGGTCCTCAACGCTGACGCTCGATCAGGAATTCTACGATTCCCTGCGCGAACATGCCTTGCCGGTGGATATGCGCGCCCTGCGCGCCTTCTCGCAATCGGCAAAGCAGATCGACATGCTGCTGTGGCTTGGCTACCGGCTGCGCAAGGTGGAGCGGCGCTATCCCATCTCCTGGGAGGCGCTGCAGGAGCAGTTCGGTTGCAATGTGAAACATCTGTGGAAGTTCAAACAGGGATTTGCCGAGGATTTGGAAGCGATCCGGGAGGTGTTTCCGAAGCTGCCGGTGGAGCTGACCGAAAAGGGGCTGATCCTGAGCCCCTGTGACAGCGACCAGCTGTTTGTCGCGCCAAAGCGGCGGTTGTCACCGAAATCAAAGCCTTAGTTACGCAGAGTCAGGTAGTGACGTGCGGCTTGTCAGTGATCAGACGACAACAGCATAAGGAACTGCTTCATTACGCAGAGTCAGGTAGCTTTGTGGATAAGTTAACGACGGAATTTCCGTGGCTTATCAAAAGCCAACGCAGAGCTGGGTAGCGGGTTGCGCAGAGTTGGGTAGCAGCGTTGGGCCATTTACGCAGACTTGGGTAGCAGGTTATGCAGAGTTGGGTACGGCATCACGCAGAGTTGGGTAGGCGAACCGGACCGTAAGGTGCAGTCAGCGTGGCTTAGCGGTTCCTGCATATAATAGACAGATAATAACTGATAACTATCTACTGATAATTTCTTATATCTTCATATAATTAGATCGATTGAATGAATTGATTTTGGATTAAGATACCGGGACTACCGGTGAGATGCCGACCTTGGCTAAAAAAGGGACCATTCAACGGCGGCAGTGCCCGATGTCCTCAGCATTGTGCCCCGCAGGGACGTATCATCGATAAGAGGCCCCCTGCGCCCGAAAATATGGGTCATATAGATCGGACATAAGCCCAGAGAGAACATGGGTGACGAACACGGCTAACGCATGGCTCTCCGGAATGGCCTGTGAGACTTGCGTTTGAATTTCGTTGAGCATCACGGAGGCCCCGGCGGCTGCGACGTTATCGTTCATCAAAACCGCCATGCCAGCACCAATGCCACGGGAGACCAGCGGATTGCCGGTCAGATCGCCCGGCTCCTGTCCAAGCATGGAGCCGATCATGTCCTCTAACATCAACTGCACGATACTCTTGGCAAAGGCTTCCGCCGCTTTTTCCCCGATATGCGAACCAATCACGAAACTGATGAAGCGGCAGTCGCGTGATCGCTTGTCAAATGTGATGTGCAGTCGACGGGCCTGTTGCGTCGGCGGCAACACCACAATACTTGCCCGATGGACCCGTTCATCAAAAGAGGCCAGGATATTGGCCACCTGCCGAGACGTGCCAGCGCCGCGGGTACCCGTTCCGGCACGGACTTTGACATCACAGGTGCCGCTCTGGCGCACAACCGTTATGGAGATCGCCGTCAGCGCTGGCACATCGACATAGTGAGCGCGCATGACGCCGGGTATGTGTTTGACGTACGTATTGATTGCGCGGTGGAACGCTTCCGCAGAAGCGTTGCTTGCACCCAACATTAAACACACACAGACTGAGAGCACTACCGCTTTCATTTTCGCTCCTCCAACGCTATCGCTGCTTGGGTGTCGTCCATCCACACGTCGATCAGCCGATCGAATTCACCGGTTAACTTGTCCTGCCATTCCTGCATGGTGGCTTCGATGGCGGCGCGGTTGCCC
>CAZMBI010000027.1:0-11119 GCA_964564675.1 uncultured Azospirillaceae bacterium
GGGGGAGGGAAAGCGGGAGAGGCAAGCGGCGCGCGTACGTGCAAGCGGGGAAGCGGGGCGCCGTGCAGCCAGATCATGTCAGTGCATTCGCCTCATCGCCTAGACCACATCGTTAAACCCTTTGCGGGTGCGGGCGAAGAAGGCATAGCCAAGCAGCAGCACGAACCCGGCCGCGGCGTAGGTGAGGCCGAGCGTTGCCCAGTCGGGCCAGGTTTCATAAAACAGCACGGCGCGGGTGTTTTCGATGATCGGGGTGAGCGGGTTGAACTGCATCGCCGTGCGGTAGGGCTCGGGCAGCGCCGAGACGGGATAAAAGATCGGGCTGAGGAAGAGCAGGACCGTGGTGATAAAGCCCATCACCTGCGCCAGATCACGGACGAAGACGCCGATCGCCGCCACCAGCCAGGCGGCGCCCTGCAGCATGAGCACCAGCGGCAGGATGGTCAGCGGCAGCAGCAGCGCCATGGCCGAGGGCGGATGGCCGGTGGCAAGCATGGCCAGCAGCAGCAGGGCGAGCTGGATGAGCATCATCACCGCGGCGCTGCCGGTGACCATCAGCGGCAGCAGGGCCAGCGGAAAGACGACTTTTTTGACGTAATTGGCGTGCTGCAGGATGATGGTGGTGGCGCGGGTGAGGCTTTCGGCGGTGAACTGGTGGAGGATGAGGCCGCTATAGAGAATGAGCGGGAAGGCGATGGCGGTTGTCTGCTCGGCCGGGAGGTTGAAGCGGGCGCGGAAAATGACGCCGAAGACGAAGCTGTATACGCCGAGCATGAGCAGCGGCGTGATCAGCGCCCACAGCACACCCAGCAGCGAGCCGCGATAGCGCGCCGCCAGGTCACGGCGCAACAGCTGGCCGAGGAGGTATAATGCAGGGCGCGAGAAAACCGACGAACGGCGGGCAGCGGGCGCGTTCATTGCCGGCTGGTGTGCGTCGTCACCCATCTCCTGAGGCTCGATTGCGTTCATAATGCTTCCTCCTCCTGGCCGACGAGGCGTTTGTGGTGGCGGGTTTCACGGTAGCTGATATAAGCCGCCGAGGCCACAATCACCGCCGCGCCGATCCAGGTTGCGCGGTTCGCCACCTCTCCGAAAACGATATAAGCGAACATGGCGGTAAAAATCAGCCGCGAAAAGTCAAACGGCATCAGCACCGCGATATCGGCGCGGGCATAGGCGCGCACCAGGCACAGATGCGCCAGGGTGGAAGTGGCGGCCACGCCGAAGCAATACAGCCAGGCTTGTGCACTTGGATGCTCCCAGTGATACAGCCCGGAAGGCAGCGACCACAGCATCATGAAAAACGCCATATAAAAGACGATGCGCTCGGGCGGTTCGCTTTTGCTGAGCGATTTGACGAAAATACTGGCAATCGCCCACATCGAGGTGGCGCAGGGCACGAGCAGGAGCGTCCAGTTCATGTTGTCCGGATCGGGGCGGATGATAATCATGGCGCCGGCAAAGCCCATGCCGATCGCCGACCAGCGGTGGATGCCGGCGCGTTCGCCGAGAAACAGCATGGCGAAAATGGTAGTGAGAATCGGCGCGGTGAAGCTCAGCGCCGTGGCCTCATTAAGCGGCAGCACGACAATACAGTAAAACCACAGCTGCATGCCGATCACGCCGATCGTCCCGCGCCAGAAATGGCTGACGATGCGCTCGGTGCGCAGCACCCGGATGCCATTACCGATCACCCACGGCATCAGCAGCAACACACTGAAAACATTGCGCAAGAACACCACCTCGGTAGTATGCAGCTCGTCTGAGGCAAAGCGGATGAACAGGCTCATCGCCGAAAAACAGGCGGTGCTGGTAATCATAAAGGCAATCGCCTGCGCCACCGGCGGCATCACTGGCTTGGTCAAAGACATGGGTGCCTGAGCATGTTAGAATGTGTCCAGAAAGCATCAAACCATAACGGCGCGGATGGCAAAACTCAAAGGGATTATCGATCGGGAGCGGCTGTTCGCCGAGATTGACGCCGCCACGGTGGCACCGGCTCCCGCGCCGGAGGCGGACCATAAGGTGAACGAGCGCGTGCTCGACCTCCTGGGCACGGCGTATGCCCAGGGTCGGGCGCGGATTGACGCCCAGTTCGAACACACGCACCGGCCCGCCGCTTATCTGAAAACCCACAGCGCGCTGATGGATGTGGTGATCCAGGGCGCGGTGAGCGCGGTCAGCAACGCACAAGCGGCAGACGCCGCGCTGCCGCCGGTCAGCTGCGTGGCGGTAGGCGGTTATGGGCGGCGGGAACTGTTCCCCGCATCCGATATCGACCTGCTGTTCGTCTATGAATCGCGCGCGCTCGCCCCGGTAAAAGCATGGGTGGAAGGCGTGCTGTATTATCTGTGGGATGTGGGGCTGACCGTCGGCCACGCCGTGCGCACCGTGCCGGAGACGCTGCGCCTGGCCGCCAGGGACCATACGATCACCGCCAATCTGCTCGACCGGCGCTTTATCTGCGGCAGCCGCGCTCTGTTTCAGAGGCTGGATGAACAGATACGCAGCCGCATCATCGGTGCCGAGCCGGCCCTTTTTATCGAGGCCAAGCAGGAGGAAAGCATTGCGCGCCACCGCCGGCAGGGAGATTCACGCTTTTTTCTCGAACCCAATATCAAGGAAAACAAAGGCGGGCTGCGCGATCTGCACAGCCTGCACTGGCTGGCGGCCTATGTCTATGGCGTGCGCACCGTCTCGGCGCTGGTCAGGTTGGAAATATTAAGCCAGCGTGAATACCGCGAATTTTACCGGGCGCAGCAATTTCTCTGGTGCGTGCGGATTTATCTGCATCTGTTAAGCGGGCGGGCCGAGGAACGGCTGAGCTTCGATATGCAGCTACGCATCAGCCAGCGGCTGGGATACCGGGCATCGAGCGCGCACAAGCCGGTTGAGCGGTTTATGACGCGTTATTTCCAGGTCGCCAAAAGCGTCGGTGAGCTGACGCGACTGTTCAGCGCCTTACTCGAAGACGCATACCGCCGGCGCTCACTGCTGCGCATTGGGCAATGGTTCACACGCAGCCCCGCCTTCGAGGATTTCGTCGTGCAGGGTGGGCGCCTGCAGTTTGCCGAGGCGGTCGATCTGAGCGCCCGGCCTATTTTACTACTGCAGCTTTTTCATACCGCGCAACATGCGGGGCTGGCGATTCACCCGCGGGCCTGGCAGCGGGTACGCCGCCACCACCGACTGATTGACCAGGCGCTGCGTACCGACGCCCAGGCCAACCGCCTGTTTCTGGATATGCTGCTGGCCGATACGCAACCCGATATCACGCTGCGCTGGTTGAACGAAACCGGCGTGCTGGGCCGTTTTATCCCGGAATTCGGCAAAATCGTCGGGCAGATGCAATATGATATGTATCACGTCTTCACGGTGGATGAGCATACCCTGCGCGCCATCGGCACGTTCCACGCCATCGAGCGCGGCAGGCTCGCCAATGAACTGCCGCTGGCCACGCGCATCATTCACCGGATTTCCTCGCGGCGGGCATTACTGGTGGCGCTGCTATGCCACGATATCGGCAAGGGCAGCGGGGGCCGGCACGCCGAAAAAGGCGAGAAGATAGTCCGCCGGCTGGGGCAGCGCTTCGGGCTGAATCAGGCCGAGGCCGATATGGCCGGCTGGCTGGTGCGTGAGCATGCGCTGCCCAGTGACGTAGCGTTTAAACGCGATCTGAGTGACCCACGCACCATTGCCGATTTCGTAGCGCGTGTGCAATCACCCGAACGCCTGCGCGTGCTGCTGATAATCACGGTGTGCGATATCCGCGCGGTCGGCCCTGCTATCTGGAACGGCTGGAAAGGGGCGCTGTTGCGTGAACTCTATCACCGCGCCGAAGAACAGATGGGCCTGCGCGAAGTGGACAGCCGCTCGCAAGCCATTGACCGCTTTCGCCGGCATATGCAGGACGCCTTGAGCGGCTGGGACGAGGCCGATCGCGCGCGCTATTTCGCTGTCGGGTTTCCGGCTTTATGGCTGGCCGCGCCTTACCAGCCCCATATCCGCCTGGCGCACCTGCTGCGGCGCTGCTGGCGGAAAGAGCAGGCTATTGCCTATGATTACGAGGTGGATTCCTTCCTCGCCGTCACCCGGCTGATCTTGTGCCTGCCCGAGCATCATCGGTTAATGCCCTATATCGCCGGCAGCCTGGCCACGGTAAGCGCCTCGATTGCGGCAGCCAAACTATTTACCCTGCGCGACGGGCTGGCCGTGGCGCTGCTGGATATCCAGTCGCTGCAAGGCGGTGCATTTGACGACGAGCCGCGGCTGCATAAATGCATACAGACCCTGCAATCCAGCCTCGCCGGGACGTTTGATCTGGCGCACGCGGTGGCCGAGCAGCAACGCGCCTATGAGTCGCAGGCGATGGCCGCGATGCACACCCCGCCGGATGTGTTTATAGACAACCATTCAAGCGATTCCTACACGCTGATCGAAGTCAACGGCCAGGATCGCATCGGGTTTTTATACGAACTCACCACCGCGTTGAGCGAACGGCATCTGACTATCGCCACCTCGCATATCACCACTTATGGTGAGCGCGCGGTTGATGTGTTCTATGTCAAGGATGGGTTCGGCCTGAAGATCACCCACCCGACCAAACTGGCGCAGATTCGGGATGCAGTGCTCGCCTGCTTAGGTTATAGAGTAAGTCAAAAGGAGTAACGCCATGCTAAAACTGATGTGGCAATTCTGGCCGGTCTTATTACCCGTTCTGATCTATCTGTTATGGATGCTGCGCCACCGCAATCTGGCCGCCCAGGCCGGCGAGGATGTACCCGACTGGACAGAAGGGCCCTGGCTGTGGGCCGCTACTGCCACCGTGGTGCTGGCGATGATCGGATTTTTGATTCTGGGGCTTAGCGCCGAACCCAACCGTGAAGAGATTTACAGTCCCGCCGAATTCAAAGACGGCGAACTGGTGGAAGAGCGGTTTGACTAATGCAGCTTGACGCCCAACCCTGGCTGACGCATCCCAACACCCAAACCCTGCTGGCAGCCTTTACCGGGGCCGGTGTCGAGTTGCGCTTTGTCGGGGGCTGCGTGCGCGATGCCCTGATGGGCCGGCCGGTTAAGGATGTGGATGCCGCCACCCCGGCGCCGCCCGAAGCGGTGATGGCGTTGCTCGGGCAGGCCGGTATTAAAACCGTGCCCACGGGGCTCAGACACGGGACGGTGACCGCGGTGATCGATCACACACCGTTTGAGGTGACCACCCTGCGCACCGATGTCGCCTGTGACGGCCGGCATGCCGACGTGGCCTTCACTGACGACTGGCGGGCCGACGCCGCGCGTCGCGACTTCACCATGAACGCGCTGTATTGCGACGCGCAGGGCGTAATCACCGATTTTTTCGGCGGCGTGGCGGATGCCCTGGCCGGACGCGTGACCTTTATCGGCGACGCCTCGGCGCGGATCACCGAAGACGCGCTACGCATGCTGCGTTTTTTCCGTTTCTTCGCCACTCATGGCCGCCCCCCGGCGGACGAGGCGGCGCTGGCCGCCTGCCGCTATCATGCCGGCATGATCGGCGGGCTGTCCGGCGAGCGTATCCAGCACGAGATGTTCAAACTGCTGGCGGCGCCAGATGCGGCGGACGCGCTGACATTGATGGAGCAAACGGGGGTGCTGCCGTATGTGATCACCCATCACTCGCACCCGGCACCCTTCATCTATCACTCGCTTACCGAGGCGGCGGATCGCATGCCGCACCGGATGCAGGCACTGATCAGACTCGGCCTGCTGCTGCGACAATGCCCGCAACCCGAGGCGGCGGCGTCAACCATCGGCCAGCGCTGGAAGCTCTCCAATCGCGATAAACACGATCTCAAACGTCTGACGAACACATCGCCGCTTGCCCTGCCTGCCGATGATGTCACGGTGATGGGCTGGCTGCGTGCCCATGGCCGCGAGATGACCGACGCCCTTATTGTCCGCGATCATGCCGAAGCGGCGCACGATGCCGGGGCGACGGCGGCATTGCTCGAGCGCGCCGGCCGCCTGCCGATTCCCGAATTCCCGGTCACCGGCGCTGATTTACTCAAAGCCGGCGTAGCGCAAGGCCCGCAGTTGGGCGAAGCGTTGAAACAGCTGGAAGCCGCATGGGTGGATTCGGGTTATGCACTGGGAAAGGATGCGTTGCTGGCGCAATTATCACTCCTCCCGCTTGCCGGGGAACGCTAGGCGGCAGGTGAGGTAGCCAGCCCCCCGATCACGCCGCCATCGTCGCGGGTAATGGCCACCACCGCCGAGCGCGGCGGCATGGCGGCGTCAAAATCCGGCCAGCGCGTGGCGGGCTCATCAAAGGTCGAGCCCTCGCCGGGATGTTGCACGGCGATAAAAAAGGTTTCGCTGTTGGGGGTAAAGCATGGACCGGTCATCTCACAGCCTTTGGGCCCGCGTGCGAAGGCGTGCGTGATGGCGCGCCCGGGGCCGGTACAATCCGCGGCATAGACCGCATCGGCGGCATCAATCGCCGACTCCTGCCCGTCGGTGGTAATCCAGATCCGGCCCTGACGGTCAAACGCCAGATTATCCGGGCAGGCCAGCCACCCCCGCTCGGACGTTCCCACCCCGTATTCGCCCTGTTTAAACGCCTGTTCCGCCTGCGGATCGCCGCCTTCGAGAAATATCTCCCAGGCGAAACGATCCGCGGCATGATCGCGCGAGCCATCCACACCGGGGGGCAGGAATTCGAGCATATAGCCCATCGGGTTGGGCGCGCGGCGATTGACCGCGTTGGGCTCTTCGCGCTCGCCATTTTTAGTGAGCACGGCATAGACGCGGCCCGTGACAGGGTTCACCTCAACATCCTCTGGCCGGTCCATCGGCGTGGCGCCCAGCAAGTCGCCCGCACGGCGCGCTTCGATGAGCACATCCGCCTGCGAATGAAACCCGTTTTCCGGTGTCAGCGGCCCCTCGCCAAATACCAGCGGCAGCCAGCCGAGCGATCCGTCCTCGCGAAAACGGGCCACCGAGAGCGTGCCGTTATCGAGCAACGTACGGTTATGGTTGGGATAGCCCGGCTCATACGGATCGCGCGAGACAAACCGATAGATATACTGGAAATATTCGTCATCGCCGCTATAGACCACCACCCGGCCATCATAATTTTGCACGCAGGACGCGCCCTCACGCTTGAAGCGGCCAAGCGCCGTGCGTTTGACCGGACGGCTGTCCGGCGCAAACGGATCAATCTCCACCACCCAGCCGAAGCGGTTGGGCTCGTTGGGTTCGGCTTTTACGTCAAAGCGCGGGTCGATCTGATCCCAGCGGTAATACAGATCTTTGCCCATGGTCATTTTGTCGTGATTGGCTTTCTCCGGGCCCTCATAGCCATTCATATGGAAATAACCATCAACATTCTCCTCGCAGCTGAGATAGGTGTTCCACGGGGTCATCCCGCCGGCGCAATTGGCAAAGGTCCCCAGCACTTCGTCCGCGGTGGGGTTGGCGCTGGTGCGCAGGCGCGGCGAACCCGCCGCCGGCCCGCTCAGGCGAATCGGCGTGGTGGCGGTAACCCGCCGGCTATACTGGCCGGGCAGCACTTTCCAGGTGCCGTTTGTCTGCCTGATTTCCACCACGGAGACGCCGAGCGCTTCCATCTCGACGCGTTTTTCCCGCTCGCTGAGCGCGTCCGGGCCGCGCCCGCCGGGAAACATCAGTTCGGGGTTGGTGTATTCATGATTCACACATAGCAGGCCGTGGCTGGAGGGCTTGAGCGGATCGAGCGGGAAATAGGCCACGAAATCATTGTTATAGCCGAACTGGCGGGCCTGTGCCTCGGGGGTTTGCGCCGCCGGATCAAACGCGGGAGCATCGGCAAACAGCGGATCGCCCCAGCGCAGCATGACCTGCGAATGATAGCCTTCGGCGACGTGCATTCGGGCGTCCAGACCGCGGGCGATTTCGGCAAAACGCAGGCTGCTCAATGCCGTGGTCTCAATGGTGCGGGCAGCGGCAAACGGTGCCGGTATCGCGCCAGCCAGCGCCAGCGCACCGCCGGCGCGCAACACGTTACGCCGCGAGACCCGGCGCTGTAAGATGGTCTGAAAATCGGGGCTTACCAACATGGAGTATATATACCGCAATGCCAGCTTCGGGAAAAGGGTTTTTAGAAACTGACTCAGACAACTGATCTTTGCGGCCGCACCTGCGATGTATCAGGCACTCCCCCCTGCACGGCAATATCACCCGGTGACGTACCAGATTCTACTTCGCTGACCTCGATTTTGGTTTCTGAATCTATATCGCCACGTCGGCCACAAGCCACATACTCATTGATAATATCGGCCGCACGGTACGGTTCCATTCTTTTTGCCGCCCGCACAACCTTTGTCCGCACTTGCAAGCTATCCATGCCATACGTTACATAATCATTGCCGGGATCTCGATCCGTCAGGCGGTCCTGTAGTGTACATAAAGAATCAGCAACTATAGCGGGACCATTCTGGCGACCGGCCATTCGGGAATGACCACGCGTGATGGCGGTTTCAATTGCTTCTCGTAATTTATATTCAGACATGAATCATACCCCTTTTTTATTAATTTACGTAATAAACTATATGATAAAAAATCATTTGCTTGTGTGACATTTCGATGAAAATTATTGCGCTCTAACCACTTACTGCTCGTGTTCGGGTTGCCATGGCGGTGCACCCTCCTTGCGTTGCGGCAGGGCGGCAGAGATTGCCGCCCGCGTTTTAATCCACGCCCCAGGCAGGAATAATCCGGCCGCAGCATCAGCGGCAGCGAGCCGGGCAGCATCAAACTGACCAGCAGGGTGAAACAGGCGAAAAACAGCGCTACCGTGAGCACCGGATGGGCGTCATAAAACCCCTGCAGACCCTGATAATGATTCGGAAATTAGCAACCGCCTAACAAGCGCGTCTTATTCGTCATTATTGGAATAATTGGCCCCGCCGGGGTTTTCCTCCAGCGCATAGCCGGCGGAGCGCACCGTACGGATGAGATCGGGCTGCTTACCGTCGTAATTGAGCGCTTTGCGCAGGCGCCGGACATGCACATCCACCGTGCGCAATTCCACATAAATGTCATGCCCCCAGACCGAATCGAGCAGGTGTTCGCGCGCAAATACGCGGCCGGGGTGCTCCATCAGGTGGCGCAGCAGCCCAAACTCGGTGGGGCTGAGATGCACATCCTTGCCATCGCGGGTGACTTTGTGCGAGGTCACATCCATCACGATGCCGGAAAATTCCATGGTTTTCTCCGACAAGGACGGACGAATCCGACGGAATACAGCTTTAATGCGCGAGAC
This sequence comes from uncultured Azospirillaceae bacterium, assembly GCA_964564675.1. Classification (GTDB taxonomy): domain Bacteria; phylum Pseudomonadota; class Alphaproteobacteria; order Rickettsiales; family UBA3002; genus CAZMBI01. The sequence goes on from CAZMBI010000027.1 coordinate 9,281, forward strand.
CAGTTCCGACGGGCTGAACGGCTTGACCATATAATCGTCGGCGCCGCTGTCGAGCCCGCGAATCCGGTCGCCCTCCTCGCCGCGCGCAGACAACATGATAATGGGAATATTTTTCGTTTGCTGATCCCAGCGCAGCTGTTTACAGACCTCCACGCCGGTCATGCCGGGCAGCATCCAGTCCAGCACGATAATATCAGGGTTGTGATCGCGCACCATGCCGATGGCCTCCTCGCCGTCGCCAGTGGCCAGCACCTGGAAGCCTTCGCGTTCCAGGTTGTAGCGCAGCATGGTCACTATCGCCACTTCGTCTTCGACAATCAGGACGGTTGTCACCGCTTTCATCCCACGTTCAACCATTTTTTTCTCACTAGCTGATGTTTTTTTGCATTGTTAGCGGTTTAGGCCGTAAGGTCAACGGTTTTTAGCGGTTGCCCCTGCTTCACGCCTTGTTATACTTTAAGCGTGGTAAAGAAACCATTAAAGCGGGACGCAGCACCCTTCCCGCCTGTGCGAGGCCCGGCTTACCGTCATGACCCGAACCATAACCAAAACACAGCGTTTTCTGCTTGATATGGCGCCGCTGGGCGCCTTTTTCATCGGCTACCAGCTGGGTGATCTGATGCTGGCCACCGGCCTGATTATTGTCGCCACCCTGATTTCGCTGGCCATCAGCTACTTCCTGGAGCGGCATGTAGCGTTATCGCCACTGATCAGCGGCATACTGGTTACGGTCTTTGGCGGGCTGACCTTATGGCTGGATGACGAGCAGTTCATCAAAATCAAGCCCACTATTGTAAATATGCTGTTTGCCACCGTCCTGCTGGTCGGCGCTTATGGTTTCCGGCTGGGCTTGTTGCGCTATTTATTCGAGATGGCGTTTTCCCTCACCGATGAAGGCTGGCGGGCGCTTTCCGCCCGATGGGGATTTTTCTTCCTGTTCCTGGCGGCGCTGAATGAAGTGATCTGGCGGGGCTTTTCCACCGATTTCTGGGTGAACTTTAAAGTGTTTGGGATGTTAAGCTGTACGATCGCCTTTACGCTGGCGCAGATTCCGCTGATCACGCGTTACCAGACCAAAGCGGATGATTCGTAATGTAATAACCGATTACTGGCCGCTTTCCTTCTGCGCAGCGAGTTTCATGGACTGGGCAAAGGCCTGATCCCACTGATTGCTGTATTCCATCACCGATGGACCGGAACATGCCGACAACAATGCTGCTAATCCGGCGCCGATAATGAGGGTGCGTATCGATTTTACTTGCATTCGCCTGTCTTCCTGTCTTATTGCTACGAGCTTTTCGATTTCGAAAGCGAAATGTAACCATAACAAAACGCGTACAGAACAGGCAAGGAAAAATACGGTTACCCCTTCCATTTCATCTCGCAATGCACTATAATGTTAGATGCTGAAATATTCAGCTATGGCGATAAACGCATTATAGAATAGGCGGATTGGACCCGGGGGCAGAACCCGGCAGCTCCACTGAGTTTTTTTGATCGTCTCACGCTCCGGCCTCCTGGCCTGCGCGATGAGACGGGTTCGGGACTGAGTCGCGCTACTGCGCTTCTTCTTGTCCCATATGTCGCAGCTGAGAAAACTCGGTGGGGCTGAATCAGGATCGACAACCGCAATAAAAATAATGTTTTCGCCCGGTATGATACCGCCGGAAGGTGTTTCACCTTCAAGGGTCTTTTTTACAAATGCCAACGATAACATGGCACTCGTTGCTGCTAACGACAATTTTGTCGGCGCGGCTCGTGTCGCCGCCTAAGGGCGCGATACTGAGCTCTAGCCAGTAAACGCGGCCTGGGGGGAGCCGGGCAACAGAATCCCCTCAC
>CAZMBI010000028.1:0-1838 GCA_964564675.1 uncultured Azospirillaceae bacterium
TAATTGAATTACCCTAGCGTAAGCCCGCCTCAAGTCAAGCCGTCTACTCCTCTTCGTGCACTTGGGTTTGCAGATAATTTTCCACACCCATGGATTCGATCAGGCGAATCTGCTGCTTGAGCCAGTCAATATGGTCCTCTTCCGATTTGAGAATATCCTCCAGAAGGGCTTCGCTGACCACATCGCCGGTTTCCTGCGCCACTTCATGCGCTTTGAGCAGGTCTTTATGGTTGTCATACTCCATGGTCAGATCCGCCCGCAGCATTTCCTCCGGCTTTTCGCCGATCATCAGCTTGCCCAGATCCTGCAGATTGGGCAGGCCGCCGATGAACAGGATGCGATAGATCAGCTGGTCGGCATGCTTCATCTCGTCGATGGATTCTTCGTATTCCTTGGCCGCCAGGCGGTGAATCCCCTGGATTTTGAGCATGCGCGAATGCAGGAAATACTGATTGATCGCGGTCAGCTCATTTTTGAGAATGATATTGAGATGTTTGACCATCTCGGCATTGACTTTCATTCCGGTCATAAGCCCTCTTTGCGTTATATGGCCTTAAATATGCGGCCTCAAGCCGCGGCGATCAACCCAAAAGCGCGCGAATGCGAGTGATTGGCACGGTTTTTTTTGTTTTATTGTCGATTACTTTGTTAATCGACAATGAAGCCCGCCGTGAGGCGGGATTCCGCCGCGTAGCGAGCGTCTTTATGCAGAGCATAAAGTCAGTTAGCTATACAGACTCAGAAGGGGAGGCAGCTATTTCAGATAGGATACGGGATGTCCGGTCAATGAATGACACACAATCCCATCGCACCAGACAACTAATAATCACTTGCAATCGCATTGGGGATGCGGTACATGTTACAAATAAGATTCATTCGCAACCCTTGGAAAGGGGCATTTCCAAATGTTTGTGTGTATGTGTAATGCGCTAAAAGACAGCCAGATGTGCGGCGCGATCGCCGGCGGTGCCAATTGCGTGTCCGAGGTGTATAAGTCGCTGGGTTGTCAGCCCCAATGCGGTAAATGTGTGCCCTATGTCCGCGAGCAACTGGCGCAGCGCCCCGGTGCAGCTCCGCAGGGGGGCTGAGTCCCGCCCGTTTATTCCGTCCCGTAATAAAGCCGCAGATGCTCCGCCACAAGGGGTGAGACCATCTGGCTGATATCCCCACCAAGCCGTGCGATTTGTTTGACAAAGCGTGAGGAGATGAAATGTGTGCGCTCGGAGGCAGTTAAAAATACGGTCTCAAGCTCGGGCGCCAGAATGTTATTCATGCAGGCCATCTGAAATTCATACTCATAGTCCGACACCGCACGCAGGCCGCGCACAAGCAGGGTGGCGCTGTGTTCCTGCGCGAAGTTAACGAGCAGGCCGGAAAACCCGCGCACCTCGACCCGCGCCCGCTCATCACCCAGGGCGCGATCCACATCGTGGCGGACCATATCGACGCGTTTATCCATATCAAAAATCGGTTGTTTGCCGCTGTCCAGCGCCACGGCGATGATGAGCCGGTCCACCACTTTCAGTGCCCGGCTGATAATATCCATATGCCCGACCGTGATCGGATCGAACGTGCCCGGATAAACCCCTGTGCGCTTACTAGAAGCCATAAGCGACCTGTTTCCGCCGATTGGCGTGCGGTAGCGGTGTAATCAAATGAGAAGCGGTGAGCATCGACATATTAACGATATGATAATAACAATAGTCGCATTTTACGTAATGGGCCGTCTCAATGCAAGGGATGGGATGTCAAGCGCCTGGAGCACTTCTTTGTGCGACGCTTACATGACATATTGCCTTATTTATTACGATCATTATCCGGTATGTATCATATTTAGT
>CAZMBI010000028.1:1938-10688 GCA_964564675.1 uncultured Azospirillaceae bacterium
CATGACATATTGCCTTATTTATTACGATCATTATCCGGTATGTATCATATTTAGTCTGAAACTGAACGGGCGGAGGGTTTTTGAGATTATGCGCTTTTCTTTTTATCGCGGCTGATTTTCTTGCGTTCGTTGGCATCCAGTACTTTCTTGCGCAAACGCAGATTATTCGGGGTTACCTCCACCAGCTCGTCGTCTTCTATGTAGGAAATCATATCCTCCAGGCTGAGCCGGCGCGGGGGCACCAGACGGATGGCCTCATCGCTGCCGGAGGCGCGAACATTGGTCAGTTGCTTGCCTTTTAACACATTGATCTCCAGATCGTTATCGCGATTGTGCTCACCGACGATCATGCCGGCATAGACCTTATCCTGCGGGGCGATAAACATGATGCCACGATCCTGCAGGTTAAAAATCGCATAAGCCACCGCGTCGCCCTGACCGGTGGAAATCAGCGCGCCGTTGCGCCGGCCTTCGAGCTCGCCTTTATACGGCCCGTGGCTGTGATACAGCCGGTGCATCACGCCGGTGCCGCGCGTATCGGTTAAAAACTGGCTTTGATAGCCGATCAGCCCGCGTGAGGGGCACACGAACGTGATCCGGGTTTTGCCGCTACCGGAAGGGCGCATATCGGTCATGCCGCCTTTGCGGAGGTTCAGTGACTCCACCACAATGCCGCTATATTCGTCGTCGACATCGATCACCACCTCTTCATATGGCTCTAGCGTTTCGCCGCTTTCCTCGCGCAGGAGCACGCGCGGGCGCGAGACCGATAACTCAAACCCCTCGCGGCGCATGGTCTCGATCAGCACGCCCAGTTGCAGCTCGCCGCGGCCGCCGACTTCAAACGCCTCCTTACTATCGCTTTCGCTCACGGTAATGGCGACATTGGTTTCAGCTTCGGCCAGCAGGCGCTCGCGGATAAGGCGGCTGGTGACTTTTTTACCTTCCAGGCCGGCCAGCGGCGAATCATTGACGCTGATGGTAATCGCCATCGTTGGCGGATCGATCGGGGTGGAGGTAATTGGCTGGCTGATGCTCGGATCGCCGATCGTATCGGCCACCGAAGCGGTTTGCAGCCCGGCGATGGAGATAATATCGCCGGCAACCACCTCATCGACCGGTACGCGCGCAATCCCGGCAAAGGTTTGCAGTTTGGTCAGGCGACCCGTTTCCACCACCTCACCCGCCAGATTAATGGCTTTGATGGGAGCATTGAGCCGGGCGGTGCCGCTAGTGACACGGCCGGTGAGCACGCGCCCGAGATACGGATCAGACTCCAGCAGGGTGGCCAGCATGGCAAACGGGGCCTCAGCATCCACCTGCGGGGCGGGCACATGGGCGATCACGGTGTGTAATAACGGGTGCAGATTCTCGCGCGGATCCTCCAACTCTCGCACCCCCCAACCATCGCGGCCAGAGGCGTATAAAATAGGAAAATCAAGCTGTTCATCGCTGGCATTAAGGGCGACGAATAAATCAAAGACTTCGTTGATCACCTCATCGGGCCGGCCATCGGGCCGGTCCACCTTGTTGATGACGACTATCGGGCGCAAGCCCTGCTTCAGCGCCTTGCCGAGCACGAACTTGGTCTGCGGCATCGGACCTTCGGCAGCATCAGTCAATAAAATCACGCCGTCCGCCATCGACAGCACGCGCTCCACCTCGCCACCGAAATCGGCATGGCCGGGCGTATCGATGATATTGATGCGGATATCCTCCCATTTGATGGAGGTGCATTTGGCCAGAATGGTGATGCCGCGCTCCTTTTCCAGCGCGTTACTATCCATCACCCGCTCATCCACCGTCTGGTTGCTGCGGAATGTACCGCACTGCTGCAGCAGGGAGTCGATGAGGGTGGTCTTGCCATGATCGACATGGGCGATGATGGCGATATTGCGTATTGCTTTCATATTCCCATCCGTTAGTGCGCCGCACATACACGGTTTTGCCGATGAAAGAAAGCCGAATTTGCGCGCGCAGTGCGCGTGCTTGCCTTAGCCGATGGGAGATAGGTCAGGCGATCCACTGCTTCACCGTTGCCAGATGGTCCGCCTCAGCAGCCGGTTTATCCCAGCGGATACGATGGATGCGCGGGAAGCGCAGCGCCAGCCCCGATTTATGGCGGGTGGAGGGCTGCACCGCGTCGAACGCCACTTCGAGCACCAGCGCTTTTTCCACCTCGCGCACGGGGCCGAAGCGCCCCACCGTATGGTGGCGCACCCACTGGTCGAGCTGCCTGAGCTGTTCATCGGTGAAGCCTGAATAGGCCTTGCCGATGGGCACCAGCGCCTCGTCGTGCCAGACACCAAAGGTATAATCCGAATAATAGGAGGAGCGTTTGCCGTGTCCGCGCTGAGCATATAGCATCACCGCATCGACCACAAGCGGCTCGCGCTTCCATTTAAACCATTCGCCGCGCACACGCCCCGGTACATAGGCGCCATGTTTGTGCTTGAGCATGAGGCCTTCAATGGCATGGCGCGTCAGGTCGTTCGCTTTTTGATAAAACGCTTCCAGCTCCTCGAAACGCGCAAACGGCAAACGTTCAGACAGCATCAGGTCCGGTGGCTGTACGCGTGTGAACCAGGCTTCAAGCGCCGCCCGGCGCGCACTTAAAGGCTGTTTGCGCAGCGATTCCCCCTCCAGGCTCAGCGCATCATAGGCCATAAAGGTAACCGGATAATCGCGGATGTGCCGGCGCGTGGGGTGTTTGCGGTTAAGCCGTTGCTGCAGCTCGTTAAACGAGCCGATCACCTCACCGCGCACGACCAGTAATTCCCCGTCCAGTATCGCCTCGAAATCGACACGCTCAAGCACATCGGGGAAGGCGCCGCTGATATTATCCCCCGTGCGTGAAAACAGGGCTGTACCCTGACTGGTGGCGACCAGCTGCACGCGGATACCGTCATATTTCCATTCGGCGAGATAATCATTCGGCGTGATACGGGCTTTGTCGGTTGCTTCCAGCGGGTGGGCGAGCATCACGGGGTGAAAGGTCAGCCGGTCGGCGGTCTCTGGCTTTGGCCCGCCCTCCAGCCAGGCCAGCAGGCCCTCATAGGGCGGCTGCACGCCGTGCCAGACGGCTTCCACCTCGCTGACGTCCTTATCGCCATACTCCGCCAGAATCTGTTTTAAAAAGCGGGCGGATACGCCGATGCGCAGGCCGCGTGTGCCAAGCTTGAGAAAGGCCCAGCGCTGTGGCGGGGTCATGATATCAAGCAGTCCGGCGACGGTTTCGCGCAGGGCCTGCTTATCGGCACTGCGGCAGCGGGTGATCAGTTCAGAAAGGCAGGGCAGGTTGGCATCGCACGGCGTGGGCGGTGACGGCCATAGATGGGCAACGGTTTCGGAAAGCTCGCCGACATAATCATAGGACAGCGCAAACAGGGTCGGATCGACGCGCTCGGTCACCAGTTGTTTAATCAGGGGCCGCTTGAACAGATCAAAGGCAAGGGTGCCGCCGATGGCGGCAATCGCCCAGCCGCGGTCCGGATCCGGGGTAAAGCGTAGATAATACTGAATCAGCGCCGCCTTGGCGTGGTTTCCGGGCGTGAAATATAAACGATCGAGTAGATCGGCGAACGCACGCATCCCATTCGTTCCTTTCAAACGTTTTCACCCTGTGAAGCAATGGGTGAGCCTAGCTCTCCTCATCCTCATATCCCAGTATCGACAGCGCCTTTGCACAGTAGCCTTTTTGCTGCGCGGCGTAGGCGAGCGCATCGTCGCGGCCGTGGGTGATCCACACCTCCGGCGCACCGACATCGTCGAGCGTTTGCAGCAGCTCGTTCCAGTCGGCATGATCGGAAATCACCAGCGGCAGTTCAACCCGGGACTGCCGCGCGCGGGCGCGAATCTGCATCCACCCGGAAGCCTGCACGGTGAGCACGTCGGGCAGCTTGCGCGACCACTTATCGGCCAGCGCCGAGGGCGGAGCGAGCACGATTTCCCCTGCCAGTTGCCTCTTATCGGTTTGGGAAACCGGCACCCACTCGCCCAGATCAATGCCGTGCGCTTGATAGAGTTCGCAGAGCCTGACCAGCGCGCCGTGCAGATAAAGCGGTTTGTTATACCCGGCGCGGCGCAATTCGCAGATCAGTCGCTGGCATTTGCCCAGGCCATACACCCCTACCAGATGGCAGCGATGGGCAAATAGCCTCAGAGAGTCCAGCAGCTTGGCCACCTCGCGTTCAATCGGCGGATGCGTAAACACCGGCAGCCCGAAGGTGGCCTCGGTTACGAACACATCGCAGGCCACCGGCTCAAAGGGCCAGCAGGTGGGATCCGCCCGGCGTTTGTAATCCCCGGAAATGACCAGGCGCGCCCCGCCATGTTCGAGCACGGCCTGCGCGCTGCCCAGCACATGCCCGGCGGGTGCGAACTGTAGCTGCGCTTCAGCCACCGCAACGGGTGTCCCGTAACCCAATGGATGCAGCCTTTCGCCGCAGGCCTCGCCATAGCGGCAGCGCATAATTGCCAGCGTTTCCGGCGTGGCGAACACCTCACCGTGCCCGCTGCGCGCATGATCGGCATGGCCATGGGTGATGATGGCGCGCGCCACCGGCCGCAGCGGGTCGATAAACGCCGCAGCCGGAATGCAATACAGTCCCTCGGGGCGGATTTCCATCCATTCACGGGGGTGGTTCATGGCGGTGCTTCCTTATCGCATCCCGCGATGCGCACACGGGATGACAAAGAGATAGGTAATCGGTTATCAATTTAAAATGATTCTACCTGAGTATATGACACATTGGTTTGCCGAAAAAGGCTGGCGGCCGAGGGATTATCAGCTGGTGATGATGGCGGCCTTTCAGCAGCGGCAATCGACGCTGCTGATCGCGCCTACCGGCGGCGGCAAGACGTTGTCGGGCTTTTTGGGCAGTCTGCTGGAAATTCATGAAGCGGCGCATGCCGCACCCGGTTCACGAGCCGGGGCAGGAGGAGGTTGCCTGCACACCCTGTATATCTCGCCGCTGAAAGCGCTTACCCACGATATCGAGCGTAACCTGATGCAGCCGGTGGCGGAGATGGGGCTGCAGGTGAGCATTGAGTCCCGCACCGGTGATACGCCCTCGCATAAGCGCCAGCGTCAGCGTCGGCGGCCGCCCGATATTCTTCTAATTACGCCGGAATCGCTTATGCTGATGCTGTCCTATGCCGAGGCGCCGCGCCTGTTTCATACGCTGCAATGTGTGATCGTCGATGAGGTGCATAGTTTTGCCCATAATAAGCGCGGCGACCTGACCGCCCTGGCGCTGGCGCGGCTGGAAAGGCTGGCGCCGGGCTACTGCCGTTTCGGCCTGTCAGCCACCGTGGCCGACCCCCTGGATCTGGCCACCTGGCTAGGCCCCAGCGGCGCGCCGGCAGCGTTGCTGAAAGCCGAGGATGCGCCGTTGCCCGATATTCGCCTGCTGCATGCCGGCCAGCGCATGCCCTATGGCGGGTTTATGGCGCGCTATGCCATTGCGGAGATTTATGAAGCCATTCAGCAGGCGGGCACCACCCTCGTATTTGTCAATACCCGCGCCCAGTCAGAGCTGCTCTTTCAACTACTGTGGGATGCCAATCGCGACGGGCTGCCGATTGCCATCTATCACGGCAGTTTAAGCAAGGAACAGCGCCGCAAGACCGAACGGCTGATGGCCGAGAACCGGCTGCGCGCGGTGGTGGCGACCTCGGCGCTGGAGCTTGGTATTGACTGGGGCGATATTGATCTGGTCATACAAATCGGGGCGCCCAAGGGCGTCAGCCGCCTGCTGCAGCGCATCGGCCGCTCTAACCACCGGCTGGATGCGGCCAGTCGCGCGCTGCTGGTGCCGGCGAATCGTTTCGAGGCGCTGGAATGTATGAGCGCGATCACCGCCGTGGCTCACGGCGCCCGCGACGGTGAGCCGCGCCTGCCCGGTGCGCGCGATATTATCCCGCAATATCTGATGAACCGTGCCTGTAGCGCGCCGTTTGAGGCGCAGGAGGTGCTAACAGAAATCCGCAGCGCCGCGCCGTATGCGGCGCTTTCACGGGCGGAGTTCGACCAATTGCTGCGCTTTACCGTCGATGGCGGCTATGCCCTGCAGCATTACGAACGCTACCAGCGGCTGGTGCAAACCGATGACGGCCACTATGCCGCCGCCGCCCGCGCGATCGTCCAGCGCCACCGGCAGAATATCGGGGTGATTGTCGAGGCGCCGCGGCTGAAAGTGAAACGGCTGAACAAGGGCAGGGGCGGGCGTATCATCGGCGAGGTGGAGGAATATTTCGCTCAGGGGTTAAGCCCTGGCGACACATTTTTATTTTCCGGGGAGGTGCTGGCGTTTGTTAGCATTCGCGACCTGATACTGGAAGCGCGGCCGGCACCGGCTTCAGAACCCAAAATCCCCGCTTATGTCGGCGGCCAGATGCCGCTTTCCACCTTCCTTGCCGATGGTGTGCGCGCGTTGCTGGATGCATATGACAGAGGCGGGTGGACAGGTGCTGATTTGCCTGCCGACGTGCATGAATGGCTCGCTCTGCAGCAACGCTTTTCGCGCCTGCCCGATGCGCATCATCTGCTGGTTGAGCATTTTCCGCATCGCAAGCGGCACTACACGCTGTATTATACGTTTGAGGGCCGCAAGGCGAACCAGACGCTGGGCATGCTGATTACCCGGCGTATGGAGCGGCTCGGACTCAAGCCGCTGAGTTTCAGCGTCACCGATTATGGCCTGTCGATCAGCTCGCTGGTACCGCTCGAGGCGGCCTACATCACGCAGCTGCTCAGGCCTGATCTGCTGGGAGACGATCTCGAAGAATGGATGGCCGAATCCCCCATGCTCAAGCGCGCCTTCCGACAGGTGGCAACCGTCGCCGGGCTGACCGAGCAGCGCCTTGCGGGTACGCGCAAGACCATGAAGCAGGTCACATTTTCCACCGATTTGATTTACGATGTCTTGCGCAAACACGAGCCGGGCCATATCCTGCTGGCGCTGACCCGTGCCGAGGCCGAACGCGAGCTGCTCGACCTGAAACGGCTAAGCGACGTGCTCGGCCGGTTCAATGGCCGGGTCATCTTCCAGCCGCTGGGGCGGGCTTCGCCGATGGCCATTCCCATCCTGCTTGACGTGCGTTCCGAACAGGTGCGCGGCGCGGGCGTGGAATCGCTGCTGGAACAGGCCAGTCTTCAGGAGCAAGCCGATGCCATGATGGAGGCCGTGCGTGATGCCGTGCGTTGAGGTATCTTTCGCCGGGCAAACCGTGCTGCTCGATGCGGCTGGCGTGTTGTTCTGGCCGGCGCAGTCGATGCTGGTCGTCTCGGATCTGCATCTGGGAAAGGCGGCTGCGCTGGCGCGTCACGGCCACGCGCTGCCCGGGTATGACGCCGCCGATACGTTGATGCGTCTGCGCGCGGCGATCGCGCGCTATCACCCGCACAGCGTGGTCTGTCTGGGCGACAGTTTTCACGATACGCGCGTGCATGCCCGGCTGGATACGGCGCTGCTCGAAGAACTCGGTGCGCTGTGCGCGGCGCAAGCCCGCTGGATCTGGATATTGGGCAATCACGATCCCGATCTGCCCGCGCATTTGCCCGGCGAGCGTCATGGCGCGCTTGCCTGCGGCCCGCTGCTGCTGCGCCATGAACCGGATACGCTGGCAGCAGGCCAGGCGCAGCTGATCGGCCATTTCCATCCCAAAGCCACCCGCCGGCTGGCGGGGCAGAAAATCAGCGGGCGCTGTTTTCTACTCGGCGCGCAGACGCTGATGATGCCGGCCTTTGGCAGCTATACCGGCGGGCTGGATAGTGCCCATGCCGCCATTACCAAGGTGTTCGGCGGGCGTGCTGCGCGCCGCTTTTTGCTGTATCGCGCGCGTATCTGGGCGGTGTAGGAGCGCCGCACGCTGGTGGATTTCACCAAATTGTCATCCTGCAAATGCATGAATAGGCTAATATAAAATCATGGTGGCATCAAGCGACTCACTGGGAATATGGGATTATGCCAAGGCCTTCTTTGGCAAATCTTTCTGGCTAGGCATGGCTAAAGGCGTCCTGCTCGGTGTGCCGATCGGGCTGTTGGCTTATGGGTTATTCAGTGGGATTTTCGCGATTATTCCCGAAAGCGGCGTGATTGATAGCGTTATTGGAGATCTCAGGCAGTTTGTCAAGACTCCCTGGCCCATGATTGCTTTTAATACCGTCATTGGAGGCGCGTCCACTGCCGTGACGGCCAGCCGGCAGGCCGTCCGCGAACTACATATGGCCGAACCCGAAAAAACCCCGGCGCCCGGGCGTGAGCACCAGCGCCAGCGCCGGCAAGCCGCTAGTCCTGAGCAGGACCAGGCGCCGAGCATTTATCCGTCCCGCGAAGAGGAGTTGACCGAGCGCCCGTCTTATCCGTCGCGGCCCGAGCCGCGGGTCTGTGAGGCGATAAGCGAGCGGTTTGCTGCCCTCCCGCGCCAGCTTGATTAAACCCCGGCCGCTGGCCGGGTTGCATCGCCCGGCATGATATGCTAACCCACATGCATATTTATGATTGCAATTTGCGGCCAGTTGCTTACTTTGACGCATCACGCTGATAGAGGCGTCAGATTAACGCGGGGTGGAGCAGCCACTCCCGCTTCGAAGCAACGTCAGCTGCGTGAGACAAACAGACCCGTCTCGAAGCAGCGTCAGCTGCGTGAGACAAACAAAATCTGTTGTTGTTACTTTCGGTGACGCGGGGTGGAGCAGCCCGGTAGCTCGTCAGGCTCATAACCTGAAGGTCGTAGGTTCAAATCCT
>CAZMBI010000029.1:0-9861 GCA_964564675.1 uncultured Azospirillaceae bacterium
CGCTCATCGGGACGGGTGGGGCGGGCGGGGGTTCCGGCTGACTCTGCGGAAAAGAGCATGAAGCGCCGGTCCCAGCGCCGGCCATCGGTCAGCGGCGCAGGCGGTGCTGCGTGCACCGGTTCGCGGCAGACAATCCAGCCCTCGCCGTGGGGTATAATCAGGCAGCGCAGCAGGCTTTCGGTGCGCGCCCTGGGAAGGGCTTGCGCCAGCCGCTCCAGCTCGGCGCGGCGCGGTGGCTGTTCGCCGCCGTCGGTGGCCATCAGCAGGCGCGACAGCAAATCGCATTGCACGTCAAGCGGCAGTGCGATTAAGCTGTTGCTCACAAAGATAATCCCATAGGGATACACGACACTGTGCCGCAACAGCCAGGTCTGCTGCCAGCGCTCCAGCGCGCGGCGATAGCGGCCCAGCCCCTGCGCGATATACCACAGGCGGTCCGTGGCGCGGGAATGCGCGCGCAGCAGGCGCCGCACCCGCACGCGGGCGAAATCCGGGTTGTCGTTCGACGGATCGGTGATAAAGGGCTGATGGCGGGCGGCGAGGTAATCCGCCAACCGGGCTTTGCGCACCCCCAACAGCGGGCGCAGCAACGCAATGCCGTGTTGCGTGCGCTGCAGCGGCATCCCGGCTAGCCCGGGCAGCCGGCTGCCGGCCAGCAGCCGCAGCAGCAACGTCTCCGCCTGGTCGTCGGCATGATGAGCAAGCAGCAGGGTATCGCAGCCATACGCCTGGCACCAGCCAAGCAGCGCCTGGTAACGAGCGTGGCGGGCGCGCTCCTGCAGGGCGGCACCCGGTACCACTTGCACCGGCAGGATGTGCGCGCCAATGCCGCGGCCGGCCAGCCAGCGGGCGGTCTGCTGGGCTTCGTTTGCCGAACGTTGGCGCACGCCGTGCTCGACAATCAGTGCCGTGCAGCGAACGCCATGACGCGGCGCCCATTGCCCGGCCAGCAAGGCCAGCGCCATACTGTCCGGCCCGCCGGAACAGGCCACGGCCAGCGCGCCCGGTATTGCCTCCAGCGTTGCCATCGTCTCGGCAAACCGTTCCTCAAGCAGGGAGTTTACAGATAATGGCGGCATAGGGCCCATCGCGTGTTAAGTCAGTCGTGATAAGACACGGTCGCCGAACCTAAACCAGAAATGAGGGAGGTAAAAGCGCTTACTCACACTGCAGGCGGGCGGCTTCCATGGTCGCTTTACGGGCGATGACCGCGCTTTGCTCGCCGTATTGGCCCTGCAGCTGATTGAGCACGATGCAGGCCTGCTCTTTACGGCCGAGCTGGCTGAGCGACATGCTCAGCTTGAGGAGGTTATCCGGTGCTTTGGGCCCGTCGGTCATGGCTTCAAACCCCTGGCGGAACCGTTCGGCGGCACGACCATATTGCTCGCGCACATAATAGGTTTCACCCAGCCAGTAATAGGCGTTGCCGATGAGCACATGATCGGAATTCGCCTCGATAAAGGCCCGAAACAGCTCGGCGGCGCGGTCATATTGCGACTGGTTGAGCAGCCGGAAAGCGGCATCGTAATGCTCGCGCGGATCGTCATAAGCCGGGCGCTGCGTCGCCTCGGAGGTGGCATCCTGTTCGCCCGGCTGTGTTATGTCGGCCGGTTGGGCGCCAGCAGGGGCCGGTGCGCTGCCCGGCGGGGCGTAGGGGTCGGGATTGGTGCTGGCGGGCATGTCGCTGATAACCGGTGGCGCGGCGGCCGCCGTGCGCGACTCGAGCAGTTCTACGCGCGCTTGCATGTCGCGTTCAAATGCCTCAAACCGCTTGCTCAGTTGTGTCTGGGTATGCTCGATTTGCTCGAGCCGGCCGCGCAGGGCGCGCATTTCCTCTTCAATGGCAGCCAGCTGCACCTCCAGCGAGGCGGCATCTCCCGCCGGTGCGGTTGTTACGCCCCGGTTGTTGAGTACACCGAGCTGACGCTCCAGATTTTCAATGCGCTTGATAACGGAAGCCCGGTCCTGTGCGTGCGCTGCATGGGCGAAAGCGGATAGTATGAGAACGAAAAAACCCGCAATGAGCGGAACTAGCCTCAGGCGGTGCGTACAGGAATCACCAGAACAAACAACCATGATGCTGCCTCGCACCGCCTGTTAACTCACGTAATTAGTAGCTGATGACGGTAACCGCACGGCGGTTTTTAGCCCAGGCCTCTTCGTTCGAGCCGAGTACGGCCGGCCGCTCTTTACCATAGCTGACGGTGCTGACGCGATCGGCATCCACACCCAGACTCACCAGGTAATTGCGGGCCGCGGTGGCGCGCCGTTCACCCAGCGCCAGGTTGTAAGCGCGGGTGCCGCGTTCGTCCGCATGGCCTTCAACGACAATGTCAACATTCGGGTTTTGTTGCAGCCAGTCGGCCTGACGGCGCAAGGTCTCCTGGGCTTCGCTGGTCAGTACCGAGCTGTCAAACGCAAAAAAGACCCGGTCGCCGACATTGGGAGCCAGTTCGCCGCGCTCGGTCATGTTCGGCTCATACGTATCGGAAACGCTGGGCGCGCCGGCATCGGCACCGTAGCCGCCGGCAGTGCTGTCATCGGCCGGTGGTGCTTCGCAGGCAGCAACAAATGCCATACCGGCGAGCAGGGCAATCAGACGTAGATTCATAGATTTCTCCTGAGTTAAATAAGTTATCATGTTTTGCATGCTTGTATCGTATGTAATGCGAAACGCAAGTATATTGCCTACGCGATTTGCGCGCAGTGGTCTAGTTTTTTCGCTTGCGTTGCCCTACTACATAGGCTAAATCAACGCAGCTTAAAAGGAGAAAGTACAATGAAGGCAGGTATTCATCCCGATTATCATGAGATTAACGTGGTGATGACGGACGGCACCACCTATAAGACACGCTCCGCCTGGGGAAAACCGGGCGATACGCTGCAACTGGATATTGACCCGAAAACCCATCAGGCCTGGGTTGGCGGCGTTAACCTGCGCAAAACCGGTCAGGTGGAGAAATTCTCAAGCCGTTTCGGTAATCTTAATTTCGGTGGGAACAAGTAATCGTTATAAATAGCGCGTCAGATCGGCAGTGGCTTCTTCGCCGAGCTGCTCATAATGCGCGTCCAGCCAGTCGCTAGCGGCCTGATATCCCACATCATGCAGGTATTGCAGAAAGTCCCAGTCGGCATTGAGCTTGCTGGTGGCGCCGAATTCCGCCATCACCGATTCCGCCTCGATCAAATGCAGCAAGACATTGCGATAACCCGACTGCGGCACGCGGTGCTCGGCAAGTAGTTTGCGCACAAACTCGATAGCGCGCACCTCACGCATAAGGCTGGAATTGAAGCTGATTTCATTGACCCGGTCGATAATTTCGGCCGAGGTGGTGGGTACATCGTCCACGTACAGCGGATTGATCTGTACGATCAGGATATCCGGGGCGCTGCAATGGTAAAACAGCGGGAATAATGCCGGGTTACCGGAGAACCCGCCATCCCAGTACGGCTCGCCTTCGACATAGACGGTTTTAAACAGATGCGGCAGGCAGGCCGAGGCCATCAGCCGGTCGCAAGTCATTTCATCGGTCTTAAACACCTTGATTTTGCCGTTATGCACATGCGTGGCATTGACGAACAGCCTGATGTGTTGGTTGTGGCGGATCACCTCGAAATCGACCAGTTCGTTGATAATCCGCTGCAACGGGTTGAGATCGAAGACGTTGAACTGATAGGGCGACAGATACCGCGTGAAAAAATCCATGGCCATAAAGCCCGGCGAATAAGTGACGTCATGACCGAACAGCTTATCGAAATAGGTGGGCTGCAGAGGCGAATAGCGCGCCGCTTCGCTGATGCGCTCCCAGAACGTCGCCAGCAACTCGCGTGCATAGTCCGGTCCGTCCTGTAGCAGGCCATAAGCGGCGATGGTGCCGTTCATGGCGCCGGCCGAGGTGCCGGAAATGCCGTCAATCTGAAGCCGGCCGTCCGCCAGTAATTTATCGAGCACGCCCCAGGTAAACGCGCCATGCGCCCCGCCGCCCTGCAACGCGAGATTGATAGGCTTAACGGGGGATGCGGACTGTGTCCTGGCCATGCCGATGGTTCCTTATGTTATATAACAAACGCACGAGGAGTTCGTTACCCGTGGCCAGCGCCTGCTATTGGGCCGTCCAGCCGCCATCCATGGAGTAGGCGCTGCCGGTAATCTGGGCGGCTTCGTCACTGCATAAAAAGACGGTCAGCGCACCGAGCTGGTCAACCTGAACGAATTGTTTGGAGGGTTGCTTTTCCGACAGCAGATCGATTTCGGCTTCCTCGATGCGGCAGCCTTTTTGCTGCGCCTTGTCTTCGATCTGTTTTTGCACCAGCGGGGTGAGAACCCAGCCCGGACAGATGGCGTTGCAGGTGACGCCGGTGCCGGCGTTTTCCAGTCCGATCACCTTGCTTAAGCCCATAATGCCGTGTTTGGCGGCGACATAGGCGGCTTTTCCGGGAGATGCCACCAGGCCGTGCGCGGAGGCGATATTGACGATGCGGCCGTATCCGGCCTGGCGCATGTCGTCAATCAGCAGGCGAGCGGCATAAAACGCGGCGCTTAAGTTCAGCGACAGGATCAGCTCCCATTTTTCCGGCGGGAATTCCTCAATCGGGGCAACATACTGAATGCCCGCATTATTGACCAGAATATCCACTCCGCCGAGGCCTTCACGCGCCTGCTCGACCATTTCCGTGATCTTGTCCTGCTTGGTCAGATCGGCATCGGAATACAGGCAGCGCACACCGTGGTCTTGTTCGATCGACTGGCGCAGCGCTTCGATTTCCTGCTTATCGCCGAAGCCATTGAGCATGACATCACAGCCGGCGGCGGCGAGTGATTGGGCGATACCCTCGCCGATGCCGCTGGTGGAACCGGTGACAATCGCGCGTTTACCTGATAATGACATGGAATCCTCCTTCTATGGTTGCTAATGCTGTAGCATCGCCATATCAATCTGAAAACAATAAATGAGGCATGGTCATGATTGCGCCATCAATGCGCGGATTATCGCCCGACCTGCAGCCCGTCACGCGGTTGACGCCCGCGCCGGGGGCGCAGGAGGTGCTGATCCGTATGGCCTATGCCGGGCTCAATCGCGCCGATATTTTCCAGCGTCAGGGCAGTTATGCACCGTCGGAGGGCGTGACGGACGTACCGGGCCTCGAGGTTTCCGGAGAGATCGCAGCCACCGGCGAGGCGGTGACGCGCTGGCGGGTGGGGGACCGCGTCTGCGCCTTATTGCCCGGCGGCGGCTATGCCGAGTATGCGCTGGCGCATGCTGATCATTGTCTGCCGATACCGGCCTTTTCCCCACAGCCTGATACTTTTCCAGGGGCGAAGGCAGTGCCTGAGCTTGCCTTAGCGGCGGCGCTGCCCGAGTGCGTCACCACCGTGTGGATGGCGCTGTTTGCCACGGCCCGTCTGCAAGCCGGCGAAACGGTGCTGGTGCATGGCGGGGCAAGCGGCATCGGCACCACGGCCATCCAGATGATTCGCGCCGCCGGTGCGGTGGTGTTTGCCACCGCGGGCAGCGATGACAAGACGGCGCTATGTCAGCGGCTCGGTGCGACGGGCATTAACTATGAGACGCAGGATTTCGTCACGCACGTCAAGGCCGAGGGCGGCGTGGATGTGGTGCTCGATATCGTTGCCGGTGATTATGTGGCGAAAAATGTCAAGGTGCTCAAACCACGCGGCCGGCTGATTTCGCTTGCCTGCCTAAAAGGTGGACAGGCTGACGTGCCAGTGGGCAGTATACTGCTTAAGCAGTTGAGTTGGCACGGGCTGACCTTGCGCAATCGCACTGATGCAGAAAAAGCGTATTATATCAGGCAGATAGAAGATACGGTCTGGCCATGGGCCGCACAGGGGGCCGTGCGCCCGGTGATCGACTCGGTCTGGCCGCTTGAGCAAGCGGCGCAAGCGCAGGAAAAAATGGAGAAATGCTTGCATTGTGGCAAAATTCTATTACAAGGGGCCGATATTTAGGCGATGGGTGTCAGGATCCCGGTGGAGTGCCGCTACCCTGAATCCTGCACGCCGAAGCTTTCTAACCAACAGGTGCACACCATGACGTTACCGCTTATGCCAAAAGCCACCGCCGTGTGGATGGTGGAAAATACGAAACTGACCTTTGAGCAAATCGGCGATTTTTGCGGCATGCACCCGCTGGAGGTTCAGGGCATTGCCGATGGTGAGGTAGCCGTTGGCATTATCGGTCAGGATCCGGTTGCTGCCCAGCAGCTGACAACGGAGGAATTGGAAAAAGCGGAAGCTGACTCCGGCTACCGCATGAAACTCTCGCCCAAGGCGCGTGAGCATACCAAACAGAAAACCAAAGGCGCGCGCTATACGCCGATTGCCCGCCGTCAGGATAAGCCGGAGGCGATTGCCTGGTTGATCAAGCAACATCCGTATATTCCTGATTCGCAGATTATCAAGCTGATCGGCACGACCAAGAAAACCATCGAGTCGATTCGTGATCGCTCGCACTGGAATATCAGCAATATCAAAGGGAAAGACCCGGTCATGCTGGGGCTGTGCACGCAGACCGCACTCAACGCCACGGTCGAGAAATACCGCCCGAAAGCGCCAGAGCAACCTCCTGAAGAGCAGGTTGTAACGGCGCAGGCTGACGACACCCAAACGAGTGAATCTGCGTAAGAGCAATGACAGCGCATCCGTCCATCGACCTCGCTTCCCTGGCCGGACGGGTGGAAGATTTCGCCAAGAGCCGCATTTTATGTGTGGGCGACGTGATGCTGGACCGCTTCATTTACGGAACGGTCGATCGCGTTTCGCCTGAAGCACCCATTCCGGTGATCAAGCAATCCGACGAGCGGGTGATGCTTGGTGGGGCGGGCAATGTCGTGCGTAATATTATTTCGTTGGGCGGCAGCGGTTGTTTTGTCTCGGTGATCGGCGATGATGCGGCGGGGCTGAAACTGACCGGTCTGGTGGGCGAGGAGACGGCGTTAGAACCTTATCTGATTACCGAAACGGGTCGCAAAACAACAGAGAAAACGCGTTACGTTTCGGATACGCAACAATTACTGCGCTGTGATTATGAAACCTGCGCCGGCATTAGTCAGGCAAGCGCCGAGCGCCTGCTGAAGGTTGTTGAACAGGAAATCGGCGCCTATGACATCGTGCTGCTCTCCGATTACGGCAAAGGCGTGCTCGGCGACTGCGTGATCCGGCAGATTATGCAGCTGGCGCAACAGGAGAACGTCCCGGTGCTGGTCGATCCCAAGCGCCGCGACTGGCGTATCTATCGCGGCGCCTCGCTGATCAGCCCGAATCTTCAGGAGCTGGCCGTTGCCGCCAACTGTGACGGTTTTGAAGATGAAACGGCCATCACCCGTGCCGCACAACGCCTACTGCGGACGCTGGATGTCGGCTGGCTGCTGGTGACCCGCGGCGGGCAGGGGATGAGCCTGTTCGGCGCCGATGGTGGCGTGGCGCATATACCGGCGCAGGCGCGTGAGGTGTATGATGTCTCTGGTGCCGGCGATACGGTGATTGCCACTCTGGCTGTCGCGCGCGGGGCGGGTCTGGAAATGGAGGAAGCGGCGCAGCTGGCCACCATGGCCGCGGGAATTGTCGTCGGCCGGCTGGGCACAGCCGTGGTCTACCGCACCGATTTAAAAACGGCGCTGCACGGGTATCAGGCCGGGCAGAGCCGCGCCAAGATTCAGCCGCTCTCGGCGGCGGCGGACATTGTGGCCGGCTGGAAGGCCCAGGGGCAGACGGTGGGCTTTACCAATGGCTGTTTTGATCTGCTGCATGTCGGGCATTTAAGTTCGCTGCAGGATGCGCGGGCCGAATGCAACCGGCTGGTGGTCGGCGTCAATACCGATGAGTCGGTGAAGCGGGTAAAAGGTCCCAAACGCCCGATAAATGCCGAGCTTGACCGCGCCATGCTGCTGGCGGCGCTGGATGTCGTTGATTTGGTCGTGCTGTTTCGCGAGGACACGCCGGAGGTGTTGATCGAGGCGTTGCGGCCCGATATCCTGATGAAAGGGGCGGATTATACGAAAGATCAGGTGGTCGGCGGCGCCTTTGTCGAGTCTTACGGCGGGCGGATCGTCTTGCTGCCCTTGCGCGAGGGCTATAGTTCAACCGCCCTGATAGATAAGGCAAATGGCTAGGTTTGGCGCAAAAAACGTACCCAACCTTTTGCGCTTCACAAAATGAGCAGTCGGAACCATTGAATATCAACAGCTTGATTCTTTTTGGCGGGTTGGGCTTCCTACTACTCATTTTGTAAAACCCGCGCTTCAAGCAGCATCTCGCTCGGATCTGGGTAAACTGAGCACAGGTTAATTAAAAATTTACCGTAATCGGCCAGGCTGATAATGTTTTCTTTATGGCCTCAGCCCTCTGGGTGTAAATATAAATGTATTATTGAAATAGGGAGTTACTATCATGCAATTACCACGTAAACGTAAAAAGGAAGCGGGCTTCACTCTGGTCGAACTGGCGATCGTGCTGGTGATCATCGGATTAATCGTCGGCGGCGTGCTCGTCGGTCAGGATCTGATTAAATCAGCCGAAATCCGTTCTTTCGTCACGGATTTTGAAAAAATCAATGCCGGCGCGAACACGTTTCGCAGTAAATATAACGGCCTACCCGGCGATCTGCTGAGCCCGCGGGCAACGACGTATGGTCTGGAAGACGGCGGCACCGACGGCACCGACGGTCTGGGCGATGGTGACGGCTCGCTGGAAAACGGCGGCACGGTAGCGGACAAGCAAGGTGTGGGCGGGGAAAACACCCTATTCTGGCGTCACCTCGGAGAAACCGGCCTGTTTAACGTGACCTCACTGGCGGACGGATCGGTTGCCATTGCGCTGGATGCCACTACGCTGCCGGATTACCTGCCCAATGCTGGCCTGCGTGAAGCGGCCTATGTCCATGCCTTCGGGCTTGCCGGACGCAATTTCTTCGCGGTCAGCGATATCAGTGCGGTGGCCGCAGCTACCGGTGCGCCGACCGATACCGGTAATATCCTCACCAACTATGAAGCCAGCCAGATCGATGAAAAAATGGATGACGGGCTTCCCACTCGTGGCTCCACCATCGTCATCGACGATGCTACGGCGGCCAGCCTGGTTAATGCCTCGGCCGGGGCGGCGCCCGGCACCGGCGTCTGTGTCGATGAGGGCGCGAATCCGGCAGTGGAAGGCGATGAAACCTACATCCTGAACGATGCGGGGGGTGTGGGCACCGCTATTCAGGACGAGTTGAACTGCGCGCTGCGTATCCGTTCGAACTTCTAACCCGTCCCGATCAGAAGGTTGCAAGGCCGCGTGGTGTTACCGCGCGGCCTTTTTCTTGGCAAGTGCCGCAGGATTCGTTATGTCTGGGTTATGGATTCCGCCGCCGTATACCTGCTTTATACCACCTGTCCCGATACCGCCACGGCGGAGGAGATCGCGGCCAGCCTGGTCGAGCGTCGGCTTATCGCCTGCGCCAATATCATGGCGCCGATGACCGCACTGTTTGAATGGGAGGGCACCGCCGCGCGCGAGTCGGAAGTGCCGATGCTGCTGAAAACCGGCGAGGCACGGGTGGAAGCGGCGATGGAAGCCATCCGCGTGCAGCATCCCTATGATTGTCCGTGCATCGTGCACTGGCCGCTGATGGGCGGGCATGCGCCGTTTCTCGACTGGGTAACCCGGCAGACCGCCCCGCAATCGAGCGCTTGATTTGGGTGGCAGAGTGGGCTAAGACATCGCGCATATGTTGACGATTGGGGCGTAGCCAAGTGGTAAGGCAACGGTTTTTGGTACCGTCATGCGCAGGTTCGAATCCTGCCGCCCCAGCCATTCTTCTCTGTTTGCCACATCTTCGAATCTATCGAACGGGAAGTTCA
>CAZMBI010000030.1:0-6140 GCA_964564675.1 uncultured Azospirillaceae bacterium
GTTTTATCATGTGGGAGTGGAGCAGGGCTGGTGGGTTGCAACCGGCGGCTGCGCCGCGGCGCCCGGCACGGGGCAGGATCTGGATGCCGTGCGTGCAGCGATATTGAACGCGCCGCTTGTCGCCTGCGATCAGCCGGAATTTATCTTTCTCGGCCTGTCGATGGCGGGATGGAACACTGGATTTGCCCTGTTATTTGCCTTATATGGTTCGATGTTGTTACTAAAACGAGGTGCCCATCATGCCGCTGCCCGGAGATAAACCAACACACGCGCTGACTGATGAAATTATCCGTGTCAACCATGCCGGCGAGTATGGCGCGCAACGCATCTATCAGGGACAGCTCGCCGTCCTGGGCAATGATCCCTGCGCGCCCACCCTGCGCCATATGGCCGAGCAGGAGCAGGTGCATTTACAGACCTTTGAGGCATTAATGGTGGCGCGCCGCGCGCGGCCAACGGCGCTGTGGCCGCTGTGGCATGTGGCCGGCTATGCGCTCGGCGCGGGCACCGCACTGATGGGCAAACGTGCCGCCATGGCCTGTACGGTGGCGGTGGAGTCGGTGATTGCCGAGCACTATCAGTCGCAGCTTGAGCAGCTTGATGAAAACGAACAGGAACTGAAAGATACGATCACCACATTCCGTAACGAAGAAATGGAGCATCACGATATCGGGCTGGAACATGAGGCCGAGCAGGCCCCGCTTTATGATGTGCTCAGCGGGGTGATTAAAACCGGCTGCCAGGCGGCGATCTGGCTGACGAAACGGCTTTAGGCAAGCAGCAGGCAGGGGGACAAGCCGGTGGATAAGCCCGACTAAATGCTTTACCAATAATAATAATTTTGCTACCCTCACAAATACTTAAAATAATATACAATTAAGGTAAGCAACATGGACAGCGCGTCATCACAGCCCGAGCCCTTGTTAGATGAGCTTTTCTCCGATCCCATTGTTCAGCTATTGATGAAAACGGATGGCGTGCAGGAACAGGAACTGCGCCCGCTAATTAATCAATTGACGGAATCGATGAACGCCAGGGCCAAGCCAGCCAATTAGTGTCAACAGGCGCTAATGCCAACACAGTTCAGCGGCTGGCAATCTTGGTTGAGGTCTTGGGCAGCGAAGCCACCTGCTGTTTGATCTGCCGTATCTGCTTTTTAAACGCCGCCAACTCCTGACCTTTCAGCACTTTACCGGTTTCAAACTTCTCTTCCATCGGATTAACCTTATGCCCGTGCTTGTGCACTTCATAATGCAGATGCGGACCGGTCGAACGGCCGGTTGAGCCGACATAACCGATGACCTGGCCCTGCTTGACGCGTTTGCCGCGATGCATCCCTTTGGCAAAGCCGTGCATGTGGGCATAGGCCGTCTCATAGGTGCCGTTATGCTTGAGTTTGATGTAATTGCCATAGCCGCCTTTGCGGCCTTTGAATGCCACCACCCCGTCGCCGGCGGCATAAATCGGCGTGCCGGTGGCTGCCGCAAAATCGGTCCCGCGATGCATGCGGCTATACCCAAGGATGGGGTGATGACGCATACCAAAACCGGAGGAAATCCGCGCGCCGTTAACCGGCGTGCGCAGCAACGCTTTGACAATACTCTCGCCTTTCTCGTTGAAAAAGCCGACCTCGCCATCCTCACTTTCATAGCGATAGATGGTCACCGGCTCGCCGCGCACCTTCAGCATGGCATAAAAAATCTTACCATAGCCGACGGCGTCGCCGTCTTCGGTGGTTAGGCGTTCAAACATGACTTCCATCTGATCGCCGCGCCGTATCTCACGCTGAAAGTCCACGTCGTAACTGTAGGCTTTGACAAGCTCGGCCAGCACCCCGTGTGGGATACCGTGCTCCTGACCCGTTTCAAACAGGCTGTTGGTGATGGTGCCACCGGCATAGGTCAACTGAGGTGAAAGCGGTTTTCGGGCTTTTTCCACCGAAAACGAACCTTCCGCCATGCGCGCGAGCTCGACTGACTCAACTGGACCCAGCTGAATGCTTAAACGATCCAGTATGTGCTGATCAGCCAGTACAGGATGCGGCTTCAACGTCACATCCACTTGCTGACCGCTGCGCAGGGTGCGCGGATCGTAGGTCTTGCGCAGGGCGTCGATCACATCCACCGCCTCATCATAGCTCACCTTGTTACGCACCAGCATCGTAATCAGCGTATCCCCGCGATCGACGGTCAGTGTGCGTTGCTCGTGTGGCTCAGCGGCCGCTTGCTCGGTAGGCTGCGGCGACAAGGTGTCAGGGGCCGGGGTATCCGGCAGGGTTACCGTCACCTCCGAGCCGGCGGCCGGCTCGGCCGAACCTGAAGCCGGCTCCAGCGCCGCTACTTTCCCGGCGGTGACCGAAAGCCGGGCGATATCCGGGCTGTGTTGATGCAGGTTGAGCAGCCGATCATATTCGGGAACGAGTATGTGGGTGACCAACAGGTTGAGAAAAAACGACAGCCCGACACCAAACAGCGAACCGAGCACAAACCAGCTCAGGCGTACGCTGTTAATGCGCTTGATGGACGCCGGACGCGATGTAGGCAGAAAACGGTGATTAATTGGCTGATACGGTGTGGTGAGCGCGTATGACACAAGCATCCCTTGGTTTATTAATGCCAAAACGAACACTTGCCTTGCGATTATATTGTTTTTGGCTGCTTTTTTATGCAGCATTTTTTTATTAGCTTTACGTATTTTTGCAGAAATTGCAACCCTTAAGCGACAAAAAAATGGCAAAATCGCCCGTTTTTAGACATGTTTCGGGCAGGATCAACGGCGCAGAGCAGGGTGTATAGCTGCTATGGCGATCGCCAGCCACAAAAGGCGGCGGCATGGCCCATTTTCCGTTCGGTGAAAACGCCTTGCGGCGCATTTTTAGCTTGACGTGGCAGAAGGGTCTCACTATGTTGCGCTTCCTGCCGCCCGGGGCTTGGGGAGCATTTATCCATGAATTACAGGGCGCTATAACAAATTAACCTATCGTGCAAGCGGTTCTGAGTATTTCAGCTAACCAGCGCGGATAATGAAGGAGCGTGGCACATGCCAACGATTAATCAGCTAGTGCGTAAGCCTCGTCATCCCGAGACGAAACGTAATAAAGTACCAGCCATGCAAGCCTGCCCTCAGAAACGCGGCGTGTGCACCCGGGTTTACACCACAACCCCGAAAAAGCCGAATTCCGCACTGCGTAAGGTGGCGCGTGTGCGTCTGTCCAACGGCTATGAGGTCACGGCCTACATCCCGGGCGAAGGTCATAATCTGCAGGAACACTCAGTGGTGATGATTCGCGGCGGACGGGTGAAAGACCTGCCGGGCGTGCGCTATCATATCGTACGCGGCGCGCTGGATACACAGGGTGTGCGGAATCGTAAGCAAAACCGTTCCAAATATGGGGCGAAGCGGCCCAAGTAGGTAGGAGTAAGCAAGCATGTCACGTCGTCACGCAGCAGCTAAGCGCCACATCAACCCCGATCCAAAATTCGGTGACTGGGTGATTTCCAAGTTTACCAATGTGCTGATGTATCAGGGTAAGAAATCAGCCGCCGAGCGCATTGTCTACGGCGCGCTGGATATAATTCAGGAAAAAACCAAGAAGGATCCGGTCGTCGTGTTCCGCGAAGCGCTGGACAACGTCAAGCCGGCTGTGGAGGTGCGCTCCCGCCGCGTCGGCGGCGCCACCTATCAGGTGCCTACGGAAGTGCGCGAAGAGCGGCGGCTGGCGCTGGCCATCCGCTGGATGATCACGGCCTCCCGTAACCGGTCGGAGAAAACCATGCGTGAGCGGGTGGCGGCGGAGTTGCTTGATGCGCAGCAACAGCGTGGCTCGGCCGTGAAAAAACGCGAGGACACACATAAGATGGCGGAAGCCAATAAGGCATTCAGCCATTTCCGTTGGTAATGATTGGGATAGGGAAAGGATTCACGTTAGATTATGGCACGACAAACTCCCATTGAGCGCTACCGTAATATCGGCATTGCCGCGCATATTGACGCCGGCAAAACCACTACGACCGAGCGGATTTTGTATTATACCGGCAAATCACACAAAATCGGTGAAGTGCATGAAGGCGCGGCCACCATGGACTGGATGGAGCAGGAGCAGGAGCGCGGGATTACGATCACCTCGGCGGCGACCACGGCCTTTTGGGATGGGCGGGACGGTAATCCGTACCGTGTGAATATCATTGATACGCCGGGTCACGTCGACTTCACCATTGAGGTAGAGCGTTCGCTGCGCGTGCTCGATGGCGCCATAGCTGTGTTCGATTCGGTTGCCGGCGTCGAGCCGCAGTCGGAAACCGTGTGGCGGCAGGCTGATAAATACCGCGTACCGCGCATGTGCTTTATCAATAAGATGGATCGTGTGGGGGCCGACTTTTATCGCTGCGTCGATATGATCGTTGACCGCCTGGGCGCGGTGCCGCTGGTGATTCAGCTGCCGCTGGGCGCGGAAGATGCGCTGAAAGGCATTATTGATCTGGTGACCATGAAGGCGATTGTCTGGCGCGATGAATCGCTTGGCGCGCAATGGGATGAACAGGAGATACCGGCTGAGTATCAGGCAAAGGCCGAAGAGTGGCGGGAAAAACTCGTGGAAACCGCGGTGGAGCAGGATGATGACCTGCTGGAAGCTTATCTCGGCGGCGAACAGCCTTCGGAAGAAAAACTGCGCGAATGCATCCGCAAAGGCACGATCAATCTTAGTTTTGTGCCGGTACTGTGCGGCTCAGCCTTCAAGAATAAGGGCGTGCAGCCCCTGCTCGATGCGGTCGTCGATTACCTGCCGGCTCCTAATGACGTGCCGCCGATTAAAGGGGTGGACGCCAAAGATCCCGAGCAGGAAGTGGAGCGTATCAGCAGTGATGATGAGCCGTTTGCGGCGCTGGCCTTCAAAGTCATGTCGGATCCCTTCGTTGGGTCTCTGACCTTTACCCGCATTTATTCCGGCACGCTGGATTCGGGTTCGTATATTTATAACACCGTTAAAAATAAGAAAGAGCGTGTGGGCCGCATGCTGTTGATGCACGCCAACAGCCGCGAAGACATCAAAGAAGCGATGGCCGGTGATATCGTGGCCATTGCCGGGCTGAAAGACACCACGACCGGGGACACGCTGTGCGATCCGAACAAGCAGGTGATTCTGGAGCGTATGGAGTTTCCGGAGCCCGTGATTGAAATCGCCGTCGAGCCGAAATCCAAAAGCGATCAGGAAAAACTGGGCATCGCGCTGGCCCGCCTGGCGGCTGAAGATCCGTCGCTGCGCCTGAATACCGATGAGGAAACCGGCCAGACCATCCTTAAAGGCATGGGCGAGCTGCACCTGGAAATCATCATTGACCGCCTGAAGCGCGAATTCAAGGTGGAAGCCAATATCGGCGCGCCGCAGGTGGCTTATCGTGAAACCATCGGCAAGCCGTACAAGGTGGATTACACGCACAAGAAACAATCCGGCGGTGCCGGTCAGTTCGCCCGCGTGATCATCGAGTTCGCGCCGCAGGAACCAGGTGCCGGCTTTGAATTCGAAAATACCGTGGTCGGCGGTAACGTGCCCAAGGAATATATCCCCGGCGTGCAAAAAGGGATCGAACAACAGATGCAAACCGGTGTACTGGCCGGCTTCCCGATGATCGATTTCAAGGCGACGCTGATGGATGGCGCGTATCACGATGTGGATTCGAGCGTCATGGCGTTTGAAATCGCCGCGCGTGCGGCCTTCCGTGAAGGCATGGTGAAAGCCTCGCCGAAACTGCTGGAGCCGGTGATGAAAGTCGAAGTTGTTACCCCGGAAGAATATATGGGCGATATCATCGGCGACCTGTCCTCGCGCCGCGGGACAGTGCAGGGGATGGATCAGCGCGGCAATGCGCGCGTGGTCAACGCCATGGTGCCGCTGGCCAATATGTTTGGATACGTCAATAATCTGCGGTCCATGAGCCAGGGGCGGGCGCAATATACCATGGTCTTTGATCATTATGAGGAAGTGCCCAGTAATGTGGCCGAAGAAATCAAAGCGAAAGTCGCGTAAGGAATTAAAAGAGGAGTTTGCACTATGTCGAAGGCGAAATTTGAGCGGACCAAGCCGCACTGCAACATTGGGACGGTGGGTCACGTGGACCACGGGAAGACATCGCTGACGGCGG
>CAZMBI010000031.1:0-5254 GCA_964564675.1 uncultured Azospirillaceae bacterium
TCGATCATCGTGAAGCCACCGGTGCGAGTGGTTGCCGACGGAGCAACGTCGGATACGGCCGCGGGCAAGGAGTTTATTCTGAGAATTCGGATCATGGTAACTATGATAATACATCAAAGAAAGTAAAGGTTTGGTAAATGGCTGATGCGAAAGCCGTGTCGGTACTTTAATCCAATCAGGTGAATGCGCGTGTGCAGTGAGATTGGAGGAAATAGAGCTAAAGGTGGGTAGGCGGGTGGTGATCCGGGCGGGGCTCGAACCCGCGACACCCTGATTAAAAGTCAAGTGCTCTACCAACTGAGCTACCGGATCATTTTTCAAAACCGCATCAAACGCGCAAAATACGGGATATCGCCCCGTTGTCAACCGCCAGGTTGCCGTGTCATACACAGAACCGCCCGATGTGATTGCCTATTGCCCGTTTATGCCCCTATATGTATCACCTCTTCGCCATCAGCATAGGATACGATACCATGCCGAACAAAACCACCGCCCGCCATGCCAACCAGCCCAAACTCGTGGTGCGTCAGGCCACTATCGGCGATGTGCCGGCGATTTATGCGCTCAGTCAACGGGTTTACGGCAGGCTGGGCCTGACCCCGGATATGATCCGCGGCCAGCTCAACCATTTCCCGCAGGGGCAATTCGTGGCTGAGTATGAAGGCCAGATCGTCGGCCACTGCGCCACATTTCGCATCAGTGAGAAGGTGGGGCTGCAGCCACATAGCTGGAAGGAAATCACCGGCAACGGCTTTGCCTCGCGCCATGACCCCAAGGGGGATTACCTCTATGGTATGGAGGTCTGTGTGGATCCCAAAATGCGTGGCAAGCGGATCGGTCAGCGCCTGTATCAGGCGCGCAAGCATCTGTGTCAGCAGCTGGGGCTTGAAGGGATTGTGTTTGGCGGTCGCCTGCCCGCCTATCAGCGCTATCGTAAGCGCCATGATGTGGAGGTGGCGGAGTATATCGAACGAGTGGTGGAGCGCCAGGCGCGCGATCCGGTGATCAACTTTCACTTGTCCAACGATTTCGAGATTCTGGGCGTATTACCCGATTATCTCCCAAGCGACAAGGAATCCGCCGGTTATGCCACCCATATGGTGTGGTATAATCCGAAACTCTCGGACGAGCCGCGTGTGCAGGAAGTGCAAAAACGTGGCCGGTTGGAGGATTCGGTGCGGGTGGCTACAGTGCAGTATCAAATGCGGCGAATCACCGGCATCGATGCGTTCGAGCAGCAGGTGGAATATTTCATCGAAACCGCCGCCGATTACGGCTCGGACTTCGTGGTTTTCCCGGAAATGCTGACCCTGCAGCTACTATCGGCGGCCACTCAGCGCTTGCGGCCGGAGGAGGCGGTGCGCGAGATTTCCGACTATACCGAGCGCTTTACCGAGTTTATGACGGCACGGGCGCTGCGCTATAACATCCACATCATCGGCGGCTCGCACCCCACGCGCATGGAAGACGGGCATATGCAAAATATCGCCTATGTCTTTTTGCGTGACGGCAGTGTGTATGCCCAGCCCAAGCTGCACCCCACGCCCAATGAGCGCTATTGGTGGAATATGAAGGGCGGGGTGGCGGCGCGCGTGATTCCCACCGACTGCGGGCCGATCGGGGTGATGATCTGCTATGATTCGGAATTTCCCGAAGTCTGCCGCCATCTGGTGGACCAAGGCGCGCTGCTGCTGTTTGTGCCGTTTTGCACCGATACACGCGAGGGCTATTTGCGCGTGCGCTATTGCTGCCAGGCGCGGGCGGTAGAAAATCAATGCTTTATTGCCACGTCCGGCGTGGTCGGCAATCTGCCGAATGTGGATAATATGGATATTCACTATGCTGAATCGGGGATTTTTACGCCGTGCGATTTTCCCTTCGCCCGTGATGGGATTGCGGCGCTGACACCTTCCAACACCGAGACCATGGCTCTGGCGGATTTGCGCCTGCAGGATTTAATCGCGGCGCGCAATTCGGGCACGGTGATGAATCTGAATGATCGCCGGTTCGATCTGTATCGCGTGGACTGGAAAGAGCGCGAGCAACACGCGGTGAACCCGCTGCCCACCGATGACGCCCACGGCAAGGGGACGCGGGGGTGATAAAGCCGGATCAGCTAAAATCGTTTGACTGGTAAATGCGTCAGGTGGATTTCATCTCGAAGGCGCCGCGTAAAACGCTGCAATCGGTATTGGATAACGTGCAGGCCTTGCTGTTTGACGCGTAACAGCCAGCGCGAATATCATGTCAATGCCCACCCCCGCCGCAATGCGGCAGCGTGCTCTCTCAACCGTCCGCCCGCAATCGCCTCGCGTATACCCTGCATCAGTGCCTGGTAATAGGCGAGGTTATGCCAGCTCATGAGGATGGGTCCGAGCATCTCCGAAGCTTTGAACAGGTGCTGCAGGTAGGCGCGGTTATAATGCGTGCAGACATAGCACGCGCAGGCCGGATCAAGCGGGGTGTTATCGTCGATAAAGCGGGCGTTTTTGATATTGAGCTCGCCGATTGATGTGTAAGCCCGCGCCAGTCGGCCGGAGCGGGTGGGGATCACGCAGTCGAACATATCCACGCCACGTTCTACGGCGGCGAGTATGTCATCCGGTTTGCCCACCCCCATCAGATAACGCGGGGCCGCAGTGGGCATGGCGGGCATCGTGAAATCGAGCACGCGCAACATCATCTCCTGACCCTCGCCGACGGCCAGCCCGCCGATGGCGTAGCCGGAAAAGCCGATATCCTGCAGCGCGCGCACGGAGGCGAGGCGGAGGTCTTCATACACGCCGCCCTGGACGATGCCGAAGAGGTGATATTGGTTTTGTTTCCCGCTCTGCGCTCCTGCGCGTCGCGATGAAACGAGCTCATGGCTGAGGCGCGCCTCCTGCGCGCCTTCTTGTTCACTTTTCAGCCGGTCAAACGCTTCCTTGCTGCGCGCCGCCCAGCGCATGGAAAGCTCCATGGAATGGCGGGCCTGATCGTGCGTGGCCGGGTAGGGTGTGCATTCATCCAGTACCATCGAGATATCCGAGCCCAGCAGATGCTGGATTTCTATCGCCCGCTCCGGGGTGAGGTGATGCTTCGATCCATCAATATGAGATTGAAACGTCACGCCTTCTTCCGTCAGTTTGCGCAAGCCGGACAGCGACATCACCTGAAACCCGCCGGAATCGGTGAGGATGGGGTGCGGCCAGTTCATAAAGGCATGCAATCCGCCAAACGCCGCGACGCGCTGCTCTCCCGGGCGAAGCATCAGGTGATAGGTGTTGCCCAGAATGATATCGGCGCCCAGCTCCCGGACATGTTCCGGCAGCATGCCCTTGACAGTGCCCACCGTGCCCACCGGCATGAAGGCGGGCGTGCGAATGACGCCATGCGGCGTCGCAAGCGTGCCGGTGCGGGCATGGCCGTCGGTTGAGGCGATGGCAAAAGCGCTCGTCAGGTTTCAGTCTCCGGTGGTCGGTTGATATTGCCGGTTACTGACACCCGATTGCTGCGCACTGTCAAGCAGACAGGCATCGCCGTAGGAATAAAACCGGTAGCCCTGGTCGATGGCGTGCTGATAGGCCGCTTGCATGCAGTCTGTCCCGCAAAAGGCGCATACAAGCATGAACAAAGTGGATTGCGGCAGGTGGAAATTGGTAATCAGCCGGTCCACTGCCTTAAAGCGATAGCCGGGAGTGATGAAGATGTCGGTCTCGGCGGTAAACGGATGGATCACGCCATCGTCATCGGCGGCCGATTCCAGCGTGCGCATGGCGGTGGTGCCCACCGCCACGATCGCGCCGCCCGCCGCACGCGTCTGATTGATGGCTTTGGCGGTGGCGGCCGAAAGCTCGGCCCACTCGCTGTGCATAACATGATCGCTCACCTCTTCGACCTTGACTGGCTGAAACGTGCCGGCGCCGACATGCAGCGTGACACGGGCCAGCGTAATGCCGTGGGCTTCAAGCCGCCCCATCAGTTCCGGCGTGAAATGCAGCCCGGCCGTGGGGGCGGCAACCGATCCGGGATGAGTAGCATATACGGTTTGATAGTTTTGTTTATCAGCAGCTTCATCCGCTCTTTTAATGTAGGGGGGAAGGGGTGTGTGGCCAACTTTTTGCAATGCAGCAAAAAACCCTTTTTCGTTTGTATGGAAATTCAGCAGCACTTCGCCGGTTGGGAATTTTTCCAGGACAGTGGCGTGCAATACGCCGCCGATATCTATCACATCATTCAGTTTTGCTTTTTTGCCGGGACGTAAAAACGCACGCCAAACTGTGGGTTCTTCATCGCGAGCGAGAGAGTGTTCCCCCGAGTGCGGCGATCCATTGTGAGGTTCGGTCGGATTGCTTTGCTGGTCGCGATGCTCCCTCCTCGCAGTGACGGAATCGGGTTTATGCAACAAAATTTCAATAGAGGTGTCACCCTTTTTGCCAAACAGGCGGGCGGGAATCACCTGACTGTCATTAATCACCAATATATCTCCAGGCGTAAGCAACTCCGGTAGGTCGCGAAAGATATAATTGCTGAACATTTGTTCAGCGTTATTTGGATTCACATGCAACAGCCGGGCGGCGTCCCGCGGTTCTACCGGATGACTGGCGATACGATCGTCGGGGAGGGTGAAATCAAAGTCGGCACGTTTCATAGGCATCGGGCAACCGGCATCGGGCACCAAGCTTTTTCAAACGCGTTGCCTGATACCTGAGCGCTTATACCTATTCGCTGACATCCGCGGCGACATCCATGGAAATGATTTTATCCGGACTGTTCACTTGGCCGTTCATATCGGGATCGCCTTTTTTGATCTGGTCAACATGTTCCATACCTTCGGTCACTTTGCCCCAGGCAGTATATTTGCCATCGAGGAAATTGGAATCCTGCAGCACGATAAACCATTGACTGTCAGCGGAATTCGGACTGGCGGCGCGGGCCATAGAGACCACGCCGCGGGTATGGGGTACGTCGTTGAATTCGGCATCGAGCTTTTGCCCCGAGCCGCCGGTGCCGGTGCCGGTGGGATCCCCGGTTTGCGCCATGAAGCCTTCGATCACGCGGTGGAAAACCACGCCCTCATAAAAATCATCGCGCACCAGCTCCTTGATGCGTGCAACATGCTTCGGCGCTTTTTCGGGCATCATCTCAATGACCACGCGGCCGCTTTCCAGTTGCATATATAGGGTATTTTCCGGGTCGGCGGCGTGGGCTGAGGACATGAGGCTGGCTCCCAAAATTAAGCTGGTGAATAAACGGGCTATACGGGTCATAAAAA
>CAZMBI010000032.1:0-2354 GCA_964564675.1 uncultured Azospirillaceae bacterium
ATTTTATTGGCGCACCGGGGAGGATTCGAACCCCCGACCCCCAGATTCGTAGTCTTACGACACCTACCGACAGAAACCGATAAGTCATTGATTTTACTGCAATCGATTAGGGGAAAAGGCTCGCCTTTTCGCCGAAAATGGGGCTAAAATGTTAGCCCGGTGTTAGCCGTAATGGCGCCCGGACGACCCGCAGATTCCTGGCTTGGAGCGAGCATGCCATGCCTCAGACGACAACCGGTAAGATCACCGCCGCCGCCATCGCCCGGCTTGAACCCGGAGAGATATTGCGCGACGCCGAGCTCAAGGGCTTCGGGGTCAGGCGACGCAACGCGGCCGTGAGTTATTTCCTGCAAACCCGGATCAATGGCCGGCTGCGCTGGTTCACCATCGGCCGGCATGGCGCGCCCTGGACGCCGGCAACCGCGCGCAAGGAAGCGTTGCGGCTGTTGGTCGAGATTGCCGGGGGCAGTGACCCAGGTGATGGCAAGCGCCAGCGCCGGGAGACGCCGAACGTGAGCGAGGCGGCCGCGCAGTTTCTCGATCAGCACGGCGCCAAGCTCAAAGCCTCAACCCGCACCGAATACGCGAGGCTGTTTCGCACCACGCTGGTCCCGGCCTTCGGCAAGCGCAGTATCCGCGATATCAGCCGGTCCGACGTCACCCGGCTGCACGCCGCGCTGCGCCAGACGCCGCGCAAGGCGAATTTTGCGCTGGCGGTATTATCCAAGCTGATGAGCTGGGCGGAAGCCGAGGGTTATATCGCCGAGCACGCCAACCCGTGCCGGCTCATCGAGAAATATCCGGAGACTGCGCGCCAGCGCTATTTATCCGCCGAGGAGCTTAAGCGGCTGGGGGAGGTGTTGCAGGAGGCCGAAGAGCAGGGCAGCGAAAGCCCTTACGTGATTGCCGCCATTCGCCTGCTGCTGCTGACCGGCGCGCGGCTTTCGGAAATCCTCACCCTTGAATGGCGCTATGTCGATCTGGCGCGCGGGCTGTTATTCCTGCCCGACAGCAAGACCGGCCAGCGCCCGGTGTTTCTTAATTCCGGCGCCATCGAGCTGTTGCAGCATCTGCCGCGCCAGCCCGGCAACCCTTACGTCATCGCCGGGGCCACGCAGGGGCGGCATCTGGTCAATCTGCAAAAGCCCTGGCGGCGCATCCGCGCCCGCGCCGGGATCGAGGACGTCCGGCTGCATGATCTGCGCCATTCCTTCGCCTCCATCGCTGCTGAAAGCGGTGCCTCGCTGCCGCTGATCGGCAAATTGCTGGGCCATACCCAGATGCAGACCACGCAGCGCTATGCCCATCTGGTGGCCGATCCGGTCAAGGAGTTGAGCGAGACGGTGGGGGCGGTGCTGGCGACATCGCTGGGGCGCACCGATCAGACCGATAACGCCTCGGAGTGACAGGTTCCGTCAGCAACTGACGGTCGTATGTTACATCATCCGTCAGTTTATCGGCCCTATGCCCGACACAACGCGCTCCGGTGCCGAGCACGCGCGCACGGTATCCGCGCTCCTGTCCTCCCTCGCCGCCTTCGACAGATGCGAGCTCACCATGGCGACAACGGCGCCCTAACTCCTGCACCGCACATTTTTTGCAAACATGCATGCTGAGCAGGAGGCGATGGATGGCACCCATTTTTCCATCGCCGCGCCGCTTGTCCGCTTCGGGCCGTCGCAGTCCGCGGCAAAATCGCTGCAACGCCTTGACGCTTCAGGGAAAAATCCGTAACTGCGCTTTTCTGTTTTGCCGTAAAAATGTCAATCTTTAAAATCGTATCGCCTTGATTTTATTGCTTGTTTTTCGCTTTTTTCGGCTCATCCTCGTAGACAGGCGCAATCACAAGGAGAACCTGTCATGAGACCTCAGCCACCGGCCGATAAAGTCTATCTCAATTCCCAGGACGCCGCCGATCTGCTGCAATTGTCGGTGCGAACCCTGGAGCGCATGCGGGTCGATGGGTCCGGCCCGCGATTCTTGAAAGCGGGCAGGGGACAACGCTCGCGGGTGCTGTACCGGCGCGAGGATGTGATCCAGTGGCTGGAGGCCCAGGCCTATCACTCCACCTCGGAATATACCCGGTTGTAGCACTGGCATGTGTTGTTGATGCCGTTTCGTTCGGGGCCATCCCGCTGCTGAAACGCAGCGGGACCACGCTCTATCTCACAGGACCGGGGGCCTGTGAGACCGGGCCGCTTTCATCAAGCGTCCCGGCCCATCCGGGTGACGATCGCTTGGCCGGGGCCGCGGCGCGGCCGCGCTTTTTGTTTCAGGGCTCACCAAAAAGCAGACCCCT
This sequence comes from uncultured Azospirillaceae bacterium, assembly GCA_964564675.1. Lineage (GTDB taxonomy): Bacteria > Pseudomonadota > Alphaproteobacteria > Rickettsiales > UBA3002 > CAZMBI01. Next base: position 2,300 of record CAZMBI010000032.1, read on the forward strand.
GCTGTTCGGACCCGCCCCCGCAACAGGTGAGGGGCGGCTCCGAAAAGCAGGGTGG